>JBDIVR010000044.1:0-30372 GCA_039794265.1 Myxococcota bacterium
GCTACGCGCCGGTTCCCTTGAAGACAGCCGGGATGGTCTTCAGCAGGACGCGCAGGTCGAGACCGACCGACCACGAATCGATGTAATCGAGATCGAGTTTCACCCACTGGTCGAAACCGATCTGGTTCCTGCCGCTCACCTGCCAGAGACAGGTGATGCCGGGACGCATCGAGAGGCGGCGGCGATCCGTGGTGGCATAGCAGTCGACTTCGGACGGGATCGGCGGCCGCGGGCCGACGAGGCTCATGTCTCCGCGGAGCACGTTCCATAGTTGCGGAAGTTCGTCGAGACTGAAGCGCCGCAGGATGCGACCGACCGGCGTGATCCGGGGGTCGTGCTTCATCTTGAAGACGGGCCCGTCCATTTCGTTGAGCTCGAGCAGCTCGGCGCGCCGCGCTTCGGCGTCCGCGACCATCGTGCGAAGCTTGAGCATTTCGAACGGGCGCCCGTAGAGCCCGCAGCGGATCTGCCGGAACATCACCGGGCCGGGAGACGTACGCTTGATCGCAATGGCAGCGACGGCAAGGATCGGGGCCGCCATGGCCAGGATGATGCCGGCGACCGCGATATCGATGCCGCGCTTCAGCGCCAGTTCGAGGCCACTGTGGTGAACCGTCGCGAACGAGAGCGCGGCGTTGCCACCGAAGCGGGAGACCTGCGGCGGCGGCAGGAAGTCCCCGAACAGGTCCGAGAGAACGGTGATCGGAACGCCCGATTCGGCACACACCGCAACCACGGGACCGAGTGAAGCCAGCATCGAGCGCGGGCAGGCGACGACGACTTCGTCGATGACCTTCTCCCGCAGCAGGCGCGGGAGATCCACCAGCTTGTGAACCTTCTCGGGATCTATGCCGGGCGCGATCGCCGCGTCGGTTTCATCGAGATAACCGACGACCTGCAATCCCCACTGGCGATTCTGTTCGAGCACTGCGCGGGCACCCGCGGCGCGCGGGCCCGTGCCGACGATCAGGACGTATCGGCTGTTGCGCCCGCGACCACGCAGCGCTCGCAGCGCCAGCAACGCGACCGTTCGCAGGGTGCCGACGACGAGCAGCTGCGCGCCGCCGAGCACGATCGGAAAGATCGGATCGACAGGCGCCCGCAGCGCGATGGAAAGGCCGGTCAGGATCAAGGCCACGAACGCGCTGGCGCCAGCGAAGCGAGCGAGAAATGTCGACACCGACTGGCGTCGCTGCGACTGATAGAGGCCGAGGAACTCGAGCGTGATCGGAAGGGCGAGAGTCGCCGCGAGCCCGAGCAAGAACAGGCCGGGGAGCGTGGCGGGCTCCAGCGGTCCGCTCAGCCATGGGAAGAACGAGAGCAGCGCGACGAAGAGGATGGCTCCCGAAGCGCTATCGATGGACAGGGCGATCTTGTGGAACAGCAACCAGCGTGAACGCAGCACAGCATCTTCCTTGCGGGTCCAGCCGCCCCCCAACGAGCCGGACCCGGCTACTTAGGATCTACGCACAACCTCCACCCAGAATGCAACCGTGTTTCGGTGGCTTCGGGGGCCTCGGCTCGGTCCCGCAGTATGTGTCCGTCGGGAGCGGAATGGTGTTCCCGAAATGATGACGCTTGGCGGCATTTTCGGCGAAGTCCCCTCGGGGCAGAGAATGGTCGTCGAAAGAGCCTCCGGTGCGAGGTCACTCCGGGGCTCTTCCAACGCGCACGAACCGCCCCGGCTACCCGCACTTCGCCTTGACCGGCGCCGCCTTGAGCTTCGCCTTGCCGTTCTCGACGACGACACGGAAGCGGACCTCGTCGCAACCGAAGCGCGCCCGGATGGCCGAACGCTGCTGCTCGACGAGCTGGTCGAGCTTTCCGCGGGTGATGCCGCCGGGGGCCTCGCCGCATTCCCTTCTTGCGTTCTCGTAGGCCTCGAAAAGATCGCTCCCGCCGCCAGTCGTCTCGTTCCGCGCCGCTTCCGACGTCGGCGAGACACTCTTTTCGTCGTCGACTCCGTGCTCGCGCAGCTTCGCCTTGAAGATGTGCAGTTTGTAGGTGCCATCCTCGATCTGCTTCAGGATCGCGTCCCACTGGCGTCGCAGCGCGAAGTATCGAGAGGTGATCGTGTTGAACTTGAAACGCTGGGCGGTGTTGGGAATGCCGGTGTTCGAGTAGCGCGTGACGAGCTTCTGGACTTCCCCTCGCAGCATCACGGGCTCACGCGGGCGACTCCCGGTGAAGTACAGGTTGTACTCGAACTTCAGCTGCTTGATCTTGTTGTCGAGCACGACGAGATCGTCGGCGATCGATTCCGTCGTGTGGTTCGGCGGAGGATTGGGCACGGGCGTGGGATCGGCCCCCCGGCCGCCCTCCTTGAGACGCAGCAACCATGATGCCGGTGCGCGTGCGAATCTTGGTCTCAGACGCCCCGCCACCGATCCCGAGGCGTCGGAGACGGCGCGGGCGTCTCTGCTCCTCGCGCGCGGCCACACCCCGGTACGCCTGCGCCCGGACGAACCCGGTTCCCGGGCCACCGCGCTCGTCCCCGCCGACGAGCGCTCTCGATCCCAGGCCACACCGATCTCCACCACCGCGGCGAGCTGGTGCTTCGAGCGCCTGAGGACGTGGCAGTCTTCCTGGTCTCCGCATATGCGTCATCGATGCGTCATCACTCGGCGTCTCGGTTCAGCGCCCGCGCGCACGAGCCGTTCCTGCGACTAGCCGGTCGACGTCGATGGAACCGGCGGGGGCCCCTTCCCCCGGATCGAACGGAGGGATCTCCCCGAGCAGTTGCTGCCCGAGGAGCTCCCTGAGGATGGATAGATTCGCGGCGTCGGCGGTCGAGAGCGGGATCGGCCCGTGCGAGATCACGACGCCAGCGACCGGCAGCCCGCGGCCGGCGGCGACTTCGAGCGTCAGCAGTGTGTGATTCACGGTGCCGAGCCGGCCGCGCGTCACGACGAGCAGCGGGACCGCGAGGTCGTGCGCCAGATCCGCCATGGAAAACGCGGGGCCGATCGGGACGAGGAGACCGCCAGCACCCTCGACGATGACGCACTCATGACGCGCCCGGAGCGTGTCGTACGCGCCGCGGATTGCCGCGAGGTCGAGCTGGCGCCCCTCTGCTTCGGCAGCCACCGCTGGCGCCGCGGGAAGAGCCAATCGGATCGGACAGATCAGATCCATCGCGTCGCGCACGCCCGCCGCCTCGGCCAGCGCGATGGCGTCGAGCGGGCCCTGGCTGCCGACGCCCGTCTCGATCGGCTTCATCACGCCGACGTCGATGCCGCGAGCCCGGAGCTGCTCGGCGAGAGCACAGGCAACGACGGTCTTCCCGACCCCGGTGTCGGTTCCGGTGACGAACAGCCCCGGCGGCACGGACGCCCCCCGGGCGTTCACGTGCAGGCGCCCGCGCTGGCGACTTCCTCCGCGACGGTCTCCGCCAACGAGTCGATCTCCGCATCCGTGTGGGTGGCCATCACGGTGAGACGAAGCCGGGCGCTGCCGGCGGGGACGGAGGGATGCCGGATGCCCTGGGCGTAGAAGCCGCGCGCGAGCAGCCGCGCGCCGACGGCCATCGTGCGCGCGTTGTCGCCGATCCGGACTGGGACGATGTGCGTGGTGCTCGGCGCGGTCGAGAGCCCGCGTGCGCCGAGCGCGCTTCGCAGCCGCTCGGCCTTGGCGCGAAGCTGTTCCCGTCGCCACGGCTCGCGAACCACGAGCGACAACGCGGCGCGGGCCGCCGCCACCTGCGGCGGCGCCAGCGCGCAGCTGAAGATGAAACTGCGCGCCGTGTTGACCAGGAGCTCGCGCAGCGCCGCCGGTCCCGCGACGAATGCGCCGAACGAACCGAGCGCCTTGCCGAGCGTGCCGACCAGCACGTCGATCTCGCGCAGATCCACGTCCAGCGCTTCGGCGCTCCCGCGGCCACCCGCCCCGAGGCATCCGATCCCGTGCGCGTCGTCGAGCAGGACCAGCGCACCGTGGCGACGGGCGGAAGCCAGCATCGCCGGAAGTGGAGCGACGTCACCGTCCATGCTGTAGACGCCGTCGAGGACCAGTAGGGTGTGACGGTGGGTTGGCGCGACCTCGGCGAGCCGCGCGTCCAGGGCCTTCGCATCGCCGTGCTCGAAGACGTGCACCGCGGCGCGGGACAGCCGGCAGCCATCGATGATCGAGGCGTGGACGAGCGAATCGGACACGACGGCATCGCCGGGCCCGACCAACGCGGGGATCACGCCGACGTTGGCCTGGTAGCCGGTCGGAAACACGAGCGCGGACTCGACACCGAGGAAGGTCGCCAGCTCGGCTTCGAGCTGCTCGTGCAGCGAGAGATTGCCGTTGATCAGACGCGAGCCGCCGGCGGCGCAGCCCCAGTCGCGTGCGGCGCGCGCGGCGGCCTCGGCCAACTCGGGATGCGCGGCGAGATCCAGGTAGTTGCTGCCGGCGAACAGCAGCACCTCGCGGCCATCGACGCTCATGCGCGGCGCCTGCGCGCCATCGAGCACGCGCATCCTGCGGTGCGTGCCGCGCTCGCGGATAGCGCCGAGCGCCTCGTCGGCGATGTCCGTGATGCCACGCGAGGGAGGAGCCGAGACGGCGCTGCGGGGCACGCGATCGGAGAAAAGTTGACGAACCAACCCGGCCCCTTTCTTGACGATCAGGGGTGAGCGGAGGGCTTGGCGAGGCGGCGGGTAGGCGCGGCGATGTCGGGCTTGAGGATCTCGCCGGCAGCGCCGGGGAGGCGGAAGGCAAGCGCATCGGCGGCGCGCTGTTCGTCGTAGAGCGGGTTGCCGTCTACTGCGAAGCCGGCATCGGCGATCATCCGGTACGTCTCGGCGACGGCGTCTCCGCGGGTCGTCAGGTAGCCCTCGACGAACAGCGAGTTGGCCGGCCACAACACCAGCGGGCCGAGCGTGCGCAGGTGCCCCTCGCGGCCGCCGGCGGCGCGAATCTCCGCGCGCGGGTTCACGAGTCGCATCAGCGCCAGCGCACGCAGACACCGTTCCGGCGTCAGCGTGCCGTCGTCGACGACGGCGTTGCCGTCGATCGGCACCAGGAAGTTCACCGGGATCGACGGGACCTCGAGCTCACGCAGCGTGAAGGCGACGTCGAGTACGTCCTCGCTCGTCTCGCCCATTCCGAGGATGAAGCCGCTGCACGCTTCGATGCCGTGCTGTTTCGCTGCCGTCAACGTGCGGACGCGGTCTGCCCACGTATGCGTCGAGCAGATCTCCGGGTAGTGGCGTTCGCTGGTGTTGAGGTTGTGGTTCAGTCGGTCGAGGCCGGCGTCGGCGAGGATCGCGGCCTTCTCCTCGTCGAGGAGGCCGACGGATAGGCACACCCCGATCGGAAAGCGAGCCTTGACCTCGCGCACGATGTCCGCGAGCTCCCGGGTACGCTCGAGGCTGGGGCCCCGGCCCGAGAGCACCATGCAGTAGCGCGTGGCCCCGGCGCGCGCGGCGCGTTCCGCCTCGGCGAGGATCTCCGCGCGCGGCTTCATCGGATACTTGCGGATCGGCGCCGCCGAATCGCGCCCCTGCGAGCAGTAGCCGCAGTCTTCCGGGCACAGCCCGTTCTGCACGTTGTTCAGCACGTGCACCTGCACACGCCGCCCGAAGGCCCGCTCGCGCGGCACGTACGCCGCGTGCAGCAGCGGCAGCAGCGCCACGTCCTCGCCATCGAGGATCCAGCGCGCCTCCTCCCGCGAAGGCGCCTCGTCCCGCAACGCCCGCTCCGCCAGCTTCGCGTACCGCTCCAACAACCTCGTTCCTCCACGTCAAGAAAGGGGCCGTCAAGAAAGGGGCCGGGTTGGTCCGTCAACTTTTCCCGGCGACGTCTCGGAACGCTCCCCCAGTGGTCCGAGCCTGTCAACCGTCGGCGACAGCACCGGTTGACGGAGTTCGCAGCTAGCCTCCTCCTTCGTGGCCAAGCCCCGCTCCCACTACGCCTGCACCGCGTGCGGCGCCCAGAGTCCGCGCTGGGTCGGGCGCTGCACGGACTGCGGTGCCTGGTCGTCCATGGTCGAGGAGCCCGACACCCCGGCGCCGCGGGGCCGCGCCGCGGCGCGCGCGTCGCTCGCCGGTCCCGATGCCGCGAGCGGCCCGGTCGCGCTCGGCGATATCGCCCCCGAGCCGCGCGACCGCCTCGCGACGGACCTTCCGGAACTCGACCGCGTCCTCGGCGGCGGTCTCGTCCCGGGATCGGCCATCCTGCTCGGCGGCGAGCCCGGGATCGGCAAGAGCACCCTCGCCCTCCAGGTCGCCGCGGCCGCTGCTTCGAACATCGTGCTGTATGTCAGCGGCGAGGAGAGTCCCGAGCAGATCCGCTTGCGCGCTTCTCGCCTGCCCGTTCTTCCAGCGTCGCTCCTGGTGCTCGCCGAGACCCGCGTCGAGACGATCGCCGATGCGTGGCGCCAGCACGCGCCGACGCTCGTGCTGGTGGACTCGATCCAGACGGTGCAGACCGAGCGCGTCGAGTCGGCGGCCGGTTCCGTCGCCCAGGTGCGCGAGAGCGCCGCGGATCTGATTGCCCTCGCGAAGTCGACCGGCGCCGTGCTGATCCTCGTAGGCCACGTGACGAAGGAGGGCATGCTCGCCGGTCCGCGCGTGCTCGAGCACCTGGTGGACGTCGTGCTCGCGTTCGAGGGCGATCGCGGCCAGTCGTTCCGCGTGCTGCGGGCCGCCAAGAACCGCTTCGGCTCGACGCTCGAGGTGGGCGTCTTCTCGATGGGCGAGCACGGCCTCGCCGGCGTCGCCAACCCGAGCGAGCTGTTCCTCGCCGAGCGCCGCGGCGACGCGCCCGGTTCCTGTGTCGTCGCGCTGCTCGAGGGGACGCGTCCACTCCTGCTCGAGGTGCAGGCATTGGTGGCGCCTGCGGGTTACGGCACCGCGCGTCGCACCGCCATCGGCTTCGACGACGGACGCCTCGCGCTGCTGCTCGCGGTCCTGGCGCGCCGCGGCGGGATCGATGTGCTCGGGATGGATGTGTATCTCAACGTGACCGGCGGGATGCGCATCGGCGAGCCGGCCGCGGATCTCGCCGTCGTGCTCGCGTTGGCGTCGAGTCGGCTCGACGTCGCCCTACCGCCGGATGCGGTTGCGATCGGCGAAGTCGGACTGGGCGGCGAGGTGCGGCGCGTCGGCCGCGTCGAGGCGCGCGTGCAGGAGGCGGCCCGGCTCGGCTTCCACCGCGCGCTCATCCCGCAAGGGGGTCACGAGAAACTCCGCGCGAGCGGCGCCGAGCTGGTGCCGATCGGCGATGTCGCCGAGGCCGTGCTGTGGCTGCGGCGCAGTGCCGCCTCTCCCGCGCACGACGCCGCGCGACGCGGCCCCGCGAACCCGATCGAGCGCTCGCACCGGTTCCCACCGGATGCGTGATTCCGCTTTGAACTCGGGCGTTTCCGTCCGTTCTCCGTTTGACGGCCCGTGGTCGTCTGGCTAGGCTGCGCGTCAAATGTCTCCGCCCCCCCCGGCTCCGGAATCCGTACGATCGCGATCGATGCAATCGCGATCGATGCAATCGCTCGGCCCGTCCTTCGCGTTGGCGCTCGACCGGATCGCGCCGTCGCTCGATCTGATCGAGCGCGCCATGCGCGATCAGCTCGCGTCGGAAAGCGACGTGATCGCCGCCGTCGGCGATCACGTGCTCGCATCGGGCGGCAAGCGCGTTCGTCCGGCATTGCTGCTCTTGAGCGCGGAACTCTGCGGATACACCGGACCGCGTCGAGTGCAGGTTGCCGCGGCGGTCGAGCTGCTGCACACCGCCACGCTGCTCCACGATGATGTCGTCGACGCCTCTCGGCTGCGCCGCGGCCGGCCCTCCGCCATGGCGCTCTGGGGCAACCGCCGCGCCGTCCTGGCGGGAGACTTCTTCTACGCGCGCGCCTCGTCGATGATCGTCGAGGACGGCGACCTGGACGTTCTCTGGGTGTTCTCCAATACGATCCGGCTGATGGCCGAAGGGGAGGTGCTCCAGCTCCAGCGCAGCTTCGATCCGGAGGTCACCGAGGCGCAGTACTACGCCGTGATCGACCGCAAGAGCGCCGCTTTGTTGTCCGCAGCCTGCGAGGCCGGCGCGATCCTCGGCGGTGTCACGCGCGCGGAGCGGAGACAGGTGGCGGAGTTCGGCCGCGAGCTGGGACTCGCGTTCCAGATCCGCGACGACGCGCTCGACTACGAGGCTGGCGCTGATGTGCTCGGCAAGCCATCCTACACGGATCTGCGTGAGGGCAAGGTGACACTGCCGCTGCTGCTCGCGCTGAAGCGCTGCACGTCGGCGGAACGAGCCGCGGTCGCGGCGGGTCTGAAGAGTGCTGCGCGCCACGACGCCGTGGAGGGCGATGGCCAGCCGCTGGACGCCGCGGAGCTGGCGCCGGCGCTCGAGATCGTCGCGCGCTACCACGGCGTAGAGGATGCGGTGCGCCGCGCCGAAGAACACGTGACACGCGCACGCACCGGCATCGCGCCGTTCCCCGATGGCGCCGCCAAGGAGGCTCTCACCGCCGCCGCCGATTTCGCCGTCTCGCGCGACCGCTAGCCCGCGGTCGCGGCTCGATCTTCACCCCACGGTCCCGTGGGAGCTTCGCGATGGATCACATGCAGGAGGCCCGGCTCCGCCGGGTCGGGTACGGAGTCGCTCGGACGGCGCAGGCACTGCGCGCGCTCGCGCGCGTCGGCCTCGCCGCACTGCTGCTCGGGGCCGTGCTGGCCACCGCTGCGCCCGGCGTGGGCGTGGCGGAGGACAGGCCTGGCGTCGTCAACGTGAATACCGCGACGGTCGACGATCTGGTGCAGCTGCCGGGGATCGGGGAGAAGCGCGCGCAGGCGATCCTCGAGGCCCGACAGCAGCGCGGCGGCTTCAAGAGCGTCGACGAGCTGCTCGAGATCCGCGGGATCGGACCCGCGAACCTCGAAAAGCTGCGGCCGCACCTGAGCGTGTCGGGCAAGAGCGGCGCGGCGCAGTAGCCGCGTGTCTCGGGTGCCGGGGGCCGGGCGGCCCCCGGCACCTCTCGGCGCGGCCGCTACCGTCGCGCGTCATGCATTGCCTGGTTGCCGCCGGACTGCTCGCACTCGCGGTTGCAGCGGACGCAAGGGCAGGCGCGCTGGAGGCCCCCGCGGCCGAGCCGGCGCGTCGCGTGGTGTCGATGAACCCGTCCCTGACCCGCATGCTGGTGGCGCTGGGCGCCCGAGCGGTCGTGGTCGGCATCGATGACTTCTCGGCGCGCGCCGAGCCGGAGCTGGCCTCGCTGCCGCGCGTCGGCGGGCTCTACTCGCCGAGCCTCGAGGCGGTTGTGGCGCTGCGGCCGGACCTCGTGGCGCTGGTCCCGAGCCTCGAACAACGCGACTTCCGCGGGCAGCTCGAAGCGCTGGGCGTACCGGTGCTGGCGCTCGATCCCGTGCGCTTCGACGAGGTGTTGCACAGCATTGCGGCTCTCGGCGCGCGGGTCGGACGCACCGACGCGGCGCGGGCCCGCATCGACGAGATCCGGCGCACGCGCGATGCCGTGCGCAGCGCGACGGCAGGGCTCCCGCGCCCGCGCACCGTCTTCGTGTTGCAGCGCGAGCCCCTGTTCGTCGTCGGCAGCGGCAGCTTTCTCGACGAGATGATCTCGTTGGCCGGCGGGCAGAACCTCGGGGCCGAGCTCGACGAGACCTGGCCGCGCAGCTCCCTCGAGTGGTTGGTCGCCGCCGCTCCCGATGTGATCCTCGACAGCGACGACGATGCACAGCCCGCCGCCGAGTTCTGGGCGCGCTGGCCGTCGCTGCCCGCGGTTCGCGAGCAGCGCGTCATCGCGCTCGAGGAAGGCGTCGTGACACTACCGGGACCCGATCTCGACCGCGCGCTGCGGACGATCGCACGGGCCTTGCACGGCCCCGCGCTCGAGCTCGGGGACGCGCCGTGAGTCCCTTGCGGCCGCGGCGACTGGTGGCAGTGCTCGGCGCGCTTGCCGTTCTGCTGCTGGCAGCGATCGTCGCGGGGCTCGTCGTCGGACCGAGCGACGTGACGCCGGGCGACGCGCTCGCAGCGCTGCGCGATCCCGCTGGCGCCGGGCCGGCAGCCGACATCGTACGGAGGATCCGGCTGCCGCGGGTCGTCGCGGCGGCATTGGTGGGCGCCTGTCTGTCACTGGCCGGTGTCTGCTTCCAAGCGCTGTTGCGCAACCCGCTCGCCGATCCGTTCGTACTCGGCATCTCCGGCGGCGCAGCGCTGGCCGGGGTCGCAGTGCTGAGCCTCGGCGCGGGATGGGGTCTCGGCGCAGGCGCCGTACCGGTGGCGGCGTTCGCCGGCGCGCTCGGCGCGACGACGCTGCTGTTCGGAATCGCGGGTTGGCGCGGACGGCTCTCGGCGACGACGTTGCTGCTGACCGGCGTCGTGTTCAACGCGTTCGCATCGGCGGCGATCGTCTTCATCGCGTCGATCGGCGGCATGGCCGAGGGGACCAGCATCTTCCTGTGGCTGATCGGGACGCTGTCCGCAGCGCGCGGTGAACTGCTCGCGGCGCTGGCGGGCGTGCTCGTCGCCGGACTCGCGTGCGCGCTGCCGCTGTCCCGCGCGCTGGATCTGCTGGCGCTCGGCGAGGAGACCGCCGAGCAGCTCGGCGTAGCCGTCGAACGCGCGAAGCGCTTGTTGCTGCTGGCGACGGCTCTCGTAGTCGGCGGCGCCGTCTCGGTGTCGGGCCTGATCGGCTTCGTCGGCCTGATCGTGCCGCACGCGCTGCGATTGCTGTTCGGGCCCGATCATCGGCTGCTCGTGCCGGCCTCGGTGCTCGGCGGCGCGGCGTTCCTGGTGGCTTGCGACACGGCGGCCCGGGTGCTGCTTCCGGGCCGCGAACTTCCGGTCGGCGCGATCACCGCGCTGGTCGGCGGGCCGCTGTTTCTCGTGCTGCTGCGGCGGCAAGGTCGCCGAGGAGTCCTGCCGTGAGCGCATCGCCGCGGCTGTCGTTGCGGGGTGTCCGTGCGCGGCTCGGCGCGCACGCGGTGCTGTCCGGCGCCGAGCTCGACGTCGCGCCGGGCGAGATCGTCGGACTCCTCGGCCGCAACGGAGCGGGCAAGTCGACGCTGCTGCGGATCGCGTGCGGGCTGCTCGCACCGGAGGCCGGCAGCGTCGAGCTCGACGGGCGGCCACTCGCGACGATGGATCGGCGCGAGCGGGCGCGCGCCGCTGCGCTGGTGCCGCAGGAAACGCACTTCCCGTTTCCGTTCTCGGTCGCCGAGGTGGTGCTGATGGGGCGCACGCCGCATCTCGGTTGGCTCGGCTTCGAGGGCCGCCGCGATCTAGCGGCTGCACTCGGCGCCATGCAGCAGCTCGGCATCGACGGCCTGGCGGGGCGTTCCGTGCTGTCTCTGTCCGGCGGCGAGCGGCAGCTTGCCGTCGTTGCCCGCGCGCTCGCGCAGGAGCCTCGGCTGCTGCTGCTCGATGAGCCGACGGCGTTCCTGGACCTGCGGCATCGGCTGCAGGTGCTCGGCCGGGTCCGCGAACTCGCCGCCGCCGGGACCAGCGCGCTGGTCGTCTCCCACGATCTCGCGGTAGCCGCGCGTGCTTGCGATCGGCTCGCTCTGCTTGCCGGGGGCCGGATCCTCGCCGCCGGCCCGCCCGCCGAGGTCCTGACGCCGGAGCTTCTGCGCGAGACCTTCGGGATCGAAGCGGATGTCCTCACGACCCCCGATGGCCACCCCGTCGTCGTCCCCCGCGCGCTCGCTTGATGACGCGCTAGGTTTCGCGTCCCGTCCGGGGCGAGGCGCGGGCATTGCGGGTCGGAGGAGGCGGACGATGGCGAGGGTGACGATCGCTCGTGTCGTGGGTCGGGAGATCCTCGACTCGCGGGGGAACCCGACAGTCGAGGTCGACGTGTGGACGTCGGCCGGCCTGCTGGGCCGCGCGGCGGTGCCATCCGGCGCGTCGACGGGCTCGCGCGAGGCAGTCGAGCTGCGGGACGGCGACCCGAAGCGCTATCGCGGCAAGGGCGTGAACCGGGCTGTCGAGCACGTGAATGGAGAGATTGCGAACATGATCGCAGGAACTCCACTCGGCGGACTCGACGAACAGGCCGCGCTCGACGGCGCGCTGATCGCACTCGACGGCACCGCGACCAAGGGTCGCCTCGGCGCCAACGCGATCCTCGGCGTATCACTCGCAGCGGCGCACGCCGCCGCGCATGCCGCCGGCCTCCCGTTGTACCGATGGGCCGGCGGAGACGATGCGCACCTGCTCCCCGCACCGATGATGAACGTCGTCAACGGCGGCGCCCACGCGGACAACAACGTCGATCTCCAGGAGTTCATGATCTTCCCGCTCGGCGCGCCGAGCTTCCGCGAGGCCCTGCGCTGGGGAGCCGAGGTGTTCCATGCGCTCGCCCAAGTCCTGCACGCCAAGGGCTACTCGACGGCGGTCGGCGACGAAGGCGGCTTCGCCCCGAACCTCGGCAGCAACCGCGAGGCGATCGAGCTGGTGATCGCCGCCATCGAGAAGGCTGGCTACCGGCCCGGCGAGCAGATCGCCATCGCGCTCGACCCGGCGGCCAGCGAGTTCTACGAGAACGGTTCGTATGTCCTCGCCGGCGAGAAGAAGGCGCTCGACAGCGAGGAGATGATCTCGTTCTGGGCCGACTGGGTCGGCCGCTACCCGATCGTTTCGATCGAGGACGGCCTCGAAGAATCGGACTGGGCCGGCTGGGCTCGGCTCACGGCCGAACTGGGTGGCCGCGTGCAGCTCGTCGGCGACGACATCTTCGTGACGAACGCTGCGATCCTGAAGAAGGCAATCGCCGAACACGTCGGCAACGCGATCCTGATCAAGGTCAACCAGATCGGCACGCTCACCGAGACGCTCGAGGCGATCCGAATCGCCCGCGCCGCCGGCTACGCGGCAGTCCTATCGCACCGCTCCGGCGAGACCGAGGACACGACGATCGCGGATCTCGCGGTCGCCACCGGAGTCGGCCAGATCAAGACCGGCTCGGCGAGCCGCACGGATCGCATCTGCAAGTACAACCAGCTGCTGCGCATCGAGGCGGAGCTCGGGGGCCGCGCGGAGTTCGCCGGCCGCAGCGGCCTCGCCCATCGATGACGCGGGGATGACGCACCGGGTAGCGATCGGGCGGGCCGGCGCCGGGGCGGCAAGCCTGGCGGTGGTCCTCGCGCTGGCGCTGCTGCCGCCTGCTCCGGCGCTCGCGGTGATCCCGTCGGCGCTGAAGATCCGCGCAGAGATGGCGCGCGGCAACGTGCAGGCAGGTCGGGCCCAGACGCTCTCGCTGGACGTCTTGCTGGTCGGCGAGTCCGGCAGCGCCATCGCGTCGGGGCGCGCTCGACTCGAGCCGAATGGCTTCGCGCGGCTCGAGCTGACGCTTCCGGATGGCCGCCGGGAGGTCCACGAGCGCAGCCCGGCTGGCTACGTCGCCACCCGCGACGGAGTGCGCATCGACCGCGTACTCCCGTTGCTGCCGCCGACGCAGCTCCTGCAGGCGCCGACCGAGGCCGAACTGGCCGCCGCGCTCCAGGGCATCGGCGGGGATCCGGAAAGAGTCGAGCTGGGCATGTCCGACGGCGCCGACTGCTGGGTCCTGGGGGGCCGAGACCCCGGCCCCTTCGATGGGAACCGACGGCCGTCGTACTGGTACGACCTCGACGACCGACGGCCGGTTCGCATCGACGATCCCACCCGCGCGCGCTTCCGGTTCGGCCCCTCGGTCCCGCGCGACGGCGGCATCTCGTTCCCCGCCTGGTTCCGCGTGGAAGCGCCCGGCTGGCCCGGCCGGCGGCTCGACATCCAGCGCGTCGCGCCGGCGAAGCCCGCGGCCGCCTCCAGCGCCCCTCGAGCCCTGGCTCCGTCACCTCGAGACGCAGCGGGTGACCTATGAGGGCGCGTCTGGCATCCTCGAGTGGCGGCCGATGCGTCGAGAAGCAACTGTGCGGTCCCGGGGCGACCGGATGCGAAGCATGCGCGCGCCGAGACCCGGCGAGGGGGATGGACGGTGCGATCCGTCGAAGACACACAACCGCGCAAGGGCCTGTCCGTTCCAGTCGTGACGATCCTCGATGACGACGGCGCGCTGCTCGAAGACGATCAGCGCGCCGTCGTCCGCTACGTCATCCAGGACGGCTACGGAGCCGACGTGATCTTCGCCGCCGGCACCACCGGCGAGTGGGACCGCGTCGACAACGATGTGCGTCAGAGCGTGATCCAGATCTGCACCGAGGAGGTCGCGAAGGCCAACGCGCTGCTCGCCGGCACCACGCGACCCGCCGGACGCGAGGTGGAGATGTGGGCCGGCGTCACGGCGCCGAGCGCCGAGGAGACGCTCGAGAACCTCGACCTCGCGATCGCCTGCGGCGCGGACGCCGCCGTGCTGGCGCCGCTGTCGATCGTCGGCGTCGACGACCCGGTGCGCTTCGTCGCCAGGGACGTCGCGGATCTGCTCGATGCGCGCACGCGACGCATTCCCGTGTTCCTCTACGACAACGCGGACATCGCCATCGACCCGAAGGTTCCGCACATCCGCACGCGCCAGGTGAAGGCGCTGTCGCGGCTCGACTTCGTGCGCGGGATCAAGGTCTCGGCGCCGCGCAAGGTGCTCGGCCACTACACCAAGGCGGCGCGCAGCTTCAACGATCGCGGGGAGTTCGCGATCTACGTCGGCGACGCGATGCTGATCTTCGACCTGTTCCGCCCGCGCCGCGGCCCGTTCGGGACGCTGGCCGAGCACTGGAACCGCTGGCGTCTGCACGGCGACGTGCCGGCCGGCGTGGTCGCAGGACCGGCCAACGCGCTTCCGCGCGAATGGGCGCGCGCCTGGCAGACCTGCCGAGCAGGGGACGTCGAGCGCATGGACGAGGTGCGCAGCGTCCTCGACGACTTCCGCTCCGGCACCCATTCGACGAGCGGCCGTCGCACGATCGCGTGCCTCAAGCGCGCGTTGCTCCATCTCGGTGTCGTCTCGAGCGATGCGGTCGCGGCCGGCACGCCGAAGCTCGCTCGGCCCGATGCGGAGCGCTTCGACGAGGTCTTCGCGAGGGTGCGAGAGAAGGCTGCTCGCACGGTGCGCGCGCCGTGGGTCAGCGTGGCGCCGGCTGGACCGCCTCTCGCCGCCGAGCGCGAGAGCGGCCTGCGCCGCGTGTGAGCAATCGAGCAGCCGCGAAGGAATCGGCCCGCCGATCGGCAGAGGGTCCGCTGCACCTCGTCGGCCTCGGCTCGATGGTCGTCGATCGGCTGCACCGCGCCGCGCGCATCGTCGGTGCCGACGAGAAGGGGGCGCTGCTTCCACTCGAGAAAGGCGGCTCGGTCCACTCGTTCATCGGCGGCGTGGTGCTGAACCAGCTCGGGTGGGCGAGTGCGCTCGGTCTGCGCACGGGCATCTTCGGCAAGCAGGGCGACGACGAGCCGGGTCGCGTGCTGCGCGCGGCGATGGATCGCGCCGGCATCGAGTACCACCTGACGCTCGATGGCAGCGCGAGTTCGGTGGCCGAGATCTTCCTCGACGCCAGCGGCGAGCGCGCGATCTACTTCGATCCCGCGGCGACGGCGGAACTCACCGATGGTGAGATCCGCTCGCGCCACGGCGGTTTCTTGCGTCGCGGTGCGCGTCTCACGACGGAGGTGCACCAGGTCCCGCTGCTCGTCGTCCTCGAGGCATTGCAGCTCGCGCGCGAGGCCGGCCTCGAGACCGCCGTCGATCTCGATGTACCGCCGTCGGATGCCGTGCCGGCTCTCGGCGACGAGGCGACGCTGCATGCGGTGCTCGGCATGGCGGACCTGCTGAAGCCGAGCAAGCGCGCCGCGCGGGAGCTCGCCGGCGCGCCGGGGGCCGATGCGCTGGAGCTGGCACGGGTGCTGCGCAAGCGTTTCGGCTGCGGGGCCGTCGTCGTGACGGATGGCGCCGCGGGCAGCGCGGTTGCCGCGGATGCGTTCGAAGGCCGCGTCGCCGCGCCGCGCGTCGAGGTGGTCGATGCCACGGGCGCCGGCGATGCGTTCTTCGGCGGCTTGCTCGCCGGCCTGCACCAGGGCCTCGGCTGGGCGGACGCGGCGCGGCTCGGCAACGCATGCGGAGCCGCGTGCATCGAGCGGCTCGGCGCATTTCCGGCGGACGCCGCCTGGGCCCGTGCGCGCGCGCTCGAACTGTACGATGGCGCGCCCTTCGCCCCGGCGGCGCCGCCGGTGGATCCGACGCTCGCGGAAATCGTCGAGGCGTTCGACATCGCGCTCGAGGAGCTCGGGGCGCTGCGGCAACGCGTGGCGCCGCAGACGTATGCGGAGGCGCTGGCATTGATCCGCGAATCCGAGGCAGCCGGCGGGCGCGTCCACGTGACGGGAGTCGGCAAGCCGGAACATCTGGCGCGCTACGGTGCGTCTCTGCTGGCATCGACGGGGACCCCGGCGCAGTTCCTACACGCGACGGAGACGGTACACGGGAGCGCCGGGCAGGTCGTGTCCGGCGACGTCGTCATCGCCATCAGCAACAGCGGCACCACCGGCGAGCTGCTCGCGGCGGTCGCGACGGTGCGGGCACTCGGCGCGCGGATCATCGCGATCACCGGCGGCCTGGCGTCGCCGCTGGCCAAGGCCGCCGATGTCACGCTCGACGCTGGCGTGAGTCGCGAAGGCGGCGGACTCGGTTTGGCCCCACGCGCCAGCGTCGCGGCGGAACTCCTGGTGCTTGCGGGGCTCTCGACGGGGCTCGAGACGGCGCGCGGCTTCACGCGAGCGGAATACCACCGTCGTCATCCAGGCGGCCAGCTCGGCAAGATCTCGCGCGGCGATCCCGAGCCTTGATCGAGCGCGCAGCCGCCGCAAGCGAAAAGTTGACAATCCAACCCGGCCCCTTTCTTGACGGCCGCTTCGTGGCGAGTCAGGTGGGGTCGGGGGATTTGACGGTGAGGACGGCGCAGGGGGCTTTCTGGACGACTCGTTCGGCGACGCTGCCGAGCAGCAGGTGCTTGAGGCCCGTGTGGCCGCGCGTGCCGATGACGATCAGGTCGACGTTGCGCGTCTGGGCCTCTTCCTCGATGACGCTGGCCGGGTAGCCCTCGCGCAGCACCGTTTCGACGCGTAGGCCCCGGGCGCGGAGAGGCTCGGCTTGCCGCTCGAGATTGGCGGCCGCGTCGTTCTTTACCTGCGTCCAGAAATCCGGCGGCAGGTAGGCGCCCTCGAGCTGCTGGAAATCCACCGGCAGGTGGTAGGCGTGGAGCAGGACCAGCGGGCACTCGTGCTCCTCCGCCAGGTGCGCCGCCCACTCGAGAACCGCCGCGGCGTTCGGGGAAAAGTCGATCGGAACCAGGATCGTGCGGATGTCGATCGGCATGGGGTGAGAAGCTATCTCAGAATCGCGCCGGTCGCGTCGCGCCCGGCCCCGTTGACGCCCCTGGAGCCCGGCTCTACCGTCGCCGGCCTGTCGCTTCCGGACCTGGGGCCGTAGCTCAATTGGGAGAGCGCCTCGTTCGCAACGAGGAGGTTGGCGGTTCGATCCCGCTCGGCTCCACCAGGGCCCCGTCCGGCCGCAGCGACTTCCGGCAACCCGCCGAGACCCAGGAACCGCACAAGCGCTTCCGGGCACCCACCCATTGCGGCGGCCTTCGCGCGCAGGGCCCGCGGTGACCGGCCTCCGCTGGAACCTGGATGCCCACTTTTCGCCCGGTCGGCAGCGAGTCCTTCCTCGTCCCATGATCTTCACGACCGATACCGAACTCACGCAGCGCGCTGCGCACGGCGATCGCGAGGCGTTCGAGCGGGTCTTCGAGAACTGTCTCCCCGCCGTCTGGGCCTTTGCGTGTCGACGGACGGACGGAACGGCGGGAGCCGAGGCGTTGACCGTTCGGATCCTGCGACGGACGTTCCGCGAGCTCGCGTCCTACGACGGGCAGATCCCGTTTGCGGCATGGCTCCACACGCTGGCGCTACGGGTCGCCGCGACGCCGCCGCGCGCGTCGCGGCCGGGGCTTCCGCCCCAACACACGACACGTCTCGCGTAGCCGGGCGGCGCATCGGTCATGCGGCCGGCTCGCGCAGGTACGTCGTCGCCAGCGCGTCCGCGTACTCGTTCCAGCGCGACCCGTCGTGCGCCCGGATCCACGTCAGCTTCACGTTCGGATGCGCACGAGCCAGCGCGTAGAGTTCCTGCACGAGCTCGAGGTTCGCGATCGGTCCGGTCTTGCGGCGCCAACCGCGAGCCGCCCAGCCCGGCGCCCACTCGTTGACGGTCTTCACGCACAGTTGGCTGTCCGAGTAGATCGCGAGGCCCGCGTCCGCGGGCAGCAGCTTGTAGGCCTCGATCAGCGCGCGCAGCTCCATCCGGTTGTTCGTCGTCTGCGGGTCGCTGCCGTGCCGCTCCGCGACGATCTCGCCGTCCTCGACCCACACGACGCCCCAGCCGCCCGGGCCCGGATTGCCTTCGCAGGAACCGTCGGTGAACACTCCCGTGCGCGGCCCGCCCTGGTGGCGCGCCAGAACCTGCTCGGGCGTGAGGAAGTCGCCGCGTCGTTCTGCCATGGCGGCGCAGGGTAACGGCGTCGCTCGCGCGCGCCGCCGGGCTCGGCGATGCTCTGCGACGAAGGAGACGGAACCGGAATGCAGCGCTGGCTTCTCGTCGCCGCCGCCGTTGCTTCGGTCGCCGCCGCGCGCCCCGGCCTCGAGGTCCGGCGCGCGTACGATGCGCTCGCGCGGGCGATCGTCGCCCGCGACGCGGAGGCCGCGCTCCTGCGAGTTTCCGCGGAGTCGCTCGAGCAGTGGGCGCACCTGCGGGAGCTGGCGCTGCGGGGCTCGACGGACGAGGTGGAAGCGCTTCCGCCCGGACCGCGGCTCGCGGTGCTCGGCACCCGTCACGTCGCGCCGGTGTGGCTGCTGCGCGACGGGACGCCGCGCGAGCTCGCGGCTCATGCGATCCGGGCCGGCCTCGCGGACCAGCGCGCCGTCGATCGTTCCGATCTCGCCGACGTCGCCGTGCTCGATCGTCGGCGCGCCCTCGCCCAGATCTACGCCGCGGGCTTCCCGTCCGGTCTGCGCATCGGCTTCGTGCGCGCCGAGCCGCCCGGTTACGACCCGCCCGGGTACACCGGCTGGCAGCTCGATCTCGAAGCGACACTGGTCGGCGTCGGAAGGATCGTCTCGCAGGTCGCGCGGACGACCGGCCTGCCGGAGACCCGCGTGATCCTGAACCTGCTCGAAGCGATGACGGACGAGCCGGTGACGGATGCCGTCTGGCTTCCGCTGGTGCCGGCGTCCGTGCCGGGCGAGACCAGTGCTCCGGGCGCGGCTAGTCCGCGCTCGCATCCTTGACGTACTGCGCCAGGAACTCGTGCCGCCAGGCGTCGTACGTGCCCGCCAGGATCGCCGCGCGGGCGTTCTGCACGAGACGCTCGTAGAAGCGCACGTTGTGGACCGAGACGAGCATCGCCGACAGGATCTCGTTGGCGGCGAACAGGTGATGGAGGTACGCCCGGGCGAAGCCTCCGGCGCACGCGGTGCAGTCGCACGAGGTGTCGATCGGGTAGCCGTCGCGGCGGTAGCGTCGGTTGGTCAGCCGGATCCGCCCGCGCGCCGTGAAGGCGACGCCCGAACGCGCGTAGCGCGTCGGGATCACGCAGTCGAACATGTCCATGCCGTAGCCGATCGCCGCGACGAGATCCTCGGGCAGGCCGACGCCCATCAGATAGCGCGGCTTGTCCTCTGGAAGCAGCGGCGCGCAGAACGACGTGATGCGGCACAACAGCTCGTGCCCCTCGCCGACCGAGACGCCGCCGACCGCGTACCCGACGAGGTCCATCGCGACCAGCGCCTCCGCACAGCGCGCGCGCAGCTTCTCGTACACGCTGCCCTGGACGATCCCGAACAGCGCCTGCTCGTGCGGACGCCGATGCGC
This sequence comes from Myxococcota bacterium, assembly GCA_039794265.1. GTDB lineage: Bacteria > Myxococcota_A > UBA9160 > UBA9160 > PR03 > CAADGG01. Next base: position 19,799 of record JBDIVR010000044.1, read on the forward strand.
CGCGAGACAGCGCTCCATCCACGCGAGCGTGCGCCGTACGCCGGTCGCCGCGAGCTTCTCGTCCGCCGGGTACGGCGTGCACTCGTCGAACGCCATGATGACGTCGGCGCCGAGCGCGTTCTGGATCTCGATCGAACGCTCCGGGGTCAGCTCCATCGCGTCGCCGGTCAGCTCGTTCGAGAAGCGGACGCCGCGGTCGCTGATCTCCTTCTTCGGGATCGAGAAGACCTGGAAGCCGCCGCTGTCGGTGAGGATCGGGCCGGGCCAGCGCATGAACGCGTGCAGGCCGCCGAGCTTCTGGACGAGCCCTTCGCCGGGGCGCAGCGCCAGGTGATAGGTATTCGCGAGGACCATCTCGGCGCCGGCGTCGGCAACCTGCGCCGGCGTCATCGCCTTCACTGCGCCGTGCGTCCCGACCGGCATGAAGGCCGGCGTGTGGACGATCCCGTGCGGCGTCTCGAACACACCGGCGCGGGCCGTGCCCGCACGCGCTTCGAGCTGGAACGAGAAGGCGGACGTGGCCGCCATCTGGAGACCTACCGGTAGGTCTTGCGCTGGCCGGAGCTGTTGCGCTTGCGCGAGCGCTGGTGCTTGGCCTTCAGCTTCGCGCGCATGCGCGCGGTTTTGCCGCGCTTGCGATGGGTCAGGTCGGCATTCTTCTTCACGGAAACCACCTCCGGCTCGACGGGGCCGGAACCCCGCGGATCCCGGGGCGGCCAGCGGCGCAGCCTAGGGAAGCCGCGCGCCCGAGTCCACCGAGTCCACTATTCGGGGCAGCCGCGCCGGGAATCTGGAGGAAAAACACCGCCGGCTCAAGCGCGTCGAGGGTTCGACCGAGCAGCCCACCGTGCCCCACCGCATCCTCCTCGTCGATGACGACGCGCGCGTCACCCAGGCGCTGCGGCGGACCCTGCGTGCCGTCGTGCCCTGGGATGTGCAAACCGCCAACTCCGCGCGCGAAGCGATCGCGCTGCTGGAGCGGGAGTCTTTCGATGCGGTGATCTCCGACGAGCGGATGCCGGAGACCACCGGCTCCGAGCTGCTCCGCGAGGTGCGCCGCCGCTGGCCCGACACCACCCGGATCATCCTGACCGGCGAGGCCAGCCTCGAATCGACGATCCGGGCGATCAACGAGGCGGAGATCTACCGCTTCCTGACGAAGCCGTGCCGGACCGACGAGATCGTCGCGTGCGTCGAGGGCTCGTTCCGGGCCAGAAGCTCTGAGGAACCGCCGGCGCCCGCGGCGCCCACGCACGGCGCTCTCGCCGAGAACTTCGAGCGCGCCCTCGAGGGTCTCTGGGTCGCGTTCCAGCCGATCGTCTCGTCTTCCCGGAACGGCGTCTTCGGCTACGAAGCCTTGATGCGGAACGAGGACCCCGTCCTTCGCTCGCCGCTGGATCTGCTCGCGGCGGCGGAGCAGCTGGGCCGCACCGTCGAGCTCGACCACCAGGTCCTCCAGCTCGTCGCGCAGTGCGCGCCGGACGCGCCGCCGGATGCGCTGCTGTTCGTGAACCTGCACCCGGCGACGATCGTCGATCCGTTCCTGTACAACGACGAGAACGCGCTCACGCCGATCGCATCCCGGATCGTCCTCGAGCTGACGGAGCGAAGCTCGATCGAGAAGTTTCCGGGCATCGAGAAGAAGCTCGCGGCGCTGCGCGAGTTCGGTTTCCGCCTGGCCGTCGACGATCTCGGCACGGGCTACTCCGGTCTAACGTGTCTGGTCCGGTTCAAGCCCGAGTTCGTCAAGTACGACCGGGAGCTGGTCGACGGCATCCATGCGTCGAATACCCGCACCAAGCTGGTCGGGACGCTCGAGCAGCTGTGCCGCGAACTCGGCATCCGAACCATCGCCGAAGGCATCGAGCAGGCGGTCGATCGCGATGCGTTGATCGCGCTCGGCTGCGACCTGCTGCAGGGCTATCTGTTCGGCAAGCCGAGCAAGGGCTTCATCGCCGCCGAGGCCATGTCCGGAGCGGCACTCGGCGACGCGTGACCGGGTCGCGCTCGACCGCGCCCGGTGTTCTCAGGCCGCGGCGACCCGCTTGGTCTCGGCGGACGTCAGCGGCAAGCGCACGAAGAAGGTCGTGCCGTGTCCCACGGCGGTCTTGAAACGCAGCGTGCCGCCGTGGCCGTCGACGATCACGGACTGCGTGATCGCGAGCCCCTGGCCCGTCGTCGTCCCGTTCTCCTTGGTGCTGAAGAACGGGTCGAAGATGCGGTGACGCAGACGTTCGGGGATCCCGGGACCGGTGTCGGAGATGCGCAGCTCGACCCAGGCGCCATCCTGTAGCGTCTCGATGCGGATCGATCCCCGCGATCCCGACGCCCTGGCGACGTCGGCGATCGCGTCGGCCGCGTTCACGATCAGGTTGGCCAGCGCGCGGGAAAGCGGACCGGGGCGACACGGAACCGGAGGGAGCTCGTCGCACAGGTCGAGTTCGACGTCGGCGAGGAACTTCCAGGCATTGCGCGATACGGTCAGCACATTCTGCACCAGCTCGTTGAGGTCCGTCGGCACACTCGCGCCCGAATCGTGATCCGAGAGCTCCTTCATCGCATGTACGATCTGGGCGACCTGCTCGACTCCCTCGCGCGAGTCCGATAGCGCCTTCGGGATCTCGTCCAACAAGAACTTCAGATCCACATCCGGCGCGCCGGCGACACCCCTTTCGACGACGCGAACGAGGTCTGCGAACGCGCGGTCCAGGAATTGCACGTTGTCGCCGAGGTATTGCATGGGCGTATTGAGCTCGTGTGCGATGCCGCCGGCGAGCTGGCCGATCGATTCGAGGCGTCGACTCGTCGCGACCGAAGCGTGGAGCCGCTCGACCTCACTGACGTCGGTCGCAACCAGCAGGGCGCCGGGAGCTGCGCCGCCGCGCGCCGGGAGCGGCCGCAGCGAGAGGTCGAGGCAGACCTGTCGGCCGTCCGATCGCTGGATTCGTACGGGATCGAGCGTCAGTGCGACTCGTTCGCCGAGACACCGGGAGAGTGACGAGCGGATCTCCTCGAAGGCGGGGGGAAACGGCAGCTCCAGATAGGAAGATCGCCGGATGTTCCTGGGCCACTCCAGCAACTCCATCGCAAACTCGTTGCAGTGCGAGACGTGCCCGTCGCCATCGACGGCCAGCAAGGCGCACGGGAGCGAGCGGATCAGGTCGTCGCTCTCGCGCCGCGCGCGCGCGAGCGCGAGTCGGCTCTGCTGTCGATCCGCCACCGGGCCGAGGATCGCGCATGCGTGCGCAAGCAGCTGCAGGAAGGTCTCGTCGCGGTCGCGGGGCTCGGAGGAGTACAGCTCGAGCGCGGCGACGATCTTGCCGTTCGAGAGCACCGGGAACGCGAGGCCGCTGACCAATCCGTCCCGCACCGCGGCTCCCGCACGGATGAAGCCCGGGACCGTACGCAGATCCGGCGCCCACTCGGGCCTCCCGTTCGCTACGGCCCGGCCGACGAGGCCGCGACCCGGGACCACGACGGTGGCGTGACTTCGCATGCGCAGCTCCGGAGCCGCCACGCCATCCGCGTGATGCCAGATCGCCGTGGCCACGAGCTGGCGCCAGCCGCGAAGATGCGGGCGGTAGGCGTGGCCGACGGCCCAGCCACCGGCCTTGCAGAGAATCGGCAGGCAGCGGCGCAGCGCCTGCGAAAGGGTCATCGATCCGTTCGCCGCCACGGCGACCGTCTGGAGCACATCGAGCCGTTCGGTCTCGACCCGGAGCGCCTCGAGCATCCGGTCGTACTCACTGACGTCGCGGACGACCACCTGGATCGTGCGCCCGTCGGCGAGCAACCGCGTGCTCGTCTCGGCGGAGAAGAGCATCCCGTCGCTGCGAACGAGCCGCCGGCGCCGCGCGAGGATCCGGCCGACGCGCAGCGTCTCCTCGTCGAGTGGATGCGCGCGCAGATCGTCGGGATCGATGAACTCGGCGAGCGCCCGTCCGATCACCGCCTGATCGTCATCGGACGCGAACCCGAGCATCGCGAGCGCGGCCGGATTGGCTGAGATCACGCGGCCCCGGAGGTCGGCGCTCAGAACGGCGTCCGGCGCCTGCTCGACGAGCGCTCGATAGCGCTCCTCGCTGGCGCGCAGCTTCGCCTGCAACTCCTCGGGGTCGGCGGCGGGCGCGGGTTCCCGGTGCATGTCGGGGGGCCTCGACGGAGCTTCCAGAGCGGACACCTCTCCCAGGACGCAGGCGGTCTCTGGCAGCATCGACGGGCCGCAGGCGGGGCTTGAGGGAGTCCCGGCCGCGCGCGAATCGCTACGCTGGGCGGGCCTCACGGATCCCGGAGATCGACCCCGATGCAGTCCCCCCTCGACCGGATGATGGACTTCGACCTCAGCGACGAGCAGCGCCTGGTGCGCCGGACCGTCCGGGAGTTTGCCGAGAAGGAGATCCTCCCCCACGTCGAGGCCCACGAGCGCGCGGGGCGCTACCCGATCGACCTGATCCGCGAGCTGGTTCCCCTCGGCTACATCGCGCCGATGATCCCGGAGGAGTACGGCGGCTCGTTCCAGGACGTGATGACGTACGGGCTGATCTGCGAGGAGATCGCCCGCGTGGACTGGGTGGTCGCGAGCGTCGTCTCGGTCACGAACTCCCTGGTCGCCGGCTCGATCCTGCGTTTCGGGACGCCCGCGCAGAAGCAGCGCTGGCTGCCGCCGATGGCGCGCGGCGAGTGCATCACGTCGGCGTGTCTCACCGAGACCGGCGGCGGCACCGATCTCGGCAACATGGCGACGACGGCGACGCGCGCGGCCGGCGGCTGGCTGCTCACCGGGACCAAGGTTTTCATCTCGCACGCGGCGCACGCGGGCGTGTTCTTCGTCGTCGCGTCGATCGACCGCGCGCAGAAGCACCGCGGCGTCACCGCGTTCCTCGTCGACCCGAAGGCCACCGACGGCATCACGATCCGGGACTTCCCGATGCGCACACTGCAGCGCGACAATCTGGCCGAGGTGCACTTCCAAGACGCCTTCGTGCCCGACGACGCGGTGCTCGGTGAGCCGGGGCAGGGCTTCCCGATCCTCGGCGCCGCGCTCGACATGGGACGCTTCTCGGTGGCGGCGCGCCAGATCGGCCAGGCACAACGCTGCGTAGATCTCGCGCTGCCGTACGCGCTCGAGCGCGAGGCGTTCGGCCAGAAGATCGGCGAGTTCCAGCTGATCCAACAGAAGATCACCGACATGATCTGCCGCGTGCAGCAGGCGCGCCACGTCGTCTACCAGCTCGGCCGCATGAAGGATGCCGGCATCGAACGCTGCTCGATGGAGGCGTCGATGGCGAAGCTGCTGGCGAGCCAGGCCGCCGTGCAGAATGCCCTCGACGGCATGCAGATCTTCGGCGGCTACGGACTCTCGGCGGAGTACGAGATCGGCCGGCTGCTGCTCGAGGCCAAGGCGATGGAGTTCGGCGAGGGCACCAGCGAGCTCCACACCAAGCTGATCGCCGAGTACGCGCTCGGCATCCGCAAGCAATAGCCAGGAAGGACGCGGCCCCGATGTCCGATACCGACCGCCGCGAGCTGCTGGACCTGATCCTGCGCGTCTCGTTCGAGAAACGCCGAGTCGTGCTCGCGAGCGGCAAGGAGAGCGACTTCTACCTCGACCTGCGCACGACGATGCTGCGCCCGCGCGGGCTCGAGCTCGCCGGCCGGCTGCTGCTCGAGCGGCTGCGCGAGGGACCGCGCGTCGACGCCGTCGGCGGCATGGTCGTCGCCGCGGTCCCGGTCGTCGCCGGTGTGCTCGCGGCCGCGGCCCAGGCGGGCGAGGACTGGCGCGAGCTCGTCGGCTTCTTCGTGCGCAAGGAGGCCAAGCAGCACGGCCTCGGCAAGCGCATCGAAGGCCCGTTCCGCGCCGGGCAGTCCGTCGCGCTCGTCGAGGACACGATGACCACCGGCGGCTCGACGCTCGAGGCGCTCGACGCCGTCGAGGCGGCCGGCGGCAAGGTCGCGCGCGTGCTGTGCCTCGTCGATCGGGGCGAAGGGGCTGCGGCGGCGTTCGCGCGCCGCGGGCTCACGCTCGAAGCGCTCTACACGCGAACGGATCTACCGGTCTGAACGCGCGAACGCCGCTCGTTTAGAGATACGGGAAGTCGGGATTCCACGCGACCTCCCAGAGGAACCCGTCCGGGTCCGCGAAGTAGCCCGAGTAGCCGCCCCACTCCGCGTGCGCTGCCGGCTTCACGACGCGCCCGCCCCCGGTTGCGATCTCGCGCAGCAGCTGATCGACGTGCTTCGGCGAGCGCACGTTGTGCGCGAGCGTGAAGCCGGCGAAGCCGGACCCCTCGGCCGGCACGCCGGCGTCCGCCGCCAGCAGATGCCGCGGATACAGCGCGAGCCACGTCCTGCCCAGCTCGAAGAACGCGATCGACGGCGGCGTCTCGAGGCGCGGCAGCCGCAGGACGTCCTGGTAGAACCGGATCGATCGCTCGAGGTCGGACACGCCGAGCGTGACGAGACTCAGTCGGGGTTCCATGCCGCGCCCTCCCTCCTGCGAACGCGCGGTGCGGCGGCGTACGCGGCCCGAGGCTAGCGTCCTCGCATGCAGGCGATGAGCCCCGGGCCGCTCGGGGATCCGATCGAGCGGCTTGCACCGGCGAGGAGGAAAGCATGACGTTGCGCGTGGTCGGCGCGGGAGTCGGGCGCACCGGAACGCTGTCACTCAAGGGCGCGCTCGAGCGGCTGCTCGGCGGGCCCTGCTACCACATGGCGGAGGTGTTCGGGCACCCGGAACACGTCGGCGCGTGGCACGACGCGGCGCGCGGCCGGATGCCGGACTGGACGGAGCTGTTCACCGGCTATCACGCGGCCGTGGACTGGCCCGCGTCGGCGTTCTGGCCCGAGCTGATGGAGGCCTTCCCCGACGCCGTCGTCGTGCTCTCGGTGCGCGACGCCGACGCCTGGTGGCGGAGCGCGAACGGCACGATCTTCCCGACCATCGACCGCGCCGACGGCCCCTGGCGGGCGATGATCGAGGACCTGTTCGCCAACCGCTTCACCCCGGCGCTCGACGACCGCGACGCGTGCATCGCCGCGTTCGAGCGCCACAACGCCGAGGTGCGTCACCGCGTACCTGCGTCGCGCCTGCTCGAGTGGCGCGCGAGCGATGGCTGGGAGCCGCTCTGCGCCGCGCTCGGCGTTCCGGTTCCGGACGAACCCTTCCCGCGCGTCAACACCACCGAGGAGTTCCACGCGCGCCTCGCCCAACAGGTGCCCGGCATCCAGTGAGCCAGCGATGGGGATCGTGATCCGACACGAGGCGGCGTCGGACGCCCCCGCGATCCGCGCGATCACCGAGGCCGCGTTCCGGAACGCGCCGCACGCGAGCGGCGCCGAGCCGTTCATCGTCGAGGCGCTGCGCCGCGCCGGTGCGCTCGCGCTGTCGCTCGTCGCCGAGGCGGACGGCGCGGTGATCGGCCACGTGGCGCTCTCTCCGGTCTCGATCTCCGATGGCGCGCCGGGCTGGTTCGGCCTCGGCCCGATCTCGGTTGCGCCGGCCTCGCAGCGCCGCGGCGTCGGTTCGCGTCTGATGCGGGAGGCCCTGCGCCTCCTGCGCGAGCGCGGCGCGGCGGGCTGCGTCCTGCTCGGAGATCCGGCCTACTACGGACGCTTCGGCTTCCGCGCCGAGCCCGATCTCGTGCTGCCGGACGTCCCGCCGGAGTTCTTCCAGGCGCTCGCGTTCCGGTCCTCGCTGCCGCGCGGCACCGTCGCGTACCACGAGGCGTTCGAGGCGAAGGACTGAGACGCGCGCCGGTGTCCCGTGCGCAATCTCGCCACGCCTCGCGTCGGAATGCCGCATCTCGCGTCGCTCGCGCCGCCTGCGCGGCCCCGAGCGGGCCGGAAGCGCCCGGCACGGCCGATGCAACCGATCCGGGTGGGAGTGGGAGCTCGCGGCCGCGCCTGCGGCCGCCCGAAGGAGGGAACCATGGCCGCCACCAGGACCCGCAAGCGTGAGGTCCGAGCCGAGATCCGCCGCATCGCCGACCTCGTACAGGACCAGATCGATCGCGGCGCGACCTCGGTGGAGGAGATCCACCTGCAGATCGCAGCGCTGCCGCTCGAGGTGCTCGAACGCCTCGACGTGTTCGAGAAGACCGCGAAGGACGTGCGCAAGATCCAGGCGACGTCGATCGGCGCGGTCTACGACGTGATCCGCAAGGTGAACCACGAGGTCAATCGGCTCGCCACCGGCCTCCTCGACCGCAGCGCGCGGGCGAAGCCCGCCGCCCGGCGAGCCGCCAGGCCCGCTCGCAAGGCCGCCGCGCGCAAGCCCGCGGCGCACGCCGCGCACGCATCGGCGTAGGCGCAGTTCCGAGCGGGCGCCATGGAGCCGTACGAGATCACGCTGCACGGACACCGCGTGCGCTATCGCGCCGCCGGAAGCGGTCCGCTGCTCGTGCTGCTCCATGGCATCGCCGGCAGCTCGTCGACGTGGGAGGAGGTGGGCGGCTGGCTCGAGCGCGGGCACCGCGTCGTCGCGCCGGACCTGCTCGGACACGGCGAGAGCGCGAAGCCGCGAGGCGACTATTCGCTCGGCTCGTACGCGAATCTCGTCCGCGATCTCCTCGGCGCGCTCGGCGACGAGCGCGCGACGCTGGTCGGCCACTCGCTCGGCGGCGGCGTCGCGATGCAGTTCGCCTACCAGTTCCCGGAGCGCTGCGAGCGACTCGTCCTGGTGTCGAGCGGCGGACTCGGACGCGAGGTCCATCGGCTGCTGCGCTCCGCGGCACTCCCCGGCGCCGAGATCGTACTGCCGATGCTGTGCAGCCACCTGACGCGCAGCGCGGTCGGCCATGCCACGCACTGGCTCGGGCATCTCGGTCTGCGCGCAGGCCCCGACCTCGAAGAGGTCTGGCGCGGATTCGTATCGCTCGGCGACGCCGACACCCGGCGCGCGTTCCTCGACACCGTTCGCGGCGTCATCGACGTCGGCGGCCAGCGCGTCTCCGCCAGCGACCGGCTCTACCTGGCCGAGGAGCTGCCGATCCTGATCGTCTGGGGCGAGCGGGATCCGCTCATTCCGGCAGCGCACGGCCGGGCTGCGCACGAAAGCCTTCCGGGCAGCCGCCTCGATGTCTTCCCGAGCGCCGGCCACTTTCCCCATCGCGACGACCCGCGTCGCTTCGTGAATCTGCTCAGCGATTTCGTCGCGACGACGCAGCCGGCACGGATCGCCGAGTCACGCCTCCGCGAGCGGCTGCGCGGGACCCGAAGCCCGGACCCAGCACCGAAGCACGCGGCGATCGGCTGAGCGACCGCTTCCCGACCGCGCCGGGGAATCCCAGGCCTTGGGCAGACGGGCCTGCGACGTCGGATTCAGACGCTGCGGATCGGCAGCGAGCCGTCTGCTGATGCAAGCTCGAGCAGCGTGTCATCGGCGGTAAGCAGGTGCAGACCCTCCACGACTGCCGTCGCGAGCAGCAGTCGATCGAAGGGATCCGAGTGATTCGTGGGAAGATGACAGCTCTCGACCGCGTGCTCGTCCTCGACGGGAAGGATGGCCGCACCGCCCTTCGTCATTCGATCACGGAAGCTCGCGGGCGACACAGGAAGCCGGCCGAGTCGATGCTTGATGGCGACTTCCCAGACACTGGCGACAGAAACGACGCACTCCGAGGAGGCGATTCGCCTGCGCGAAGCGGCGCTCAGCCGCTTCGCGCCGATGAGCCACCAGAGAGCGACCTGCGTGTCGAGGAGCAGCCTCACCGTTTGCCGCGCAGCGACCGTGCGACGAGTTCCTCGACTTCGGGCGCGAAGGCGGCGTCGATCTGCGCCTGACTCAGCTTCAGTGCGCGCCACGAGCCGAGGCGCCGTCTCGGGGTCAGCGGAACGAGCTTCGCCATCGGCTTGCCGTTGCTCGCGATGACGATCTCACGACCTGCGGCGGCCGCCTTCACGAGCCGCGACAGCTGATTCTTCGCCTCGAGGATGTTGACCTGCATGGTGCGCCCACGATAGCCTGCCTGGCCAAGCTGGCCAGGACGGGAACGCGTCGGCATCCCGGACGTGCTCGCGAAGCGTCACCCTCGCGCTTCCCTTCCAGCGTGGCGATCGATGCCGCCGTCCACGACGAAGGCCGCGCCGATCACCGCGTCGAAGCGGCCAGTCTGCGCGAGTTCATAGGGAATTCACGCTCTCTCCCCGTCCAATGTCCGGGGCGGGAGCTTGTGGCAAGTTCCGAGGGGAGCCCGCCGCGGCCCACCGGCGTCGAGCCACAGGCGCGCGGTGCACCCAGGCGGCGCTGCTTGCCGCCGATCTTGCAGCGCCCGCCCACCGCGCAGCGGACCAGCATCCAGGGATACCCCGTCTGGCGCAGGGTCCGCGCCTCCACGGTCTCCACGGGCGCAAGGGACCAGGCCGGGGGTGGCCCCCCCCGCGCGCGACCCGGTGCCGGTCAGCGAGCGGGCGCTGCGGCGACCCGCCCATTCCCCCGGCGTGCCGGGCGACCTTCGCCAGCGCCTCCAGCTGCTCCCGGCAGGCCTGCAGTCCCTGGCGGGCGGGCAGCGCGAGCGGCTGGTAGACCACGTGGTCGACGCCGGCGGCCAGGTAACTCCGCGTGCGCGCGACCAGCT
>JBDIVR010000045.1:0-26645 GCA_039794265.1 Myxococcota bacterium
CCGGCCGCGGCTCGCTGTCACTCGGCGCGCTGGCGCGCCCGGCTCGTACCTGCACATCGCGCGAGCAGCGCCGCCAACCCGGCCATCAGCAGCGCCGCCGGCGCCGGCTCGGGCACCACGGTGAAGCGGAACGCGCCGGTCCCGTGATTCTTCTCGGGATCGAGGAGGGCGCCGGGATCTCCGATGTGCTGCCACTCGATGGTGACGAGGTATGTGCCCGGCGCCAGCGGGCCGACTTCCTCGATGCCGCCGACCGGCGTGGGCAGGAAAATGTGAACGCCACTGGGCGGTACGCCCTCCGTAACGAGCTGCCAACGAATCTCGAAGCTCTCTTCTAGGACCGTCAGCGTCGATTCGAAGGCGAAATTACCGCCGTGGCTAAACACGTCCAAGCGAAGGCCGTCCTCCACGGAGATCGCGATCAGCTCGATCGGATCGTCGGGCCCGATCGGACCATCCGGCGAGAAGACTCCCCCGAAGATCTCCACGGGCGTCGCGAGCGCCGGCGCCGCGGTCCAAATGAGCACGGCAGCCGCGATGCCGAGCGAGAGTGTCGCACTGCGCGTCCGGCCTCGCTGCCCGATGATCGTCGTCATGGAATGCTCCTTTCCTGCGATCCTGCAAGCGCTCGCGCGGCGTCGCGTTCCGGCTCGAGAGGTCGGCGTTCCCACCGCTGGCTTGGCCGTCTCGATCCTCACGTGGAAGAGTCGGGCGATGATGCCTCCCGTCCGACGGTTCACAGCACACGTGACACCAGCTCGAAGACAGCGCCGACGGGTGTCCAACGCCAGAAGCAGCGGCAGCAGGAAGACCAGCTCGAAGCCGAGCCCGCAGCTCCCGGGAGTCGCCTCCGAGGCATCCGGGAACACCGCGGAGCACTCCGGATCGTCGGGGAAGTCGACGAGCCCGTCGCCGTCGTTGTCGATCCCGTCGTCGCATAGCTTGAGATCGACGCTGCTGCCGGAGAAGCCGTCCGCTGCCGTGAGCCCGCGGCAAGGCGCCTCGCTCGCGCCTGCTCAGCCAACGCGTCGCCTCCGCCCGGCAGCGAGTACGACCAGCGCGACCACCGCGAGCGCGAGCGGAGCGGGCTCCGGGACCACTTGGAAGCTGCCGGTGAGGACCCGCGGCGGATCGGATCGAGGCGTTAGTCGCACGCTGAAGTCGAAGACCCCCGCCGGCAAGATGCCGAGCTCGACCTCCTCCGTCCGAGAAGCGATCGCCTGCAGAACCCCGGAGTCGATGAAGAGCTCGACGTCGATCGAAAAGCCATCGATCTCGACAACCGTCGGCGCGAAGAGGAAGGGCGGAGTGGTACTGGTGACGAACGTCACGAGCAAACTCACTGGCGTCTCGATGTCGGGCTGTTCCGGCGACACAGCGACATCGTCAGCAAAGGAAGAGGCACCAACGGGGTGCGCCGCCAGCAGTGCCATGAGAAGCCAGACCGACAAGAGCCCTCGACGCGCGTTCATGATCGCTCCTCCACGTCCATCGCCGACGACATCCCGCGCCTACGCGGTCGCCCACCGCGAACCCCGAATCCGCGCTGCCGCCGGCCCCGCTCGGCGTGCGCCAACAGGAGCAGCGGCAGCAGGAAGACCAGCTCGAAGCCGAGTCCGCAGGTCCTCGGAGTCGCCTCCGAGGCATCCGGGAACACCGCGGAGCACTCCGGATCGTCGGAGAAGTCGACGAGCCCGTCCCCGTCGTTGTCGATCCCGTCGTCGCAGACCCAGAGATCGCTGCCGCTGCCGACGACGCTGTCCGAAGCGGTGAGAGCACCCGCGGCGTTCAACCGCCGTCCCTGCAGCACCTTCCCCTCGAGACTCGCGATCTAATCTCCGCCCAGGACGATCGCTGTCTTCAGCTCGTCCACGGTGAGTGTCGGATGGCGCGAGAGGAGGAGCGCGGCCACGCCGGCCACGTGCGGGGCCGCGAAGGAGGTGCCGGAGGCGAGGCCATAGTCGCACGGCAACAGGCCGGGCTGGGGGAAACGATCACAACGGATCATCGTGCTGAGCACGTCTCGACCCGGGGCAGCGATCTGGACGCGGTGGGCGCCGAAGTTCGAGGCGCTGGCCGGAGAAAAGACGGCCAGCCCGTCGCCGCCGCGCACCGGCGAGCATGAGCAGGCCGACCAGCGCGAGCGCAGCGGGGGCGGGCTCGGGGATCACCTGGAAGCTGCCGGTGACGAGTAGTTGGTCTGGAGGAGAGAACTGATGAGTGAATCTAACGCTGAAGTCGTACACCCCCGCCGGCAGGATCCCGAGGTCGACCTGCTCTGTCCGATGGGCAACCGCCTGCAGCACCCCTGAGTCGATGAAGAGCTCGACGTCGATCGAGAAGCCATCGATCTCGACGACCGTCGGCGCGAAGAGGAAGGGCGGAGAAGTAGGGGTGAAGAACGTTACGAGCAAGCTCACAGGCGTCGTGGTGTCGGGCTGCGCTGGCGAGATCGTGACAACCTCCACGGGAGTCGCATCGGCTGGGTGTGCCGCGAGCAGTGCCACAGAGATCCCAACGCCGAAGACCCATCGTTGCGCGTTCATGCTCTCTCCTTCGCTTCCACCGACGCCTCGTGACCATGCGTGTCGCGAGCACAGCGACCCGCGGGAACGCGCTGCCTCCGGACCCGCGCGGCGTGGACTGACAGGAGCAGCGGCAGCAGGAAGACCAGCTCGAAGCCGAGTCCGCAGGTCCCCGGCGTCGCCTCCGAGGCATCCGGGAACACCGCGGAGCACTCCGGATCGACGGGGAAGTCGACGAGCCCGTCCCCGTCGTTGTCGATCCCGTCATCGCAGACCCAGAGATCGCTGCCGCTGCCGACGACGCTGTCCGCAGCCGTGACTGCGCCCGCGGCGTTCAGCCGCCGTCCCTGCAGCACCTTCCCCTCGAGGCTCGCGAGCTGGTCGCCGCCCAGAACGATCGCGGTCTTCAGCTCGTCCACGGTGAGTGTCGGATGGCGCGAGAGCAGGAGCGCGGCCACGCCGGCCACGTGCGGGGCCGCGAAGGACGTACCGGAGGCGAGGCCATAGTCGCACGGCAGCAAGCCGGGCTCGGGAAAGCGATCGCAACGGATCATGGTCGAGAGCACGTCTCGACCGGGGGAGGCGATCTGGACGCGGTGGGCGCCAAAGTTCGAGCCCGCTGGCGGAAAAGGAGGCGGAGACGGGAAGACGGCCAGCTCGTCGTCGGAGTCGGTCGCCGCGACGGCGATCAGGTTGCGCAGGCGGAATCCCGCGGGCGCGAACGGGACGGTGTCGTTGTCGTCACCGTTGTTCCCAGCTCCTGCGACGAAGAGCACCCCGTTGGCGTTGGCGAAGTCGATCGCAGTCCGGAGGGGCTCCTCGCAGCCGGCGAACGGGCCGGATCCCGGCGCCTTCCACCCCCAACTCGCGTTGATCACCTGGGCGCCCATGACCACCGCGTACTCGATCCCGGCCATTGCCGTCGCGCACGTGCCGGAGCCCGTCGCGTCGAATGACTTGACGGCCATCAGACGCACGTTCCAGGCCACGCCGCCGATGCCGAGGCCGTTGTTGCCGGCGGCGCCGACGATGCCGGCCACGAGCGTTCCATGGCTCGCGGGGAAGACGAGAGTATCGTCGAGGGGATCACCGGTCGCAGGCTGGCCGGCGCTCAGCGGGACGAAGTTCGCGCCGAACTCGTCGTCCGCGATGCCATTGCCGTCGTCGTCGATGCCGTTGCCGGGGATCTCTCCGGGGTTGCGCCACAGGTTCGCTGCGAGGTCGGGGTGCCCGTGGTCGATCCCGGTGTCCGAGATCGCGACGACGATCGCGGGATCCCCGGTCTCGAGGTCCCACGCGGGCGGCGCAGCGATATCGGCGCCGGGGGTACCTCCCGTCTGCCCGGTGTTGTCGAGGCTCCACTGCAAGGGGAAGAGCGGGTCGTCGGGAATCGCGAGGACCTCGATCCGCACGTCGTGATGGACGGCCTCAACCGCCGGATGCGCAGCGATCCGATCCATCGCCGCGCGGTCGTCGGTTCCGGGCGCGAGCGTCAAGGCTGCCCACTGCGCGAGCGGATGGGGGAATCGATCCGAGTCCCGTGCAAGGAAACGGTGCATGCGAATCACGCCGGCGTCCTCGAGCTCCGCTTCGACGGGCGGCGCGAGGTCGGGTCGGAACTTCACCAGGATGCGGTTCGGTACCGGCTCTCCGGCCGACTGGGCGGAAGCCGGTTGTGCCGACGCGCCGTCAGCGAGTGCGACGAAGAGAGAGAGAGCAACTCCGCTGCCAGCGAGCGCGCGCAGCAGCAGCGATCCGAGCGCAGACGATCGGGTCATCGGGCAAATCCCCTCGGCGGACCCGGGTTCCTCGCATTCCCTCAGGCGCCAGCGCTTGGCGGCGGCACCCGTCCTTCCTATGGAGGAGAGTGGATGCAGGACCGCGCCGGTGTCAACGGAAATCTGACTCCGTGTGCAGAAGGGTGAGTCGCCGGCCCGGCGCCGCCGGCGACGCGACGCCCCGGCCGCGGCTCGCTGTCACTCGGCGCGCTGGCGCGCCCGGCTCGTACCTGCACATCGCGCGAGCAGCGCCGCCAACCCGGCCATCAGCAGCGCCGCCGGCGCCGGCTCGGGCACCACGGTGAAGCTGAACGCGCCGGTCCCGTGATTCTTCTCGGGATCGAGCAGGGCGTCGGGATCTCCGATGTGCTGCCACTCGATGGTGACGAGGTACGTACCCGGCGCCAGCGGGCCGACTTCCTCGATGCCGCCGACCGGCGAACGCACGAAAAGGTGAACGCCACTGGGCGGTACGCTCTCCGAAACGAACTGCCAACGAATCTCGAAGCTGTCTTCGAGGACCGTCAGCGTCGATTCGAGGGTGAAAATGCCGCCGAAGCGAAAGACGTCCAAGCGAAAGCCGTCCTCCACGGAGAGTGCCCCCAGCTCGATCGGATCGTCGGGCCCGATCGGACCATCCGGCGAGAAGACTCCCCCGAAGATCTCCACCGGCGTCGCGAGCGCCGGCGCCGCGGCCCAAATGAGCACGGCAGCCGCGATGCCGATCGAGAGTGTCGTACTGCGCGTCCGGCCTCGCTGCCCGATGATCGTCGTCATGGAAGGCTCCTTTCCTGCGATCCTGCAAAAGCTCGTGCGGCGTCGCGTTCCGGCTCGAGAGGTCGGCGTTCCCACCGCCGGCCCGGGCGTCTCGATCCTCACGTGGAAGAGTCGAGCGAGGATCCCTCTCGTCCGACGGTTCACAGCACACGCGCGACCAGCTCGAAGCCCACACCGGCGGGCGTGGAGCCCCAGAAGCAGCGGCAGCAGGAACGCCAGCTCGAAGCCGAGTCCGCAGGTCCCCGGCGTCGCCTCCGAGGCATCCGGGAACACCGCGGAGCACTCCGGATCGTCGGGGAAGTCGACGAGCCCGTCGCCGTCGTTGTCGATCCCGTCGTCGCACACCCAGAGCTCGCTGCCGGCGGCGCTGTCCGAAGCGATGAGGGCACCCGCGGCGTTCAACCGCCGTCCCTGCAGCACCTTGCCCTGAAGACTCTCGATCTGATCCCCGCCCAGAACGATCGCGGTCTTCAGCTCTCCCGGCGTCAGGTTCGGATGCCGGGAGAGCAGCAAGGCGGCGACGCCCGATACATGCGGTGCCGCCATCGACGTGCCCATAAAAAAGCTGAAGCCTGGATGAGGGAATCCCAATGCCTCTTGATGCATAGCGTAGTCGGAGTTCACCGTGCTGAGAACATCCTTGCCCGGCGCGGCCACCTGGACCCTCTCGTCGCCAAAGTTCGACGACATCGTTTCATTGAACACCGCACGCTCGTCGTCACGATCGGTCGCCGCGACTGCGATGAGATTCTCCAGCCGGAAACTCGCCGGCTGGATCGTCACGACGTCGTTGTCGGTGCCGTCGTTGCCAGCGGCCGCGACGAAGAGAATGTTCTGCGAACCCGCTATCCGGATCGCATCCTCGAGCGCCGCACAGTTGAACTCGTCAGCCGGCCCACCCCAACTCGCGTTGATCACATCCGCGCCGTTTAGGATCGCGTAGTAGACCGCGTCGAGCGCCTTGTCGCAGGTCCCCATTCCCGCGAAGTCGATCCACTTCACCGCCATCAGCCGCACCCGCTGCGCCACCCCCGTCACACCGAGACTGTTGTTCCCGACGGCACCGGCAATGCCGGCAACGTGGGTTCCGTGGCTAGGCAGGGCGAACAGGCCGATAGCGAGAGGATCGCCGGTCGGCACATCAGGGACGAAGTTGGCGCCGAACACGTCGTCCGCGATGCCGTTGCCGTCGTCGTCGACGCCGTTCCCCTCGATCTCTCCGGGATTGCGCCACATGTTCGCCGCGAGATCCGGACGCCTGTAGTCGACTCCTGAGTCGGTGATCGCGATTACGACCGACGGATCTCCGGTCTCGATGTCCCAGGCTTCGGGCGCGTCGATGTCGGCGTCCGGCGTGCCACCCGTCTGTCCGGTGTTGTGCAGACCCCACTGCGACGAGAATTCCGGGTCGTTCGGAAGCCCGAACACCTCGAACCAGACATTGCGGATCACTGACTCGACCGCCGGGTCGGCCGCGATCGCGGCCATCGCCGCGGCATCGTCACTTTCTGCCGTCAAGACGACGTGACGCCACTGCGCGCGCGGGTGGCTGGAGAGCGCCGAACCTTCGGGCAGGAAGCTGCGGACCCGCGCCGCGCCGGCGGCCGCGAGCGCCGGGGTCATCCCGTCCGGCGCCTGGCCCGGCCGGAACTTCACCAGCAGCTCACCCGGAACCGGGTCTCCTGCTGATTGCGCGAAGGCTGGCCCCGCGGCCAGAGAGAGAGAGAGAGAGAGAGCAACTCCGCTGCCAGCGAGCGCGCGCAGCAGCAGCGATCCGAGCGCAGTTGATCGGGTCATCGGGCGAATCCCCTCGGCGGACCCGGGTTCCTCGCATTCCCTCAGGCGCCAGCGCTTGGCGGCGGCGGCACCCGCACCTTCCTATGGAGGAGAGTGGACCGAGGCCGGCGCCGGTGTCAACGGCAATCTGACTCCGTGCGCGGAACAGTGCGCCGCCGGCCCGGCGCCGCCGGCGACGCGACGCCCCGGCCGCGGCTCGTCGTCACCTGGCGCCGTGGCGCGCCCGCACTTCGCGCGAGTAGCGCCGCCAACCCGGCCATCAGCAGCGCCGCCGGCGCCGGCTCGGGCACCACGGTGAAGCGGAACGCGCCGGTCCCGTGATCCTTCTCGGGATCGAGGAGGACGCCGGGATCTCCGATGTGCTGCCACTCGATGGTGACGTCATAGGTACCCGGCGCCAGCGGGCCGAGTTCCTCGATGCCGCCGACCGGCGTGGGCAGGAAAATGTGAACGCCAGTGGGCGGTACGCCCTCCGTAACGAGCTGCCAACGAATCTCGAAGCTGTCTTCGAGGACCGTCAGCGTCGATTCGAAGGTGAAATTACCGCCGTGGCTAAACACGTCCAAGCGAAAGCCGTCCTCCACGGAGATCGCGATCAGCTCGATCGGATCGTCGGGCCCGATCGGACCATCCGGCGAGAAGACTCCCCCGAAGATCTCCACAGGCGTCGCGAGCGCCGGCGCCGCGGCCCCCATCAGCAGCGCTGCCCCGACGGCGATCGCGAGAAGCCCGCGTCTGCGCCGCCTGCTCGCCAGAGCCACAACGCCGAGGCCGAGCAGCGCGAGGGTTCCCGGCTCCGGGATCGGTGTCGCCACCGTGCGCAAGACGTCGATCTGCAAGTCCAGCGCTGGAGGCCCGTGGATCTCGACGCCGATCCGATCGATGGCCATGAGATCCGCCGGGCTGAGCGAGCCGCCGCTCGTCGACCCGAGCAGTAGATTCGGCGCCGGCAGGAGATCCTCGAAGCGGACGCTCAGGAACTGGAAGGGATCCCCGGCGCCGGTGCCGGTTCCCGGCAGCGCGAAGTCTACGAACGACGCGCCGGCGCCGGAGGAGAGATGCACACGGATCGTGGCATCGAGGTCCGAGCGAGCCGCGATCTCGAGGAAGCGGCTCTCACCGCCATCGGTCAGATCCACGGATCCGAAGCCGCTGTACCCGATCGCCGTCGAGACGACGACCCCGGGCCCGGTGCTGAACGAGAGGCGGCCCGGCTCCGTCCGGTTCACATCGACGCTGGCCGAAGCGAGGCCGCGGAGCCGGAGCTGGCCGATCGCGCGGTGTCCCCCCAAGCCCCCGGCGAGCGAGACGACATCGCGCGCGTTCTGGAGGCTCGGCGGGCCGATCGGGATCGAGACCTCCTGATCCTCCACGAACTCGTCGATCCGCAGCGCCGAAGCCGCGAGCGGCGACCCGATGGAGACGGCGGCGAGAGCGGCCAGCGCCAGCACGGAAAGCGTGCGCGGGGGCGGCCTTCGCAGACCGGATGATCGAGCCATGACTCGAATCCCCTTCGAGGACCCGGATGCCTTCGTCCCCGGTTCCGGCCGCGAGCGCCGGACCCGACTCCCTCTTGGAGAGTGGGCCCCTGCGCAGGCTCGTGTCAACCGCAACCTCGTTCCGTGCCCCGAACCCGTTCGGCGCCGCCGCGTGGTGGGAACGGCCACGCCCACTGCGCCGTGCTAAGCGTTCGCGATGTCTCCTGCGCGCACGGCTGCCGCTCTCGCGGTACTCCTCTGGGCGTTCGCCGTCGCGGTCGCAACCGGCTCGGCGACGGCCCCGGCGCCGCCGATCGCGGCGCACTGCGCGGGCGACGAGCCCGTCGAGAGCGTGCTGTTCCTGATCGGGGACGCCGGTGCGCCGCTGCCCGCCGAGGACGGCGGCGATCCAGTCGCTGCCGATCCGGTGCTACGCGCGCTCGCAGTGGCCGGTGCCGATGCGGTCGCCCGCGTCGGCCCCGAGCGCGCCGCCGCCGTCTTCCTCGGCGACAACGTGTATCCCGACGGGATTCCGCCGGAGCCCGGGCCGGACCGCGAGCGCGCCGAACGCCGACTCGGCGCCCAGATCGAGGCGCTGCGGCGCGCCGGACTGCGCGCATGGTTCCTGCCGGGCAACCACGACTGGGGCGATGGCGACGCCGACGACGGCCGGGCGCGCGTGCGCAGGCAGGGGGAGCTGCTGGCCGCCAGCGGCATCGCGACGCTGCAGCCCGCGAACGCGTGTCCCGGCCCCGAACGCGTGCGACTCGGCGACCACGTCGAGCTGGTCCTGCTCGACACCGCATGGTGGCTCCATGACGGAGCCGCGCCGCGCGATCCGGGTTCATCCTGCGCGACCCGGTCCGAAGCGGAGGTCACGGCCGCCCTCGTCGCAGCGCTCCACGAGATCGTGGCGTCCGGCCGCCATGCAGTCGTGGCGGCGCATCATCCGCTCGCGACCGGCGGCCCGCACGGTCTGCGCTTTCGCTGGACCGATCACCTGTTCCCGCTGCGTTCCCTCGATCCCCGGCTCGTCCTGCCGCTGCCGATCCTCGGCAGCGCGTATCCGCTCGCGCGCATCCTCGGCGCCAGCCCGCAGGACTTCTCGCATCCGCGCAATCGCGCGCTGCGCCGAGCCCTCGAAGGCGCCATGGAACAGGCCCCTCCGCTCGTCTACGCCGCCGGCCACGAGCACGGGCTCCAACTGCTGCGCGGCAACGCGGCGCGCTGGCTCGTCGTGAGCGGCGCGGGATCGTCGCGCAAGATCACCTTCGTCCGGCCGGCCCTGGGCGCGCTGTACGGGGAGGCTGTCCCGGGGTTCGCCCGACTCGATGTCCGGCGCAACGCGAGCGTGGAGCTGCGCTTCTTCGCGACACCGGACGGTGAACCAGCCAACGAGCGTTTCTCGGCCTGTCTGCACGAGTGAAGGTCCGACGGACCCGCGAGCCCACGCTCCTCGCCATGCTCACGCCTCGTCGAGCGTCTTCCACGGCGAGCGATGGCGCAACCCGAGGTTCAGCAGGCGTTGCAGCAGCTGCGGGTACGACATCCCCGCCTCCGCCGCGGACGCCGCGAAGTCCTCCTCGCGCCGCAGATCCGGATTCGGATTGGCCTCGATCACGTAGACCTTCCCGTCCTCCGTGAGGCGCAGATCCAGCCGCGCGTAGCCGGACAGGTGGAGCGCGCGGTAGCTGCGCTTGGCGAGATGGGCGATGTGCCGCGCCAGCGCTTCCGGCAGGTCCTCGGCCGGTCCCGTCGCGATGCCGGCGCGCAGCTGATACTCGCGGTCCCATTTGGCGCGCTCGGTGGCGATCGGATTGCTGCCGGGCGGGAGGTTCTCGAAGAACAGCTCCCAGATCGGAAACGTCTGCAGCCGCTCGTTGCCGATCACGCTGACCGTGAGTTCGCGCCCGTGGATGTACTGCTCTGCGATCGCGTCGGTGCCGAGCCGCCGGTGCACGAAGTCGATGCGCTCGCGCAGCTTCTCCTCGTCGCGCACGATCGACGCCTGGGCGATGCCGAGCGAGGCCTCCTCGTCGACGGTCTTGACGATGCGCGGATAGCCGAGGTCCTTCGGGACCCGGACCGCTCGCCCCAGCCGGAACACGTGGAAGGCCGGCGCCGGGATCCGGTAGTAGCGGAAGATCTTCTTCGACAGCGCCTTGTCGCGCGCCAGCAGCAACCCGCGCGGGTTGCAACCCGCGTACGGGACGCGCAACAGCTCGAGGTAGCTGGCGACGTGCGCCTGGTAGACGGCGATGTCCTGGAACTCCATCAGCAGATGGAAGACCACGTGCGGCCGGAACTCTTCGACGTGTTGGCGGATCGGCAGCAGGTCGTGCGAGACACCGACGATCTGTACTTCGTGCCCGAGCTCGCGCAGACCACTCGCGACGTCGAATTCCTTCTTGAAGACCTGCGCCTCCTTCTTCGAGAGACCGCGCAGGGAACTCGGCGGGATCAGATCCTCGTGGGTCAACACCAGCACGCGGAGTTGCTTCATCGCAGGTACTCCCGCCTTCCGCGCCGGAGCACGCGCTCCCAGCGCATGTGCTTGCGTCGATAGTACTCGCGCAGCGTGTGGCGAAGCCCCGAGAGCGCGTCGAGCCGCTCTCGGGTGCGCACGGGGGGGCGTCGGTCTGCGAGCTCTCGCATCATGTCGTCGACGTAGCGTAGCTTCTGGATCGCGGGCCAGCCCTGGTAGCGCGATCGCCAGCGCGAACCGGGTCGCAGCCAGACTGCGAACGTCTCCGCCCAGTCCTCGCCCGGGTGACTCTGTGCGTACCAGTAGTCGAGGTTCACGACGAAGTGTCGGCTGCCCGGCTTGGGGATGTAGCTGGCGCGGTACGGGCGGCTGAACGGGCCGAAAGTCTCTCGCCAGTCCTTCCGGCGGTGCAGCCGATAGGCGTTGTCGAGAGCATGCGCGGTTTCGTGCCGCATCAGCCGCAAGCAGCCCTCCCGCGACGCTCCTTCGGCCTCTCCCTGCTGCCACCGTTCGAGCCGCACGAGTCGTTGATGCGCCAGGAAGAACGGCACCGCGAAGCCGCTGCAACCGTGCGGCGTGAACCAGCTCGTGGACAGCCACGCATAGGGACGAAAGCGCCGCAGACCGGCGCGTTCGAGCTCCGTGAAGAGCCGCTGCAGGCGATCCTCGACGTCGGTTCCCTCGATCCGCAGCCCGAGATCGCACAGGCGCACGTCGAGAAGCTCTTCGTCGGAGAGCGTCTCCCACCACAGCGCTCGCGCTCGCCGCGCCATCCCTGCCTCCCGCCGCTCGCGCCCGGCCCGCCCTGGAGCCGGGCGCGGAGTCTACCCGGAGCGGCGGCCGGCGGTTAGTCTCCGGCGCCCGCGCACGGAGGCACCCATGAACGGCAAAGATTCCGGAGGCGACCCGGTCCCGCTGGCCCCGGTCGTCAATCGGATCACGGAACGCCTGCTCGACGCGCGGACGATCCTGATCCACGGCGAGGTCACGTCCCAGCTGGCGCAGATCGTCTCCGCGCAGCTCCTCGCGATGGCGTCAGACTCGGACGCCGACATCACCGTCTTCGTCCACTCGGAAGGCGGCCACGTCGAGGCCGGCGACACCATTCACGACATGGTGCGCTTCGTGAAGCCGCGCGTGCGGATGATCGGCACCGGGTGGGTCGCGAGCGCCGGCGTCCACCTCTACCTGGCGGTGCCGAAAGCCGACCGCTTCGCGCTCCCGAACACGCGTTTCATGATCCATCAGCCGATGGGGGGCGGGTACGGACGCGCGTCGGACATCCACATCGAGGCCGAGGAGCTGCTGCGTACGCGAGCGCGACTGAACGAGAGCATCGCCGAGGCGACCGGCCAGCCGCTCGAGAAGGTGGCGCGCGACACCGATCGCAACTTCTGGATGGGCCCCGAAGAGGCCCGCGCCTACGGCATCGTCGGCAAGATCATCCACACGTCCGCGGATCTCTGACCCGTCGAGAAAGGGGCCGGGTTGGATTCGTCAACTTTTCCGGCCGACGGCCGGAAAAGTTGACGAATCCAACCCGGCCCCTTTCTTGACGGACACGGGGATGCCGTTGAGGACGGCGTTGCCGGAGAGGGCGTCGAGGGGTTCCGGGTCGGTGAGCTCGTTGCTGTTGACGCCGGGGCGGCGCGCGGCGACCCCGAGGGCAGCTCCGGGGCGGTCGTGACCCCACCCATGAGGCAAGCTCACGACGCCGCGCAGCAGCTCGTCGCACAGCTCGATCGGCGCCGTCACCTGGCCCACCCGCGACGAGATCTCCGCCGATTCGCCGGCGGCGAGGCCGAGCGCGGCCGCGTCATCCGGGTGGATCTGCAGCGTGCAGCGCTCGCGGCCCGTCATCAGCGACGGCGTGTTGTGCATCCACGAGTTGTTCGAGCGCAGATGGCGGCGTCCGATCAGCCGCAAGCCCGCGGGCGCCGGCTCCGCCAGCTCGACGCGCAGCCTCTCGATCTCCGCGGCGATCGGCTCCGGCGCCAGCTCGATGCGGCCGGACGGTGTTTCCAGGATTCCCGGCAGGCGCGGCTCGAGCGGCCCGAGATCGATGCCGTGCGGGTGCGCGCGCAGCTTCTCGAGCGACAACCCATCGGGATCCGCGCCGAAGCCCTCGCCCCACGGCCCGGTGCGCAGCAGGAAGTCGACCGCCCGCTCCGTCGCCGTCGTGCCCGAGAGCGCTGCGGCGATTTCGGCCGGTTCGCGGTGCGCGATCGGCGAGCCGGCGCTCTTCTGTTCGGCCGCGATCAGCGCACCGATCAGCAGCTGGTCGACGACCGCGGGATCGCCGTCGGCGCCCTGCCCCGCTGCGATCCCCGCGAGTCGCGCCAGGATCTCCTCCTCGCGCATCGCGCTGCTCGCGAACACGGGCTCCGACCATTTGGCGAAGTGCCGCACCATCAGCCCGCCGAACGCGAGGTCGTAGTGCGGCCGCTCGAGTGGCGACGGCGGCGGCAGCAGCACGTGCGCGTGCCGCGTCGTCTCGTTGCGATACGGATCGACGCAGACGACGAACTCGAGCTCCGCGAGCGCGCGGTCGAGGCGGGCGCCGTCCGGCGTCGACAGCACCGGGTTGCCGGCGATCGTGAGCAGCGCGCGGACCGGCGTGCCGTCGCCATCGGCCGGCGTCAGGATCTCGTCGGCCAGCGTGGCGACCGGCAGTTCTCCGCGGACTTCGGGCAGCCCGCGCACGCGGCTGCGCCAGCGGCCGGTGCGGAAGCCGGGGCCGCCCGGCGCGCCGGATGCGCCCGCCGGTCGCCGCGGCCGCCGCGCGTGCGCCGCTTTCGAGAACATCGCGCCGCCCGGCCGATCGAGATTGCCCGTCACGACGTTCAGCACGTCGACGGCCCACGACGCCAGCGTGCCGGATGCCACCGTATGCGTGCCGATCCTGCCATACACCGCCGCGCAGCGCACGCCGGCCAGCTCGCGCGCGAGCCGCCGGATCGAGTCCGCGGGAACTCCGGTCCGCTCGGCCACCGCCTCGGGCGCGAACGGCTGCACCCACGCCGTCACGTCCTCGACGCCGTCGACATGCCCATCGAGCGCCCCCAGCCGCACGAGCTTCTCGTCTGCCAGCACGTGCAGGAGCGCGAGCAACAGCAGCGCATCGGTGCCGGGACGGATCGGCAGATGCCAGTCGGCTTCCCGCGCCGTCCGCGTGCGGCGCGGATCCACGACGACGAGCCGTCCTCCGCGCGCGCGCAGCGCCCGCAGACGGCCCGGGAAATCCGGGGCCGTACACAGGCTGCCATTCGATTCGAACGGGTTGGCGCCGAGCATCAACAGGTATTCGGTCCGGTCCAGGTCCGGCACCGGGATCGCACTCGGATCGCCGAACAGCAGCCCACTCGACACGTGCTTCGGCATCTGGTCGACGGTGCTCGCGGAGTAGACCTGCCGCGTACCGAGCGCCCGCAGCAGGGCCCGGACGTACAGCGAACCGGCGAGATTGTGCACGTTCGGATTGCCGAGATACACCGCCACGGCGTCGCGCCCATGGCGGGCGAGGACGCCGCCGAGACCGCGCTCCACGGCGGCGAAGGCCTCCGGCCAATCGACCTCGCGCCAGCGCTCGCCGTCGCGCAGCCAGGGCCGGCGCAGGCGGTCGGGATCGCTGTGCAGCTCGCCGATCGCGACACCCTTCGGGCACACGAAGCCGCGACTGAAGGGATCGTGCTCGTCGCCGCGCACGCGTACGACCCGCTCGCCGGAGAGCTCGAGGGTGAGCCCGCAAGTCGCCTCGCAGAGCGGACAGGTGCGGTGGGCGACGCGATCGGCAGGCATCGGAAACCTCCTCGGCGGTGGGACGGGCCTTCGCAAGAGTGGCACAAAGCGAGGCGGACCGTCGAAGGCTACGATCCGGCGATTCCGCTCTCAGGGGGCCGACCGCGTGCATCGCAAACCGCTGCTCGAGCTGCTGCTGCGCTACGCGCAGCGCCATCCCGAGGAAGCCGCGTGCGTAGCCCGCGTGCGCGGGCTCGTGGAATCGCGCGCCGACTGCTTCGAGCGCGCGGCGCTCCCCGGCCATGTCACCGGCTCGGCGTTCGTGGTCTCCGCCGATCACCGGGAGGTCCTGCTCGTTCACCACCGCAAGCTCGACCGCTGGCTCCAGCCCGGCGGTCATGCCGACGGAGAATGCGACCTCGCGCGCGTCGCGCTGCGCGAGGCGCGGGAGGAAACCGATCTGGACGCCCTTGCCCTGCTCGATCCCGAAGGCGCCGGCGGCGAGCCGATGCCCCTCGACATCGACGTGCACGCGATCCCGGCGCGGCCTGGCGAACCGGCGCACGAGCACCACGACGTGCGCTATCTGCTCGTCGCGAGCGGCCGCGAGACGGCGCGCACGAGCGAAGAGTCGTACGCCGTGCGCTGGTTCCCGCTCGACGAGCTGGCGTCGCTCGGCGTCGACGAGAGCCTGCTCCGGATGGCCCGCAAGACCCGTACGCTGCTGGCCAGCGTCGCGCGAGGCTGAGCGGCCATGGCAGTCCACGAGTCCTGGTGCCCGCGCTGTCGGGTGACACACCCCCCGGAGCGCAAGGTCTGCGTGCACTGCGGCGGACGGACGGAGCCGCATCGAGACGGCGCCCAGGTCTTCGACGCCCAGTCTGCGCGGCAGGCACAGCTCCAGCACGGGATGGCGACGGGCCGCTCGCGCGTCGAACCGGTGCCGGTCGATGTCGCGGACGAGGAGGCGGAGCCGGAATCGCGAACCGTGCGCGGCGCTCGGCTCGGTCTCACGCTGGTGTGGATCGCGCTGGCCGTGGGCGCCAGCCTGCTGCGGATGTGCCAGGAGCCCGGGTGAGCGACGCGCCGCTGCGCGTGCTCTCCTGGAACGTGAACGGGCTCCGCGCGTGCGCTCGCAAGGGCTTCGCGGCGTGGCTCCGGCGCGCGCGACCCGACGTGTTGGGATTGCAGGAAGTCCGCGCGCTGCCAGAGGAGCTGCCGCCGGCGCTGCGCGCGCCACGGCGTTTTCACACCACGTGGGTGCCGGCCGAACGCCGCGGCTACAGCGGCGTTGCACTGTTCAGCCGCCGGGAACCGGACCAGATCGAGACGGGCCTCGGGATCCCGAGCTTCGATGTCGAAGGCCGCTTCGTCCTCGCGCGCTTCGGCCGGCTGGCGATCGTCGATGGCTACTTCCCGAAGGGCAGCGGTGCGCTGCGCGACAACTCCCGCGTTCCGTACAAGCTCGCCTTCTATCGCGCGGTGTTCGAGCGCGTCGAGAAGCTCCGGCGCTCGGGCCTCCGCGTGCTGGTGATGGGGGACTTCAACACCGCGCACCGCGAGATCGACCTCGCGCGACCGCGCGAGAACGCCCGCACCAGCGGCTTCCTGCCCGAGGAACGCGCCGAGCTCGATCGCTGGCAGCGGGCCGGCTGGATCGACTGCTTCCGCGCGTTCGAGCCCGGCCCCGGCCACTACACGTGGTGGAGTCAACGGCTCGGGGCGCGCGCGCGCAACGTCGGTTGGCGGATCGACGGCGTGCTCGCGTCGCCGGCGGCGATGCGCTTCGTGCGAAGCGCATTCCACCAGCCCGAGGTCCTCGGCTCGGACCACTGTCCGGTCGGCGTCGAGCTCGACCGCGCGGTGCTCGGGTGAGCCCGGCCGGAGCGGAACCCGTCGCGCACGCCGGCGTCGGCCGCACGCTCAGCCGGACCGGCAAGGCCGTCTACGCGTCGGGGGATCTCACGGTCAACACGGCGTTGTCCGCGCTGTCGCTGGTCTACGCCACCTACTTCCTGGTCCAGATCGCGGATCTGCGTCCGTTGCTGGCCGGCGCGATCCCGCTGATCGGCCGGGTGCTGGACGCCTTCACCGACCCGCTGATGGGGCGGATCTCGGACCGCACGCGCCTGCGCGCGGGTCGCCGCCGTCCGTGGTTCCTGATCGGCGCCGTCCCGTTCGGGCTCTCGTTCGCGCTGATGTGGGCGCAGGCGCCGTTCGCGTCCGAGTGGGCGCGTTTCGCGTTCTACACCGCGGCGTACTGCCTGATGACGACGTCGATGACGGTCCTCTCCGTCCCGTACCTGGCGCTGCTGCCCGAGATGGCGCTCGACTACGATGCGCGGACGTCGCTCAACACGTGGCGCACGGTCGGATCGACGCTCGGCATCTTCGCCGCCGTAGCGATTCGGCCGGTCGCAGAGGCGTTCGGCGGGGGCGCGCCAGGCTTCGCGGCCGCCGGCGCCGTCTACGGAGTGGCGCTCGCGCTGCCGTGGCTCGGCGTGTATCGCGCCACGTTCGAGCGGCCGGAGCTCCACGTGCAGCAATCCGAGACGGGATTCTTCGCGTCCGTCGTCTACACGTTCCGCCATGGCACGTTCATGCGCCTGGTCTGGCTGTACATCATGGGCCGCATCGCGATGGATCTCGCTGGGGCGCTGCTGATCCTGTACGTGACGTACTGGCTCGGACGCTCGGGCGACTTCGAGCTCGTGATGTTGCTCTTCCTCGGCGCCGTCGTCGTCGCGCTGCCCTTCTGGCTGCGTCTCGCGCGCGGGCGCGACAAGGCGGTGGTGTTCGTCACCGGCTCGCTGTGGTGGATGGCGCTCACGCTCGGCCTCGCATTCGTCCAGCCGGACTGGCCCCGCTGGCTGCTGTTCGCCTATGTCCCGCTGATCGGCTTCGGCTTCGCCGTCGTCGACCTGATGCCGTGGTCGATGGTCGGCGAGGTGATCGACGAGGACGAGGCCGAGAGCGGCGAGCGCCGCGAGGGGCTGTACAACGGCATGTTCACGTTCCTGCGCAAGCTCGGCGGCGGCCTCGGCGTGTTCCTCGTGATGGGCCTCCTGGATCTCTTCGGCTACGAGCGCGGGGCCACCCAGAGCGAGACCGCGCGGCAAGCGATCCGCTGGATGACGGCGTGCGCGCCGCCCTTCTTCCTGTTCTGGGCGGTGTGGTTCGCGCGTGGCTACCCGCTGACCCGCGCGCGCCACCATGAGATCCAGAACACGCTCTCCGTTCGCGGCGCCGCCCGGCAGGCGGTCCGCGACGCCGCGCTCACGAAGGAAGCGTCTGGTTCGCGCGCTGAATGAGCCACTCCTGCGCGCGCACGCCGCGCGCCCCGTCGCTGCGCCGGTAGCTGCCGTCGGCGAACAGCTCGCGCGCCTTCACGTCGTCGCGGCGGTAGACGTCGATCACTTCCTCGAGGCGCTGGATCACCGCTGGCGCGCGCACCCGGCACATCACCTCGACCCGGCCGGACAGGTTGCGCGGCATCCAGTCCGCGCTGCCGATCCACAGCTCCGGCTGGCCATCGTTCTCGAAACGCACGACCCGCGTGTGCTCGAGGAAGCGGTCGACGATCGAGCGCACGCGGATGTTCTCGGACAGGTCGGGAACGCCCGGACGCAGACAGCAGATCCCGCGCACGATGAGGTCGATCTCGACACCCGCACGCGAGGCATCGTACAGCGCGAGGATCACCTCCTGATCCTGGATCGCGTTGAGCTTGGCGACGATCGATGCCGGCCGGCCCGCGCGCGCATTCGCCGCCTCGCAGCGGATCCGGTCGAGCAGTCCGGAGCGCAACGTGAACGGCGCGACCAGCAGATGATTCCAGCGCTCGCGACTCGACAGGCTGGTCAGCAGGTTGAACACGCTCGCCACCTCGGCGGTGACTTCGGGGTCCGCGGTGAAGAGCCCGAAGTCGGTGTACAGCCGCGCCGTCGCCGGGTTGTAGTTGCCGGTCCCGATGTGGGCGTAGCGGCGGATCCCGTCTTCTTCGCGACGGACCACCAGCAGCAGCTTGCAGTGCGTCTTGAGTCCCACCAGGCCGTACACGATCTGGACGCCGGCCTCTTCCATGCGCCGCGCCCAGCGGATGTTCTTCGCCTCGTCGAAGCGCGCCTTCAGCTCGACCACCGCCGTCACGTGCTTGCCGCGTTCGGCGGCCGCCAGCAGCGCGCGCGCGATCGAGGAGTCCTCGCTGGTGCGGTAGAGCGTCTGCTTGATCGCCAGCACCTTGGGGTCTTCCGCCGCCTGCTCGATGAACTCGACGACGCTGTCGAAGGAATCGAACGGGTGATGCAGCAGCAGGTCGCCCGAGCGGATCGACGGGAACAGCTTGGACGGGTCGCGCAGCGCGATGTGGACCGGCGGGATGAACGGCGTGTCCAGCAGTTGCTCTTCTTTCTCGAGGTCCACGAGTTGCATCAGCCGCGAGAGGTTCACCGGTCCCTCGCAGTCGTGGACGTCGCTGGCCTCCAGCTCGAAGACCTCCACCAGCTCCTGGCGCAGTCGCTCGCCCACCGGCGCCCGCAGCTCGAGGCGCACCGGATCTCCGCGGCGCCGCTTGCGCAGCTCCTGCTCGATGGCCGTCAGCAGGTTCTCGATCTCTTCCTCGTCGAGGTAGAGATTGCTGTTGCGGATCACGCGGAAGGCGGTGTGGTCGAGGATCGTCGCGCCGGCGAACAGTTCCGGGAGCTGCCAGCGAATGGTGTCTGCCAGGAACACGTACGTGCGCCCGGGGGCCGGCGTCGGCACCCGGAACACCCGCGGCAGCACCCGCGGCGCCTGGACCACCGCCAGCCGTGCGGGCTCCTCGGGATCATCGGCATCGAGCAGCGCTGCGATGTTGAGGTTGCCGCTGCCGACGAACGGAAACGGATGCGCGGGATCGACGGCGATCGGCGTCAGCACCGGGAAGATCTCGCGCTGGAAGTGCTCGCGCAACCAGCTCTGCTGCTCGGCGCTCAGTTGGTCGGGCTTCGTGACGACGATGCCTTCCTTCTCGAGCGCGGGCCGGAGCTCGTCGTTCCAACACGTGTAGAACTCGCGGACGAGTTCCCGTACAGCCGGTTCGATCGCCGCGAGCTGCTCGGCGGCTGTCGTGCCATCGGGTCCGCGCGTCGCGACGCCGGCCTCGGCCTGCTGCCGGAGGCCCGCCACGCGGACCTCGTAGAACTCGACGAGATTCGAGTCGAAGATCGCCAGGAACTTCACGCGCTCGAGCAGCGGGTTCGCGGGGTCCTGGGCCTCTTCGAGGACGCGGCGATCGAACGCGAGCCAGGAGAGCTCGCGGTTGATGAACCACTCGGTTCGGGACTTGGTGTCGTCGGGCATGGCAGCAGGATCGGCCATCGGCGGCCGCGAGCCAAGCGAGACCGGGCGACGGCGCTCCGAGGGCCCTGGTGGACGGCTCACGTCTGCCCGTCCGGGCCGCTCGTTGCGCGCTCGCCGCGCGCCCAGTCGAGCCGCAGCCCCGCATCGCCGCAGCGCAGCTCGATCGCCTCCATGGGGAACGCGGCGCCGCCCCAAGGCGTCTCGTAGCGCGGGAAGCCGTGCAGCGGGGTCTCGCGGCCCGCGTGCCGCAGGGGGCCCCGCCAGCCGAACTCGATCCAGCCGCGCGACGGGGAGCAATAGCGGACGCGGCCCGGCGAGAACGAGAGTCCGGCGCGCGCGATCCGATCGAGGAACTGCTCGAAAGGTCCGTCGTCAACCCTCCTCCCCAGCTCGCAAATCCAGATATTGTCGGTACCCTCTGCCAGGAGTTCGCGGCCGCGGTCCTCGCCGGCGTCCGGAGCGTCGTTCCAGCGCGTCGGCTGCTGCGAGCGCAGCGCCAGGTAGCCGTCGCCGCGCCGCGCGAACACCCAGTCGGCTTCCTCGCGCACCTCGTCGAAGCGGTCGCGTGGCAGCCACGCGTGGGTGAAGCGGTTCCGGTTCGCGACGTACAGCGCCGGCCGCGACCGGATGCGGTAGATCGCGATCGCGACGTTGCCGACCTGGCCAACGCGCGGCAGTGTCGCCGATCCGGTCCACCAGCCGGGCGAGCGGGCGCGGCGCGGCCCCGGATGCGTCGTGAAGCAGACCGCGTCGGGCCCGAGCGTCGCCTGCCACGAATGCTGCTGATCGCCGCCCATGCCGGGACGCCAGTCGAGCGCCGAGCTGAGCTGATAGTCCGGCGTCCGGACCGTGACGAGATCGACCTCCGGGCGCAGGTTGCGCGTCAGATCCCACTCGAAGGCGCGCGCGAGCGCCGGAAGCAGCCGCCACCGGCGGAGGCGGCGTAGCAGGCCGCGCTGCTCGAGGAACGGCGCGAAGAAGCTGTTGTCCCACCAGTCGAAGCGATCGAGCAACCGCACGAAGCCGGCGATCGTGCGCGGGTGCAGGTAGGCCTCGAGCGACAGCAGCTCGAAGGCGTCCTCGTCGCGCGCGGGATCGAGGTTCCAGCGCGCGAGCTCGTCCATCCGGATACCCATCCGTTGGCGGATGGTCGTCTCCGCACGGTCGATATCCGCCGCGATCGCCGCGAGCACCGCCGGCGGCCGGTAGCGCGGCGAGATCGCCAGACACGGCGCGCTCATGTTCTCGATGCGCGCGAAGCGGCCGACGCCGAAGAGCAGCTTCGCGGTGTCGGTCGTGCTCTCCTCCGCCGCCCACTTCTTGCCGCGCTCGTACGAGCGGCCGTGTGTCGCGGCGAAGACGCCGCGGAACTGGTGGATCGCCACGTCGAGCAGCAGGAGATCGGCGACCATCGCCGCCCGCGTGCGCAGCGCCGGATCGGCGGCGAAGTCGGCGATCGCCAGCACGGCGACCAGGTCCTCGTCGTAGTAGAAGTTCGACAGCCACTCGCTGAAGCCGGTCCGGAAACGCATGGCGAGCCAGCGGTCGATCCGGCGCCGCGCGAGCGCCGCCTGCTCGCGACCGCTCCGCCCCGATGCGGAGAAGACGGCGTCCGGCTGGCGCTCGCCGGCCAGCAGCGCCGCCGCGGCGAACAGGATCTGGTGGTTCTCGGTCCACGTGCACAGCGAATCGGGCCGGCCATCGGCGAGCTCGTCGGGACCGTACTTGAACGCAAGCAGGCTGCGTTCGGCACGCGCGAGCAGCGCCGGTGGCACGCGCGGATCGCCCTCGAACTGGAGCAGCAGCCGCAGCACGCCGTGCAGCACGAAGTCCGCGCAGTCGAGACGCGCATCGACGTAGTCGAGCGCGGCCGCGAAGACACCGGCGTGCGCGGGGCCGCCGGCAGCGAGCCGCGCGACTTCGTGGAACACCGCGGCGAGGTGCGCCGGCGGCGGCGTCGCGCGGACGTGCGCGAGAAAAGCGGCGCGACGCGCGTCGGGGTCGCCGGGAACGGGGGTCTCCGCGTGCGCATCGACGGGCCCCTCCGCCGGGATCCCGGGCGGCGCGGGGCCGATCGGCGGAAGTTCGTACGCCACGACCGGATGGCCGAGCGGGTCGGCCGCAGCGTTCACGATGCGGATCCGGACGCGAAGCGCGCGCCGAGCGTGGTTCCGCGGCGAAGCGGAGTCGGACTGAACAAAGGGACATCTCCTCCGCAGTCGATCGGCGAGCTGCTAGCGTACCGCGCCGCGGGAGGGACGGATGCGCGCGCAGCCCAGGCGCCCGACGGTGGTGCTCGCGATGGCGCCGGTGCTGACGCCGGACCTGTTCTCGCCGGCGTTGCGGGCGCGCCTCGACGAGCTCGGCAGCGTGCTGGACCCCGAGCCGCTCACCCGCTTCGACGACGAGCGCGCGGCGCGTCTGCTCCCGCAGGCCGAAGTGCTGCTGACCGGCTGGGGCTGTCCGCGCATCGATGAAGCAGTCCTCGATCGCGCCCCGCGCCTGCGCGCGATCCTCCACGCCGCCGGCACCGTGAAGGGACACATCGACGAGGCGGCGTGGGAGCGCGGCATCCGCGTCTGCTCGGCCGCGGCGGCGAATGCGGTCCCGGTCGCGGAGTACACCGTCGCGGCAATCCTGCTGGCGGGCAAACGCGCGTTCCGGCTGCAGCGAAGCTACCGCGAGCTGCGCAACTTCCGGCTGTGGAGCCGCGAGGTGCCGCCGATCGGCAATCTCGGGCGCAGCGTCGGCATCGTCGGCGCGTCGCGGATCGGGCGGCTGGTGCTCGAGCGGCTGCGACCGTTCGACTTCCGGCTCCTCGTCACGGATCCCCTGCTCGACGCCGACGGCGCGCGCGCGCTCGGCGCCGAGTGGCTGCCGCTCGACGAGTTGCTGCAGCGCGCGGACATCGTGAGCCTCCATGCGCCGCTGCTGCCGGCGACGCGCGGCATGATCGACCGCCGGCGGCTCGCTCTGTTGCGCGACGGAGCCGTCCTGATCAACACCGCGCGCGGCGGTCTCGTCGACGGCGACGCGCTCGCCGAGACGCTCGTCACCGGGCGGATCGACGCCGTCATCGACACGACGGAGCCGGAGATCCTGCCGGCCGACTCGCCGCTCTACGAGCTTCCGAACGTGTTCCTGACCCCGCACATCGCCGGGGCGATGGGCGTCGAAACGCAGCGCCTCGCGGAGCTCGCCCTCGAGGAGCTCGAGCGGTACGCACACGACGCGCCGCTGCACCACGAAGTCCACCGCGAAGATCTGGCGAGGATCGCATGAACGCCGACGACCGCGTCCGACTCGGCCTGTGCTCGATCTCGGCGCTCGACCGCCCGCTTGCGGCGGCCGCGGCGTTGGCGGCGGCCCATGGCCTCGACGGTCTCGAGGTGACGGCGCGCCCGCCGCATCTCGATCCGGGCGCTCCGGACGACGCGCTGCGCGAGGCCGGCCGATCGGTGCGCGACGCCGGCCTCGACGTCATCGCCTACGGCTCGTACCTGGGGCGGCCCGATGCCCTCGGTGCGGCCGTCGCGGCCCGCGAAGCGCGCGTCGCGGCGTTGCTCGAGACGCCGCTGCTGCGCGTGTGGGCGGACTGCGTTCCCGGCGCGCCGGACGCGGGATTCGCGGAGATCGTCGCGACGCTGCAGGTTGCGTGCGATGCGGCGGCCGATGCCGGCATCACCGTCGTCGTCGAGCGGCACGTCGGGTCCTTCGCCGACACCCCCGAGCGGATCGACCGGCTGTTCGCGGCCGTCGAACGGCCGAACTTCGCGCTGAACTACCAGGTCGTCGACCTGTTGCCCCAACGACTCGCCGCGGCGCAGCCCGAGGACGCGCGGCGGCTCGTGCCGCTCGCCCGCTACTACCACCTGAAGAACGTGCGACCCGCCGCCGATGGCGAGGGACCGATGCCGCCCGGCGCATCGCTCGCCGGCGGCGTCCTCGACTACCGCGCGATCCTCGGCGCCGCCTTCGCCGCGGGCTACGCCGGACCGCTGACGATCGAGTTCCTGTCGTTCGAACCGCTTCCGGTCGAGCAGAAACTGGCCGCCGACGTCGCATGGCTGCGCGGCGTCCTCGCCGAGCTCGGAAAGGATGGCGGCTCCCATCCGCCGGGACGCAGATGAGTGTCGATCGCATCCCGCGCGTGGCCGCGTTCGGCACCGCAGCCGCGTTGCGCGAACGCTTCGCGGCGCTGGGGCTCGACCTCCCCTGCGACGATGCGATCGAGACCGGCGCCGCCGCGCCGCTCGCCCAGCCGCTCGCGCTCGGCGCCGGTCCGCAGGGTCCCCTGGTCGCCCCGAATCGCTTCGTCGTGCAGCCGATGGAAGGCTGGGACGCAGCGCGCGACGGGCTGCCGACGCCGCTCACCGAGCGCCGTTGGCGACGCTTCGGCGCGTCGGGAGCCGGCTGGATCTGGGGCGGCGAAGCCGTCGCGGTGGTGCCCGAGGGCCGGGCGAATCCGCAGCAGCTGGTTCTCGACGAGAGGACCGCGCCGGCGCTGGCGGGCCTGCGGGCGGCGCTGCTCGACGAGGCCCGCAGCGCCGGCCACGCGCCGCCCGTCGTCGGTCTCCAGCTCACGCACAGCGGCCGCTGGTCGGTCCCCGAGCCGGGCTGCCGGCGCCCGCGCATCGCGCAGCGGCATCCGCTGCTCGATCGCCGTGTCGGCATCGCCGACGACGCTGCGGTGCTCACGGATGACGAGGTCGATGCGCTGATCCAGGCGTTCGCCCGGGCGGCCGCGCTCGCGGAGGCGGCTGGCTTCGACTTCGTCGACGTGAAACACTGCCACGGCTACCTGCTCCACGAATTCCTCGGCGCGCGGGAGCGCAGCGGGCGCTGGGGCGGGCCGGCGCTCGCCGATCGCACGCGGCTCGCCGGCGCCCTGGTCGCGGCGGTGCGCGCGGCCGCGCCGCGGTTGCGCCTCGGCGTGCGCCTGTCGATCTTCGATGCACTGCCCCATCGGCCTGACCCGGAGACCGGCGCCGGGCGTCCGGAGCCCTGCCCGCTTCCGTATCGCCATGGCTTCGGCGTCGATCCCGAAGACCCGGCGCAGATCGACCTCGCCGAGCCCATCGCGTTCGTCCGGCTGCTCGCCGAACTCGGCGTGTCGTGGATCAACGTCACGGCCGCGAGCCCGTACTACGCCCCGCGCACGTGCAGCGACCCGCGTTGTTTCCGCCGTCGGACGGCTATCCGCCGCCGGAGGATCCGCTGTGCGGCGTCGCGCGCCTGCTGGGGGCGGCGCGGGATCTCGCGCGGGCGGTTCCGGACACGGTGGTCATCTCCTCGGGATGGACGTATCTCCAGGGATGGCTGCCGCACGTCGCGCAGGCGTGCGTCCGCGACGGCTGGTTCGCTGCCGTCGGGCTCGGCCGGATGGCGCTCTCGTATCCGGAGCTGCCCGCCGACGTGCTGGCCAGCCGCCCGCTGCGGCGCCAGGCGCTGTGCCGGACCTTCAGCGACTGCACGACGGCGCCGCGCAACGGTCTGGTGTCCATGGACACCGGCTTCGGCGATCTGCTGCGCCCAGCCGAGCGCGAGGAGGTGCTCGCGGCGACGAGTCGTGTGCTGGGCGCCGGCGTCCGCTTCTACGCCGGCGCCTTCGCGCTCGGCGCCGCCGATCCGCGGGCGGCCTATCGGGACGCCGTGACCGCGATCGAGTCCCGCGGCGGCACCCCGGTGCTCGTGCAGTGCCCCGCGATGCACCGGATGACGGCGGCGCAGAAGGCGGAGCTGTACGCGGCGGTCGCCGGCGCCACGGAGGCCGGCGCGATCGGCTTCGAGCTGTCGACGCGCTTTGCACCCCACGGCGAGATCTGGGACGACGAGACCTTCGCGCGCCTGCTCGAGATCCCGCAGCTGCTCGGCGCCAAGCACTCCTCGCTGGACCGCGACGCGGAGCTGCGTCGTCTCGCCGTACGCGACCGCATGCGCCCCGAGTTCCGGGTCTACACCGGCAACGACCTCGCGATCGACATGGTCGCCTACGGCAGCGACTATCTGCTCGGGCTCGCGACCTTCGCGCCGGAAGCCTTCGCGGCGCGCGATCGCGCGCTCGCCGCGGGCGACGTCTCGTTTCTCGCCCGCAACGACGCGCTCCAGCATCTCGGCAACGTCGGCTTCCGCGAGCCGGTCCCCGCGTACAAGCACTCGGCCGCACGGTTCCTGCAGATCACCGGCTGCCTCGCGAGCGATGCCATCCACCCGCTGGCGCCGCGCCGTCCCGAGAGCGATCTCGAGCTGCTCCGGGACTGCGCGCGGCGCCTGGGAATGGCCTGATCAGCCGCCGCCGAGCGCGGCCTTGATCTTGTTCAGCGTGTCGATGTGACCCTGGAGCTCGGTGACGTTCTCCTGCAGCCCGGTGATCGTCGTCCCGAGCTCGGCGACGCTGCCGAGCGCGCCGCCGCCGGCGGCGGCCTTGTCGAGCGCCATCTTGCCGAGTTCTCCCATCTGCGCCTCGGCAACCGGCTGCGTCGCCGTCGCCACCAGGTAGCCGGCTCCGAACACGAGAACCAGCGTCCCGACTCGCATCACACGTCGCACCATGACGAACTCTCCTCGCTGCCGCGCCGGCTGCACGCGGCTCGCAGAAGGTCTAGCCCGAAGTTCCGGCCCCGCTGGTGAGGTTTGTTGTGGAGTGGCGGGGGGTTGACCTGATCTTGGCTCCAAAAATGTAGCCACTAAATAATGATCTTTGTTCTTGACGACGGGGCCAGTTCTG
>JBDIVR010000046.1:0-26455 GCA_039794265.1 Myxococcota bacterium
GCCGCGACGCCGAGCAGCAACGCGAGGAATGGCAGCGGCTGTGCGCCGAAGCCGAGGCCGGACGCGACGCCGAGCGAGCTGCCCGCCAGTCCGAAGCCGACGCCCGGGCCCGCTGGGAGCGCCTCTGCCGCGACGCCGAGCAGCAACGCGAGGAATGGCAGCGGCTGTGCGCCGAAGCCGAGGCCGGACGCGACGCCGAGCGAGCTGCCCGCCAGTCCGAAGCCGACGCCCGGGCCCGCTGGGAGCGCCTCTGTCACGAGGCCGAGCAGCAGCGCGACGAGCTTTCGATCTGGCGCCATCGTCTTGCAACACTATGGCCCTGGATGGACGCGGTAGCGGGTTCCGACGGCTCGTCTCGTCCTCGCATCAGCATCGTAACCCCGTCCTTCAACCAGGCTCGCTGGATCGGCGCCACCATCGAGTCGGTGCTCGCACAGGGATACCCCGACTTCGAGCACATCGTCGTCGACGGCGGATCGACCGACGAAACTGCTGTCGTGGTCGCTCGCTATCCCCATGTGCGTTTCCTCAGCGAGCCCGACCAGGGACAGGCCCACGCCATCAACAAAGGCGTCCTACTGGCCACTGGCGATATCGTCGCCTATCTCAATAGCGACGACGTCTACCGGCCAGGCGCCTTCGACCTCGCCGCGGACCTTTTGGGCGCTTCCGGGGAGGCCGATGTCATCGTGGGAGACTGCGACTACATCGATGAACAGGGTGAAACGATCGGGCACCTGAGCGCAAGACTCGAGCATCCGCGTGATCTCCTGCGCTACTGGGGCTGGGATCAGACTCATTGCGTCCCGCAGCAGGCGGTATTCTGGCGCCGCGGGCTGCTTGCGGAAATCGGACTCTTCGATCCGAGCCTCCAGTACACGATGGACTACGAGATGTGGCTCCGCATGTTCTCGCGAGGGCGCTTCGTGGTCCGAAGCCAGACCCTCTCTGGCTTCCGGATGCAGAGCGAGAGCAAGACAGTGTCTAGTACCTGGAAGATGTATCTCGAGGAAAGGCGGAGTGC
The DNA here is from genome assembly GCA_039794265.1 of Myxococcota bacterium. GTDB lineage: Bacteria > Myxococcota_A > UBA9160 > UBA9160 > PR03 > CAADGG01. The sequence goes on from JBDIVR010000046.1 coordinate 1,025, forward strand.
GCGACGCCACTGGCCCCGTTGGTGGCGTCCGGAACGTTGGCAACTGGAGGTCGTGAGCGCGCGCCACGTCGGTCGCAAGCTGCTCGACGTGGCGGAGCACGAGGCGCTCGCCAAGCGGCAGCGTCGCCACCCCTTGCGCCTGTTGGGTACCGCCCTGCGCCACTGGCCGCTGCTACTCCTCGACCCGCGGATGGCGCTGACGGCCGCCAGCGCGGCGGCGAGTGGCGGCCCGGCCCAGAGCCTCAGCGAACGGATCCACCGCGGCTATCTCCACGGGCTGTGGCGGATGCGGCAGCCCCGAGCGCGCAAGGCCTGAAACACGTCTCGAACCGAGCAGGACGCCAGCGTTGCGGATCCGCCGCCACCTCGGGCCGGGCTCCCGTGCGACCTGCACAGGACAGAGTTCTGGAGGGCGCCGCAGATGGTACGATCCGCCGCGCGACCGCGTCGCGCAGGAGCCATTTTCCAAAGAGGCGAACATGACTGGAAGAGCAGACGCGAGACCGTCCGTTCAGGACGCTGCGCGAATCCGCGAACTCGAGCGAGATCGTGATCGATGGGAGCAGATCTGCCACGAGGCCGAACGGCAGCGAGACGACTGGCAGCGCCTCTGCAGGGAAGCCGAACAGCAGCGAGACGACTGGCAGCGCCTCTGCGGAGAAGCCGAACGGCAACGCGACAACTGGCGGAATCTCTGCCGCGAGGCCGAGAGTCAGCGAGCGGAGCAGGCGAAGTCCTGCCGGGAAGCCGAGGAGCAGCGAGACGACTGGCAGAAGCTCTGTCGCCAAGCAGAGCAACAGCGAGACCGGCTGCTGCATCACGGCGACTGGAGCCCGATCGAGTACTCGCTTCCCTTCTCCGGAGTGAACACCTGCCGCGAAGAGCTGGCCCAGCTCGCCGTTCGAGAACGGGTATTGCTCTATGCCTTGGTCTTCTCGATCGCTCCGAGCCGGGTTCTCGAGGTCGGTACTTTCAAAGGCGGCAGCGCTCGCATCATCAGTGCCGCGCTGGACGATCTGGAACGCGGTGGCCAACTCATCACGGTCGATCCCTTTCCAGAGCTCATCGAGATCGAATGGAATGCCATCGCCCACAACGCGAGGAAGGTCCAAGGCTACTTCCCCAGGGACTTCGAGCGGAGGCCTGAGCTGAGCGGACTGCGATTCGACCTGGCTTTCATCGACGGCGACCATTCCTACGACGGTCTGCTCGAGGACCTGAGGTATCTACCCAGGATTCTCGAGGCCGACTCGTACGTACTCCTGCACGACGCATCCAACGGCGATGTTGCGCGTGCGATCGATCGGAGCCTGCGTGAGTGCGGATTCCGCGACTGCGGGAAGCTTGCTCGGATCGCGAATACGAGCGGAGACGAAGTGTACGGCGGCATGCGTCTGCTGTGGATGCCTTGACCGGGTCAGGCTTCCCGGACCAGAGACGGGCGTCTGCTAGGATCACGCTTCGCAAGAGTGCCACCGTCTTCGGCGTCCGTTCTCACGGGTCGCTGGCGTACCAGAGGGAGGAAGGCAAATGATGGAGACTCGGATGCAGCCCGGCGGAAGTATGAAGAGAGCTCTGGTGTGCGGCGCCGGAGGCTTCGTCGGTGGCCATCTCGTAAAGAAGCTGAAGAGTGAAGGCTACTGGGTGCGGGGCGTCGACATCAAGGCCCACCCTTGGTCGCCGAAAGCGGCCGACGAGTTCCGCCAGCTCGATCTCCGCGAGCGCGAGCAGTGCCAGGAAGCTCTCACGCTCGACAGCTCATCCTTCGACGAGGTCTATCAGCTGGCGGCGGACATGGGAGGAATGGGGTTCATTCATTCTGCCGAGACCGAGATCATGCACAACAACACGCTGATCAACCTGTATATGACGGACTGCGCTGCGCGACTGGGAGTCCCGCGCTACTTCTTTTCTTCGTCTGTCTGCATCTACCGGGACATGGAGCCCGGGGAGCCCGAGCTTCACGAGGCGGACGCCGTGCCCGCCAATCCAGACAATGAGTACGGATGGGAGAAGCTCTACGCTGAAAGGGTCGCCCTCGCCTACGAGAGGCGCTTCGGCATGCAGGTGCGCATCGCGCGCTTCCAGAACTGCTATGGACCCGAGGGAACCTGGACCGGAGGGCGCGAGAAGGCGCCCGCTGCCCTCTGCCGAAAAGTCGCCGAGGCGAACGAGGGAGGTTCGATCGAGGTCTGGGGCGACGGCTCGGCGGTCCGCTCCTACACCTACGTCGGCGACATGGTGGACGGCATCTTTCTGCTGATGCACTCCGACCTGCACGGCGCCGTGAACATCGGCTGCCCCGAGTATGTCACTGTCGACGACCTTGCGACGACGGTCATGAAGGTGGCCGGCAAGAGGCTCGCGATCGAACACGTTCCGGGGCCGGTGGGGGTGCAGTCCCGCAACTTCTCGAACGCACGCATCGAGTCCCTCGGCTGGCAGTCGCGCGTGTCGCTGGAGGAAGGCATCCGACGGACCTATCCCTGGGTCTTGGGGCAGGTACAGGCGGCCCGCGCTGCGTCGATGGACGGCGGAGCGGAGTCGTAGGCCCCGCGAGCGCGACCTTCGTCCTATTCTCGAATCGGATCGAAGCGAATCGAGGTGATTCGCAGAGCAGCGGGCAGGATGCGAGGCGGGATGGAGACCACGCGATCTGCTGCGACCCGCACCTCGACGAACTCGTAGTCATCGAGTTCGTCCGTGAGCGGTAGAGCGAGCGTTTGGGTGCCCTCGACATAGCGATCGAAGGTCGCGGTCGTCGGCGGCAGCGCAGCCCCTAGGACCCGGAGATCTACCCTCAATGGATAGAGGGGCAGAGCCGGTAGGAGTTGGAGGTCTACCAGGACTCTCCCCTGGCCTGCCGCCCGCGGGATGGTCAGGATGCTTTCCTGGCCGAGCAGCTCCCCCTCCCGGGTTCCCGCGCCGACAGGAATGGCGAACGGCTTCCAGAACTCGAACTCGGCTGCGACCGCGTCCGGGTCCACGACCGGCGCGGGAGGCGGTGCCGGGAAGTCCGGCTCGCGACGCCGAGGATCCTGTGTCCAGGCGAGCCCGACCAGGAAATCGTGTAGGTAGCCGGCGATGCGTCGATGCCCGCCCTCGTTCGGGTGGCGGCCGGGATCTTCCTCCACGGACAGCAGATACGGATCGAGGATGAAGGCCTCCGGAACGACGGCGTAGGGAATACGGACGTCGGCCTTGTCGGCGTAGAAGACCGCAAGATTGCGCCACTCGGCGAGAAAAAAGAGCGCACTCGGAACTCCGCTCTCTGCCAGCTGCTGCGCCTCGGTGTCGAGCGCGCGCAGAGTCTCCACCCAGCGACGCTCGACTTCGTAGGAGCGGCGGAACACTCCCCCCGACTGGAAGGGGCCGTGGACGAGTGCGCCGTTCCAGACCTCGAATGCGTCGTCGATATCGTTCGATGTGACACAGAAGATCACATAGTCTGGATCCAGCCAGGGACGCAGGACACGAAGAGCGGCGATCTGGTTCTGCGTATTCCATCCCATCATGCCGAGATTGAATACCTCCCAGGAAGAACCGGGGGGCGAGCCTTCGTTCAAGAACCGGGCGAGCTGCTGCCCGAAGCTGGCCTCGTGCGCGACTCCGGATGCGAAGACCCAGGAATCGCCGACGATCACGATCCGTCGGGCACCGCTCGCCTTGGCGACGGGAATGGCCCGGAAGCCCAGTTCATTGGTCGTGAAATGATCTCGGAAGAAGCCGGTCGGCCCTGCCAAGGGATGGCTCCCGTCGTAGCGTCGTGTCGGCGCGAAGCGGTAGAAGCCGGGAAGCGCAACGCCGGGAAAGGACTCGAAGAGCGGAGGAGAGATGCGGCGGACTTCGTCGAGCAGGCGCATCCGATCATCCGGATCCAGCTGCCCGAGAGTCGGTTCCACGCGCGCGAGATGGATCAACGCCGCTCCGAACGCCACCAGGAGGACCGCGAGAACCGCGCAGACGGCCAGCAACAACTCCGTGAGTCGTCGGCGGCTTCCAGTCTCCCCGCTCATGTCTCCCCCCTGCTTGCAAGTCTCTCGTAGACCGCGACGTTCCTGCTCAGGATGTCGGCCGCATCGAAGCCCGCTCGCGACCTCTCGACGGCGCGATGTGCGCGGGAAACACGCTCTCCGGGATTCGCTACGAGCCTCTCGAGATGGCGGGAAAAACCCGCCGCGTCTCCGACGGGAGCGACACAGCCGGCATCGCCGACTACCTCCTCGAGCGCATGACCTGCAGACACGATCGGAACGCATCCCTGGCTCATCGCCTCGAGCGCCACGAGGCCAAACGACTCGAACGTCGAAGGGACGATGCAGACGGCGGCCTTCGTCAGAAGGGACACCAGGTCCTCCGAGCCGAGTGGCCCGAGAAAGCTGGCGCGATCGCGGAGTCCGCCGAGCACCACCCGGCACGCCTCGGCGGTCGAAGAACCGTCCGGCAGCGTCCCGTCTGCGCCCGCGATCGCCAGCCGCCACTCGGGATGCTGCTGGGCGATCCGTACGAAAGCGCTGACCGCCACCAGGGGTTGCTTGCGCTGCTGCAGCCGCCCCACGAACACCACCATCGGTTCCTTCCGCTCGAGGAGGGCCGTGTCGATCGGCGAGAAACGACACGCCAGAGGGATCTCTTCCTCGGCGCGGGGAACGGCTCGGAAGTGCCTGCGCGTCTCCCGCTCGATGAATGCGGAAGGCGCGATGCGAAGGTCCGCGCTGCGCAGCGCGTTCCCCTCCAGCCAGCGGATCATTCTCGAGCGCGGCCAGGGCTCGAGACCGCGCCCGACGAGGAGGTCGTATGCCGTGTGGTAGCGGACGATGTGTCGCGGCCGCCCGCGTCCACTGCGCAGCAGTGCTCCCACTCCGAGATGCTCGTGGCTCTCCACCACGTCGAAGGGCTGATCGACGTGCCGCCGCTCGAAACAACTCGCCAGCTCCCGTGCGAGCGCGGCGGCGAAGCTCCCGAGCGCGCGGGGCGCCATTCCGCCCAGCGGTCCGCCTCGACGGGGCCCGAAGGCGTACCAGCGAGGCAGCCGACCATGAACGTAGACCTTGTCGATCCACTCCCGACGCGGTTGGCCGAGCGACTGCGTGAACACCTCTACTTCGGCGCCGGCTCGCACGAGGGATCGCGCCAACTCGGCGTAGTAGGAGCCGATCCCCCCCCATTGCGTGTCGGGAAGGAACTCGCGGGTCAACAGCGCGACTCTCACGCGTGCTCCCCGCCCGCAGTTCCCGTCTTGGCTCGGGTGCCTCCCGTCGGAGAGACCGTGAGTTCCTCGAACAGTGCACGATAGGAGGCTTCGAAGCGCTCCAGCCCGAAGCGCTCCTCCGCGAACGCCCGCGCACGAACCCGTGCCTCCTTGCGACGCGCGGGCGACGCAGCCCGGATCTGCCTCACTTGGGAAGCCAGCTCGGCCGACGGTCGATCGGGATCGAAGAGCCATCCAGAAGCACCCGCTTCGAATGTCTCCGGGATCCCTCCCACGCGCGCGCCCAGCACGGGGGTACCGCACGCCTGTGCTTCCAGCGCCGTGTACGGCAGGTTCTCGGCGCGGCTCGGCACGACGACGAGGTCCGCGATGGCCAGCAACCGAGCCAACTCGGCCCGATCCTCGACGAAGCCGACAGACGACACGCGAGGCTGGCCGGCGAGCGTTCGCTCCAGCTCCGGCGTCGTGCGACCCACGAGCAGAAGGCGTGCATCCGGCGGCCATTCAGTCGACTGCGCCGCCTCCAATACGAGTCGCAGGTTCTTCCGACGATCGAAGAGGTTGGCGCCCACGATCAGGACCAGGAACTCTTCGCTCGAGAACCCCCTGCGCTCCCGTTCGCCTTCCGCCGCGCTCGGCCGGAACACCTCCAGATCGACGCCGTTTGGGATCACAAGTGTACGCAGACCGCGGAGATGGGGCGTCTGGGCAGCCTGCCGAGCCAGCCAGGAACTCGGGCTCACCAGAACCAGGCGCGCGGGATCGACGCACCGAAACATCGCCCTCTTGAGCTTCAGGTTGAGCCATGTGGCGTCGCCGCCGCCGATGCAAACGCGATCCGTGGCATTCGGCTCGGTCGCTTGCGGACAGGCGCCGCAGTTCCGTCGCCAGCGCTCGCAGGCGTAGCTATACGCGCAATCTCCGGTCAGGAGCCACTCGTCGTGCAGGGTCAGCACCACCGGCGCGCGCCGCGCCAGGATGGGGACCGTCCAGAAGTTCCAAAATGCCCCGTGCTGATTGTGGAGGTTGTAGACGTCGGCAAACCGAAGTGCCTCGAGTCGCGAGCAGGCGTACAACGGAGCCACGATCGTCGTATCGGTCAGACCCAGGCGGCCGTGGACGAAGGACCGAATCCGCCAGTCGAGTGGCCGATACCGCAGCGGTATCACCCAGGGATCTTCGCCAATGCGGCTTCCGACGATCATGCATACCTGATCTCCCCGCCGCGCAAGCGCCTGCGCAAGTTCGTAGCCACAGCGCTCGGCGCCACCTCCATGGTCGTGTGTGTTGACGAGAGTCACGCGCATCGGCAGGTTCGCACTCTCCGCACATCCGAAGCATAGGTTGTCCTCGAGACGACGCAGAGCGACTGGCCTTGCCCGGGCCCTGCAGGATGGGCTCTACGCACTCTCGGTGCGGCGCATCCAGAAAGCACCTGGGCTGTGCAGATCGGGTCGATAACGCGGGAAGCACTTGGCCAGTTCCTCCGAGTGTTCCAAGTGGAGATAGCTGGCCGCCGCTACGACTTCGAATCCGGAGTTGAACGCAAGGAACGCCTGAAGCAGGTGCTGCTCGTTCCAAAAAACGTGCTCTTCCCGGATCCACGCTTCGGGGTACTCCGCCGGCAGGAAGATGTCGTGCACATGGACGACGACACCCGGCCGTAACCGGGGAAGCACCTCGAGAAACAACAGCTGCACGTCGCTACCGAGTCGGAGCACATGAGAGGAGTCGATGAAAAGGATGTCGCCGTCTTCGAGTTCCGCGAAGGGGCCGAGTCCGACCTCCTGGAGCGGAGTCCGTACGAGTTCGCTGAGGCCTGGAATCGGCTGGAGGAAGAGATCGTTGGGGAACGGCTCGATCGCCGTGAAGCGGCAGGGGCGTCGATCCTGCGATTCGTTCAACAGGCACGCCGCTGCTGACACCAGAGTGCTGTAGCCCGCACCGACTTCGATCATTCGAGCCGGCTTGAAGTGGCGTATCATGCAGTGCAGCAGCTCCGCGTCCACCCGCTCGAACACTCCGTTGCGGAAGTGGAACTCGTGCGGAACACGGGTTGGCTCCTCCGCGAAGCCCGAAAACTCAGGCTGAAAGCGGCAACAGACATCCCGCAGGAAGCGGAGCTGATCGTCTACCCGGAGGTCCACGCCCGGCATTTCCGTCCGCCTCGCCAGATGCGATCCGAGCTGCGCCACGTCCGGCACGGGGCTGTAGTAGTGATTGGGAAGCAACGAGAATCCGCTTTGTTGCCACGCATTGAAGTGCCGCCTGTAGGGCCCGTCGTGCCCCCAGGTCCAGCGCACGTAGACGGGAAGGATCTCCTTCAGGAGGTGCGCGAATCGATCGAAGTTCTCCTCACGCAGGGCGAAGCGAACCACAGACTGCTCGAAGTCTTCATCCTCGCCGCGATCCTCGTGCAGCCCCCGCCGTGCCTCGACGACGGAACCCAGTCTGCGGAGGCGCGCGATTGCGGACTGCACGATCTTCACGCGGCGAACGATACCGAAGGGGCTGCACGAGGGCGAGATCGCCGGGCACGGCCGGACATCCCGCAGTGGGCTCGAGGCAGCGAGTTCTCTACTATCCGGAGTCCACAGGAGCGGACAGTGAAGCCCCACAACGTGAGCCGAGCCCTGATCACCGGCATCACCGGCCAGGACGGCTCGTATCTCGCCGAGTTCCTACTCGACAAGGGCTACGAGGTCTGGGGCGTCACGCGGCGCACCAGCAGCCATCGGCTCGAGCGCATCGCGCATCTCGAGGGCCGGGTGCAGATCGTCTCGGCGGATCTGCTGGATCAGAGCTCGCTCGCCAGCGCCCTCGCCGAGGCGCGGCCGCACGAGGTCTACAACCTCGCCGCGCAGAGCTTCGTGCCGACGTCGTGGTCACAGCCAGTGCTGACGGCGGAGTTCACGGCGGTGGGCGTCACGCGTCTGCTCGAGGCAATCCGCACGGTCGACCCGTCGATCCGCTTCTACCAGGCGAGCTCGAGCGAGATGTTCGGCAAGGTGCGGCAGGTGCCGCAGACGGAGGACACGCCGTTCCATCCGCGCAGTCCCTACGGCGTCGCCAAGTGCTACGGGCATTGGATCACCGTCAACTACCGCGAGTCCTACGGGCTCTACGCGTGCTCGGGCATCCTGTTCAACCACGAGAGTCCACGCCGCGGCCTCGAGTTCGTGACGCGCAAGGTCACCGACGGCGCCGCGCGCATCGCGCTCGGCCTCGCCAGCGAGCTGCGACTCGGGAACCTCGAGGCCAAGCGCGACTGGGGCTTCGCCGGCGACTACGTCGATGCGATGTGGCGGATGCTCCAGCAGCCGGAACCCGATGACTACGTGATCGCGACGGGGGAGACCCACTCGGTGCGCGAGCTCGTGGAGATCGCCTTCGCTCGCGCGAAACTCGATTGGGAGAAATACGTCGTGATCGACCCGAAGCTGGTGCGCCCGGCCGAGGTGGATCTGCTGCTCGGCGATGCCCGCAAGGCCCACGAGCGACTTGGCTGGAAGCCGCGCATGTCGTTCCGCGAACTGGTCGAGCAGATGGTCGACGCCGATCTCGAGCGGCTGCGCAGCGCACGCTGATCGCGCTCCCGAAACGGCGCGGTCAAGAAAGGGGCCGGGTTCGTTCGTCAACTTTTCCCCCATCCGGGGGAAAAGTTGACGAACGAACCCGGCCCCTTTCTTGACGGGCTGCGAACGTCAATCCGGCAGCCGCACCCGCCATAGCGTCATCAGCAGGATCCGCACGTCGAGACCGAGCGACCAGTGGCGGATGTAGTAGAGATCGTGCTCGATGCGCTCGTGGATCGAGGTGTCGCCGCGCCAGCGGTGCACCTGGGCCCAGCCGGTGACCCCTGCTTTCACCTTGTGGCGCAGCATGTAGCCCGGCACTTCCCGGCGGAACTGCTCGATGAAGACCGGGCGCTCCGGCCGCGGGCCGACCAGGCTCATGTCGCCGCGCAGGACGTTCCACAGCTGCGGCAGCTCGTCGAGGCTGGTCCGGCGCAGGAACGAACCGACGCGCGTCTCGCGGGGATCGTCGCGACACGCCCAGACCGGGCCGGTGTCGCGTTCGGCGTCGTCGACCATCGTGCGGAACTTCAGCATCCAGAACACGTGCCCATCGAGGCCCATGCGCTCCTGGCGGTAGAAGACGGGGGCACCGGCGCTGATCCGGATCGCGAGCGAGATCGCCGCGAGCACGGGCGCAGCGAGCAGCAGCCCAATCGACGACATCACGACGTCGAACGCGCGTTTTTGCAGCGCGGCCCAGCCGACCAGCGGACTCTCGCGCAGGCTGATCACCGGCAGGCCATCGAAGTCCTCGACGCTGCTGCCGAGCGCGGCCACGTGCAGGAGATCCGGCACCAGCCGGATGTCGACCAGCTCGTCCTCGAGATGGCCGAGCAGCGGCTCGAGCCGGTCCGCATCTTCGCGCGGCAGCGCGATGATCACCTGGCGCGCGCCGCACAGGTGCAAGACGGGCTTCACCTGCTCATAGCGCCCCAGCACCGGCACGCCGCGCACGCGGGGGCTCTTCTCGTCGGCGAGCACGCCGACGACCCGAAGCCCGAGCTCCGAGCGCTCGTGGATCCGGTCGATGACCTGCTCCGCGAGGCGGCCGCCGCCGACCACCAGCGCGGAACTCAGGTGTCGACCGCGCCGGTGCAGCGCGAACAGCAGCTCGCGCGCGGCGAAGCGGAACGCCGCAACGGAAACGATCGAGAGACCCCAGAAGATCAGCACGACGCCGCGCGAGAAGAAGTAGCTGCGCGCGAAGAAGCTCGCGGCGACGAGCAGCACGATCACCGTGGTGCCGGCCATCGCAACCGTCGCGATCTCCGACAGCGGGGAGTCGATCCGGCGCGGCGCGTACAGGCCGCGGCTGCGGAACACCCACGCCCAGGCCGGCAGGACGACCAGCAGAGCCGCCAGATAGGGCTCGACGGGGGGGATGCCGAGGGGGACGGACAGCCCGCTGTGGAAGCGGATCGCGTAGCTCGCGAGCCAGCTGGCGCCGACGAGCACCAGGTCGCCGAGCAGCAGCAGGCTGCGCAGAATCTCGTGCTGGCGGCGCAACACGGCTCAGGGCCCCGTGCCCGTTTCGGACCCGATCGCGGCATCCGCCTCGGACCGCGACCGGAAGTCGACGACGAATGCGTGGACACCGGCGACTTCGACCTGATGGAGCAGCCGCACTCCACTTCCTTCCGAGCGCTGGAGCGCCGCCACCTGATCGGCGTCCTCGAGGAGCACGTAGCGCGCGTGCGTCCTGGACAGATAGCGAGCCAGCGCGTGGTCGGCGACTCCGGCCAGCGCGACATAGGGCATCCCGGCGTAATACCCGAAGCGCTGGCGGGGCGCCGCCACCGGCCCGGGCTCCGGCGCGTGCTCGCGCAGCCATTCCGCCGCCGACCGCATCGCCGACTCTTCGAAGCGTTTCGGCGCCAGTTGCGTCCACAGATCCCCGGCTGCGAAGGCCGCGATCACGAGGGCGCCCAGGACTCCGGCGTACCGCGGCGCGCTTGCCCGGCGCGCGATCCACGCGCCGAGCGCGATGCCCCCGAGCCCCGCGTAGCCGAACCACGGCAGCAACGGGGGCAACGTGTGCCGGCGACTCACGTATCCCGAGCTGAGCGTGAGTCCGTACAACACCAGCAGGTACAGAACGGCGAAGGCGCCGACGTAGACGCCCCGCCGCGTCGGGCGCCCCCACGCCGCCAGGAGCCCGAACGGGACCAGCACGACGACGCCATAGCGAAGCGAGGAGCGCGCGTGCCGCACCAGCATGCGCAGCGCCTCGAGCGCGCGCTCGCTGCGGGACGTCGCGAGCGCCACGCGCAGCCCATCCTGGTCGAGATAGTCGGGATCGAGCCAGCTGGGATCGACGGCTGCCGGCGCGGTCAAGTGGAGCGCCTGCAACCACGGCGGCGGAGCGGCCGCGGGCTCCTCGGCGGCCGGGCCTGCGGGCAGACCCGCCGGCGCTCCGGGCGTCGGCGCCACATCGCCGCGGACGATCCCGGCGACGGACTTCTTGTGTGTGAGCGTCCACACCCCCGTGAGCTGGTGCAGCGCGACGACGTACGGCGCGACGCACAGCAACGTCGCCGTGCCGAGCGCGGCGAGCCAACGCACCCCGCTCCGCCACGACCACCGCTGGCGAACCATCTCGAAGGCACCGATGCCGCCGACGACCAGCGCGACGCCGAGACCCTCGGGCCGCGTCAGATACGCGAGCCCCGCCGCAAGCCCGGTCCCGGCGGCCGCCGCACTCGAGCGATCCCGCAGCGCGCGCCAGCCGGCCCAGATGCCCGCGGCGACCAGCCCCATGTACAGCCCATCGCTCTGGACATCGGAGCCATACTCGACGGCGTGCGCATGTCCGGCCAGCAGCACCGCCGCGGCCCAGGCCGGCGCGCGCCCGAAGGCGTCGCGAACGAAGAGGAACAGGAACGCGACGGCGGCCGCACTCGCGAGGACGGACACGGCGGCGCCGGCCGTTTCCCAGCCCGCCTGGGAATCGGCCAGCGCGAGCGAGCGATGGACCCCGGCCGTCGCGAGCGGATACAGCGGATGGAAGGCGTCCCGCAGCGCCGGCGACCACGCGCCCGCGTCGAGCGCGCGCGCGATCGCGAGGAAGCGCGGGCCGTCGTCGAAGATCGCCGCGGTGCGGAGCCACGCGACCCAGCGCCACGCCGCGGCGACGCCGACCAGCACGGCCAGCCCCGCGAGTTCCTTCCGCGACAGCCCCCCGGAGTCGGCCTCCGAGGCCGCCATGCGCCCTAGCCGCTGTGCCGTCGCAACGCGCGGTCGACGGCGACCACTTCCGCGAGCAGCCGATCGGCCGTCTCGAAGTCGATCTGGCTCGGCCCGTCGCACGGCGCCCGCTCGGGGTCCGGGTGGACCTCGAGGAACAGCGCGTCGATGCCGGCCGCGACGGCCGCGCGGGCGAGCGGGCTCACGTTGCTGCGGTCGCCGTGGGTCGAGCCATCGCCGCCACCGGGATGCTGCGCGGCGTGCGTCGCGTCGAAGCAGACCGGCGCGAAGCTGCGCATCTGCATGAAGCCGCGGAAGTCGACGACGAGGTCGTTGTAGCCGAACGCAAAGCCGCGCTCGCTCACGAACACGTCCTGCGCGCCGAAGTGCCGCGCCTTCTCGACCGCGTGCCGCATGTCGAGCGGCGCCATGAACTGGCCCTTCTTGAAGTTCAGCGGGACGCCGGTCGCAGCGCAGGCCGCCACGAGGTCCGTCTGACGACACAGGAACGCCGGCACCTGCAGGCAGTCGACGACCTCGGCGATCGGCTTGGCCTGCCACGGCTCGTGGACGTCCGTCGTGACCGGCAGCCCGACCTCCGTCTTCACGCGCGCCAGCACGCGCAGGCCCTCGTCGAGTCCCGGCCCCCGGAAGGACTTGAAGCTCGAGCGGTTGGCTTTGTCGAACGAGGCCTTGAACACCAGCGGCAGCTCGTACCTCTCGGCGAGGTCCCGGAGGCTGCGCGCCATCTCGAGGCAGTCCTCCTCGGCCTCGATGATGTTCAGACCTGCGATCAGCGCCAACGGCGCTCCGTCACCCAGACGAATCGATCCGATCTTCAATGCGGCGCCCCCCCAGACACCACCGCGAGCGTACGCCCTCGCCGATCCGCTTCGACGGCCGCCCGCAGTTCGTCGAGCAGGTCCGGGAGAGCCGATGTCACCCGGGACCAGTTCGGGATCTGCGGAGCGCCCATCGGGTCTCGCACGAACGAGAGCCCGGCGGTGCGCAGCGCGCGGGAAAAGGTCTCCACCGCCACTTCTTCCTCGTGGCGATCGAAGACCAGCCCATTGAGCGCAGCATCGTCGCTGTACCGCGCAATGGCATCTTGCGCGGTGCGGACGTATGCAGCGATCAGCGTATTCAGGAAGCCGGCGTCGAACTGCACGCCGTAGCTCGCCAGGTTCCGGATCAGCGACGCGGCGATGTCGACCACCATCCGGTGCAGGCCCGTGCTGGCGTCGGTCTCGGACAGCTCGCGATGCTTGTGCTCGTAGTTCTCGACCAGCTCGACCTGGCAGACGCGCTTCAGCGAGCAGTTGCGGAACACCTCGGCAAGCACGCCGACCTCGAGGCCCCAGTCGCTCGGAATGCGGTTGATGCGGACCAGATCCGTCGTCAGCGAGCACTCGCCGGCCAGCGGGTAGCGGAACGAGTCCAGGTACTCGAGCAGCGGCACCGGGCCGAGTACCGATTTCATCGCGCGGAGCAGCGGCGTCATGAACAGCCGCGTGACGCGTCCGTGAAGACGATCCGTCACCCGCCCGTAGTATCCCTTCGCGAACTCGTAGTTGAGGTTCGGGTGCACGGTCGGGAAGCACAGTCGCGCCAGCAACTCCCGCGAGTACGAGCGGATGTCGCAGTCGTGCACCGCGACGACGTGGGCTTCGTCGGTGGCCAGCACGTAGCCGTAGGCGAACCAGGTCGCGCGGCCCTTGCCGCGTTCGCCGGGATCCAGGCCCTCTGCGCGCAGCCGCGCCTCGATCGCGCGCAGCCGGGGACCGTCGTTCCAGACCAGCACGGCGCCGCGGCCGTCGAGCGTCCGGATGCTCTCGAACGCCGAACGCATGTGGTCGAACTGGTCGCGGCTCTCCGCGCCGTCGACGCTCACGACGACCTGGTGCAGGTAGTCGACACCGCCCAGGATCTCGATGATGCCGGTCAGCGCATCGTCGCGGAGTTCGTCGTACAGACACGGCAGCACCAGCGCGATCGGACGCGACTGGGCGTGATGGCGGACCTCCGCCTCGAGCCGTTCGAGGTCCGCCGGGCGCGCCGCAGCGGGCGATGGACCGGCCAGCCCGAGGGGATCGAGCCGATCCGCGGGCCGAAGCCGGTGCAGGGTGGTGATCGCGCCGGTCTGGTGGAAGTCGGCCACGCGGGGAGGCTGGCACCCGGGTAGGCTCCGTGTCAAGCGAAGAATGCCCCTCGGGGCCCCCTGGCGGCACTTCGCAGAGTCCCGCGCGCGCCCGGATCGAGCGCCGCAGGGCCAGGCTCAGACCATGGACCCGCCTCGCTCCAGCGTCTCGAGCGCGAACGGGTCGATCTGGATGAACTCCAGCCCGACCTCCTGGGTGAAGTCGTCGATGTCGGTCGCCCAGGTCACCTTGCCCACCGCGACGATCGTCTCGTCCTGCACGTTGAAGGTTAGCCGCAGGACGTCTCCCATCGCGATCTCGCAGCCCATCACCTCGAAGCAGATCCCACCCCGGGACAGGTTCTTGCTCACTCCGAGCCGATTCTCGGATTCGACGAACGCGAACGAGATCAGCTGCTCCGTGGGAATCCGTTGGAACTTGCGCCGATCACTGGGTTGACTGCGCGAGGTGGGCATCATGGGGGTCTCCAGGAGTCCGCGTCCAATCGGGTCGAGGAACACCGTTGTCGACTCCCGACGGTTTCGGCTTCTGGGGCCGCGGCCTTGAGACTCCGGATGCCGGCCCGGCGCCGGCCAACGCGCGAGGAGCGGCGCGCGGCAATCGGCTCAGGGTCGCCCGTCGAAGAGCCCGAGCTGACGCTCGTGCTGCGCCGGTCGCGCGAGCGCCGAAGCGCCCAGACCGAGCAGGCGCAGCGGGCGAGCTCCGGCCTGCGTGCGGTCGAGGAGCGCGAGCGCGACCGCGACGAGGTCCGGTGCCGTCGCCAGACCCCGGTCGACCGAGACCGTCCGGGTCGTGCGCGCCCCGTCGGCGTAGCGGACCTTCAACGAGAGACGCCGCGCGGTGAGACCTTCGAGCGCGAGAGCTCTTTCCAGCCGCTCGGCGAGGCCGCGCAGCGGTGCGACGAGCTGTACGCGATCCACGGTGTCCTCGCCGAGCGTCACCTCCTGCCAGAGCGATTGCGGATGGGCTGCCGCGCGAATCCGGTCGTCCCCCTGACCCATCGCCGCCGCCAGGACCGCGAGGCCGTGGTTGCCGAGCGCACGCTCGATCGGATCGCGCCCGGATGCCACCAGCTCGCCGGCGGTCCGGATGCCCATCTCCGCGAGACGCGCCGCGGTGTTGGGTCCGACGCCGGGCAGTCGCGACACCGGGAGCGGATCGAGGAAGCCACGCAGCGCAGCGCGATCGATCGCGCGAAAGCCCTCCACCCCGGCGTCTTCTGCAGCGAGCTGCGCCAGGAACTTCACCGGCGCCGCCCCGACCCGCAGCGGAAGCCGCAGCTCCTTGGCAACGGCTGCGCGCAGCGATTGCGCCAGCGCCTCGATCTTCTGGACGTCCACCGATGCCGCGAGATAGGCGGCGCCGAGGCCCGCCGGCTCGATCCGCTCCGCGAAGTGCCCGAAGAGCGCGCGAAGCCGCTTGTCCGCGTCGCGATAGCGGCCCATGTCGGTGCGCAGCGCCCGTCCGTGCGGGCACTGCTCGAGCGCGTCGAGCACCGCCATCCCGAGGCGCACGCCTGCCGCGACGGCGTCCGGCGTCGCGGCTTGCACGAGCCCCTTCTTGCGCGGATCGCCACCGACGATCACCGGACGTCCCGCCAGCGTCGGATCGCGTGCGCGTTCGACTTCGGCATAGAACGCCGGGACGTCGGCGTAGAGGAGCGACCGGCTCATGGCGGCGACGACCCGGTCGCAGGCGGTACCGGCGCCGGGACGAGCCGGAGTCTCGCAACGGCCGACTCCTCGACGACGAAACGATGCGTCGTCAGCAAGGCCGGGCGTCCGGCGAGCCAGCGCTCGAGGCCCGAGTCGCGCAGCAGATCGCCAGGATGCTCGGAAACGCCCGGCGGGAGCGCCGAGAGCGCGAGTTCGGGATCGGCGAGGTCGACGACGATTCGGTAGCCGCTGATGACTCGGACGGCGAAGGGATCGGCGAAATCATACTCACCCACTGCCACCGTCAGGCCGTCGCCAGCGTACGGCCAGACCGGAGCCGAACGCGACCACGCGCGGTCCGCCACCGGCCACCCGTACGGGCGGAAGCGGAGTTCGTGCAGGCGTCCCCAGATCCACTTCTCGGGATTCGGTCCGAGCTGCACGCGCAAGAGCAGACTGGTCCGGCGCAGAGCGTCGCGAACCGCGCGGCGCAGACCCGGAAAATCGACCAGCGCGTCGCGGTCCAGCGCCGGTGAGACGGCTCCCTCGTAGAGCGAGTCGAAGACCGCTTCGGGCTGCACACCGCCCAGCCGCAGGTAGCGCTGCAGCAGGTCGCCGCCGATCTTCTCCGCGAGGACTCTTTCGAGCACCGCCTCGAGCAGCACGTGCCAGGCGGCCGCGCCACGGCTCTCGGTCTCCGTCCTTCCCTCCCAACGCTCGAGCGCCGCCGCCAACTGCCGGGCTTCCGGTGGCAGCGTGGCGATGTCGCCCGCCAACTCGAGAACCAGTCGAACGCGGTGGGTCGCACCGGGACTCACGATGTCCGCCTGCAGCGAGGTCATCGCCGCCGCGTCGAGAAGTCCCCCTGCGCTCGCCTCGCGCAGGAGATCCTCGATGTGATCGGCGCGTTGTCCCGACCGCCACCACCACTCGACGGCCTCCGAGTCGCCGATCTCGTTGTCGGCCGTGACGAGCCAGTGATCGGTGACACGGGCCCGAGGAAGCTCGTCGAAGGGCACCCGTTCGCGCCAGTCGTACCAGCCGGACCTTCCCGGCACCGGTACCAGCGCCGTCGCCATCGAACGGCGCGGGAGCCAGCCGGCGAGCTGTCGGCCGCCTGCGCCGGCCGTGTCGGCGTACGCGACAGCGAAGGCCGGTTCGTGATGCCCCTCGAGCGATCGGCGGAATTCCGCAGCGTCCCGCGCCTGCACCGCGCGCAGCAGCGCGGCGACGCCGTCCCCGGGTTGACTGCCCGCCCACGCCAGCGAGAGCGCCGGCCGGTCCGGCGCCAGCAATCCGTCCAGGAGCGGTCCATGGTGTGTCGTTCGCACGACCCATCGCTCGGGCGCTTCGCCGCGGATCTCGATCTGCTCCTCCCGTCGTTCGATGGCACGCCAGCGCCGCCCGGTGCGGTAGCGACCGGGTTCTTCGGGATCGAGCGTCTCCTCGTGCAGGTCCGCGACTGCCGCCCGCGCAGCCGTCGCGACCCACGCGACGCGGCCGTTGTGGCCGCTCCAGAACACCGGAACGCCGGGCGGCCCTGCCCCTGCGACTTCGAAGCCCGGCGCTGAGAGCTGCGCCTCGAACAGCAGCGACGGGGTCGTCGGCTCGACGTGGAGATCGCCGGCGAGGAGGGGCAGCCCATTTACGGCTCGAACCCCGGGTACGATCCAGGCGCTGCTGCCGATCGAACGGCCGGCGAGCCCGACCGCGCGGGCAAGCACCGCCGTGTCCTCGGCGGACGAATGGGGCGAACGGCTCGCCTCGACGCGCGGCAACGGAACCGGCACGAGCTGGCTCGCCGCGCGCGGCGGAAAGAACGGCCGCGCCGCAAACGCACCGAGCTGGCCCACGAGATCCCCGAGCGCGAGCGTCGCATCGACCGAGCCGTCGAGCCCCCAGGCAAGCACTTTCGCAATCGCGAGGCTATCGGCGGGCTGCCAGCGATCCGCGCTGATACCGAGCCGGCTCAAGGCGACCGGCGGCATGGCCTGACCGGCGGCGATGCGATCGACCCACGCGTTGATGCCGGCGGCGTACGCTTCGAGGCGATGGCGCGTCGCCCCGTCGAGCTGCTCGGCGCGGGTGTCGGCCAGCCGTCCGATGCCGAGCGTGCGGCTCCAGCGATCGCCCGCGAGGCCGTCGCGTCCGATCGCGGCGGCGGTGCGCCCGCGCGCCACGCGCGCCAGCCAGTTCATCTGCGCGAGTCGCTCCTGTGCATGTACGAAGCCCAGACCGAAATAGGCATCCAGCTCGCTGGCGGCGCGGATGTGCGGCAGCCCGCGTCCGTCGCGCACGATCTCGATGTCCCGCGCGATCCCGGCGACGGCGATCGTGCCCTCCCGCTGCGGAATGGCGCGTCGCAGAGCGCGCTGCTCCGTCGCACTGCGGGCCAGCAGCAGTGCGCCGAGCGCGATCGCCGCGGTCGCCAGACCGAGCGCGAACCACGCCCGACGCTCGCGCAGCGCACTGCGGATGCTCACGGTCATCTTCCTCCCCGAGGGTAACTGGGTCGGCCGAACGCTCGGCTCGATCGACCCCTTCGTCCTCGCAGCGCGCTGCGAAGCGCGGCGGAACGACGTTCGCAACGTTACAGTGCCAGATCGTTTTCGGGCTCGCGCGGCCTCCACCGGAGCGCTCGCGCGCCTTCGGCGTAGCCCCCCTTCAGCACCGGGCGGGCGCGGGCGAACGCGGACGAAAAACTCGGAGAGGAGTGCACGATGACGCAGATCGGAATCAACGGCTTCGGACGGATCGGACGGCTGGTCCTGCGGGCGGCGCGCGGGCGCGGCCTCGACGTCGTCGGCATCAACGACCTCACCGACGCGAAGACGTCGGCACACCTGCTGAAGTGGGACTCCGTCCACGGTCCCTACCCCGGCGCCGTCGAGGCCGACGGCGACGCCATCGTCGTCGATGGCAAGCGCATCCCGATCTCGAAGGAACGCGATCCCGCCAGGCTCCCGTGGAAGTCGCTCGGCGCGCAGATCGTCATCGAATCGACGGGCGTGTTCACCGACCGCGAGGGCGCCGGCAAGCATCTCGAAGCGGGCGCCGAGCGGGTCATCATCTCCGCGCCGGCCAAGAATCCCGATGCGACGATCGTGCTCGGCGTCAACACGGACGCCTACGATCCTGCCAAGCACCGGATCGTGTCGAACGCCTCGTGCACGACGAACTGCCTGGCGCCGGTCGCCAAGGTCCTGCACGACAATTGGGGCATCGAGCAGGGCTGGATGACGACGATCCATGCCTACACCAACGACCAGGTCACGCTCGACTTCCCGCACAAGGACCTGCGCCGGGCGCGCGCCGCCGCGGTGTCGATGATCCCGACCTCCACGGGCGCCGCGAAGGCGATCGGCGAGGTGATGCCGTCCCTGAAGGGCAAGCTCGACGGCTTCGCGATGCGCGTGCCGACGTCGGACGTCTCGGTCGTGGACCTCGTCACGATCCTCGCGAAGGACGCCAGCGCCGACGCGATCAACGACGCGATGCGCAAGGCCGCGGCGGGTCCGCTCGCCGGCATCCTGCAGGTCAGCGACGAGCCGCTCGTGTCGATCGACTTCCGCGGCAATCCACACTCGTCGATCCTCGACGCCGAGAACACCAAGGTGATGGGCAATCGCTTCGCGAAGATCCTGTCGTGGTACGACAACGAGTGGGGCTATGCCTCGCGCGTCGTCGACCTCGCCGTGCTGATGGGGCGCTGAGTCCCGTGGCTGTTCGGTCGCTCGACGATCTGTTGCGCGCGCCGGCCGCCGTGCGCGGCAAGCGCGTGTTCGTGCGCGCCGACCTCAACGTTCCTCTGCACGACGGCGCGGTGGGCGACGACACGCGGATCCGCGCCACGCTGCCGACGCTGCGCCGGCTGCTGGACGCCGGCGCGCGGGTCATCGTCACCTCGCACCTCGGGCGACCCCAGGGCAAGGTCGATCCCGAGGCGTCGCTGGCGCCGGTGGCGAAGCGGCTCGCCGCGTTGCTCGCGCGACCGGTCGCGTTCGCCAGTGACTGCGTCGGCGACGCGGCGGAATCCGCGGTCGCCCGCCTCGGCGATGGCGAGCTGGTGCTGCTCGAGAACCTCCGCTTCCACGCGGAGGAGGAGAAGAACGAGCCGGCCTTCGCGGCGGCGCTCGCCAAACTCGCCGATGTCTACGTCAACGATGCGTTCGGCACCGCGCATCGCGCGCACGCCTCGACGGTCGGCATGGTGGCGAGCGTCCCGGAGGCCGCAGCCGGCGACCTGCTGCGCAGCGAGCTCGAGCACCTGCGCCGCGTGCTCGAGCCGGAGCGGCCGTTCCTGTGCCTGCTCGGCGGCGCGAAGGTCTCGGACAAGCTGAGTGTCCTCTCGGCAATGGCGAAGCGAGCCGACGTGCTCTGCGTCGGCGGCGCGATGGCCTACACGTTCCTGCGTGCCGCGGGGCAGCCGACCGGCGCGTCGCGCATCGAGCCGGACCAGGTCGACGAGGCCCGACGCGTGCGCGACGCCGCGAAGAGCTCGGGACACCGGCTGCTGCTGCCGATCGACCACGTGGTCGCCGAGAAGCTCGAAGCGGGCGCGCCATCGCGCGTGGTCCGGGAGATTCCCGACGGCTGGATGGGCCTCGACATCGGGCCGGAGACGGCCGCTGCCTACGCCGCCGAGGCGAAGCAGGCGCGCACGATCTTCTGGAACGGGCCGATGGGCGTGTTCGAACTCGACGCCTTCGCCCGCGGCACGGAGACCGTGGCGCGCGCCGTCGCCGATTCGGATGCCCACTCGGTCGTCGGCGGCGGCGACTCGCTGGCGGCGGTGAACGCGCTCGGTCTCGGGGATCGGATCTCGCACCTCTCGACCGGCGGTGGCGCGTCGCTCGAGTTCGTCGAAGGGCGCATCCTGCCGGGCGTCGCCGCGCTGGAGGAGCACGCGTCTCCCCGCGCCCGCGCCGAGCGGGAGACACGCTGATGCGACGGCGATTCCTCGCCGCGAACTGGAAGATGCACAAGAGCATCTACGAAGCGGTGGCGTTTGCGAAGGCGTTCACGCCGCTGATCGCCGGCACCGGGCACGAGGTCGCGATCGCCCCACCCTTCACGGCGCTGGCAGCGCTCGCAAAGGCGCTCGCAGGCTCGCCCGTCGCGCTCGCCGCACAGAACGTGCACGACGAGCGGAGGGGCGCATTCACCGGCGAGATCGCGCCGAGCATGCTCGCGGACGTCGGCTGCCAGTGGGTGATCGTGGGCCACAGCGAGCGGCGCCACCTGTTCGGCGAGAGCGACGCCTTCGTCGCCCGCAAGGTGGCCGCCGTGTTCGCGGCGGGGCTCCGGCCGATCGTCTGCGTCGGGGAAACGCTCGACGAACGGGAGGCGAATCGCACGTTCGCCGTGCTCGAAACCCAGCTCGGCGGATCGCTGGCGAGCGTTCCGAGCGGCCGGGCTGCGGAACTCGTCATCGCCTACGAGCCGGTCTGGGCGATCGGCACCGGCCGCACCGCGACACCGGCGCTGGCCCAGGAAGCCCACGCGATGATCCGCGGCTGGCTGCAGCAACGCTTCACGGCAGACGCCGAGGCCATCCGCATCCAGTACGGCGGCTCCGTCAAGCCCGACAATGCGGCCGAGTTGATGGCGCAGCCGGACGTCGACGGCGCGCTGGTCGGCGGCGCCAGTCTCGAACCCGAATCGTTCGCCCGCATCGTGCGGGCGTAGGAGAGACCCACGTGACGATCTTCCTCACTGTTCTCCACGTGATGGTGTGCCTCGTGCTCGTCATCGTCGTGCTGCTGCAACACGGCAAGGGGGCCGACGTAGGCGCCGTGTTCGGAGGCGGCGCGAGCAACACCGTCTTCGGGAGCCGCGGCGCCGGCAACTTCCTGACGCGCCTCACCACGGCCGCTGCGTTGCTGTTCATGGTGTCGAGCCTGTCGCTTTCCTACCTCGCCAACACCGGCATCACCGGCGGCCTGTTCGAGGAAGACGCACCGCCGCCCGGCGCGGTGGCTCCGGTGCCGGGCGAAGGAGCGACCGAGGGCGCCGCGCCGGGAGGCTTCGAGGAAGTGGCTCCCCCGGCTGCAAGCACTCCGAGCGCAGAAGGAAGTTCCCAGGCCGCGGACGCGCGTCCGCCGGCCGTGGAGGACTCCGCCGCAGACGCGAGCGAGCCGGTCGCCCCCGCGACGGAATCGCCTGCGCCGGCGAATCCGTAGCGTCCGGCGCACGCGCTGGTTATCGTTCTCGCCTCGTTCCGAGCGGCAGTGGCGGAATTGGTAGACGCACCAGCTTGAGGGGCTGGCGGGGGCAACCCCGTGGAGGTTCGAGTCCTCTCTGCCGCACCACCTCCAGACCCGCACGGTCGCTACGGTTTTCGACCGACCAGCAGCGCTTCGGTCCGTGCCGTCGCCGATGTCCGCTGGACACTCAGCGCGAGCAAGACGACGCCCAGGATCATGCTGGTGGCCGGGTCGAGAGCGGGATCGACGGGGGGCACGCCGGAGGCCAGGCAGGCGCCGTTGAGACCAGCGTGGTAGGCGACGCAGAGCGCCGCGCTGCGCGTCGCGAGGTAGACGACGCCGAGCAGCAGTCCGACCGCGAAGGCGCCGAGTACGTTCCACGGTTCGAGGTGAGGGAGCGCGAACAAGAGACTCGAGAGCGGGATCGCGATCGGAGTCCCGATCCGCGCCCGGAGCGCCGGAAGCAGACGCTCGCGGTAGAGCAGCTCCTCGAAGAGCGGTGCGCAGAGCACGACCGCCAACCACAGCAGCGGCGAGGCGGCGGCAGGCGGCTCCGCGAGACGCGGCGGCAGGCCGATCCCGATTCCGATCGAAGCGATCGCCAGGATCCATGCCGGATAGCTCGCGAAGCCGGCCAGGAACGCCGACGCGACCACGCTCGGCACCGGTGCCCCTTCCCCTCTCGCCGGGCGCACGGCCAGCATCCACGCTGCGACCACCGCGAAGGTCACGAGCAGTGCCGCGTCGCGTCCGAGCCATGGCATGAACACGGCGCCGAGCGCGAGCAGCGTCCAAGCGAGCACCATCACGCCGAGGGAGCGAAGGAGCCCGTCGTCCCGAGGCCCCGTTCCCGTGCCGAAGCGATCGGCAACGAGCGGATCCGTCACGGACGTGGGCCGTCCGCGAGCAGAACCTCGACCCGCTCGGAGCTCGCCTCCCGTTGGCGAGCCCCCTGCCCTCGCTGCTGGCGCAGCAGCAGGAGCACCGCGAAGCCGACCCAGAAGGCCGCGATCCAGCGCGCATCGAGCCATGGCGCGCCGAGCGGCGGCGGAGCGCGGAGCGGCTCGATTGCGAGCCGGAGCAGCCCGAACCCGCCGAGGGCAACCGGAACGCGAGATCTCGGGCTCGCATGCGCCGTGAGGAATTGCAGGAGTACGAGCCCGCCGATGTCGAGGAGCGCAGTCGGGTGACGCGGAATCGCGTCACCCCCGACACGGATCCCCCACGGCAGCGACGTCGCAGCGCCGTGACAACAGCCGAATGCGAGGCAGCCGAGCCGAGCGGTGGCGAGCGACAGCGGAAGGCTCGAGGCAGCCGAGCGGAGAAAACGCTCGCGCTCCTCGGCACCCCGCCGCCGAGGCGCCGCCATGAGCACACCGAGCGGCACGAAGAGCACGCTCCATCCGGCGGGCCGCCACAGCGCCTCGGGTGCGGCTACGATCCGGTCGGCGTACAGCAGCGCCCAGCCGAGGTGGGCCCATAGGCCTCCGAGCGCGAGCCCGAGCAGCCAGCGCGCCTGGCCCTCCCCGCCCGGCTCGTTCGTCCTGTACCGAGCGAGCGCGACCCAGAACGCTGCCGAGAGGGCAAGCAGTCCGATCGCCGGCGACGTCACCACGCCGCCGCCGCCGCGGACGACGCTGGCATCCGCACCGGTTCGAGGCCCCGCACCACCAGCGTCTGCGCAACGTGGAGCACCGACCAGAACAGGTAGATCGGCGGGGAGAACAGGGCGTAGCGCAACGCTGCGAGTTCCTCGCCCGGCAGTAGCAGGAGGCCAGCGCACACGGCGAACGCGGGAGCGTGGACCCAAGCGAGCGTGCGGATCCGCGCCCGCCGCACGGCGCGATCCGGAAGCGGACGAACCCGATCGGCGAAGAGGAGCAGGAACTGGACCAGGTGATAGAGCGTCAGAGCGCTGAAGAAGTCTCCGAAGCTGGCGTTCGACAGCAGACTCGGAACGAGCGAGAGAGTCCCGGTCGCCAGGGCGACCGCAGCGCCGAAGGCCCGGATGCCGCCTCGCGATCTCGCGGCGAGCCACGAGCCGCCGCCGAGCGCGACGACGCGAAGCAGCGCTTGGCCGAGCTCCGCTGCGAGCTTCCCTCCGAGCAGCGCTTCCCCTGCCGCCGGCGCCAGCAACTGCTGGCCGATCGCCGCCAGCAGCGCCGCGCCCGCGATCGCGGCGATCTGGTGATCCCGCGACCGCGGCACGGGACCCATCCCGCTCTGTGTGGCATAGGCTCGGCGAAGCGCGAGGTCGTTCTCGACGACATGCCAGATCGAGACGACGAGTACGGGCAGGAAGCTGGCCAGTGACACCTGCGTAGCCCATGCGTAGATCAGGAACAGATCGACCACGCCGATCGCGACGGCAGCCCCGACGACTCGACGGGGAAACCACGTGGGAACCAGATCCGTCATCCGCCGGCGCGCAAAGACGGCCGCCCCGACCAGGTGCCCGTAGCCGAGCGTGATGACGAACAGATACTGGCGCTCCGCCCGCAACCAGGGATCCTCGACCAGCATCCGCGAGAGGGCCAGGAAGGCGCAGACACACGACACCGTCACGGCGCGATTGCGCCAGGCCAGGGTTTCCATCCGTTCTCTCCTGGGACCCGCGGGGTCAGCGAGCGGGAACGTCCTCTGCTGGTTGCCGGGGCCGATCGCTGCGCTCACCTCGCAGGACTGCGAGGTGCGCGAACAAGTAGCTCGCCGCCACCAACATCCATCCGAGACCCAGCAGGAATCCACCTCGGAACCACTGCACCGCAGGCCACGAGTGCGGAAACCAGATCCCGTTGATCACGGACCAGACCAAGAGCGCGATCACGATCCAGCCGATCTGTCGAATTCTTCGCGCGTTGCGCTGGGTCGCGAAGGCCAAGGGAACCAGTCGGTGCGGCTCGTGCTCGCGGATCCACTCGATCGCCGAGGGATCGAACTGGAAGGGTTCATCCACCCGATCGAAGAAGCGATCGTAGAGCCGCCAGAGCAGTCTTCGAATCACCGTTCCACCCTTCTGTTCAGACATCGTTCACGGCGGACCGAACGATCCGCGCACGCCGCCCCACGATCGCCCCAGTGACGACGTTGGCAACGAGCAGCCACGCAAGCGAGCCGTCCGGTAGCCGGCCATCGCCGAGCGCGACCGGCGCGCAACCGCCGCCGCCACCACCACCGCCCGAATCAGCGAGAACTGGCTTCCTCGCGATCGGATCGGGGCCGATTGCCGCTCTCGCCTCGGAGGTACGCCAGATACGCAAACAATCTGCTCGCCCCGACGGTCGAGGCCCCGCCACCCACCATCAAGCCGGCGGCGAACCAGTGCATCCGGTTGTCGTACTGATCGGGAAGCCAGATCCCACTCGATACGAACCAGACCGACACCGCCAGCAAGAACAACCCCAGCTGCAGGGCTCGCCTCGCATTGCGGGGCGTCGC
>JBDIVR010000047.1:0-25041 GCA_039794265.1 Myxococcota bacterium
TCTAGCCTTCAGAGGGCTCCGCGGGACTCGCATTGAAGCGGTTCATCGCCAGTTGGACGCCGTCGGTCAGGATCACCTCGACGGCGTCGGCGGCCCGCTCGAGCACTTCGGTGAGACCCGCCTGCTGCTCGGCGTCG
The DNA here is from genome assembly GCA_039794265.1 of Myxococcota bacterium. Taxonomy (GTDB): domain Bacteria; phylum Myxococcota_A; class UBA9160; order UBA9160; family PR03; genus CAADGG01. The sequence continues at coordinate 138 of JBDIVR010000047.1, forward strand.
AACGGCGCCAGCACGTAGTCGACGGGGTCGTCGCCGGACGGAGGTCGGCCGATGCCGACGCGCAGGCGCGGGAAGTCGTTGCGGCCGAGCCGGTTCTGGATGTCGGCGAGCCCCTTCTGTCCTCCCGCTCCGCCGCCCGGTCGGATCCGCAGGCGCCCGAACGGCAGGTCGAGGTCGTCGTACACGACGACGAGATCGCTGCCGAGCTCCGCGAGTGGGAACTCGGTCGTCGCCGCCACGACCGCCTCGCCAGACCGATTCATGTAGGTGTGTGGTTCGAGCAGACCCGTCTCGATGCCGCACACACGACCCCGTCCGAACCGGCCGAGCAGCCGCCGTTCGCGCGAGAGCGCGATGCCGTGCCGCCTGGCCAGTTCCGCGACGACGCGGAACCCCGCATTGTGCCGGCTGTCGGCATACTCCGGCCCCGGATTGCCGAGCCCGACCACCAGCTTCACGCCGCGACGGTCCTAGTCGGACTTCTTCTCGCCGCCCTCGGCCGCCGGGGCAGGCGCCGCAGCGCCTTCGGGTGTCTCCGCCGCGGCCACCGCGGTCGGCTCCGCCTCGACCTGGGGCAGCGCGATGTGCACGACGCCGAGATCCCCGTCGGTCACCAGCGATACGCCGTCCGGAAGCGCCAGCTCCCGGACGTGGATCACGTCTCCGACCTCCATCGCCGAGATGTCGACCTCGATGGTTTCCGGAATCGAGCGCGGCAGGCACTCGAGGGAGATCTCTCGCAGCGTGTGCTCGAGGATGCCGCCGAAGTCGAGGCCGCGCGCCCTGCCCACCAGGTGCACCGGCACGTCGACGGTGACGGCGCGCGTCAGATCGACCTCGTAGAAGTCGACGTGCACGATGTCGCCGCGCAGCGGATGGCGCTGCAGGTCGCGCACCAGCGCGACGGACTCCTTCCGCTCGGCATGCCCCTCGACCGTGAGGTCGAGCAGAGTGTTGGAACCACTCGCGCGGAGGATCTTGTCGAGTGCGCGCGGATCGATGGCGAGGGGCAGCGAGTCGCGGCCGCGTCCGTAGAGGATCGCCGGCGCCTTGCCGGCCGCGCGCAGCTTGCGATTGGCGCCCTTGCCGATGGCCTCGCGGGCAAGGACGACGAGTGCAGTCTCGGACATGGAATCTCTCCTAGACGAACAGCGAGCTGACGCTCTCTTCGTTGGTGATACGGCGGATCGCCTCCCCGAGCAGGTTGGCGATCGAAACCACGCGGATCCGGCCGCACGATCGTGCGCCCTCATGAAGCGGGATGGTGTCGGTGACGACCAGCGTCTCGAGCTCGCTCTTCTCGATGCGCTCGATGGCAGGGCCCGACAGCACCGGATGCGTGATGGCCGCGCCGACCGTCACCGCGCCGGCCTCGCGCAGCGCGCGCGCGGCTTCGGTCAGCGTCCCGGCGGTATCGACCATGTCATCGACGATCACGCAGCGCTGGCCCTCGACGTCGCCGATGATGTTCATGATCTTCGCGACGTTCGCCTGCTCGCGGCGCTTGTCGATGATCGCCAGCGGCGCACCGAGGCGCTTCGCGTAGGCGCGCGCCCGCTCCACGCCGCCGGCATCGGGCGAGATGATCGTCACGTCCGAGCCGAAGTGCTCGCGGATCGCCGGCAGCAGCACCGGCTTCGCGTAGAGGTTGTCGACCGGGATGTTGAAGAAGCCCTGGATCTGGCCGGCATGGAGGTCGATGCAGAGGACGCGGTCCGTGCCGGACACGGCGATCAGATCCGCGACGAGCTTGGCCGTGATCGGCACCCGCGGCGCGACCTTCCGGTCCTGACGCGCGTAGCCGTAGTACGGGATCACCGCCGTGACGCGCTTCGCCGACGAGCGGCGCAGCGCATCGACCATGATCAGCAGCTCCATCAAGTGGCGATTGGCCGGCGCCGACGTGGATTGCAGCACGAAGCAATCGAGTCCCCGGACGTTCTCCTGCAGCTCGACGGCGATCTCGCCGTCGCTGAAGCGCTCGACGCGGGCGCGCCCGAGCGGCAGGCCGAGATAGCCGCTGACCGCCTCGGACAGGGCGGCGTTCGAGTTCCCGGAGAAGAGCTTCATCCGCAGCATCGCGGTTGCCTCGGAACCAGGTGAGAGAGGGAGGCCTTGGCTGGGGCGGGAGGATTCGAACCTCCACACACGGCTCCAAAGGCCGCTGTCCTACCATTAGACGACGCCCCAAAACCGGGCGAGCCCGCGTGGCGCCAAGAACCCTCGTGGCACCCAGCCGTTTGCAACCAAGGCTCCCGGAATCGTTCAGGGGGAGCCCTTGGTCCAGCCTACATGGACGTGATCGGTCGGTTCCCAGCGAATCCCAGCCGCCGCCGCCCGCGCTTCCTTCGCGTCGCCGAATACGCCGAATACGGTCGGACCGCTTCCCGACATGCCGGCAGCGCGAGCCCCGGAACGCTCGATTTCCCTGCGAAGGCGAGCCACGCCGGGGTGCAGCTCCGCCGCGACCGCCTCGAGATCGTTGGCGAGAAGCCTCCGCCACCAGATTGCGGACTCCCGGCCGTCGATCCCGCTGCGCGGCGCGAACGGAGGGAGCATGCTACGGCCCGGCTCCTCGGGCGTCAACGCGGGGGAATCCGCCGCTCGTTCGACACGTTGCCGGCCACCCCACGCGCGAAACACTGCCGCGGTCTCGAGCGGCGGCTGCGGCGTGGCGACGATCACCGGCAGCTCCGGGAAGCCGTCGATCGGCTCGATTGCTTCGCCGATGCCGCGGACCCAGGCGGGCCTCGGGTCGAGGAAGTACGGCACGTCGGCCCCGAGCGAAACGGCGAGTTCGGCGAGTCGATGCGAGGACACGGCGCCTGGATGCCCATCGGCGAGGACGCGCAGGATTGCGCCGGCATCGCTCGAGCCGCCGCCCATTCCCGCCCCCACGGGGATTCTCTTTGTCAACTCGATTCGGACATCGACGACGAGATCCGTTTCGGCGAGGAATGCTTGGGCGGCGCGCGCCGCGAGGTTCCGTTCGTCCGCTTCGAGGCCCGGAGGCCCTCCGTGGAGCAGGAAGTGGACGTGCGACTTCCCGGCCGGCCGAACCCGCAGCACCACCTCGTCCGCAAGGTCCAACGGGACGAACACGCTCTCGAGCAGGTGGTAGCCGTCGTCGCGCCGGCCGACGATGCGCAGACCCAGATTCAGCTTGGCCAGCGCCCGGATCGCCGTCGCCCGAACGTTGCCCTCCGTCACCCAGCTCTCGCCTGCAGGGACGGTCACTCGGCGGGGGCCTTGCCCACCTTCACGAAGCTCATGCGCAGCTCGTAGAGCACGCCCTCGAGCAGCTGTCGCTCGGCGTCGTCGAGATTGCCGCGCGTCTTCTCGGCGATCACCTCGAGGATGTCGATGTTGTGGCGCGCCAGCGGAAGGTTCCGCGTTCCCGGTTGCCCCGAATCGGGATCCGCGGCGAGACCCATGTGGTAGAGCGCGGCGACGAAGAACGGCTGGACGAGCATTGCGAAGTCCGCCGGCGCCGGGCTCGAGGTCCCGCGCGACGCCCGGGATGGCTCGCCTGACCGCGACGTGCCCGTCTCCGACGCGCCTCCGGTCGCACCGCTGGCAGCTCGTTTGTCGATCACGACGAAGTCGTCGTCGTCCCGCTCTTCGCTCATCCCGCTGTCTCTCCGGCCTCCGGCGGCTGCCCGACATCGAGTCGGGCGAGCTCGCGGTAGGCGAGCGCAAAGCGATAGACGGCTGTGCCCGTGCCGAGCACGGCGAGAACCCAGAGGGCCGCGACCAGGTAGCCGGATACGGCGCCCACGCCGAGGATGAACAGCCGCTCGCCGCGCTCGAGCAGGCCGCCCTCGAAGGACCGAACCCACTGCTCGGCGCGAGCCTTCGCGTACGACGTCAGGACGGCGGCGATCAGCGCGACGCCAGCCAGCAACACCGTGCCGGCGTCGCCCCGGCCCGCAAAATGAAGCATGACGCCCAGCAGGATCGCCATGTCGGAGAGGCGGTCCATCGTGGAGTCGAGGAATGCGCCGAACGCGGTTGCGGTGCCGTGGTGGCGGGCGATCACGCCGTCGACGAGATCGAACAATCCGCCCGCCAGGATCAGCCAGGCGCCGAGGACGAAGTGGCCGAACGCGAACGCCGTCGCAGATCCCAGGGAGATCAGAGTGCCGGTCACCGTGAGCAGGTTGGGGTTCACCGGATGACGGACCAACACGGGGAACGCCGACTCGATCCAACCGTCGAGTCGATGTCCGAACTTCGCCTTGATCACGGCCGGCTCCCTCGGGACGTCCCGCTAGCGCGAATCGCCCGATCGATCTGCGTCCGGAGGTTTGTCGGCGCCCGGACTCCCCGCGGACTCCTCTCTCGGCGCGATCTTCGCCGATACGTCCGGGAGCGCCGTCAGCGCCTGCTCCAGCTCTTTGTTGTCGATCCAGCCCCGGCGGCCGGCGAGGCGGCTGTCGAGGCGAAGTTTGCGCAAGGCCGGTTCGATCATCGGTTTTCATCTCCTCGAACGATGCAGCAAGCTAGCAAATTGACAGGGGAAAGGCGTCTGGTAGCGTTTTACCCGTCGTTTCGATGGGGGTCCGCCATGCTGCTCTCGACAACTCGAGCTGCGACAACTCGAGCTGCGACGACTCGAACCCGGGCACTCCCGACGCGGTGTGCCGCTGCGCTGCTCGCGATCGCATTCGCCAGCGCCTGCGCGAATGCACCGCCGCCGCCGAGCTTCGAAGACCTGCCGTCGGCGGAGGAGCTCTACCTGCGGGGCCAGGAGCAGATGGCCGCCGCCAGCGGTGGGGTCTGGTTTTTCGGAGGCGACTACTCCAAGGCGATCGCGACGTTCCAGGACATCATCGACAACTACCCGTACAGCGAGCAGTCCGTGCTCGCGCATCTCGCGATCGGGGACTCGTACTTCAATCAGGGCAAGTTCGACGAGGCCATTTCCTACTACCGGGACTTCGTCGAGCTCCATCCGTCCCACGAGCGTGTTCCCTACGCGATGTTCCAGACGGTGATGTCGTACTACAAGCAGAGTCGCGACGCCTCCCGGGATCAGACCGCGACGCAGGAAGCGCTCACCCACCTCGACCGATTGCTCGCGCGCTACCCGAGTTCGGAGTACGCGCGGGAGGGCGAGAAGCTCTGGAAGGAGCTGCGCACCCGGCTCGGTGAACACACACTCAACGTCGCCGACTTCTACTTCGGAAACGATGAGTACGCATCGGCCGCCGACCGCTATCGACAGCTGCTCGACCAGTATCCGGGACTCGGTCTCGACGCCGAGGCTCTCTACAAGCTGGGCGTCTGCTACCAGCGGATGAACCGCGCCGACGAGGCGCAGAAGATCTTCCAGGTGATCCTGGACAACTACCAGGGGACGGAGGTGGCGGAGGCTGCCAGGGATCTCGTGCCTGCCGCCAACTGACCCGCGAGCTCGCAGCACTCCCAAAGCCCTGCCCCCTCCGGGCGGGGCTTTCGTTTGGAGACGCGCGTGCCGCCTCCGTCCGGCGCTCTTCCGTTCCCTTTCTCGCCGATCCGTGGCCGGATCGTCTGGTCGTCCCGGCCCGGGGCGTCCGGTGATCTCGGCTTCTCGCGATGCTCTCGATGAGCGACCTGCTGCGCGACGAGATCCAGGAGCAGTCCGAGGAGATCCAACACCTGCGGGCGCCTCGGCCACGACAGCCGGCGATGCCCGACCCGCGACGAGCGGCAACAGCAGGAAATCTCCGAGCACGACCTGGAGAAACGGCAACTGGACCTCGAGCAAATGTTCGCTCTCCTGGGCGACGTCCTGGGATCTCGCGGGCTTCACGGATGACTTCTATCACCGGTTGTGCAGTGGTCGGCTCCAGCCGGTTCTCGACGTGCGCCTGATCGTCCGCCAGTCGGTACCCTCCGGCGCCGATGCATGCCCCGTTCCCTAGGAAGCCGGTTCGCTGGGCGGTCCTCGTCGCTGCCCTCCTGCTCGCGACCGCGCCAGGCGCGGCTTCGTCCGGCGCCGCGCCTGGCGCGGCGTCGGTGATCCTGCTGTCGCTCGACGGCACCCGACCGGTCGACGTGGCCGAGCTGCCCGTCTTCCGCCGTCTTGCCGCGGAGGGCGCCGCCGCGGATGCGCTCGAGCCGGTGTTTCCGTCGAACACCTTTCCCAACCACGTCACGCTCGTCACCGGCGTCGAACCGGATCGGCACGGCATCGTCAACAACGTATTCCGGGACGAGCAGCGCGGCAGGTATCGCTACGACGACGATCCCACCTGGCTCCAGGTCGAGCCGCTTTGGTCTCTGCTCGCGCGATCCGGAATTCCCTCGGCGTCCTATCACTGGGTGGGATCCGAGGGGCCTTGGAGCAGCGGCCGAGGCCCCCTGCACTGGGAGCGGTTCGATGCGCGCGTGCCGGCGCTCCGCAAGGTGGCTCGCATCCTCGAATGGTTGGATCTCGGCGCGCCGGCCGAGCGGCCGCGCTTCATCACGGCGTGGTGGCCCGGGGCCGACTCGACCGGCCATCGGCACGGTCCCGGAACGCCCGAGTCCGCGGCCGCCCTGCGTGAGCAGGACGCGGCGCTGGCGGCACTCCTTTCGGGGATCGAGGCGCGCGCGCTGTGGCCGTTCGTGACGCTCCTGATCGTCTCCGACCACGGCATGGCGCGAGTGGAACGCAGCATCGATCTCGAGGCCGCGCTGCGCGGCGCCGGGATCCGCGCGAACGTCATCGGTGGCGGCGGGTTCGCGAGCGTCCGACTCGGCCGCGGTTCGGGGCAGAGGACGTCCCGCGAGCGGCGCGCCGCGATCGCTCGCGCGGTCGAGGCGACGCGGGCGCTCGGCCTCGAAGCGTGGGGGCGGGGCGAGAGCCCGAAGTCGTTCCCGACGTCGAATCCCCGCTTCGGCGACTTCGTCGCGATGGCTCCCGTCGGGACGGCCATCGTCGACGGGAGCCGCGCGCTCGCGGCGCCGGCGGCTGCGCTCGGTCTCGGCCTCCAGGGAGCGCACGGCCATGCGCCCGACGCGCCCGAGATGGCCGGGATCTTCTATGCGTTCGGACGCGGCGTCGAGCCCGGATTCCGGCCTGGTCGCGTGCGCGCTCTCGATGTGGCGCCTACCGTTCTCGAGCTTCTCGGCGAGCCACGGCCCGCCCCCATGAGGGGCCGGCCGATTCCCCTCCGCCATCACGAGGTCCGATGACCGGACGAGCCCGGCTGAGATCCCGCGCGAGCGCGCTCGCCGTTTCGGCGCTGTTCTGCGGCGCGCTCCTGTCGCCGTCCGATGCCGCAGCCCAGTCGCGGCAGCAGCAGAAGCGCGAGAAGGGCACGAGCGAAACAGCGGAAACGCGTGCGGGCGGGAGCGAGTCCGCTGGTTGGTATTCGCTGCGGATCACGCGCGGCGACTCGGGTGTGATCGTGACCCACTTCTGGTCGAGTGGTCGGAGCATGCGTGCGGAAGCGGTGTTGTCCGGCGTGCTGATCCAGCAGATCGTCAGCGGCGAGTGGTACTACGTGATCGACGGCGTGCGCGGCACCGGCATCGCCGTCCGCCGCAGCGCTGCGGCGCTGCAGTTCGATCGAAGCCACCCGCGCGTTCGACCCTTCGGCAACGAGGCGGCAGACCTGATCGCCCGCGGTGCCGAGGTGGTGCGGGAGGAGCAGGTAGGCGGCCGCAAGGCCACGGTGCATCGCCTGACCGACGCGCAGGGTCGTCACGAAATCTGGGTGACCGCCGATCAGGCGGCGCTGCCCGTCCGGATCGATTCGACGGACCGGAACTCCGGAGCCCACATCGTCACCGACTACGTGGACTGGCTGAGTGCGGTCCAGGCGCCGGCGTCGTTCTTCGAACCCGACCCCCGCGTGCAGCTCGAGCGCATCGAGTACGACGAGTACATGCAGCGCGCCTCGCGCGAACGCCTCGGGCCGGCCCCGGTCCTGTTCGGAGACCTGTTGCACGGACCCATCGAGCGCTGACCGGGCGCCGCTACGAGCTGACCCAGGTGATGTTGGCGTCAGCGACCTTCGGGGCGCTGTCTGCGAGCACCGCGAGCTTGCGCGCCACGGTGCCAGCGATCTCGCGCAGCTTGACGGACGCTGGGGCGTCCGGTGCGTGGACCAGGATCGGCCGGCCGATGTCCCCGCCCTCGACCACACGCGGATCGATCGGCAGCTCGCCGAGGAACTCGATCCCGAGCTCGGCCGCGACGCGCTGCCCGCCGCCCTTGCCGAACAGGTAGTAGCGGCGGTCCGGCAGATCCGGCGGCACGAAGTACGACAGGTTCTCGACCAGTCCGAGCACCGGGACGCTGACCTTCTCGAACATCGCGAGACCCTTGCGCGCGTCGATCAGCGAGAGATCGTTGGCGGTGGTGACGATGACGGCGCCCGAAAGCGGCGCCTGCTGGGTCAACGTGAGCGCCGCGTCGCCCGTGCCCGGAGGCAGGTCGACGACGAGGTAGTCGAGCTCGCCCCATTCGACGTCGGTCAGGAACTGTCGGATCAGACCGTGCACCATCGGACCGCGCCAGATCACCGGGGAGTCATCGCTCAGGAAGAAGCCCATCGACATCAGCGAGAGGCCGTGGCCCTCGTGGGGAAGGATCTTGCGCTCGCGGGTCTCGGGGCGTCCGCTGACACCGGTGAGGAGCGGCAGGGAAGGTCCGTAGACGTCCGCGTCGAGCACGCCGACCTTGGCTCCCGTTTCCCGCAGCGCGAGCGCCAGGTTCACCGCGACGGTGCTCTTGCCGACGCCGCCCTTTCCGGACGCGACGGCGATGACGTTACGCACGCCGGGCAGGATGTCGGCGGGCGACGGCCCGGGTCCGGCGGCTGCGTTGGCGACGCGACCGCGGGTGTTGGCGGTCATCGTCACGTCCACCTGCGACACACCCGGCAACGTACCGACGCGCTCTCGCGCCGCGCGCTCGAACTCGGCCTTCACCGGACACGCCGGCGTCGTCAGCTCGATGTCGAACGAAACGCGGCCGCCGTCGATGCGGAGCTGCTTGATGAAGCCGAGATCCACGATGCTGCGGCCGAAGTCCGGGTCGATGATCGGCCGCAGGGCGTCGAGAACCTGCTCGGAAGTCACGGAGGAATTCGCCATGACGTGAGTCTAGCGGCCCGCGTACGGGGAAGCAGCGATCGTTCGCGCGGGCGCTACTGCGATTCGAACATTCCGATGCCGTGCGCCCAGGCGAAGACGGCGTCCGCCCGGTCGCCGCGGCCATCGAGGTAGTCGCCGATCAGAAGCACCATCGATACGCGTCTCTTCAGCTGGACGCAGTCGGCATCGCCTGCAGCGCAGGTCGTCGCGGCCTGTAGTCTCACCAGCGTCGCGCGGACCGCGGCGCGGAAGCGCTGCTCGAGCGGGCGCAGCTCGTCGATCGGATGCGCCGGCAGGCGAAGGCCCCAATGAATCGCGGGCAGCAGCGCCGCCAGCCGGAACTCGGCGTCCTCGGCGACGAAGCGCTGCGCCAGCGGGATCAGGAACGGCGCGACCGAGCGCGCGAGAAGGCGCGACTCGGAAAGCGGAAGGCTATCGATCAGCCCTTCGATCTCGAGCTTCGTACCCTCGAGTACCCAGGCGAGACCTGCGAGGGGTTCCACCGGCCCCGTCGTGAGGGGCACGCCCGACGCCTGGTTCTGGGTGTTGCGGCGATCTCGACCGAAGCTCGTCCACTGCAGCCCCGGTTCCGTCGCGGCGGCCGGCGTGTTCCACACGAAGAGACTGCCCTCGCGGGTGAAGGCGATGATTTCGGTCAACCCGTCGCCATCGACGTCGCCGGCCGTCGGCGTGGCGATGTGCCAGTGGTGCGTGAACTTCGGCCAGCCGGCCGGCATCGAGCCGTCGGCTCGATAGGCACGGACCTGATACACGCCGCTGCCATTGAGGACCTCGGCAACGCCGTCACCATCGACGTCGGCGAGCGCCGGGCTGCCGATGAACTGCATGTCGTCCATGACGCGCGGAAAGGCCGGGAGCAGGGCCCCCGTCTGCGCATTCCACGCCGTGATCTGGTGGTGCGCGAAGTCCTCTTCGACGAAGTCGGCGGGCGGCGCCAGCGACGTTGCCTTGCCCTGCTGCGCCGACACGACGACGTCGAGCAGCTTGCGCAGGCCGCCCGTCGGCGCGACGAACTCCGGGACCCCATCGCCGGTCATGTCGCCGAACGCACCGGAGCCGAGCGCACCGAAGAACGGTGCGTCCGGCGAGCCCGCGGTCGGCGGAACGTTCGGGAAGCCGGCCGGGAAGTCGACGGCGAAGACACGAGGTGCGCCGTCGGCGCCGGTGCCGAACGCCGGCGTTCCATCGGGATTCAGCAGGACCACCGGTCCGATCGCACCGAAGATCGCGACGCGCAGCGTGCCGGAGCCGTCGACATCGGCGATGGCCGGCGAGTTCGGTGTCCCGGTGCCGACGGTGGGCAGGATGCCGGGCGCGATCAGCGGCACGCGCGCAGGCCATCCCGGAAGGAACGGCCCGCCGGTGGCGAGATTGCCATCCGGGCGCACGGCATAGACGCGGCCGGAGGTGTCGAAGCTGAAGTCGTCGAAGTCGACGAAGCCGAGAAGGCCGGCAAGCTGTCCGAGGAGCGGCGACTCGATCGCAAAGATGCCGGCATCGTTCCCATACTCCTCGTTCGTGGCGACGATGATCTCGGGCCGGCCATCGCCGTCGAGATCGCCGACCGCGGGCGAGGAGAGACTCTTGGCCGCGCGATCCCGCACGCCGGCGACGCCCGGAAGCGCCGTCGCCCTTCCGGTCGCCGGATCGATCGACACCTTGCTGGGATCGGCGAGCCGCACCGGGAACCCGGGGACCGAGCTTCCGTCGGCGCGCCACGCATAGAGGTGGCCGTCGAGAGCCGAGTGCACGATCTCGAGCGCCGGGTGCACGCCCGGAGCATCCAGGTCCGCGAGCGTCGGCGCGCCGACGATGCCGCGATCCGAGTCGTTGAGGCGGTTGCGGTTCTCCGGGTCCGAGAGCGCCGGGTCGGTCTCGGCCGGGAAGCCCGGTCGCAGCTGACCGTGGTCGTCGAAGACGTAGAGCCGGCCGCGCATGCCCGCCGCGACGATCTCGACGCGCCCGTCGCCGTCGAGGTCGTCGGCGGCCACCGCGCCGATCACGGCCTCGTGCGGGATCGGCACCGGACCGCTGGTGAAGCCGGCCGAGAGACTCTCGCGGATCGCGAAGGTGCGCGCCGGCCAGCCCGGGAGGTCTTCGCCGGTCGCGCCGTCGAGGACGTGCACGGACCCGTCACCGGCGCCATGCACGATGTCGAGAACACCGTCGCGGTTCACGTCGGCAAGCGCCGGCCCGCTCTCGCCCGAGCCGTCGAATCGGCGCACGTAGCGCAGGCTCGGATCCTGGTGGATCGCCACGGTCCTGCGGTCCTCGCCGAGGTTGCCGAAGGCGTCGACGACGCGCAGGCGCAGCGTCACGGTGTGCGCGTCGGGCGTCGTGATCGGCAGCGCCGGATCGAAGCCGCACGTCACGGCCGTGGCGGCCGGCGACCACGCGGCGAGGACGGCTTCCTCGATCGCGGCGCCGCCGCTGATGCCAGTCTCGAGCAGCGTGTAGGTCAGCGGCTGGATGCCGCAGCCGACCTCGATCTCCCAGCGGAAGTCGTTGCCCGCGCGCACCGCGCGCGCGCTGCCGACCAGCGCGACGTTCGGAGTCGCCACGGGGTCGATGACGTCGAACCAGATCGGACCGCCGAACAGGTCGACCTCCGGCGGGATCGTCGTCGGCGTGACCAGATCGAGCAGGGCGCGTCCGTCCGGTCGGCCATGGCCGGTGAACTGGTCCCAGCCGGCCTGCGTGGGGAAGCGGCTGGTGCCGAAGAACAGGCCCAGGTCCGGCGCGGACAGCAGCGCTCCGACCAGGCTGCCCGCAAACGCCGGAACCAGCGACGGGTTCGCCGAGAAGTCCACATCGCGCGCCGATGCGCGCAGCAGCTGTCGGACTTCTTCCGCGGAGAACGGCGTTGCGAGCCCAGGATACGGTTCGAAGAGACCGCGGTCGATCTGGTTCCTGGCGTGTGAGACGAGCAATGCCGTCAAGCCGCCGGCGCGCGAAGTCGCCTCCGACGAGCACGCCGCCGACGGAATCGTCACCCACGCCTTGCCGCCGAAGTTGGTGCAGCCGTTCAGCAGCTCGAAGCCGTTGGCGTTCGCGTCGAGGAAGGTGCCGTCGCCGTTTCGTACCGAGTTCACCCAGATCACGTGCTCGTAGGCCGCCGGGTAGTTGTGGTGGCGGCTCTCTTCGTCGGCCGCGCTGGCGATCAGCGGAATTCCGTTGTGGTACGCATAGTCGACGGCGGCCTGACCCGAGGCGGAAACGGAGACCGTGCCGAGCGCCTCGGAGATCACGTCGACGCCCATGTCCACCGCGTAGACGGCCGCGCGCGCGAATTCCTGGTCGATGCCGATGAAGCTGTCGGCGACCTTCAGCGGCAGGAAGAGCGTCGACGGAGCGAAGCCCGGGAAGCCTGAGCCGTTGTTCGCCTCGGACACCTCGTCCTTGGCCTCGCCGGTGCCGTGGCCGAAACGCACTCGATCCTCGGGGTCGTTGTCGTCGTCGGCGAAGTCCCAGCCGGCGATGTCATCGACGAAGCCATTGCCGTCGTCGTCGACGCCGTCCGAGTAGAAGCGGATCAAGTCCTGGCCGTCGCAGAAGCCGTTGCCGTTCAGGTCGGCAGCGCACGCTTCGGCGAAGTCGTCGACCGAGACGAAGCCGTCGCCATTGCAATCATGCGACGCGCAGCCAGCCGGAACCGGCAGCTCGCCGGCGTTCAGCGCCACCTTGCGGGCGAGGTCGCGTTCGTCCCAGAAGATGCCGCTGTCGAGCACGGCGATGACGACGTCCGGCCGGCCGGTCGTCGCCTCCCAGATGCCGACGACGTCCATGCCGCTGTCGGGCGCGTACTTCCACGCCTCTCCGGAGCCCGGGTCGAAGTCGTCGGGCAGCGTGCCCGGCGCGACGAACAGGTACGACGCGAAGTCAGCCGGGTCCGAGCAGCCGGCGCTCCTCGCGCAGGTAGGCCACGGGACGTCCGCGACGGCGGGCTCCGGCCCGAGAGCGGCCAGGGCGCCCACGGCGGCCAGCCCGAGCAGGCGGATCCGTCGCCGGACTCGGCCCGCGCGCCGGATCGATCCCGCCAGACCGCTGGCGTCACACGCTCTGGCCTCATATGCCAACGACCCGTCTCCAGCGCGCTCGAAAGCCCGGAACCACCGATCAGGCACGATATCAGACTTCAACCGCCGGCTGTTCCACGTAGTCGTGGGGATGAGACCCCGGGGGAGACGCGAGGGGCTGCGCGGGGGCTACGTTGCCTCGCCATGGACTGGAGCGACTCGTCCCTCTGGCTGGTCATCGGGCTGGCCGGCAACGCCGCCTTCTTCTCGCGTTTCCTCGTCCAGTGGCTGGCCTCGGAGCGTGCCGGGCACAGCTACGTGCCGATCGCGTTCTGGTATCTGAGCATCGTCGGGTCGGTGATCCTGCTCGCGTACGCGATCCACCGCCGCGATCCGGTCTTCACGCTGGCGTTCTTGCCCAACTGCTTCGTCTACGTGCGCAACCTGATCCTGATCCGCCGGACCGGATCCACCGGAAGCCCTTCGGTCGGTGGCGGGCTGGGGTTCGGGCCGGCTCTGGGCTCAGAACAGGTACCGGACGGCGTAGAAGCCGGCGATCAGCAGCGCGAACAGCCCGATCGTGATCCACTCGAGGTAGCGGTCGAGGAAGCTGCGGATCGTGGGGCCGAACACGTAGATCGCCGTTCCGACCAGGAAGAAACGACCCGAGCGGCCGATCGCTGACGCGATGACGAGCGTGCCGAGCGGCACCTCGAACACGCCCGAGGCGATCGTGAACACCTTGAACGGAATCGGCGTGAAGGCGGCGGTGACGAGCGCCAGGAACGCGTTGTCCAGATAGAGCCCCTGGACGTGTGTGAACGCCTCGCGCGTGAAACCCGGGATCGAGAAGACGAAGCCCTCGGCGGCGTGCCACAGGAACGTGCCGATCATCCAGCCGAGGATCCCGCCGAGCACCGACGCCACGGCGCTCACCCCGGCGTAGTAGAACGCGCGCTTCGGCTTGCTGACCGAGAGCGCGATCTGCAGCACGTCCGGCGGGATCGGGAAGAAGCTCGACTCGGCGAAGCTGATGCCCGCCAGCGCGGGCGTGCCGTACCGGGTGTCGGCCCAGTGCAGCACCCACAGGTACAGCCGCTTGAACGCATTCGGCCGCGGCACGACGACGCCCTCGAGCGGGACGGCGGCGGCGACCGGGGAGCGGGCTTCGGGATCGGTCATCGGAAAAACCCGTCGTTGGAGGACCCCGGACGGTAGCCTGTGCGGCAGCGGACGTCCCCAGCGGATCAGGCCGTCAGCACGACCGTGAGGATCGAGGCGACGGTCAGCGGCATCCCGAGCCGCCAGTAGTCGCCGAATCGATACCCGGCCGGGCCGTAGACCATCGTGTTGGTCTGGTAGCCGATCGGGGTCAGGAACGAGAGCGACGCCGAGATCGCGATGGCGATCGCGAAGGTCCGGGGATCGGCGCCGACCTCGCCGGCCGTCGCCATCGCGATCGGGAACATCAGCGCTGCCGCTGCGTTGTTGGAGATGAACTCGGTGAGGATCACCGTCGCCAGCACGATGCCGAGTAGCACCCAGCGCCAGCCGAGCCCGCTGAAGGTCTCGACGATCGCGTTGCCGAGGAACCCCGCCAGCCCGGAGCTCTCGATCGCGGCACCGAGGCCGAACGACGCCGCGATCACGATCAGCACCTCGATCTCGACCGCGTCGCGAGCAGCCTGCGCGCTGATCGTGCGCGTCGCGACCAAGACGACGGCGGCGATCAGCGCTGCATGCAGGATCGGCAGCAGCCCGCTCCCGGCGACCACGACGACACCCGCGACCATCAGCCCGACGAACACCGCCTTCGGCGAGAGCTTTCCGGCGGCATCCTCCTCTCCGTCGAGCGCCTGTACGACGATGAAATCCGGCCGGTCGCGCCAGCGCTCCCGGAAGCTCGAGTCGGCGAGCAGCAGCAGGGTGTCGCCGAGGCGGAGTTTGACCTCGCCGAGTTTCGCGACGACCGGCTGGCCCTCGCGATGGATGCCGACGATCGCCGCGTCATAGCGCGCGCGGAAGCCGATCTGCTTCGGCGTGCGCCCGAGCAGCGGTGAGCTCGAGCCGACGACCGCCTCGACCAGCCGGTGGCCCGGTGCGTCGATCTGCTGCAGGTGCGGGCTCTCCGCGGAGTCGAGTCCGGGCAGGTCGCGCAGGTCGACGACCCGCCGCGCCTCGCCGACGAAGAGCAGATGATCGCCCCCGTGGAGCATGGTCGTCGGGGCCACCGGCGCAATCGGCTCGCCGTCGCGCTCGAGTTCGACGAGGAACACGCCCTCGAGATGCCGCAGGCCGGCGGCTTCTACGCTGCGGCCGGCGATCGGCCCGCCGGGTTCGACGATCATCCGCACGACGAAGTCCCGTCCGGCTGCGGCGAGGGCGCGCCGGGGCGACTGGCGTTCGCGCAGGACCAGCGGCGCCAGGACGGCCACGAGCACGATGCCCACCAGCGCCATCGGCAGACCGACGTGGGTGATCTCGAACAGCCCGAAGGGCTCGGCTCCGCTCTGTTGCAACAGGCCCGATACGACCAGGTTCGTGGACGTTCCGATCGTCGTGGCGACACCCCCTAGGATCACCGCGAAGGACAGCGGCATCAGGAAGCGCGACGAGGAGACCCCACGCGACTCGGACCACTCGGTCACCGGCGCGATCAACATCGCGACGATCGGTGTGTTGTTGAGGAACGCGGAGGCCGCGGCCGACGGTAGGCAGAGACGCAGCAGGCTCATGCGCTGTCCGCCGTTGCCGCTGAGCGCTGCCCGCACCAGCGGCCGGAGTGCGCCGGTATCCTCGACGGCGCGCGCCAGGACATAGAGCGCAGCCACCGTGATCGGCGCCGGGTTGGCGAAGCCGGCGAAGGCCTGGCGTTCATCGATGACGCCGGCGATCAGCAGCACCACGACGGCGCTGACGATCGCGGCGGCCGGGTGGGCGAGGCCGCGCACCATCGCGACGAACATCGCGACCACCACCGCAAGCGTGAGCAGAGCCTGCCAGCCCATGGGCGGCGCAACGTAGCGCAGGGTCTTCCCCGGAGGAGAGGCGGACGGCCACGGACTCCGGAATCGGAAGGCGCTGCGGTCAGCGGACCTCGCCGGTCGACGAGAAGCACGCATCGAGTCGATCGGCCCGCCGGCGCAGGAAGTCGCGCTGCTCGGGATGCGTGAGCACGTAGGGCTCGTCGTTCTCGATGGCCCGGAGGACCCGCTGCGCCACCTCCTTGGCGGTGATCACGCCGCCCTTCATCGCACCGGCCGGCGGCTGCGAGGCCGGGGCTGCTGCGGGGGCCTGCTTGCCGCGCATCCGCAGCGAGTTCTCGACGATGCCGGTCTCCACGATCATCGGACACAGCACGGAGACGCCGATGCCGTGCGCCGCGAGCTCCCGCCGCAGCGACTCGGAGAGCCCGACGACGGCGAACTTGGATGCGCAGTAGACGCCGAGCCACTGCATGCCGACGAGGCCCGCCATCGACGCGGTGTTGACGATGTGGCCGCCCTGCTGCTGTGCGACGAGCCGCGGCGCAAACGCGTCGATGCCGTGGACGACCCCCCAGAAGTTGATGTCCATGGTGAGTCGCCAGTCCTCGGGCGTCGCCTCGAGCAGCGGGCCGGCCAGCGCGATACCGGCGTTGTTGCAGACGAGATGCGCGGCGCCGAAGTGCGCCCACACCGCGTCGGCGAGCGCGGCGACACTGGCACGCTGCGTGACGTCGGTCCGGACGGCCAGCACCTCGGTTCCGCGCGCTGCCAGCGTCTGCGTCCGCTCCGCCAGCGCCGACTCGTCGATGTCGGCGAGCGCGAGTTTCGCGCCTCGCGCAGCGAAGGCCTCGGCCAGTGCAAAGCCGATTCCCCCGGCACCCCCGGTGATGACGGCGACGCGGTCGCGAAACGGATTGGGAGTCGTCATGACGATCACTTCCTCGGCGGCAGGGCCGACGAGGATACCCGTTCCGGTGCTCGCATGGACCACGACCTCCGTGCCCGCGCGGAGGCGTCAGAACGGCGGGATGCGAGGCACCTGCGCCGGCGAGGGCGTGATCGGCCCGGTGCGATCTCCCGTCCCGGGCTCGCGCGTGGGTTTCGACGACGCACGCGCCAGGACGGCTCGATAGCCACGTGTGACCAGCGCGTCATCGAGCAGGCCGCGCGCCGCGAGCCGCTCGTGCAGCTCCGGCAGCCGGTAGTGCGGAACCGTCATCAACAGGTGGTGCTCGAGGTGATAGTTGACCCGGTTCGGCGCCAGCAGCAGCCGCTCCCACCAGCTCGCCAGGGTGGTGCGCGTGTTGCGCAGCGGGTCGGCCGGGTCCGGCACCATCGCGTGTTCGGCGATGGCGCGGATCCGGGTCGCCAGCGTGTTCGTCGTCAGCCAGGCGCCGGCCCACAGCAGATACAGCCACGGCTTGCCGAACGCCGTGAGCACCGCGAGCAGCAGCGCATTGGTGACGACGAAGCCGACGAAGGCGCGCCGGCCGGCCGCATCCCCCGCGCGCCAGCGCGCGACCGAGCGCTTCCAGGCGGCTCGCGCGAACTTCCTGCCGGTCTGGCCGGAGAGATCCCTCCAGACCTTCCGCCGCAGGCTCTCCCGGGTGATCGGGAACGGGAGCACGAGGCCGAGGTCCGGATCCTCCGCGGTCCAGGTCTTTGCGTGGTGCTGCAGGTGGTACGGGCGGTAGGCATGCAGGTCCGTCCAGACCGGATAGGCGCACAGCCAGCTGCCGGCCCAGTCGTTCCAGCGTTTGTCGGCCAGCAGCGTTCGGTGGGAAGCCTCGTGCATCAGGACGGCGCAGCCGAGCTGGCGGGCGCCGATCACGAACAGCGCGATCAGGACCGTCAGCGGGTTCGGCCACGCGCCGACGAGCGCGAACGCCGCGCCGATCAGCGCCCAGTTGACTGCGATCGAAAGCCAGCCGCGCGCATCCGAGACGCGCAGCAGGTCCTGGATCTCCGCCCTCGTGAAGCGCTCGTGCCAGGCGGCGTTGGTGCGCGCATCGGCTTCGAGATCCGGTACGGCCTCGGCAGCCGCCGGGAGTGCGGCGGAGAACGTCGGATCGGCGGTGGTCACGAGAGGCCTCTCCATGCCTGCGCGCGGGTGTCGGCCGGCGCGCTGCGGTGGTGGACGCCGTGGCGGGCGAGAAAAGCAGACCAGCAGCGGCGCCCGACCGTGTCGTAGCGGCGCATCGCCGCCACGAGCGCGGCGCGTTCAGCGGTGGGGACGATCGGCTCCGGCAGCAGGGGGTCGAGCGTGAGCTGGCGGAGAGCGGCGCCGCCGAGCCGGAACGACTCGATCATGGCAGCGCCCTCGGGCAGTGCGGGAATGCGCTCGGCGCTCGCTGCGAGCGCGCGGCACGTCCGGCGGTAGCCATCGACGAGTCCGTCGGCGTTCCAGAGCGCGCGGGCGCGGGCCTCCGTCAGGGCGTCGAGCCCGTCGAGCACACAGACGATCGAGCCCGGCGCGAGTCCGAAGTGCGTCCCCTCCGCGCGCACCGCGTCGATGCCGCCGGTCAGGTTGTCCGGACGGACGGCGACGCCTCGCCTCAGCTCGCGGCAGCCGAGCCATCGGAGCGCGCGGGCATGGCGGCGCTCCGCCGCACGACTGCGCGGGAGGCCTGCGGCGATCGCCGTCAGCCAGCGGCCCGACCAAGGACGCACGCGCGCCTCGAGCCGGCGCCACGAGCCCACCCGATCGGCGACGGCGCTCGCCCCGTCGCCCAGTCGATACGCTCCGCGCTCGTCACGCTCCAAGAGCCCGTCCGCGAGACCGCGCGTCAACGCGACGCGCATGCTCCCCTCGGCGATCCCGAACAGCGCCCCCGCTTCGACGAGCGCGCGGACCGGCATCGAACCCCGGCGGAGGGTCGAGAGCAGGTCGAGGAGAAGGCTCCGGGGCGTGGGAGAGGGGGGCAGCGCCGGCATTCCAAAACATTACAGATCAGGATCCGATCAGTCAATCTTTGTAATATTTGCGGACCCTTGCTCGACCCTCAGCAGTCGTCCGGCGTGTCGAGATCGAGAGCGGTGACCGGGGCGCGGTCGGGATCGCACGGGAGCGGGCGGACGAGGGGAGTCGGCTCCTCTTCATAGAGCGTGTAGAGGTCTTCGAGAGGATCGTCGGCCCGCGTCACGAACTCGGTTCGCGTCCGCCGCTGGATGAAGGCATCGCGGACGAATACGTAGTAGTCGAGGGCGGCCTCCTTCGACGCTTCGATGGCGTCATCGGCTTCGGCGCGCCCGTTGATCGCGAACAGGATTCCGATCGGCGGCAGGCTGACGCCCACCCACAGCAGCGGATTGAGCGCCATCGCGAGCACATCCCCGAAGGTGTCGCGCGGGGTCGAGGGTCCCATGATCGGGATCATGATGAAGGGCCCCGATGGGATGCCCCAGCGCGCGAACATCATGCCGAGATCGTCTTCGAACTTCTCGAGTCCGAACCTCGTCGCCGGGTCGAACAGGCCTCCGATGCCGATGGTCGAATTGACGACGAAGCGCGCGAGCTCGACGTGCGCCTCGCGAAATTCGGCCTGCCCCATCGCGCTGACGAAGCGTTGGGGGAACGTGAAGTTCCGCCACACGTTGGTGATCGAGCGCCGCATCGGGGCCGGCGTCACGAACTTCCAGCCGCGCGCGACCGGTCGGAGTGCGTAGTCATCGAACTTGCGATTGACGCCGAAGACAGGGCGATTCACCGACTCCAAGGGATCCCGGATCCCCTGCGGTTCCTCCGGGGCGTCCGGCGTGGACGCGCAGCCGACAAGGGCGAGAATCGCTGCGAGCCCGAGCAGTCGGACGAAACCGTTGCGCACCAGGCATCCTCTCCACGATTCGACCCGGATCATCGGTCAGCCATCGAGAAGCCTGAGCTTCTCCTCGCCGGGGTCTGGGCGCAGTCGGCGCCCGTACGCATACAGCAGATGAAACAGCACGTTCAGCCCGAGGACCGCTCCGGCCATCGAAACGAGGATCGGCGGCGTCGCGCCGACTCTCGAGAGTGTCCAGAGCAGCTGCAGGATACAGAGCGCGGAGACGAACACGAGCGTCGGACCACGCCGGATCCGCTCGACGACCCAGGCCCCGAACGGCGCCCCGATCAGCACGATCGGCGCTGCGGCCAGCCAGTTGCTGAAGACCTCGGGCTCGATGCCTCCATCGAGCAGAGTGAGGGAGGTTCCGACGATCGAGTTCCACGCCATCAAGATGACGCTGGTGGCGATCGCAGCGCGCAGATCTGCGCGATAGACGAGCACCAACAGCGTGTACACCACCATGTCCACGCCGACGCCGGTGAGGCCGGAGGCGACCCCTCCGATGAGCCCGCCGATCACGCCCAACAGCATGTCCGGTCGCTCCCCGAGGGTCGGGCGATGGTGGTGCGCCAGCAGCTGTCGGAGCTTCACCAGCGTCACGATCCCGAACCCGCCCCAGATCCCGGCAAAGGTGAGCTTCACGACCCCGTCGGAGACGAGCGGGAACAGCCAGTAGTGGGTCACGACGAGGGACAGCGCGGAGGCTCCGGCGGCCCACGGCAACACGCCCCAGGCGACGGATCGGCGCGAACAGAGAATGAAGATCGACGCGCTGGTCATGCCGATCGACTGGATCACGAAGCTGAACTGGCGACCGAAGTCCGCGGGCTGGTCGAAGAACAGCACGAGGACCGGGAACCCGATCGTGCCGCCGCCCATCGGCGTGGATCCGGCGACGTACGATCCCAGCGCCATGGCCACCGAGATCGGCCAGTGAGCTGCAACGCGCGTCTCCCAGCCGTTGATCGCCACGATCGCGGCCCACACCGACAGGAACAGGGCGGCCCAGAGGAGCCAGGGCGCCCACTGCCGCGACCCCGTCGGCGCGAGCGCGATCCGTTCAGGATGGGCAGGGTCCGCGCTCATCGTCTCACACTCCGGGATGCTGCAGCGGAGGCAGTGGTAGCGATCTTCTCGGGTCTCGGCAGCGCCCCGACGCGAACGCTCTGGGACGGCGCGCGGCGCCCTTTTGCGATTCCGCCGGTCGGCCGATACTTTGGTCGACCAGGGGAATGCCGGTGGGGTCCAGGCATTGATCACGCGCATCCGCCGCGCGATGGGATCGGGCATCTCGTTCGCCCTGTTCGGGCTGAGCGGACTCCTGCTTGCGTTCGTCGTGTTCCCCGTGCTGCGTCTTCTTCCGGGCTCACAGGCGCTTCGCGAGCGCCGCTGCCAGGCGGTGGTGCAGCGCTTCTTCCGCGGGTTCCTCCGCTTCACGGAGGCAATCGGCGTGCTCCGGATGCAGGTCGTCGGCGCCGAGTCGCTGCAGGAGCCGGGCCAGCTCGTCGTGGCCAATCATCCGACGCTCCTCGACGCGGTCTTCCTGATGTCGCTGATGCCGCAGGCCGACTGCGTCGTGAAGCGGGCCACGCTGTCGAACCCGTTCCTGCGCGGCGTCGTCCGCGACACCGGCTACCTCTCGAACGACCGCGGCGGCGAGCTCGTCGCAGCCTGCGTCGAGCGGCTCCGGGAGGGCCGCTCGCTGCTCGTGTTCCCGGAAGGCACCCGCTCTCCCGCGGGCGGGCTGGGCTCGTTCCGGCGGGGCGCGGCGCACGTGGCACTCGAGAGTGGCAAGCCCCTGCGCACGGTCGTGATCACGTGTACGCCGCCGGCTCTCGGCCGCGGGCAGAAGTGGTACGACATGCCGGACGAGCGGCTCGAGATCCACATCGATTGTCGCGAGACGTTCGATCCGGCACCCCTTGCGCGCGGAGCCGCCAGCCGGGGCGTCGCGGCCCGGAGGGTCACCGCTGCTCTTCGTGACTTCTACGCCAAGAAACAGCAGAATCCAAGCCTCTGAGGTCCCCGATCGAACATGACATCGCGCGATCAGATCTTCCAGGTACTGACGGACGTGCTCCAGAAGGAGTTCGGCTTCGAGCCGGATTCGTTCCGGCTCGAAACGCACCTCGTCGATGATCTGGATCTCGACAGCATCGACGCGATCGATCTGGCCGTGCGACTCGAGGAGCGGACCGGGGTTTCGTTCCGCGACGAAGAGCTGAAGGCCATCCGGACCCTCGGTGACGTCGTCGATCTGATCGATGGGCGCGGCTAGCGTGTTCCGGCGCCGCGGCCCCGCCGGGTCGTAAGGTTTCCTCGTCCGCCGACACCGAGCGCATGCCGCCGTGGGGGCGCATCGCGGAGCGCGGTTCGATCTGGGGCATTCGCTTCACGTCGGCCTGCTACCGCGTCCTGGGACGACGAGCGACCCTGCCGCTCGTATACGCCGTAGTGACGTACTTCTTTCTCACCGACGCCTCGGGCCGCCGCGCTTCCCTCGCCTATCTGCGCCGTGTCCACGCGACGGCAGAGGGACGGCTCGCGATCCCGCGCCCGCCGGGTCTGCGCGAGAGCTATCGCCACTACCGCACGTTCGCGCTCGCCATCGTCGATCGGCTGGCGATCTGGTTCGGTCGCAGTGACCAGTTCGAGTTCGAGAGTCACGGACTCGACTACGTCGACGGGTTGGCCGAACAGGGACGCGGCGCTTTGCTGCTCGGAGCGCACCTCGGGAGCTTCGATGCGCTGCGCCTGCTCGCCCGGCGCGCGGGACGAGCCGTCAACGTGCTGATGTTCACCGCCAATGCCGAGCACATCAACCGGGTTCTCCGGGAGTTTGCACCCGAGATCGAGGAGCGGATGATCTCCGTCGATCCGTCCTCGGTGCAATCGGTCTTCACGATCCGAGAGCGCCTGCGGCGCGGCGAGCACGTCGCGATCCTCGCCGATCGCATCGAGATCGGCGATCGCAACCGTGGACTCCGGGTTCCGTTCCTGGGAGGGCGCGTCGAACTCCCGCAAGCGCCGATCCTGCTGGCCGGGCTGCTGGGCTGCCCGCTGGTCTCGATCTTCGCGCTGCGCGAGGGTCCCGGTCGCTATCGGGTCCATCTGGATCTGCTGGCCGAGCGCGTGCAGCTGCCGCGGGCGGACCGGACGGCAGCCGTCGCCGAGCTGTTGACAAGCTACGCCCGCCGCCTCGAACATCATTGCCTGGCATCTCCGTATCAGTGGTTCAACTTCTTCGACTACTGGGGAGATGCCGAGCCAAGCGCGGGGGAGGTATGATCCGCAGAGTGGTCGTGACCGGCATGGCCGGGTTGTCCCCGGTCGGGCGAGACTGGAAGGAAGCGCGCGAGGCGCTCCAGACCGGCCGTTCGGGTGTCCGCCGCATCGCCGCATGGGACGAGATCGATTCTCTCCAGACGCGTCTCGCTGCACCCGTCGAGGGCTTCGAGGTTCCTTCGCACTACCCGCGCAAGCGGGTGCGCGCGATGGGTCGGGTCTCACTGCTCGCGACCCGCGCCGCGGAGCTGGCTCTCGAAGACGCCGGACTGCTCGGCGCCCCGGTGCTCCAGTCCGGCCGCTGTGGCATCAGCTACGGCTCGAGTTCCGGGAGTCCCCCCGCGATGGGCGTCTACATCCGTCAGATCTACGGTGCCCGCACGACCCGGGGCATCGGGGCCAACGACTACCTCCAGCTGATGAGCCACACCTGTGCGGCGAACCTCGCGCAGTTCTTCCAGGTGACCGGCCGCATCATCCCGACGTGTTCCGCCTGTACTTCGGGCAGCCAAGGCATCGGGTACGGCTACGAAGCGATCAAGTTCGGCTTGCAGGACGTGATGCTCGCCGGAGGCGCCGAGGAACTGGACGCGATCGATGCGGCGGTGTTCGACGTGCTGTACGCGGCATCGACGCGCAACGACGAGCCGGATCGGACCCCGCGACCGTTCGATGTCGATCGCGACGGGCTCGTCGTCGGCGAGGGCGCTGGCTGTCTGGTGCTCGAGGAACTCGAACACGCGAAGAGGCGAGGTGCCGAGATCCACGCCGAAGTGCTCGGCTTCGGCACCAACTGTGATGGCCAGCACCTGACCCGCCCGGACCCGGCCGGCATGGAGGGTGTGATGCGCCTCGGCCTCGCCAGCGCGGGCATCGATGCCGACACGGTCGACTACGTCAACGCGCACGGCACGGCGACCGAGGCCGGAGACATCGCCGAGAGCCAGGCGATGCTCGCGGTCTACGGAGACGAGACTCCCGTGAGCACGCTGAAGGGGCACCTCGGGCACACCCTCGGCGCCTGTGGTGCCCTCGAAGCCTGGCTTTCGATCGAGATGATGCGCGGGGGGTGGCTGGCGCCGAACCTGCGCCTCGAACGCGTCGACCCGCGCTGTGCCCCGCTCGACTACGTGCGCGACGAGCCGCGCGCGATCGCCTGCGAGACGATCGTCAGCAACAACTTCGCGTTCGGCGGCGTCAACACGTCACTGGTGTTTCGGCGCTTCCGCTCCTAGCGTTCGTTCCGCCGGCCGCCTCGCGACGCGCGACATAGGCGAGCGATCGCCGGCCGTTGGCCGTCCTCTCCGGCGGGAACAGCCGCGCGAAGACGCGGTCCGCGAGTCCGTCGTCGTAGTATCGGAACCACCACTTTCGCACGCAGAACTCGGCGGCGAGCAGCGCTCCGAGGAGCCCGTAGAACAGGACGCCGGTGTAGAGCGCCCACCATTCGAGGGGCGCGAAGAACGCGAGCCCGGCCACCACGAGACTGTTGGCTGCCAGGAACCCGCACCAGATCGCCGTGACCCGCCGGCAGTACGGAAGCGTGAAATCGGGGAGATCGTCCTCGATGGCACGGGCGAACCGCTCGATCATCGGCGGGCCGCGGCGAAGGCTCCTGGCGAAGGTTCCGAGCAGGTAGAGGCTCACGAGCACGGGGAGCAACAGAAGCAGCGTGCGGTTTCCGAGTGCGATGGCGGCGACG
>JBDIVR010000048.1:0-24192 GCA_039794265.1 Myxococcota bacterium
GTTCGCCTCGCAGGATCCACTCACGCCGATCGCCCTCGTCGACGTCGATCCCGCGAGTCCCGAGTTCGGGGAGCGTATTCCGTACCAACTGCTGGCGCGCACGGATCCGCGGCCCGGCGGCGGATTGGATCACGCGGCGATCGTGTTCCCGGCGATCGACCTGCGGGAGCGAGGGCGCTACGCGCTGGTCTTCACGCGTCAGGCCTTCGCTGCCGGCGAGCCGGGCCGCGGTTTCGGCCCCGCTCCGCTCATCGAGCGCGCGCTGCGCACCCCCGATGAGGACGACGACTTCGAGACGGAACGGGTTCGGCTCGCCGTCGGCGAGGCCATCGATGTCATCGAAGTACTCGACGACGTGCCGATTCCGCGCGAGGACATCGCCCTCGCGCTGTCGATCTCGATTCGCACGCAGCCGAGCGTCGAGGATCTCGTGCGGGTGAAGGAGCTGGCGCTGGCTTCTCCGCCACCGGAGCTGGTGCTGCCGGACCTCGCCGAGGACGCGTGCCCGACACCGGGGAGTTTCTGCATCCGGCTGAGCGCCCTGCGGGCCCTCGAAGTCCGCGGCTTCGTTCGGCTGCCGCGTTTTCGCACCGGAGCAGGGGTCTTCGCCCGAGACACGATCACAGGCATCCCGGAACCGACCGGGACGGACGAGGTCCCCTTCGTCCTCACCCTTCCCCGCGCGGCCATGGACGCCCCGGTAATCCCGCTGATGTACCAGCACGGCAACCCGGGCTCCCCGAACGAGATCCTCGGTTCGATCAACGAGTCGCTCGACGATGCCGGCTTTGCGCTCGTAGGCTTCCAGGACACGCTGAACCGCGAGATCGGACAGGATGTCCAGGGCCAGGTTCTGGCGATCTTCTTCTCGCTGCTCCTGAACCAGCAGATGCCCGACTACTGGCTGCAGACCGGCGCCGATCAGATCTTCTTCCTGCGCGCGCTCCAGGGCATGGCCTCGCTCGACCTTCTGCATCGCGGTTCCGACGGCGAGCCGGCGCTCGGACCCGACGGCGAGCCGGAGATCGACCCGTCGACGATCCTGTACAAGGGCATCAGCGAGGGCGCGAACAATGCCCAGCGCTTCCTGCCGTTCGCGCCGGAAATCCTCGCCGCCGAGGCCACCGTCGGCGGCGCGCGACTCGGAGAGACCTTGATCCACCAGTCTGCCGATCAGATTCTCCAGCAGATCAGCGCGCTGATGCCGAACCTCCGCCCCGTCGAGCTATGGGTCGGCCTCTCGCTGTTCCAGGCCGGTTTCGATCCGCAGGACGGACACACCTATCTGCGTCATCTGTACCGCGAACCACTGCTCCCGTTCGCAGGTTCGAGCGACGTCACGCCGCCGAGCACGATCTGGACCGAGGGCATCGGCGACACGTTGGTTCCGAACAACGCCAGCCGTGCGATGGCGGCCGAGCTCGGCATTCCGCACGTGCGGCCGGTCGCGCGCGCGCTGCCGATCCTCGAACAGGTCGACGCGCCACTCGCCGGCAACATCGCGCCCGGCGTGACCGCGGGCTACTTCCAGTTCGACCCGTTCGCGACGCCCGACTGCATCGCGCGCGGCCAGTTCGAAGGGCACTTCTGTCCGCAGTCAGGCGCCGAGGCCAAGGCGCAGCGCCTGCACTTCCTGCTGACTGCGCTCGACGGAGAAGCCGAGATCATCGACCCGTTCTGAGCCGCGCCGTCAAGAAAGGGGCCGGGTTCGATCGTCAACTTTTCCCGAACGGGAAAAGTTGACGATCGAACCCGGCCCCTTTCTTGACGGCGAACCGGACTAGGAGCCGGCGAAGCCCAGCACCGCCTTCACCTCGAGGAACTCCTCGAAGCCGAAGACGCCCCACTCGCGGCCGTTGCCGGACTGCTTGTAGCCGCCGAACGGCGCTGCGAAGTCTGCACCGGCGCCGTTCAGGTGCACGTTCCCGGTGCGCAGCCGCGCGGCGACCCGCCGCGCGCGTTCGAGATCGCCCGAGCTGACGTAGCCGGAGAGCCCGTACGGCGTGTCGTTGGCGATCCGGATCGCCTCCTCCTCGTCGCGGTACGGCAGGATCGACAGCACGGGACCGAAGATCTCCTCGCGAGCGATCGTCATGTCGTTGCGGACGTCGGCAAAGACGGTCGGGCGCACGTAGTAACCGCGCGGGAGACCGTCCGGCCGGCCCGTGCCGCCGGTCACCAGCGTCGCGCCCTCGTCGATGCCCTTCTGGATCAGGCCCTGGATCTTGTTCCACTGGGCTTCGCTGACGACCGGACCGATCGTCGTGCCGTCGGCGAACGGATCGCCGACCTTCACGGCCGCGGCGGCCGCACGCGCGATCTCGACGGCCTCGGCATGGCGAGCGGCGGGCACCAGCATGCGCGTCGGCGCGTTGCACGACTGGCCCGAGTTGAGCACGCAGCCGGTGACACCACCGCCGATCGCCTTCGCGAGGTCCGCATCGTCGAGGATCACGTTGGCGGACTTGCCGCCGAGCTCCTGGGCCACGCGCTTCACGGTGTCGGCGGCGGCCTTGGCGACGAGGATCCCCGCCCGCGTCGAGCCGGTGAACGAAACCATGTCGATCCCGGGGTGGGCGGAGATCGCCGCCCCGACGCCGGGCCCGTCGCCGTTCACCAGGTTGAACACGCCCGCCGGCACACCGGCCTCGTGCAGGATCTCCGCGATCAGGATCGCGTTGAGCGGCGCGACCTCGCTCGGCTTCAGCACCATCGTGCAGCCCGCGGCGAGCGCCGGCGCGACCTTGCACACGATCTGGTTCACCGGCCAGTTCCACGGCGTGATGAAGCCGCACACGCCGACCGGCTCGCGCAGGATCCCGGTCGTCCCGCGCACATCCTCGAAGGCGTAGTCCTTCAGCACGGCGATCGTCTGGCGCAGATGCATCAGGCCCGTCGCGGCCTGCGCTGCGCGGGAGAGCCAGATCGGCGCGCCCACCTCGGTGCTGATCGTCGTCGCGATTTCGTCGTAGCGCGCCTGATAGGCCGTCGCGATCCGCTCGAGCAGCGCGAGCCGCTCGTCTCGCGTGGTCCGCGAGTAGCTCTCGAAGGCATCGCGCGCCGCCGCCACCGCCAGATCGACGTCCTTGGCGCCGCCCAGCGCGATCCGGCCGGCCACCTCCTCGGTGGCGGGATTGATGACGTCGAGCGCGCGCGGCTCGCTGGGGTCGACCCAGCGGCCGCCGATGTAGAACTGGAGATGGTCTTGCATGTCGACTCCCTTTGCAGCGGGCCTAGCGTCCGCGGGACGTTGTACCCGTCGGAGAATAGCGAGAATCCACGCGCCGCAAGTGGAAGCCCGCAACTCGTTCCGACCCTAGGAGTCCAGCCCCGTTCTCAGCTCCTCTCGCGAAACCGGTCCCAGCGGATCCCGAGTTTGCGCATCCGTGCGCGCAGCGTGTGGGGATTGACGCGCAAGAGTGCCGCGGCGCCGCGCGTTCCCTCGATACGGCCGTTCGTCCGGGCGAGCGCCGCTTCGATGTGCATCGCGACCGCCTCGTCGAGCGACGGAAAGTCAGTTCCGGCACTTCCCGTCGGGTTCGCCGTGGGTGGCGCGGCGATCTGCTCGGCAACGGGTCCACGCGCCTGTTCCGGGGTGGACACCGTCGAACGCACTGCGAGGGGACGTGCCCCACCGAGCGCCGTTGCGACCTCGAGCTCCCTGCCATCCCCGAGGATCACGGCCCGCTCGATCACGGACGCGAGTTCGCGCACGTTGCCCGGCCACGGATAGGAGACGAGCAGGTCGATGTCCTCCGGCGATGGGATGCGCGGTGCCGTGCCGAAGCGGGTCGCGGCCCGCAATGCGAAATGGGTCGCGAGAGGCGGGATGTCCTCTGGTCGTTGTCGCAACGCGGGGACCTCGACGGGAAACACCGCAAGCCGGTACCAGAGATCCTCTCGGAAACGCCCGTCCTCGACCATCGAGCGCAGGTCTCGGTGGGTCGCGGCGACGATCCGTACGTCGACGTGCAGCTGTCGGTGCCCGCCCACACGCTCGAAGCTTCCATCCTGGAGGATCCGAAGCAGTCTCACCTGCGCGGGTAGCGTCAGCTCGCCCACTTCATCGAGCAGAAGAGTTCCGCCGTCTGCGCGCTCGAACCAGCCCTTCCGCTGCGCCTCCGCGCCGGTGAAGCTGCCCCGCTCGTGCCCGAAGAGCTCGGAATCGATCAACCCGTGCGGAATGGCGCCGCAGTTGACCCGCAAGAAGGGCCTGGCGGCCCGCGCCGAGCGCGTGTGGATCGCGCGCGCCACGACCTCCTTCCCGGATCCCGTCTCCCCGAGCACCAGCACGGGCACATCCGATCGCGCGACGAGGTCCACCCGCGCCAGGACCTGACGGAACCCGGTCTCGGCGCCCACGATGGTTTCCTCGAGGCCTTCGCGACCGAGACGCGAGAGCAGCGACCGCCGGTCCGCTTCGGCGGACGCCTCGCGGACGGCGAGCATCCGGAGGTGACGATCGTTTTCGAGGGCTGTCGCGAACGGCTCGAGCAGCGCCTGCGCCATCGAAACGTGGCGTCGGTCGAAGCTGCGCGGGGGGCGGGCCACGAGGATCAGGAAGCCTTTCGGCTCCGAGTGGACCCGGAGGGGTCCGACCAACACATCGCCGCCGAGGTGCTCCGGGAGAAGACCCGGCAGTCGGCGGGACAGCGCCTGGGCCGAGCGGTGCTCGACTCGGCCCGCCTGCGCCCAGGCAACCAGCGACTCGAGGGCCGGCGCGGCGAGATCGTTGCGGAGCGCTGGCGACAGCTCGACGCCGGGTGCGCACGCCGCGGCGGCCACGGTGTCGATCCGGCTCCGGCCGGCATCGAGTCGCCGGACCCACACGCCGTCGACCGGGAGCCGACGCGCCAGGATCGGGGCGACCCGCTCGAGAGCCTCCTCGAGTTCGGTGCTCCGACCGACCTCGCGCCAGACGTCCAGCAGCACCGCGGGGAACTCGCTCATGATCTCTTCCAGCAAATGAAGCGGATTAGATCGGCATATATAACGGCCTAATCGGCAAATATCACGGATCTCTCCTGGATCTCGCAGCAGCGGCCCTCCCGTGCCATGGCACGGGCCTTGCTCGAGCGCCAGAGCCCATCCAAGGAGAGCTCGACCCATGCGACAACTGCCGGCGGGAGTCCTACCCGCGTTTCTGCTGGCCTCGATTCTTGCTCCGGCGCCCGTTGCCCGGGCGGACGCCGAGAAGGAAGCGTTGCAGGACCGCCTGCGCGCGGTAGAGGACGAGTTGGCGCTGATGCGGCGGCAGTTCGAAGCCAAGGCAGAGAGCGCGCCCGGCGACGCCGCCGCCGGTGCCGTCGTCAGCGCGGACGGCTCCGGCTTCCAGATCCGATCGAGCGACGAGAAGAGCTACCGCCTCCGGCTGCGCGGCTACGTGCAGACCGATGGCCGCTTCTTCGCCGATGGCGGCGACGACACCGGATCCAGCACGTTCACGATGCGCCGCGTGCGCCCGATCCTCGAAGGCACGCTCTTCGAATACGCCGACTTCCGGATCATGCCGGACTTCGGCGGCGGGAATGCTTCGCTCTTCGATGGCTACCTGAACCTGCGTCCGTGGAGCTTCGCGCAGTTCCAGACCGGCAAGTACAAGTCACCACTCGGACTGGAGCGGCTCCAGTCCGGCACGGCGCTCACCTTCATCGAACGCGGACTGCCGACGGAAGTCGTCCCGAACCGAGACGTCGGCGCGATGCTCCATGGCGAGTGGCGCGAAGGGCTCCTCAGCTACCAGATCGCCGCGATGAATGGCGTCGTCGACGGCGGCAGCGGCGACAACGACACGAACGACGGAAAGGACCTGGTGGTTCGCGTCTTCGGTCATCCCTTCCAGGAAGTCGCCTTCGAGCCGCTGAAGGGTCTGGGCGTCGGTTTCGCCGCCAGCTTCGGCGAGCAGGAGAACGCCACCGCGCGCTATCGCACGGCGGGACGGGCGACGTTCTTCCGCTACGGCGGCAACGTCCTCGAGGACGGCAACCGGATCCGTTTCTCGCCGCAAGCCTACTGGTACTGGGGGCCGTTCGGCCTGCTGGCCGAGTGGGTGCGTTCCTCGCCTCAGCTCCGGCTCCCGGACGGATCCGAGATCGAACCCGACATCGACGCCTGGCAGATCGCCGCCAGCTACGTGCTCACCGGAGAGGACGCGTCGTTTCGCGGCGTCACCCCGAGCTCCCCGTTCCGCGGTGCGGAGGGAGGCGGCTGGGGCGCCTGGCAGATCGCGGCCCGCTACGGCGAGCTGCGCATCGACGACGAGGTGTTCGATCGCGGGTTCGCGAGCCGGGCGACCGCGGCGGAGCGCGCACGCGCATGGACACTCGGGGTCAACTGGTACCTGAACCCGTTCGTGAAGATCAGCCTGAACTACGACCAGACCCACTTCGAGGACGGCGCCAGCGACGGCGACCGCCCGACCGAGGGCACGATCACGAGCCGCTTCCAGGTGGCGTTCTGAACCCTTCCCACAGGAGAATCCTCATGACCTCGCTGCGTTTCGCCCTGATCCTCCCGCTGCTGCTGCTGGCCGGCGCCGCACGCGCCGACGTCACCCTGCTGAACGTCTCCTACGACCCGACCCGAGAGCTCTATCGCGACTTCAACGAGGCCTTCGCCAAGCATTGGAAGGAGACGACAGGAGAGACCGTCGAGGTCCGGCAGTCGCACGGAGGCTCTGGCAGCCAGGCGCGCGCGGTGATCGACGGCCTCGACGCAGACGTCGTGACGCTGGCGCTCGCGGCCGACATCGAAGCGATCGTCGAGAGGACCGGCAAGATCCCCGCCGACTGGCAGGGAAAGCTCCCGCACAACAGCGCTCCGTACCAATCGACGCTCGCGTTCCTGGTCCGCAAGGGAAACCCCAAGAACATCCGCGATTGGAGCGACCTGACCCGCTCCGATGTCGAGGTGATCACCCCGAACCCGAAGACCTCGGGTGTCGCGCGCTGGAACTACCTCGCGATGTGGGGGTACGCGCTCCGCGAGGAGCTGGGCCCTGACTTCGTCGCGAAGTTGAAGGATCCCGCGCAGGCGGAGGCCGTCGCCGCAGCGCAGGCGAAGGCAGCCGACTTCGTCGCCGCCATCTACAAGAACGTCCCCGTCCTCGACAGCGCTGCCCGCGGCGCCACCAACACGTTCATCCAGCGCAAGCTCGGCGACGTGCTGATCAACTGGGAGAACGAGATCCTGCTCGGCGCCAACGAGATCGACGAAGCCGGCCTCGAGCGGGTCGTTCCGCCCGTCTCGATCCTCGCGGAGCCGGTGGTGGCCGTCGTCGAGGGCAACGCAAAGCGCAAGCGCAGCGAGAAGGTGGCCCGCGCGTACCTCGAATACCTGTACTCGGACATCGGTCAGGATCTCGCAGGCAAGAACTACTACCGGCCGGCGAACCCTGAGTTCCAGAAGAAGTACGCCCACCAGTTCCCGAAGCTCGATCTGTTCACGATCAACGAAGTCTTCGGCGGCTGGCCCAGCGCCAACGCGGATCACTTCGCCGACGGCGCGAGCTTCGACCGTATCTATCAGCCGGGGCAACGCTGATCGGTGAGGCCGCCGCCGGCTCCAGGCAGGCGGCGTGCCTCGCCGTCACCCGCCCGAAGCGATCCGCACGAAGGATTCCGATGACGAGCCTCCCCTGGCCCTCTGCGAGCACGATCCGGAAGCGACGCCGTTCCGTCATCCCGGGCTTCGGCCTGACGATGGGCTTCACGCTGATGTACCTCAGCGTGCTGGTCCTGATCCCGTTCGTCGCGATGTTCGCAAAGGCGCTCGAGCTCTCGTGGAGCGAGCTCTGGGCGGTCGCCACGGATCCGCGCGCCGTCGCGAGCTATCGGCTCTCGATCGGCGCCTCGCTCGTCGCGGCGGTCGTGAATCTGGTCTTCGGAATGCTCACGGCCTGGGTGCTGGTCCGGTACTCGTTCCCGGGCAAGAAGGTCGTTGATGCCCTGGTCGATCTGCCGTTCGCGCTGCCCACGGCGGTGGCGGGGATCGCGCTGACCGGAATCTATGCCAGCACCGGATGGATCGGCGGATTCTTCGAGCCGTATGGCGTCCGCATCTCCTATACCCGGATCGGCGTCGTCATCGCCCTCACGTTCATCGGACTGCCGTTCGTCGTGCGGACGGTCCAACCGGTGTTGGAGGACCTGGAGGCGGAGATCGAGGAAGCGGCGGCCAGCCTCGGGGCGACGCGCCTCCAGACCTTCCGTCGCATCCTGTTGCCCGGCCTGCTGCCGGCGCTGCTGACCGGCTTCGCGATGGCCTTCGCGCGGGCGCTCGGCGAATTCGGCTCGGTCGTATTCATCGCCGGCAACATCCCGTTCCGCACCGAGATCACGCCGCTGTTGATCGTCATCAAGCTCGAGCAGTACGACTTCGCCGGCGCCGCCGCGATCGGCGTCGTGATGTTGCTGTTCTCCTTCGTCCTGCTGCTCGTGATCAATGCGCTGCAGCTGTGGAGCGGAACGTCTGGGAGGAAGCACTGATGGGCCGACCCATTCCCCGCCCCGCGCTCGCCGAGCCGCCGATGCTACGGGCGGCGTTGATCGGGCTGGCGCTCTCGTTCCTGGCGCTCTTCCTGGTGCTTCCCCTGGCCGCCGTCTTCTACGAAGCGTTCCGCCAGGGACTGGCGGTGTACTGGGCTGCCATCACGGATCCCTATGCGCAAGCGGCGATCCGGCTGACCCTCCTGGTCGTCGCCATCGCCGTCCCGCTGAACGTCGTCTTCGGCGTCTCCGCCGCCTGGGCGATCGCGAAGTTCCGGTTCCGCGGCAAGCAGGTGTTGATCACGATGATCGACATGCCCTTCGCCGTCTCGCCGGTCGTCGCAGGCTTGATCTACGTACTGCTCTACGGCGTGCACGGGTGGTTCGGACCGTGGTTGGTCGAGCACGACCTGCGGATCATCTTCGCCGTCCCGGGAATCGTGCTCGCGACGACTTTCGTGACCTTCCCCTTCGTGGCCCGCGAGCTGATCCCCCACATGGAGGAGCAGGGCACCGAAGGCGAGGAGTCGGCGCTCACGCTCGGCGCCTCGGGCTGGCAGACCTTCTTCCGGGTCACCCTGCCATCGATCAAGTGGTCGTTGCTCTACGGCGTGATCCTGTGCAACGCGCGCGCCATGGGCGAGTTCGGCGCGGTCAGCGTGGTCTCCGGCAAGATTCGCGGCGAAACCAACACCATGCCGCTTCACATCGAGGTTCTCTACAACGAGTACCAGCTGGCCGCCGCATTTGCCGTGGCTTCGCTGCTCGCGGGCCTGGCGCTCGTGACGCTGGTGGCGAAGACCCTTGTCGAGTGGAAGTCGGAACGCGAGCAACAGCAGGCCGAGCAACTGGGCGCCGCCCAGCTCCAGGAGCGACTGACATGAGCATCCACGTCGACCAGGTGGTGAAGGACTTCGAGGGCTTCCGAGCCTTGCGGGATGTCTCGCTCGAGATCGGATCGGGCGAGCTCGTCGCGCTGCTCGGTCCGTCCGGCTGCGGCAAGACGACCCTGCTCCGCATCATCGCCGGCCTCGAGCAGGCCGATGCGGGCCGGATCCGGTTCTTCGGACAGGACATGACGGACGTCCACGTGCGTCATCGCGGTGTCGGCTTCGTGTTCCAGCACTATGCGCTGTTCCGGCACATGACCGTGTTCGACAACGTCGCGTTCGGACTGTCGGTCCGGAAGCGCCGGGAGCGGCCGGCGAGGGACGAGATCGCCCGTCGCGTCCACCGCCTGCTCGAACTGGTGCAGCTCGACGGGCTCGCAGGGCGCTATCCAACGCAGCTCTCCGGCGGCCAGCGGCAGCGCGTGGCGCTCGCCCGCGCTCTCGCCGTGGAGCCGAAGGTCCTTCTGCTCGACGAGCCGTTCGGCGCGCTGGATGCCAAGGTGCGCAGGGACCTCCGCCGCTGGCTGCGGCGCCTCCACGACGAACTGCACATCACCACGGTGTTCGTCACCCATGATCAGGAGGAGGCGATGGAAGTCGCCGATCGCATCGTGGTGATGGACCGGGGGCAGGTGGCGCAGATCGGAACCGTGGATGCACTGTACGAGGCGCCTTCGTCTCCCTTCGTCTTCGAGTTCCTCGGATCGGCGAACGTGCTCCCGGTGGAGGTGAAGGGACGCGAGATCTTCCTGCCCGGCACCGAGCAGGCACTGGTCACCGACAGCATCCATGCCAACGGGCCCGCGGCTCTCTACGTGCGGCCCGCGGACCTGCGCATCGCAGCACCCGGAGCGGCGGGCCTGGACGTGGTCATCGACGAGGTCGTGCGGACCGGCCCGCTCGTGCGGGCAGAGGCGCACACGACGCTCGGCGCGGTGCCGATCCAGATCGAGATCCCGCACCTGCATCACGACACGGAGCACTTCGTCCCTTCCGCTCGGCTGCGCCTGCGCCTGCTGCAGTTCAGCCTCTATCCGGAGCAGGCACCACCGTCGTTGGCGACGGGGTACGACGCGATCGGCGTGGCGGCGACGCGGCGGCGGACGACCTCCGGCTGACGGCGGACGCGCGAGCGGCGCAAGAGACCCCGACCAGGCGACGAGGGTCAAGAGGAGCCCGCGGCGGGACGAACCAACCGCTGGGAGTCGCCGCGCCTTGAACCCCTGGTTCGTCCTACCGCTGACGTCCGGCCTGGCCTGCCTCGCATTCGCGGTGCTGTTTCTCGCGCGCGAGCCGCGCGCCGGAACGAGCCGCTACGCGGCACTCTTGCTGCTCGGCGGCGCGTGGTGGGGGATCTGCGAGGCGCTCTGGACGCTTGCGCCCGATGCTGCGACGGCGTTGCTGCTGCTGCGTATCTCGGCGCCGGGCTGGATCTTCATCGGTCCGATCTGCCTCGAGCTGTTCCTCGCGGATGCCCCCGACGGGCCCCGTCTCCTGCGAACGGTGCGGACGATCGCGTGGGGCGCGGCCACCATCGCTCTCGCGCTCGAATGGACGACGAACTGGATCCATGTCGGGATGGAGCCGGTTCCGTGGGGCTGGGCGTACCGATTCGGGCCGCTCTACGCGCCGTGGTACGCCTTCACGGTCGTCACCTCGACGGCGGGCATCTTTGCCGCCCTGAGCCGCCTTCGCTCCGCCGCCGCCCCCGCCGAGCAGCGGCAGAGCCGCTGGTTCCTCGCCGCCGTCGGCGTTCCGATGTGCATCGGTTCCGCCAGCGACGGACTGCTGCCGCTGCTGGGCGTACAGGTCCCGCGTTTCGGTGTCGCTTCGTTCGCCGTGCTCGGCGTCGTCATCACGGCGAGCATTCATCGCTTCGGCTGGTCGGCCGTCATTCCCGGTTCGTTCACCGGCGTGATCTTCGATTCGATGCCGCAGGGCGTGGCCCTGATCGCGCCGGATGGGCGGGTTCGCATCGCCAATCCGGGGCTGGCGAGCTTGCTCGGCCGATCCGGCGCGGGCATTGCTGGCACGTCGGCCGGTGACTTCCTGCCCGGCATCGAACTGCGGGCCGATGCCGAGATCCGCGAGCGGGAATGCGAGCTCGTTCGCCCCGACGATACGCGAGTTCCGGTCTCGGTGTCGGCGTCGGCGCTGCGCGACCGGCGCGGAATCGATCTCGGCTCGATCCTCGTGGTGCGGGATCTCGCCGACGTGGTGGCGCTGCGCATGCGCCTGCTCACGTCGGCGCGGCTCGCGGCCGTCGGCGAGCTCGCGGCGGGCCTCGCTCACGAGATCAACAACCCGCTCGCCTACATCAACGCGAACCTGCGCGCGCTCCGCGACCAGTGGGTGACGCTGGCCGGCGCCTGGCCAGCCACCATCGAGGATCCGAAGCTGGTCGCGGTCTTCGAGGATGGCCTCGACATGCTCGACGAGTCGCTCGAGGGCGTCGACCGGACCGCAGCGATCGTCCGCGATGTCCGCAGCTTCTCTCACGCCGGCAGCGGCATGCGAGAACGGATCGAGCCCGATGCGCTGATCGACCGCGCCCTGCGCATGGCCGCACCCCACCTGCGATCGAGAGCGCATGTCGTGCGCGAACCCGGCAGCTCCGCGGAGATCGAGTGCGACCGCCGGGAGCTCGAACAGGTCCTGCTGAATCTGCTCGTCAATGCCGCGCAAGCGCTCGACGGCGAGGGCACCATTCGCGTGCGCACGGAGCGCCGCGGCGACGAGGTCGCGATCGCCATCGCGGACGACGGCCACGGCATCGAGCCCGGGACGATCGATCGGATCTTCGACCCGTTCTTCACCACCAAGCCGGTCGGCGAGGGAACCGGCCTGGGTCTCGCGATCTCGCACGAAATCGTGCGCCGGCATGGCGGTCGCATCGAAGTCTCGTCGGAGCCGGGCGCCGGCTCGGAGTTTCGCGTGATCCTTCCGCTCGCCCGAGCGTGACCCGGGCTACGGCAGACGTCGCCCTCCCAACGCCGTCAACAGCGAACCCGAGACGACGAGCGCCGCGCCGGCCCAGCTGGCGAACGACAGGGACTCGACGGCGATGGAGCCCGGAAGCCAATGCCGGCCAGCAGCCGAGAACGCGAGCGTCGCGAGCGGCGTCAGGGCCAGCACCGCCGACACGCGGGAAGCCTCCGCGTGCGCCAGCGCCGCCGCGAAGGCACCGTAGGCCACCAGCGTGTTGAGGGCGCAGAAGGCGACCGCGACCGCGTCCGCGAGCGACAGGTCGTACAACGTCGCCGGCGTCGCGAAGGGCCAGAAGACGAGCGCGCAGCCGGCGTAGATGCACAGCATGACGCCCTGCGATGACAGCGCGCGCAGCAACTGCTTCTGGGCGAGGCCGTAAACGGCCCACGTCGCCGACGCGACACCGATCAGGAACACACCCGAGCGGTAGACACCGCCATCACTTCCCAGTGCCGAGAGCTGACTCGCGAAGAAGCCGGCGAGCCCCGCGACGATGGCGCCGAAGCCGGTCCATTGGAAACGCGTGTAGCGCTCGCCGAACACGAGGATCCCGCCGAGCCCGAGCAGCAGCGGCGCCAGCTGGATCAACACCTGCGCATTGGCAGGCGTCGTCCGGTCGAGACCGACTAGATACGAGATGTAGTTGGCGGCGAGCGCGGCCGCGGCGATCGCGAGCAGCCAGCGATCGCTGCGCGCGAGCGCCCCGAGGCGCGGCAGCTCGCCGCGCGCCGCGAGCCACGCTCCGAGCAGGGCCGCCGCGACGAGAAAACGGAACCACACCAGCGTCGACGCATCGACGCGGCGCAACGCGATCTCGAGGATCAGCGGCAGCACGCCCCACAGCGTCATCGTCGTCGCCGCCAGCGCGAGGCCGAGTCCCCTGCGTCCGCTGGTGCGGTGCCGTTCCATTGCGCCGCAGGATGGCAGATGGCGGCGCGCACGCCCGGCGACGCACATGCCGCAGTCTCCGCTCGGCGTTGCCCGCCCTCTCGGGCGATCTCCCGATCGGCCGCTACGATGCGTGCCGCGCCCGCGAGGGGAGTTCCGATGTCCGAGCCCGCGACCGACACCGCCGGCAGCCCCCCGTCGGTTCCCGGTGCCCGTGCGCCCGACCGCCGACGCGACGTGGAAGCAGCCGGACTGCGCATCGCCGTCTACGAGTGGGGCTCCGCGGAGGCGCCGCCGATCCTGTTCGCCCACGGCGGTTTCGACTTCGCCCGTACCTATGACGTCTTCGCGCCGATCGTGGCCGACGCGGGCTGGCGCGTCGTCTCGTGGGACCAGCGCGGTCACGGCGACTCCGAGCACGCCGCGCTCTACAACTGGGACGCGGACGCCCGCGACGCGCTGGCCGTCCTCGACACGATCGGCCGCGCGCCGATTCCGTTCCTCGGCCATTCGAAGGGCGGCTCGGTATTGATGCACCTTGCCGACGCTTGCCCTCACCGCGTATCGAGGCTCGTCAACATCGACGGACTGCCCTCGCGCCAGCGGCATCCCGACGTCGCCGAGCACGAGCGCAGCAAGCTGCTCGCGTCGGAGCTGGCGGGCTGGCTCGATCACCGGCGCCGCGCGGCGGGCAAGCAGCGTCGGGCGGCGGACTCGATCGACGATCTGGCGCGTCGCCGCGGTCAGATGAACCCGCGCCTGCCGTTCGAGTGGCTGCGTTATCTCGCGAGCATCGGCACGCGCCGCGACGCCGACGGCTGGCGCTGGAAGCTCGATCCGACGCTTCGCTTCGGCGGCTTCGGCCCGTGGCGCCCCGAATGGGCGCTGCAGCGGCTGCCGGCGCTGTCGGTCCCGATGCTCGGATTCCTGGCAAGCGTGACGGAACCGATGGGCTGGGACACCTCCGAAGAGATCCTGGCGCCCTACCGCCCCGCCCACGCAGAGTTCCACACGTTCCCGGACACGGGCCACTTCATCCACATCGAGCGCCCGCGCGAGGTCGCGGACCGCGTCCTCGAGTTCCTCGCGGCATGAACGCGCCGAACTCGACGATCTGGATCCGACACGCGAAGGTGACGCTTGCGCTGCACCCGCTGCGCGCCGCCCGCGACGCCGGCGCCCGGCCGCTGCTGCTGCTGCACGGCCGCGGCGAGGCCGCGCCGGCGCAGGCGCCGGGGGTCTGCGAGCCGTGGCCCGGCGCGATCCTCGGCCTCGACTTCACCGGCCACGGAGTGTCGACGATCCCGCGCGGCGGCGGCTACACCGCAGAGATCCTGATGGCGGACGCCGACGCGGCGCTGGCGCATCTCGGTCCGACGACGCTGCTCGGCCGGGGTCTCGGCGCCTACGTCGCGCTGCTGCTGGCGGGAGCCCGGCCGGCGCTGGTGCGCGGCGCGATCCTGTGCGACGGCCCCGGCCTGGCCGGCGGCGGTCCCCGCCCGACGACGCCGAACATCCCGTGGCCGGCCGAGCGCGACGACGGTCGCGCGCCGGACCCGTTCGCGCTCGTGGACCTCGCGCGGGACGTTCGACCGCCGGACTACGCGACGAGCTTCGTCCGGCAGGCGACGCAGCTCTCCGGTCTCGATCGACCCTTCTCGGTGTGTTCGCTCGAGCGCCCCGATTGGCTGGCGGCCGTCTGCGAGGAGCCCGGCGTCGCGGTCCTGCCGATCGGCGAGGCGCTGGCGGAGTACGCGCGAATCGAGTGATCGCGCGTAGTGCGAACGCGCTCAGCGTTCGGCGGCGGTCGCTTCGTCGAGCAGGTCGATCACGGTTTTCAGGATCAGGAATACGAAGCCGGCTTCCTCCTCATCGGGGACGCCGTCCGGATCGTCCTCGCGTGGCGCGAAGAGCGCGTCGACCACGTAGCGCAGCACGAACGGCTGGCGCGCCGTCGCCACCTCGGCCGCGCGCTCGACGAAACCCTCGTGCGCCGCCTCGAGCCGCTCGAGCGCTTCCTCGGTCGCCTCGGCCCGGCTCTCGACGGCTTCCATCCCGATCTCGGGAATCGCGCTCCCCGCCCCCGCCTCGAAGATCTGGAGCAGGACGAAGTACAGATAGATCGCCAGCTCGTGGACCGGCGCACGTTCGTCCTGGGTCGCGGCCACCACGTACGCCAGCAGGGCGGGCTGCTGGCTTGCCGCCCGCTCCATCGCGCGGCGCGCAGCGCGCGGCGCCATCTCGCCCACACTCGTCGTGACCGACTCGACGATCTCCTGCGAGATGCTGGTCATTCCCCTGTCCCCATCGCAGCCTGGACGCGCTGCGCGCGCCACACCCGGAGCGTCCCGAGACCGTATCCCAGATCGGTTCCCGTCGCGGCGGGCGGCGTGTGCCAGCGAATCCCCTCGCTCCGGAGCCCGTCCCGATCCGGCTCCGAGCTCCTATTCCCTTCCGCGCCGCATCGGCGTAGCATGCTTGCCGATCATCCGAAGGAGGACGCCATGGTTTCGCGACACCTCCCGCTGGTTCTTGCTGCCGCTCCAGGAACACCGAACACAGAGAATCGACAGCGCGAGCGCCGCTATCGCCCCGGCATCTGGCTGCTGGCAGGGGCCCTGCTGCTCCCCGGAGTCGCCGGTGCAGAGGCCGCCGACGATCCGTGGTCCGGCACCTACCAGGTGCAGGGCTTGACCGTGGACCAGAGGAGCGGCGATACGCGCCGCATCGCGGGTCACGTCGTGTTGACGCGGAAGGACGACCACTGGATCGCCGCCGCGGAGCTGAAGACGGAGTTCCCCAGTCACGGCGGATCCGTGAGTGCCGACGTGATCGGGCGCGGCGACGGCAAGCTGCAAGGCAAGGCTCTCGTCGGCACCGCCCAGACCCAGCTGGTGATGCAGACGGTTCCCGGCGTGGACACGGGGTTCGGCTTCGTGCCGCGCGAGGTCGGACCGCGGCTGGTGTCGGACTGGAACGCGCGCTGGGAACGCGAGGGCGAGCTGACGGTCGAGATGACGAACCGGGGCGAAGAGGGCGAGGACTATTCGCCGACGAAGACGACGCTCAAAGGGCGCCGCGTCGCGATGCCGTCGGACAAGAAGCCGTAGCGGCCTGTCAGCCGAGCCCGAGCCGCTGCGCGATGATCCGCTTCATGATCTCGTTGGTTCCTGCATAGATGGACTGCACCGCCGCATCCGCGTAGTCCTGCGAGATCGGGGTCTCGCGCATGAAGCCATAGCCTCCGTGGAGCTGGAGGCACTCGGCGGCGACGCGCTTCTGCAGGTCCGTGGTCCACCATTTGGCCATGCTGACCTCGGTGACCACCTGATCTCCGGCCACGTGGGACGCAAGCAGGCGGTCGACGAAGACCTGCCCGATCTCGATCGCGCTGGCCAGCTCGGCCAACTGGAACTGCGTGTTCTGGAATGCGGCGAGCGGCTGTCCGAACGCCTTGCGCTGCTTCACGTAGTCCATCGTGTCGTGCAGGGAG
This sequence comes from Myxococcota bacterium, assembly GCA_039794265.1. Classification (GTDB taxonomy): domain Bacteria; phylum Myxococcota_A; class UBA9160; order UBA9160; family PR03; genus CAADGG01. Next base: position 16,746 of record JBDIVR010000048.1, read on the forward strand.
CGCCGGCACGACGCCATCGCCGAGACGGCGATGCACAGCCGCTCCTGCTGGAGTTCCTGCATCAGCATCGAGAAGCCCTGCCCTTCCTGCCCGAGCAGGTTCGACCGCGGCACGCGACAACCTTCGAAGAACAGTTCGCTGGTGTCCTGCCCGGGAAGGCCGAGCTTGTCCAGCTTGCGGCCCTTCGTGAAGCCCGGCGTCCCATCCTCGACGAGGAGCAGCGAGATGCCGCGGTGGCGCGGCTGGGCCTCCGGATCGGTCTTCGCGACGACGACGAACAGGTCGCCGATCTGGCCGTGGGAGATGAAGGTCTTCGAGCCGTCGAGGACGTACGAGTCGCCGTCGCGGATCGCCCGGGTCTGGACGTTCGCGAGGTCCGAGCCGGTCCCGGGCTCCGTCATCGCGACGCCCATCAGGATTTCGCCGGTGATGCAGCCCCGCAGCCAGCGGTCCTTCTGCTCGGGCGTGCCGAAGTCGCGCAGATACGGCACGCAGATGTCGGCGTGCAGCGAGAACATCAGCGCGTGCGCGCGCAGCCACGCGAGCTCTTCCATGATGATTGCGTCGTACCGGAAGTCTCCACCGGCGCCGCCGTACTCCTCGGGCTGGTTCGCGCCGAGGAAGCCCTCTGCGCCCATCTGCCGCCAGGTTTCGCGATCCGGCATGCCGCGCGCGTTCCACTCGGCGATCTTCGGCTCGATCTCCTTGGCGGCGAAGCGGCGGAACTGGTCGCGGAAGAGGTCGTGCTCCTCGCGGAAGACGGTACGCTTCATGAGCCTGTCTCCTCGGCTGCGTTCGAAATTCCCGATCTCGGCGCGTCCGGAGTCTACTCGGCCGAGAGCGGCCTCGCTGGCACGACAGACGGCCGGGAGCCAGGAGCCCCATCATGCCGACCGACGAACAGGTTGCGCGGCTGCTCGTCGAGGGAGACACCTGCTGGCGTCTGGCTCGCGCTGACCGTGCGGCGGTCCTGATCGACGGCGAAGCGTACTTCGATGCCCTCGATGCGGCGCTGGAGCGCGCGCAGCGCTCGGTCCGGATCCTCGGCTGGGACCTGCACGGCGGCATCCGCCTGCGGCGCCCGGAGGCGCAGCGACCCGACGACGAGCCGATCCCGACCCTGCTCGAGCGACTCGATGGCCTGGTCCGGCAGCGGCGCGACCTCGAGATCTGGGTGCTCGAGTGGGACTTCGCACTGCTCTACGCGCTCGAGCGTCAGTTCCTGCCCGCTCTGCGCTTCGGCTTCGCGACGCACCGGCGCCTCCACTTCGAACTCGACGGCGAGCATCCGATCGGCGCCTCCCACCACGAGAAGCTCGTCGTCATCGACGACCGCATCGCGTTCTGCGGCGGCTTCGACCTCGCCGCGTGTCGCTGGGATACCCGGGCGCACCGCGCCGGAGATCCGCGCCGCAGCGACCCCGGCGCGCCGGACTACCGCGCGTTCCACGATGCGATGTTGCTCGTCGACGGCGACGCGGCGGTCGCGCTCGGCGAGCTGGCGCGCCGCCGGTGGCATCGCGCGACCGGCCGTCGGCTCGACGAGCGGCGCGACGAGGGCGACCCGTGGCCGCGCGGCGTCGAGCCGCGATTCCGCGACGTCGAGGTCGGCATCGCGCGGACCCGGCCGGGTGGGGAAGACGAAGCGCCCCGGCTCGAAGTCGAAGCGCTCTACCTCGCCTCGCTGCGCGCGGCCGAACGCTGGATCTACATCGAGAACCAGTATCTGACGGCGCATGCGGTCGGTGCGGTCCTGGCCGAACGGCTCGCCGAGCCCGACGGCCCGGAGCTGGTGATCGTGTCGACGCGTATCTGCGAAGGCTGGCTCGAAGAACTGGTACCCGACGGCGCGATCTTCGATCCGGAGCGTCCGGTGCCCCCGGACGAACTGCTCGGACAACTCCTGCCCGACTCGCCCGGGCCCGAGCGCCTGCGCCGCGCGCTGCCCTGGCTGTTCGGCGTGGTCGCGATCGCGGCGCTCGCCGCGGCCTGGCGTTGGACGCCGCTCTCCGAGTGGACTGCGCCGGAGCGGCTCGCGGCGCTCGCAGCGCCGCTGCGCACGCACGCCGCGGGACCGTGGCTCGCGGCGGGCGCCATTGCGCTGGCCGGCTCGGCGCTCGTGCCGATCACCGCGATGACGGTCGGCGCCGCGCTGGTCTTCGGTCCGCTCGTCGGCTTCGCCGTCGCCCTGGCCGGCGCTCTCGCGAGTGCCGCGCTCGGATTCGGCCTCGGCAGGCTGCTGTGGGGCAATGCGGTCCGGCGTCTCACCGGCCGACATTTCGCGCGGATCCGCGCCGCGCTGGCTCGAGACGGGATGCTCGCCGTCGCGGCCGTGCGCCTGATCCCGGTGGTGCCGTTCACGATCATCAACATCGCCGCCGGGGCGTCGTCGATCGGATTCCGCGACTACGCCCTCGGCACGGCGCTCGCCATGACGCCGGGCACGCTCGTGCTAACGGTCGTGACGGATCGCGCCCGTCACCTCCTCGACGAACCCGGCTTCGGCGCCGCACTCGTCGTCGTCGGCATCGCGGCCGGCGGCGCCCTCGCACTGCGCATCGCGCGCCGACGTCTCGCCGGAGATGCTCACTAGCTCGCGTACATCAGGCGATCCGTGCAGCGCGCGACCAGTTGCGCGCGGCGAACCCCCAGTCGAGCAGATGGTCGACGACGGCGGCGACGTGGCGATCGCGCTCGTTCTGGTAGTCCAGGTAGTACGCGTGCTCCCACACGTCGATCGCCAGCAGCGGCACCATGCCGCCGCCGAGCGGATTCTCGGCGTCGTGGGTGCTGAACACGTGCAGGTGGCCGTCCTGACCCGCGGCGAGCCAGGCCCACCCCGAACCAAAGTGGTCCGTGGCGGCTTCGGTGAGACGTCGCTTGGCTTCGTCGAAGGACCGGAAATCGCGCTCGAGACGCGCCAGCAGCTCGCCGTCCGGCCGACCGCCGCCGCCGGGCGTGAGGCTCTGCCAGTAGAAGTCGTGGTTCCAGACCTGCGCCGCGAGCTCGAAGACGGACCCTTCGCTGTTCCGGACGAGCGCGTCGAGCTCGAGGTCTGCGGCTGGCTTCCCCTCGATCGCGGCGCGGAGCTTGTCGAGATACCCGCGGTGGTGTTTCTCGTAGTGCAGCTCGACCGTGCGCGCGCTGATGTGGGGCGCGAGCGCGTCCGGGGTCCACGGCAGCGGCGCAAGCGTCCCGTCGCGAACGTTCGAGGTCCGGACGCCGGGTTCCGGATCCGATCCGTCCGTCGGGTCCGATCGATTCGACTGGGCTTTGCGAGTGGTCATGGTCTCTCCCTCCTCGTGGAACGGTTCCGACGGATCGACCATGCAGGGACCGTTCCCGATGGCGCCGGGCTTCGAGCGAGGGTCCGGCGGGGCACTTTGTAGAAACTGCGACGACGCCGCGCGCGAAATGACGACGGGACCCGCCGACCCCCGTCGCCAACAGCCCTCTGCTACCGTGCGGCGCCATGTTGAACCGCATCGATCGCATCCAGTTGGTGACGAAGGACCGCGACGCAGCCGCCGCGCGCTGGGCCCGCCTCTTCGACACCGAGGTCGTGCGAGAGGACCGCGTGCCGTGGCTCGCCGCCCAGCGGACCGTGCTGCGCGCCGGGGAGAGCGAGATCGAGCTGCTCGAGGCCGACGGCATCGGCGCCGTGGCGCAGCACTACTCGCGCGTGCGCAGCCCCGTCTTCGCCGTGGGCTTCGCGGTGTCGGATCTCGAGGCAGCCCGCGCGCAGCTCGACGGTCGCGGGATCCATCACATCGTCGAGGGCGGCCAGCTCCATCTCACGGGGGAATGGCTCGGCGTGCCGGCGCTGCGCGTCGTGCTGACGCCCGACGAACCCCGCGCGCCGGCGGGCCTGCTCTCACGCCTGTACGAAGTGACCCATCTGATGCGCGGCTTCACGCGCGCCGCCGACCGGCTCGCGAAGCTGTTCGACCTCGACGCCGGCGGCTTCGTGCCGATCCGATCGGAAGAGTTCGGTTACGACGGCATGCTGGCGATGCTGAAGCCCGACCGCCTCGACCGCGTCGAGACGGTGACGCCGTTCGACCTGCACCGCCCGATGGGGCGTTTCTTCTACCGCCAGGGGCCGTGCCTGTACATGTTCTACGGCGAGGCGCGCGACACCGCGGCGGTGCGCGCCCGGCTGCTCGAGCACGCTCCGGACGCGTACACGGGCCGGCGCGAGGGCGGCGCCCCCGACAACCTGTGGGTGCATCCGCGCGCGCTCGACGGCGCCCTGTTCGGCGTCTCGCGCGAGACCTTCGCGTGGACCTGGTCCGGACATCCCGAGCGCGTGCAGCCGGCGGCCACGCGCTGACGCACGGGCTCGGGGGATTCAAGGGCTCCACCTCCCGCGCCGATGCAGGCGCGGGAGGCCGGACCCGTGTCGATACCCGCCGAATGCGACGCCCGCTCCGAGCGGGCGCGCGCCCGCCGCTGGGCGCAGCGACTGATGGACCTCGCTCGCGCGAGCGACGACCGGCCCGCGGCCGCCGAAGCCGCGCGCCGCGCACTCGAGGGGACCGAACGCGCGGCGCGCACAATCGACGCGCGCCGGCGCGCGATCGAGCAGGAGTGCTCGTAGTCTCCTGATCCGCCCGGCGCGGCGGTCTCGCGTTCGAGGCGCGAGACCAGCCGCTCGACCCCGCCCCCGGCGAACTGCTTCACGCGTTCCCCGTCGACGCAGATCAGCTTGAACGGCAGCGTGTCGACGACCTCGAACTCGACTTCTGTGTTGGGCAGCAGGCCGAGCGCCTCGCGAATCTCGATCGGGATGGATCCTCGCTGCCCCGGTCTTTCATCGCCGTCTACGCGCGTTCGCGGGCGCATCGTGAACACGAGCTGACGCGGCCTCCATCGGACGCCTGCTCGCGCTTGCTCGCCCTCCTCACCGGCCGGTACGCCGCTGGCAGCGACCGGCTGGCGTGGACGAACGCGCTTCCCCTGGCTCGCATGCCCATGCCGCGGCTCGCGGCGGCGAACAGCGAAGCTACGTGCGCCGCCGTCCCGAGGAGAGCGTCCTCTACGGCGTGGTCCAGCAGGAGCTCGAGACGTTCCTCGCCCGCGCGCGGGAGCGCGAGCGCCCCGTCCCGCGCTTCGTCGAGCGCGAACTCCGCGCCTTCCTGCACTGCGGCATCCTCGCCCACGGCTTCGTCCGCGTGCACTGCGACGCATGTGGTCTCGATCGCGTCGTCGCCTTCTCGTGCAAGGGCCGCGGCTTCTGTCCGTCCTGCGGCGGCCGGCGCATGGCCGACACCGCCGCGCACCTCGTGGACCGCGTGCTCCCCGAGGTTTCCGTCCGCCAGTGGGTGCTCTCGCTGCCGTGGCGGCTTCGCTACCGGCTCGCCTACGACGCTCCGCTGATCCAGGAGGTCCTCGGGGTCTTCGTGCGCGCCGTCTTCGGCTCCCTGCGCCGCCGGGCGCGACACCAGTGGGACGTCACGCGCTGTCAGGGCGGCGCCGTCACCTTCGTCCAGCGCTTCGGCGACGCGCTGAACCTGAACGTCCACTTCCACTCGCTCGTGCTCGACGGGGTCTACTCCCGCACGCCGCAGGGGACGTTGCGCTTTCACGTGCTCCCGCCGCCGGAGGATGCCGAGGTTGCCCGCATCGCCACCCAGGTGGCACGACGGATCCAGCGCCTGCTCGAGCGCCGCGGTCTCGCCGAAGACGCAGAGCCCGACCGGCTCACGGACGAGGAGCCGCTGCTGGCCGCGCTCTACGCCGCCTCGGTCGGCGGCCGTATCGCAACGGGCCCGCGCGCCGGCCAGCGTGTCCGGCGCCTCGGCGACCGCATCGATGCGGACGACCTCGAGATCCTCGAAGGCGAGCGCTGCGCGAGCGCCGGCGGCGTGAGCCTGCACGCCAACGTCGCCGTTCCGGCCCGGGACCGCAGGCGACTCGAGCGCCTGTGCCGCTACGTAGCCCGCCCGCCCGTCGCCACCGAGCGGCTCTCCCGACGCGCCGACGGAACGCTCCTCTATCGCCTGAAGCACCGCTGGCGCGACGGCACGACCCACGTCGTCTTCACGCCGCAGGAGTTCATCGAGAAGCTCGCGGCGCTGGTCCCGCCGCCCCGTTTCCACCTCGCGCGCTATCACGGCATCCTGGGCCCGTGCGCGAGCGAACGCGACCGGGTCGTGCCGGGCGCGAGCCGAGAGCACGAGCCGGCTCCTCCGCCGGCAGGGAACGCGGCCCTCGACGTTTCTTCCCACCGACCGAGCTACACCGAAATGCGAGGGCAGGGAAACGAAAACGACGAGAGTGGCGACCGGGCTGATCGGCTACGCCACCAGGGAACCGACGCGGCCAGCGCGCCTTCGCGGACCCGGGAACTCCTGCCAGTGTCCGACCGGACGGCCCTCCGCCGCCGTCGCCTCGACTGGGCCGACCTGCTGCGGCGGGTCTTCGCCGTCGATGTCCTCGAGTGCCCCCGCTGCGGCGGGCGCATGCGGCTGATCGCCGCGATCCACCCACCCGAAGCCACCCGGGCCATCCTCGACTGCCTCGCCCTACCCAGTCGGGCCCCCCCTGCGGCCCCGCCCGTCCCCGATCCCGAGCCGTGGCCCGTCGACTTCGACGCGAGCCCCTGAGCCCAGAACTTCCGCGCTCCCTCGTTCCGGTTCCACGGCTGCAGGCGGCGGAGCGCCGGAGCGCAAGGGGTGAGGTGCGCCCGCAGGTCGAGCGCCGCCGGGCCTCCAAGTCGCACTGCGGCGTCGCCACGACCGCTTGAATCCCTCGCGCAGGGCCGCAGGGCCTGTAAGCAGTCAGCAGGCTCCGACCTCCCCGAGGGAGTTGCCACTTCGGGCGTTATCGGGCCTCCATCGCCCGCTTGTCTGTCCTAGCCGTCGACCGGGAGATCGAGGCCGTGCTGGAACAGACGCCGGAGTTGAAGCACCGGCGCGAGCTGCTCGAATCGGTGCCCGGCATCGGACCGGTCGTCAGCGCCGCGCTGGTCGCCGGTCTGCCGGAACTGGGCCGCGTCAACCGCAGGGAGATCGCCAAACTCGTGGGCGTCGCCCCGATCAACCGCGATTCGGGAACCCTGCGCGGCAGACGCACCGTCACCGGCGGACGCTTGGCCGTGCGTCGCCCCCTCTACATGGCCGCCCTGGTCGCCTCAAGGCGCAACCCCCGGCTCAGCGCGTTCTACCAGCACCTGATCGCCCAGGGCAAAACCAAAATGACCGCCCTGATCGCGGTCATGAGAAAACTCCTGTGCATCCTCAATGTCATCATCAAGGAAGAACAGCCATGGAGAAATCAACTTAAAATAGCTTGACAAACAAGACAGTCGCTACTTGCGGGGATGTCCCAGAAACGGTTGATCTTCTAGAAGAATAGAGCGGCGGCTCCTTCACCCTCCGTGTGGTACGGAGGGGGTCACTACACCAAGAAGGAACCGCCATGACCAATCATGCCAAGAAGTCCG
>JBDIVR010000049.1:0-23497 GCA_039794265.1 Myxococcota bacterium
CGCACGCAGCGCGGGGAGTCCGGGGCCGCGCACGCGGCGGCGGGCGACTCGCCGGGCGCGGGCGCGATCGCGCGCATCTCGGTGGCGTTGCCGCTCGCGTCGTAGTCCATCTCGGTGACGGCGCCGCAGACGGTGTCACGCGTGAACGGCGCTCGAAGCAACCGCAGGTCATGACCCGCACGAACTCCGCGTCGGGGTCCCGATCGCTCGGATTGCGCCCGAGCCGGTTGTGCCCATCTGCATCGCGTTGCCGGCGGAGTCGCGGACCAAAAACCGCTCTGGTAGAATTCGCCGTTCATAGTGATGCTTGAAGTCGCACGGATGCAGAGCCGAGCGACGACGTAGCCGCAGGTCGACGACATGGGCCGACAAGGATCGAGTAGAGGCCGCCACGATGACTGAAGTCACAGTGACACTACCCGATGATCTGGCGCAGGAAGCCCGCGAGGCAGGCCTGCTGCGCCCGGAGGCCTTGGCCGCGCTCCTTCGCGAGGCAATGCGCCAGGACCGCATCGAACGGCTCTTCTCGACCATGAACAAACTCTCGCAGCTCGAGCCACGTCTCACCGAAGACGAGATTGCCGCCGAGATCGAAGCCGCTCGCGCCGAGCGGCACGCTCGTGCGTCGTAGGAATGCGAGCCGTTGCCGACACCAATATCGTGGTGTCCGCGTTCCTCTGGGGCGGGACTCCTCGCGAAATCCTCGGCGCCGCGCGCGACGAGACGATCACGCTGTTCACGAGTGCCGCCTTGATCGCGGAGCTGGAAGACGTGCTGGCGCGCGAAAAGTTCACCCTGCGTATCGCGAGGGTCGGCAGCTCTGTAGCCGAGATGATCGACGGCTATCTCGCCCTCGCGCAGATGGTGCGGCCTGGCGCGCCTCCGCGCGTCGTGCGCGATCCGGATGACGATCACGTCATCGCCTGCGCTCTCTCCGCCGAAGCCGAGATCGTCGTCTCCGGCGATGCGGGCCTGTTCAGTCTCGGCAGATACGAAGGCATCTCCGTCGTGACCGCCGCCCAGATGCTTCGCCGTATCGAAGAGGCGTAGCATGCTGCATCGGGAATAGGTCCGGCCCATCGAGCATCATCGTCGCGATCCGGTAGCCAAAGCAACCGTAGCGGTGGCTCGAATCTCAGCGAATCCGCGCACGGCTCAACCGTCGGGTCGCAACGCAGCATCGGACTGTGCCTTCCGCCGTGCAGACTCAACACAGGACGGGAGCATAATGGCCGCAAACGTGCCAAAGACGAGTGTCGCGATACCCGACGAGACGAGAAGAGTCGACAAGGGGACGGCTCCAGGAAGCGACATGATCACAACAAAGCCCGGAACGACAGGAGAGAGAGCCAAAGCAGCGAGGGATCGCTTCGCTCTGGATTCGATCTGCGCGCCGACCAGAATCCATGCCACCGCATGAAGCACCGATCCTAGAAGCAGCGGGGTGACCATCACGAGATACATGACCAGGCCAGCGCTCAGGTGATATGAATGATCAGTAGTGTCCGACACGTTTCAGAACAAATTCAGCTGGTTGGCGTCTTGGGGCGTGTTCCCGGAGAGCGTCGCATCAGTAAGCAGCTGATTCAGCGGCACTTTCTCGAACGGCGTGACGCTCAGGATTTGTAGCATCGAGTGCAGCGACAGCCCCAGGTCGAGCCGCTTGCGGATGATCGCCACGAGCACGTAGACGGACACGGCTGTCCAGACCTGTGTCTTGACGGCGTTCTCGGAAGTGCCGAAGAAGCGCTTTGATGCGCAGGTGCTGCTTGATCCACTGGAAGAACAGTTCCACCTGCCAGCGACTTTTGTAGAGCGCGCACACGGTGAGTGCGGGCAGTTCCATGTGGTTGGTCACGAACACCAGCCGTTTGTCGCGCTCGGGATCGCGGTAGGCGATGCGGCGAAGTCGCTCCGGGTAGCGTTGGTGAGAGTAGAACCCCGTGAGTTCGATGAGTTGGTCGCAGATCAGTCCGGTGCTGCGATCCACCGGGTGAGAGATCAGGCGCTTGAACTTGGAGTTCGACTTGGCGCGGGTCACGAAGAAAGCCTTCGCCCGATGCAGCGCATGGAGCCGTTCGAAGTCGAGGTATCCCCTGTCCATCACGTAGAAAGCACCGGGTTCGGGCGTGAGCAGGTCGAGCACGTTGACGTCGTGCAGCTCGCCGTCGCTGATGTGAATGAAGGTTGGAATCGCACCTCTCAGATCGAGCAGGGTGTGCAACTTCACCGCTGCCTTGGTCCTGCGGAAGCTCGCCCAAGGGAACAGCGTCAGGCACAGATCGATCGTGGTGGAGTCCAGGGCATAGACCGTTTCGGTGAGCTCTACCCCGATCGAGTCTCGGGCGTAGAGTCGTCGCGCGATGCGGATCAGAGACTGGGCGAACTCGTGGTAGATGCGCCAGTCACGCCTTTCGTTGGCATCGGCGAGCGCGCTGCGACTGACATTTCCTCGAAATCCCAGGTGGTAGAGCTTGGCGGGCTGCGCACGCAGACACGCTTCGATGTCGCGCAGGCTCTCCCGATAGGTCAGTTGCGCGAACGCGAGGCAGAGGAACTGGTCGAGGCAACGGAACTGCCGGACGTTGAAGTCGCCGCCGTGCTTGGCCACCAGGCGACGAAACGTGTGCCACGGGGCGAACTCCATCACCTGCGCGAACACGAGCTTGCCTGCGTACATCGGTGCCTCCCGCGAAAGATTCCGGGAAGACTGTCCGAAGCAGCGTTCGCAGTTCAAGTCGTTGACAGGTCGAGAGGGCGCGAAAACCTTCGTTCGCCGCGCACTTACGATCGATCGACCCAAGACGTGTCGGACACTACTGAGAACAGATCCGAACGGAACTCACCTCGCTCGACGAGACGGTCGACCTCGCAGTTGGTGGCTGCGATCACCCGCGCGTTCATCTTCTGTATTCTGGTCGAGCCGACCCGCTCGAACTCGCGATCCTCGAGGACGCGCAGCAGCTTGGCCTGCAGCGGCCAACTGAGCTCACCGATCTCGTCGAGGAAGACGGTTCCGTCGCCCGCGACCTCGAAGCGGCCCCGGTGCATCGCAACGGCACCAGTGAAGGCGCCCTGCTGATGCCCGAACAGCTCGCTTTCGACGACGGACGCCGCGAGCGCGGCGCAATCCACCGGCACGAACGGACTGGCCGCACGGTGCGAAAGGTCGTGAATCCTCCTGGCCAGAGCGCTCTTTCCGGTGCCGGTCTCACCGGTCAGGAGAACCGTCGAGTCGAGCCGTGCGGCGCGATGAGCCTGCTCCATCACACGGCGGAAGGCGACGCTGCTGCCCACCAGGCCCGACTCGGATCCATCCGCGTCGGCGCTCGCCGAGAATCTCGCCGCGCGCGCGACCACGTCGTCAGCAGGAAGCGGGAGCCCGATCACCGCCGTCGATCCCGACTGGGCAAGCTGATCGGCGACGTCCGTCGACAAGCCCTCGGCCAGCACGACGACCGGGCAGCCTGCGAGCATCTTGTGGAGTGCCCGGACGGCTTCCACTGCGTTCTCGTCGCGGAGCGAGCCGACGACGCACAGGGAGTAGGGCTCCTTCGGCGAGGCTGGAAGGTCGGGCCAGTCGAACGCGATGCAACGGCATCCGACCCGGGAGCAGTGCCGCTCGAAGGCAGTTCGCACCGCGTCACCGACAGCCAACAACAGGAGTGGGTCCCTCGACATCACCACTCAGATCGAGATCCATCCGGCCGGGGACCCCACCAGCCGAAGGGAGAGTTCGACAAACAACATGTAGCCGCGAGCGTTCGGGCGGAGGCGATTCAGCCAGAAAGGAGGCCCCGCTGTCAAGGAAAAACCGTCTCTCGTCGCTCGCCCATCCACACGCCGGTGCCGCCGTGACATCGTCCGAGCCGCACGGGTCGTGATCCGGGCGCTCCGGCGACTGCGTTCGCCTCAATCGGCGACAACGTTTCTCCATTTTCGGCGAACGGCCTACACACCCGACAGGCGAGAGCGTTCGTTCGGTGGATGAGAGACGGCTCTCGATCCACGGGCGCCATGACGCGACGACGTTCGCTTCGGTGACACGACGCTCTGACTCGTCTCGGAAGGATCCGTGCGGCTCCGAACCGACCACGAGTGCGAGGGTCAGGTCACGTTGGAGGCGATCACTGCCGTGGTGCCCGTCGTCTCCGGCCGCCTCGAGAACTGGATCCATGGCACCTCCCATGGCTCCAGACTCAGGACGCTAGCGCCGCGCCGGGCGGCGGCGGGTCGTCGTCGACGGAGACTTCTTGCGGCGGCCGCGCGCGCCGCCTGGCTCGATTCCCTCCGCCTCGGCGACGAAGCCGAGCGCCAGCTCGAACGCGGCGCGCGTGTAGTCGAGCACGCGCTCGAACCCTTCGTCCGAGAGGCCACGGGCGGCGTCGTGGCCGCGGAACACGTTCAGGAAGCGGCGTTCTCGCTCCAGTTGCAGCGGGATGCGCCCGATGCCCCAGTCCTCGAGCAGCTTCCAGAGCACCGGGTTCGAGCCGCGCGCGAGCTGCGTGACGAACGGGACCGGATCGTTGCGGGCGAGCAACGCCGAGAGGCGCAGGATCAGTTCGAACGAGAGCGTGGCCGTGCCGTCTTCGACCGCTTCGAGGACCGACCGGTCGCGCAGATCGAGGGCCGCGGCCAGCTCGTCGACGGTGAGGCCGGCGAGTTCGCGGAGTTCGCGCACGGTGCGGCCGGCCTCGCGGCGCATCCGTGCGGCCTCCGGCGAGAGCAGCAGCGCGCGACCCACCTGGAGCCCGACTCCGGGCGTCGCCGCGACGCGACCGCGCACTCCTTCGGTGAGAGCGCCGAGCCCGCGCCGGAGCGCCGCCGAGATCCCGCCATCTTCGATCTCGACGGGAGGCTCCGCCGCGACGCGACGATGCGCGCGCTTCGTGCCGGTCCGGGAACGGGTCTTGCGAGGTCGCGTCGCCAGGGTCGTCCTCCCGGATCCATCGGATCTTCGTCGTGCGGTGGATGGTAGACGGCCGCGCCCAATCGTCGCACCCGTCACAGCGCGCCCGCGGCGCGCTGCCACAGGACGGGGCTCGCGACCCCGGAGCCTCGTTTTCCCGGACGCCCCTCGAGGGCACGGATCTTGAAGCCGGATCTCGACGGCGGCGAAGGGAAAGCCGCCAACCGGCTGCTCAGCAAGGAGACGTCTCGATGTCCGACTTCCTCTCGATGTACTCCATCCAGTACTGGCTCGAGTCCTGCCCGCAGGGCTATCTCATGGGAACGGAGTACGGCCACCTGCCCGGGGCGCGAGAGCCGGATCTGATCGTCGAGAACGACGTGCTGCGCACCGAGACGATCCGGACCACCGTGCAGCTCGTGATGGGCGAGCGGTGCGCGCTCGCCGCTTCTTCGGGTCTGATCAATGCGGCGCCCGACGAGGCCAGCAAGCGCTTCCTCGCCACCCAGACGCTCGACGAGGCCCGCCACACGGAGGTGTTCACGCAGCGCCTCTACGACCTCGGTGTCAAGAAGGCGGACCTCGAGAGCGTGCTGAAGCAGTACGCGAACCCGAACCTCGTGAAGTTCGCGGAGATCCTGCTGGAGAAGGTCGACAAGAAGGACTTCGTCTCCGGCGTGGTCGGCCAGAACGTCATCCTCGAGGGCATGGCCTTCAGCGTGTTCGAGATGATGCAGGCGCTTTCGCAGGACGTGAACCCGAAGTTCGCATCGACGCTCTCGGGCACGATCGCGGACGAGCGCCGGCACGTCGGCTTCGGAGAAAACTGCATCGGCCAGCTGATCCGGCAGCACCCGGAGAAGAAGCCCGAGATCGAACGCATGCAGCGCGACATGTCGTACTACATGCTGGCTACGTTCGCGGACTCGTTCCGCAACAACAGGATGGCGGCAGAGATGGACCGCCTCGAGGCGCAGAGCGGACTCCAGCGCAAGAAGGCCGACTATCAGGGCGTCGATCTCGCCCAGATGGAGCCGGAGGAGATGGAAAAGGTCCTCGCCGACACCGTGCTGAAGGAGTTCAAGACCCGCCTCGGCCGGATCGGCATCGAGTACCAGACCCCGCGCGCGCCGAAGTAGATCCGCGCGCCGATCAGCGCGGGGCGAGCACCGCCGCTTCGTCCGCGAGACAAGCGGCGAAGGACGGCCGCGAGAGCACTCGGTCGGCGTAGGCGGCGAGCGTCGGCCGGCACGCGCGATCGATCGTCTCGCTGGCGTAGCGGAGTTGCTGCAGCATCGTGGCGACGGCGACGTCGGCGATCGAAAAGCGGCCCCCGACCAGGAACTCCGCGTCGCCGAGTGCCTGGTCCAGATAGTCGAGCAGCGGAGGGAGCGCCTCGCCCACGACCGCGCGCACGGACTCTTCGTCGGGGGGCTGCTGGAAGAACCGCGGCCGGACGACGCGCTGGAAAAACACCGCGCCGGTCGTTTCCGCCAGCTTCGTGTCGGCCCACTCCTCGAACCAGAGCGCGCGGGCGAAGTCCCTCGGCTCCGCGGGATAGAGCGGGGTCTCGGGCCGGCTGCGCTCGAGGTAGGCGCAGATCACGGACGAGTCGGAGATCGCGAACTCGCCGTCGGAGAGCGCGGGGACCTTGCCGAGTGGGCTCATGCGCCGGAACTCCGGCGTCGCGTTCGCCGGCGGAAACGGCGTGACGGGCCGCAGGGTATGGGGAATGCCCTTTTCGAGCAGCGCAACCCGGACCTTGCGGACGAAGGGCGACGGCGCGATGCCATGGAGCACGACGGCCATGCACGACTCCTGGCGTCCTGTCTCGGAGCCCCGACCTGACGGAGCATAGAGTCCTGTACTCTCGGTGTCCTCAGCCTCTCTCGTCCGGAGCGTCGAACCGTGCTGCGATCCCGACCTCGATCCCGCCGGCTCCCCCGGCATCCCGGCGTCACGGCCCGCGCGTTGCTCGTGAGCCTCACCCTGGCGCTCGGTGCGTGCGCCACCGCGTACAACCCCGTCACGGGCAGGACGGAACTCACGACGATGTCGCCAGCGCGCGAGGCGCAGCTCGGCCAGCAGGCGGCCGCGCAGGTCGAGCGGGAGATCGGCCTCGTCCGCGATGCCAAGCTCACGGCGTACATCGATGCGATCGGCCAGCGGCTCGCCGCCGCGTCGCCCCGACGCGACGTAGCCTATCAGTTCGCCGTGGCCGACATGGCCGAACCCAATGCCTTCGCGCTTCCGGGCGGATACGTCTACGTGTCGCGCGGGCTGCTCGCGCTGGCGAACTCCGAGGACGAGCTCGCGAACGTGATCGGGCACGAGATCGGTCACGTCGCTGCGCGGCATGCGGCGCAGCGAGACACCCGCGCGACGGGCGTCGGCGTGCTCTCGGCGCTCGGCACGCTCGCCGCCGCGGCGCTCGGCGGCGCGGAGGCGGCGCAGATGGCCGGCCAGCTCGGGCAGGTAGCGGGTGCCGGCCTGATCGCGTCGTACAGCCGCGACCAGGAGCGACAGGCCGACGAGGTCGGCCAGAAGATCTCGGCCGCGTCGGGCTGGGATCCCGCCGGCATGGCGACGTTCCTCGCGACCCTCGAGCGTGAAGGGCAGCAGCGCGGCGACGGCATCGCCCGCCAACCAGGTTTTCTCGACTCCCATCCAGCCGCCGGCGAACGCGCCGTAGTGGCGCAAAGACGCGCGGCGCAGCTGCAGAGTGGTGGGACCGCGCCCGTCGCTCGCAATCGGGCCGACTTCCTGCGCCGCATCGAGGGCGTGCGCATCGGCCCGGACGCGCGCGAAGGCGTCTTCCAGGACGAGCGGTTCCTCCACCCCACGATGGACTTCACGATCGAATTTCCGCCGGGCTGGCGCACCCAGAACGCGCGAACCGCCGTCGGCGCGCAGTCGCCGCAGCGCGATGCCGTGGTGGTGCTCGAGTCCCAGGGACCGCGCGAGGATCCGCGCACGGCAGCCCAGCGCTGGCTGTCGGCCAACTCCGCCGTGCAGGTCGTCGAGAGCGGCGCGACCCGCGTCGGCGGGAGCTGGCCGGCCTATCGCGCCATCGCGCAGGCGCGCACGCAGAGAGGCGTCACGGGGCTCGCGATCACGTGGATCGCCCATCCACGGGGAACGTTCCGACTGACCGGCATGGCGCCGGCGAACGCGTGGCGCAGCCATGCCGGCAGCTTCGATCGCGTCGCGGCGAGCCTGCGGCCGCTGACCGCCTCCGAACGGCGGGGCATCTACGGCTTGCGGCTGCGCATCGTCGAGGCGCGATCCGGCGAAACCCTCGCGGCGTTGGGGCAACGCACGAACAACCGTTGGAGCGTCGACGAGACGGCGCTCGCCAACGCGCTGCCGCGCAACGCACGGCTCGAACGCGGCCGTCTCGTCAAGATCGCCGTCGCCGCCCCGATCGACTGACGGTTCGCCGCGTCAGACCTCGACCAGCGCGTCGTCGATCTTGCTCCAGCGGAACATCCCGAGCGCCGTGCGCACGTAGTAGAGCTTCGCCACCGGCTGCTTGCGCACGCGTCCCTCGGCCTCGATCCAGATCAGCTCGTCGCCGATGCGCAGCACGTGGTCCGCGTCGAGCTGGGAACGCTGCTCCGGCGTCAAGGCCGCGAGAATCGCCTCCTCCGCCGAGGAACGAACCACATCACTCATGACGTCGGAGCCTCCGTGACGAGTCGGTCGACAGCATGCACCGGCGGCGCATCGCCCGCCATCAGCGGCGCGATCGCACCGTACACCAGCTGGTGCTGGTGCAGGCGCGAGCGATCCCGGAACGCGTCGGCCACGACCCGCAGCTCGAAATGGCCGGCGCCGCCGGCCCGCACCTCGACGTCGGCCCCCGGCAGCGCCGTCTGGATCGCGTCGCGGAGGCGGTCCGTGACGTCGTCCTGGGCTCCGATGAGTTTCAGCGCCAAGAACTAGTGTCCTGTCCCAGGAGTTCGCCTGCATTCGATCGCGTCTCCGGGCCGCTCGCCGCGTTGCGCTCCCTCGCCGTAGCGACGGCTATGCCTCGGTCGCGCGCCTTGCGAGCGGCCCGGAGACGCGATCTCGGTGCGCACCCAGCCATGTGAAACGTGGCGACCATTCGACGGCGAACTCCTGGGGCAGGACACTAGTACCGCGGCACCGAGGGGTCGATCTGCTGCGACCAGGCGTCGATCCCTCCCGACACGTTGGAGACGTCGAGGAAGCCGAGGCTGCGGAAGTGCTCGGCCGCCTGCTGGCTGCGGCCGCCATGATGGCAGTGGAACACCAGCGGCATGTCCTTCGGCAGGCGCTCGATTTCGGCGACGACGCTCGCATCGAGGAGCCGGGCCCCGGGGATGCTGGCCATTGCGCGCTCCTCGGGCGTCCGCGCGTCGAGCAGGTGGATCGGCTCCCCGGCATCGAGCAGGCGCTTCAGCGCGTGGACGTCGATCTGTTTCACCGGCGGCGCAGCGGGTTCGGCCGGCTGCGGCGCGTTGGGGTTGTCGATCCGCAGCTCGTGACCGCCGGGCGTCGCCACGTGATCGATGACGAGGCCCTCGGCGCGCTGCGCGCTCATCGCGTCGAACAGGATCCGCACGCCGTTCGACTCGGCCGCCAGCTCCCCCGGCTCCTCGGGTCCCAGGTACGCCTGGTTCTGGAACTGGCGATCGATCCGCAGGTGGATCGCCTTGCCCTCGGAGCGCGCGGCCGCGCCGTTCAGGAACGCGGCCGCCGCGTCGGTGACGCGAATCGTCGGCACGCGGCGCGCGGGCACCGGGACGCCCAGCTTCTCGTGCAGCTCGCCGCTCCCGTAGAGCTCCTTCACGATGTCGCAGCCGCCGAGGAACTCGCCCTTCACGTACAGCTGCGGGATCGTCGGCCAGTTCGAGTACGCCTTGACGCCGTCGCGGATCGACGGATCCGAGAGCACGTCCACGGTCTCGTACTCCGGCACGATCTCGTCGAGGATCTGCACCACGGTGGCGGAGAATCCGCACTGCGGCTGCCGGCGGTTGCCTTTCATGAAGAGCACGACCGGGGCGGCGCCGATCGCGGCCTCGATGCGCTGGCGGGTGGAATCGTCGAGCATGGGTGGGGGTCCTCCGTTCGCGAACGGGGAGAATAGCCGCTGGACCCGGGCGTGGCCCGGCGCCGGCGCGCCTCCCGCTCAGCGGCCGCCGTTCGCCCGCACCACCGCGTCGACGCGCGCGACGGCGTCCTCCGCCGAATCGGTCGAGTACACGGCGATCTCGCCCTCCGCGATCGTGCCCTCGCGCAGCGCCTGGTCGCCGAGCGTCGACAGGATGGGGCCCCAGTAGTCCGTGCCCATGGCGATCAGCGGGAAGCGGCGGATCTTGCCGGTCTGGATCAACGTCGCCGTCTCGAAGATCTCGTCGAGCGTTCCGAGCCCCCCGGGCATCAGGATGAACGCGCTCGAGTACTTCACGAGCATGACCTTGCGCACGAAGAAGTAGTTGAAGGACAGCGTGCGATCGAGGTACGGATTCGGCTGCTGCTCCTTCGGCAGGTGGATGTTGCAGCCGACGCTCAGTCCGCCGCCTTCCCGGGCGCCGCGGTTCGCGGCCTCCATGACGCCGGGACCGCCGCCGGTGATGACGGCGTAGCCGGCCTCGGCGAGCCGGCGTCCGGTCTCGCGCGCCAACGCGTAGTAGCGGTGGTCCTCGGGGAAACGCGCCGACCCGAACACCGTCACCGCGGGGCCGACGTCGAAGAGCCCGCGGCAGCCGCGGACGAATTCCTGGAACACCTGGAACGCGCGGTCGAAGTCGACGAGCAGGTCGTCCGCGCCGCGCAGCCACGCCTCTTCGGGGTGGACCGCGTTCGCGACCGGGCGACGATCGGGGTGATCCTCGGTCAACTGCGGGCCTCCTCACGACGCAGGTCGAGGATCTCGATGCGTTCGTTGGCGTCCGGGTGCTTGGGCGACGGCCCCTCGGTCACCAGCGCGAGGCTGCCTTCGATCGCGTGCTCGCGCAGCCAGTCCCGGGCGAAGGCGCGCCAGTCATCGGGCCGCTCGGCGACGCGAACCGGCCACACGCCCCAGCTGAACAGGAGGCGCTGGCACGCCGCCTGCGACGGACTGACGGCGACGACCCACGGCGCGGGCCGGAAGCGCGCGATCCGCCGCGCCGTCGTCCCGCCGATCGTCGGCACGAAGACGGCGGCCGGCGACGCGCGCTCGAGCAGCGTGTCCACCGAGATGGCGATCAGGTCGAACAGCGGCGCGCTCTCTTCGCGGGGCCGCTCGCGCAGCGCATCGCGGACGGCGCGCGCCGGACGCAGGCGCTCGATCGACGCGGCGATCCGCGCCAGCATCGCGACCGCCTCGGCCGGGTAGCGGCCGACGGCCGACTCGCCGGACAGCATCACCGCATCGCTGCCATCGAGAATCGCGTTGGCGACATCGGTGGCCTCCGCGCGCGTGGGACGCGGGCTCTGCGTCATCGACTCGAGCATCTGCGTGGCCGTGATGACCGGCTTGCCCGCCAGATTGGCGCGCTGGATCAGCCGCTTCTGCGCGAGCGCCATCTCCTCGATCGGAATTTCCACACCGAGGTCGCCGCGGGCGACCATCAAGCCGTCGGCCGCCGCCACGATCTCGGCGATCCGGTCGAGCGCGCCCGCACGCTCGATCTTCGCGATCACGAACGGCTGGTGCCCCCACTCGGCCGCGGCCGCCCGCACCGCCTCGATGTCGGCAGCCGATTCGACGAAGGACTGCGAGACCGCATCGACGCCCTCGGCCAACACGAAGCGCAGGCCCTCGCGATCGCGATCGGTGAACGCCGCGAGACCCAGATCGACACCGGGAAGGTTCAGGCCCTTGCCCGAGCGCAGCTCCCCGCCGGCGGAGACACGACAGTGGACGGTCTGCCGTTCGACGCGCTCGACTTCGAGGCGCACGAGACCGTCGTTGAGAAAGCACGTGGTTCCGGGCCGCACCACCTCGGGCAGCCGGGCGAAGCTCACCGACGCGCCGTGCTCGTCCCCGACGCGGTCCTCGGTCGTGAGCGCGAAGGCATCGCCAGCGTGGACCTCGATCGGCTCGCGGGCCAACCGACCGATGCGGAGCTTCGGTCCCGGGAGGTCGGCGAGGATCGCCAGCGGACGGCCGACCGCCCGCGCCGCGGCGCGCAGCTGCTCGATCGTTCGAGCGTGCCCGTCCAGATCCCCGTGCGACAGGTTGAGACGCGCCACGTCCATGCCGGCCGCCAGCAGCTTCTCCATGGTGCCCGGCGACGACGACGCCGGCCCGATCGTTGCGACGATCTTCGTCTTGTGGTCGGGCAGCGGCATCCCTGTCCTCGGTCGAGCGCGAACCGATGAGCGCGTCGAACCTGCACTCGTACGAAAGCTGCGCGATCCTCGCGGGCTCAGCCTCACCCGCGGAGACGCCGTGCGCAAGCCCGATCGAGGACGATCGCCCGACCGACGAAGCGCGCAATGGCGGCGCCTCGGCGCACTCGTCGTCCTCGCTGGCGTCGTGTCCGGCTGCGGACTGCTGTCGCGCCGCGACACGTCGTTGCCCGAGGTCGTCCAGGAGGAACCGAAGCGCCGGACGGTGCTCGCGACCGAGGCCGACGACGCGCGCGTCGGCGAAGAGGCCGAGCAGCAGGCCATCGCGGAACTCGGCATCCTGCAGGACGAGACGCTCCAGCGCTACGTGCAGGAGGTGGGAGCGCGCGTCGCCGCCCACGCGCCGGCCACCGGCTTCGACTACCGGTTCCAGGTCGTCGACCCGTGGACGCCCAACGCCTTCGCGCTTCCCGGCGGTGCGATCTTCGTCTCGCGCGGGCTGCTGGCGCTCACGAACTCCGAAGACGAGCTGGCCAATGTTCTGGCCCACGAGATCGTACATGTCGCGAGACGCCACGCAGCGGCGCAGCAGCTCGTCGCGAAGGCGACACCGTTCGCTTTCGGTTGGTGGGGCGCAGGGCAGATCGCCGCGTACGCCCGCGACCAGGAGCGCGATGCCGACGAAACCGGCCAACGGCTCGCGGCGGCGGCCGGCTACGACCCGGCCGCGATGTCGAGCCTGCTGCGGGGCCTCGAGCAGGAAGAGCGGATCCAGCTCGGCGCCTCGCGCCTGCCGAGCTTCCTGCAGCACCATCCGGCCAACACCGAACGGATGGCGCTGGCGTTCTCGCGCGGGTCCGAGCTGCGCTGGGTGCCGCGGCCGGGCGTCTCGGGCGACCGCGCCGGCCACCTGCGCCGCCTCGAGGGCCTGATCGTGGACGCCAACCCGGCCGAAGGCATCTTCGTCGGCAGCCGCTTCCTGCATCCCGACCTCGGCTTCGCGTTGAGCTTCCCCGATGGCTGGCGGCTCGTGAACACCTCGCGCATGGTGGCCGCCTTCTCGCCGCAGGGAAACGCGCGCTTCGCGATCGAAGGCGCCGGCCCCGGCGATGACCCACGCCTCGCTGCCGGCGCGTTCCTCGCCGTCGAAGCCCGACAGCTCGGCGCCCAGATCCTGACGGCCCGATCGCTCGAGATCGGCGGCCGCGCAGCCTACGAGGTCCGCGCGCAGATCTGGACATCGCAGGGCGCGATGGCGGGACAGCTGACCTGGATCGCCCACGGCGGCCTCCTCTACCGACTCTCGGCGTCGGCGCCCGCGAGCGTCGCGAATCACTTCTTCGGCCGCGGTCGGGCGATGGCGCGCAGCTTCCGCACGATCACCGAGCAGGAGCGGGCCGAGGTCCGGGCGGAGCGGCTGCGGATCGCCGAAGCGGAGTCCGGCGAGGACCTCGCGGCGCTGTCGAGGCGTACCGGGAACGCCTGGGACCCCGCTCGCACGGCGGTCCTCAATGGATCGTTGCCGGGCGCGGCGCTCGCGGGCGGACAGCTGCTGAAGATCGTCGTGGCGGAGCCCTATGTAGGACGGCCGCGGGAACCGAGCGGAGCCTCGAGCGACCGCGCGACCCGGTAGGTCAGTCCTCGCGATAGGTCGTATGGCTGGGACGCCCGGCCAGGATGTTGGCCAGACCCCAGCTCGTCACCTTCTTGAAGGTCTCCGAGGCAATGAAGGATCGGAACGCCGCCTCGTCGCTCCAGCGCGACACGATCAGATAGTCGACGGCCGCGGCGGCATCGATCCGCCGGTACACGGCCGAATGTTCGTGGCCCACGGCTTCCTGCATCACTTCGAGCACGCGTTGGCACGCCGCCTCGAACACCTCTTCCTTGCCCGCCAGCACCTGGTAGTTCATGCCGATCGTGACCATTGGCGGCGCATCATAGCGCGAGGCCAGCGAGCTTCGATCGTGCGCGCACGGATGCTGCGAGCGGATCAGTCGAGCGGGCGCTTGTGCCCGATCAGGTAGACGGCGCCGTCGGGCCCGCAGCGCGCCGTGTGCAGCGTGCCACCGGGCAGCTCGACGCGATCGCCGGGTCCCAGCGGTACCTCCCGGCCGTCGACCTGCAGGACGATCCGGCCGCGCACGACCCAGAGGCTCTCGTCGTACGGATGGCGATGGGGGGCGTAGCTCCGATCCGCGGGATCTCGCCACGTCTTCACCTCGAAACCCTCGGCTTCGAGGTGGCGACGCAGGCCGTTCTCTCCGGGTGTGCGAGGCTCGTTCCACGGGATGTGCCGGAACTCCATGTCACCCTCCGGTTGCGACGGGTCCGAACGGATCCGCTCGCGGTTCCTGGCCCCCAAGGCTCTCCCGTCGGGTCCTGCGCCGACCCGAAGGCTGTGCGACTGCCGCTTCGTCCTCTCCCGCTCTCCTGTGGACATCGCTGCTCGGGCGCGCCCGGGGCAGCGTCGATCAGGGGGTGCCGGTATCGTACTGTGCTCGGTGGCCGGCCGCAGCAACCCGGGCGGCCGCGCCGAGGTCTGTGCACGCGCCTCGTAAGGATCCTGTCACGCTGCCCGCTCCGTCCATCGCGTTGACCATCGCCGGCTCGGATTCTGGCGGTGGTGCCGGCATCCAGGCCGACCTCAAGACCTTCCACCAACACGGGGTCTACGGGACCAGCGCGATCACGCTGGTAACCGCCCAGAACAGCGTCGGCGTGCAGTCTGTGGAGCTGCTCCCCGCCGGGATGGTCCGCGCGCAGATCGAGTCCGTCGCCGGGGACTTCCGCCCGGCCGCAGTCAAGACCGGGGCGCTCGGCTCGGTCGAGATCGTCGAGGCGGTGGCCGCGGAGATCTCGAGGCATGGATTGCGCCCGCTCGTCGTCGACCCGGTGCTGGTTTCGAAGCATGGGGATCCCCTGCTCGCTGCCCGGGCCATCGACGCGCTGCGGTGCGCGCTGCTTCCCCTCGCTACGCTGCTCACCCCCAACCTCCCGGAGGTCGCCGCGCTGCTCGGCGGCGGCGCGCTCGAGAGCGAGCGCGACATCGAGGCGGCGGCCCGGGCGCTGCTCGCGCTCGGGCCCGGCGCCGTGTTGATCAAGGGAGGACACGCCGCAGGCCCCGAAGCCGCCGATCTCCTGTTCGACGGCCGCACCGTGACGTGGCTCCGCGCGCCGCGGGTCGAGACCCGCCACACGCACGGCACCGGCTGCAGCTACTCGGCTGCGATCACCGCCCGCCTGGCCCGCGGCGAATCACTCGGCGCCGCCGTCGCCGCCGCCAAGCAGTGGCTGACCCGCGCCATCGCCACGGCTCCGGGCCTCGGCCGCGGCCACGGCCCCATCAACCACTGGACCTGACCCCCCCCGCCCCGAGCCGCCGTCGAGAAAAGCGACCGTCAAGAAAGGGGCCGGGTTGGATCCGTCAACTTTCTGCGCGGAGGACCAGCTCGGTGATCTCGGCCGGCGCGCCGAGCCGCATCGGCGGCCCCCAGAAGCCGGTGCCGCAGCTGACGTAGACGGCGCTCGCGCCGACGCGGTAGAGACCCGCGACCCACGGAACGGTGACGCGCACCATCCAGCGGAACGGCCAGATCTGGCCGCCGTGCGTGTGCCCGGAGAGCTGCAGGTCGACACCCATCTGGGACGCGCGGCGGAAGCTGGCGGGATCGTGGGCCAGCAATACGACGGGCCGATCCGGCGTGCGGTCCGCGAGCGCACGCTCGAGATCCTCGCCGCCGGTGGGCTCCACCATGCTCCCGCGATGGTCGTCGACGCCGGCCAGATCGAAGCCCGCGCCGCCCGCTTCGATGGCGACCCGCTCGTTGCGCAGCGCCCGCCAACCGAGGCCGGTCATCCGCGCCACCCAGTCGTCGGCGCCGGAGTAGTAGTCGTGGTTGCCCGTGACGAAGAACACGCCGTGCGGCGCGCGCAGGGCGCCGAGCGGCTCGACTTCGCCGCCGATGCGCCGGACGCTGCCATCGACGATGTCTCCCGTGATCACCACCAGGTCCGGCGCCAGCGCGTTCACGCGCTCGGCGAGGGACTTCGCGAAACGCCGATCGAGCAGCGGGCCGATGTGGATGTCCGACAGCTGCACGATCCGGAAGCCGTCGAGCGCGCGCGGCCAACGCGCCAACGGCACCTCCAGGCGACGCAGCTCCGGTCCGGCGAGCCCGCGCCGGAGCGCGAACCCGGCGAGCCCGAGCCCGACGGCGCCGACGCCCAGCGCGCGCCCGCGCGCCACCGCCGAGCCGTCGCTCCAGCCTTCGGGCGCCGCGACACCGAGCAACGCCAGGCCGACGTCGCCGGCGAGCGTCGTCACGAGCAGCAGGAACGCCAGGCCGAGCCAGCCGTAGGCCGCCCACGCCAGCGCTCCGTAGACCCGGCCCTCGCGCCGCCGGACGAAGGCCTGTGTCAGCAGTGCGGCGAAGCCGAGCGCCAGCCCGGCCAGCAGCGCGCGACGCACGCCGGGCGCCCAGTCCGGCGCCCACACGAGCCGCTGCGCCAAATACAGGTGGGCGCCGACCGCGATCGACACGAAGACGGCGAGGAACACGAGACCGGCGGTCGTGCGGCGCGCGGCGCGGGAAGCCATCGGCGGAGGCTAGCATCGGCTCGTCGTGCCCTCCGCCAACGCCGTCCCGTTCCTCGACTTCGCGGTCGCGCTGTTCATCGGCGCGCTGGTCGGCATCGAGCGCGAGAAGCGGCAGGAGGAGGAGCTCGCGGACGGCGAGGTCCAGCAACGCGGCACCGGCGGGCTGCGCACGTTCATCCTGTTCGCCGAGGCGGGGGCGCTGGCCGCCTGGCTGTCGGTCAAGCTGGCGACGCTCGCGATCTTCATCGGCGCCGGCGCCCTGGTCACCGCGGTGGTGCTGGCCGGCTACATCGCCGAATCCCGCCAGACCGGTCAGCTCGGCCTCACGACCGAACTCGCGGCCCTCGTCACGTACCTGCTCGGCGGCACCGTGGTGTTCGGATACGCCGAGATCGCCGTCGCACTCGCGATCGTCACGTCGGCCGTGCTCGCCTTCAGGCAGCCGCTGCACGGCGCCGTCGAGAAGCTCGGCCGCGACGACCTGTACGCCGGCCTGAAGCTGCTGATCGCCACGTTCATCGTGCTGCCGGTGCTGCCCGATCGGACGCTCGACCCGTGGCAGGCGCTGAACCCGTGGCGGATGTGGTGGCTGGTGATCCTGATCTCGGGACTCTCGCTCGTCGGCTACGTCGCGACGCGTGTGCTCGGCGCGCGCCGAGGCATTCCGCTGACGGGGCTGTTCGGCGGACTCGTCTCGTCGACCGCGGTCACGCTGGCGCTCTCGCGCAGGAGTCGCGAAGCCGCCGGAGGCGCGGCCCTCGCCAACGCGCTGGCCGCCGGCATCCTGCTCGCGTGGGCGACGATGTTCGCGCGCATCGGCGTCGTGCTGGCCGCCCTGGACGCCGCGTTGCTGCGCCGCCTCGCGCCGCTGCTGGCCGTGTGGATGGCGGTCGCCGCCGGCTTCGCCGCGTGGCACTACGTCCGCGGGCGGGCGGCGCCCCCGAGCGGCGACGGCGTCCCGCTGCGGAA
Source organism: Myxococcota bacterium (assembly GCA_039794265.1). Lineage (GTDB taxonomy): Bacteria > Myxococcota_A > UBA9160 > UBA9160 > PR03 > CAADGG01. The sequence goes on from JBDIVR010000049.1 coordinate 17,787, forward strand.
TCCGTTCCGCCTCACGGCGGCGATACGCTTCGCGTTGCTGTTCGCCTCCGTGTTGCTGATCGTGCGCGGGGTCGAGCTCTACCTGCCGGGTGTCGGCCTGTATGTCGTCGCCGCGCTGGCCGGCGCGACCGATGTCGATCCGATCACGCTTTCGATGGCGTCGCCGACCCGCGAGGTCGCGGCGACGCCCGCCGCAGCGGCGATCGCGATCGCCGCTGCGAGCAACACACTGGTGAAGTGCGTCCTGGTCGCCACGCTCGGCGCGCCCGCGCTCCGTCGACACGTCATCGTGTCGACCGGCGCGCTGCTCGGCGCCGGCGCGCTCGTGCTGTACGTCGTGCTCTGACGGGCGAGCCGGTTCACCAGCCGCGCAGGTCGATCGCCCAGCGGTCGACGATGTCGTCGCCCTCCGAGAGGTGCAGCCACTCGTGGTACGCGACCGTCGGATCCACGTGGGCCGGCCAGACGCGGACGCGATCGCCGACTTTCGCCTGGAACCCGCCGCCCGGCGCCTCGGCATCCGCCGCGAACGTCACGTGCTCGTCGGAGCAGAACCAGACCTTGGCGCCGTCGATCGCCGGGTTGCCGTGATCCATGCCGAGCGACTTGAGGCCAGCGTCGCAGACCGCGAAGCCCGCGCCGACCGACACCACCGTGGACGACACCCAGAACGCCGGCCGGAACGGCAGCCCGAGCCGCGCGTAGTGCGTATCCAGCAGCGAATACGAGCCGGCCTGGATCTCCGTCGCCAGCTCGTTCAGGTCGAAGCTGCCGGTGCCGCCGGCGGAGAGTACGTCGCCGCCCACATCCGCGTGCGCCGCCGCGAGCTTCGCCATCGCCGCATCGACCGCGGCCTTGCGCTCCGCGCGGCTGGCGAGCGCCATCGCGTGGCCCTCGTAGCCCATCACGCCGCGGACCGTGAGGCCGCGCCGGCGCGCGCGGTCCGCGAGCCGACCGGCCTGCTCCGGCGCGCAGCCACAGCGCGGCAGCCCCACGTTGACGTCGATCAGGACCTCCCGCACACCGCCGTCGGCCGCCGCGGCGATCGTCGCCTCCGAATCGACGGCGACGGTGACGCGCGCGTCCAGACCTGCGAGACGACCGAGGCGACGCGCGTCCAGCGTCTCGTTGGCGAGCAGGAGATCCTCGCCGAGCCCCGCCGCTGCCATGCCCTCCATCTCGCGCGTGGTGGCGCAGCAGAAGCCGCGATGCCCGAGCGCTGCCTGCCGGCGCGCCAGCGCCGTGCACTTGGTGGCCTTCACGTGCGGCCGCAGCCGCGCGCCCGGCAGCGCCCGCGCCATCGTCGTCAGGTTGTGTTCGAGTGTCGCGGTGTCGACGACCAGCGCCGGCGTCGGAAGCTCGTGCAGCTTCATCGCGGAGTTCCTCTCGCGGGGCCTACAGCGCGATCTGCTTCGGCGGCCGCACGACGATCTCGGCGATGTTCACGTCGATCGGCTGGGTCACCGCATACAGCACCGCGCGCGCCACGTCGTCCGGACTGCCGAGCATCTGCGCGAGAGCGGGCTGCAGCTTCTCCATCACCTCGTCCGGCAGCCGTTCGCCCTTCTTCACCTCGATCTCGACGCCGGCGGCCTTCACGAAGCCCGCGACGAACGCGGGATCGAAGTTCCGGGCGAAGTTCGTCGCGATCGCGCCCGGCATGATGTTCACGACGCGGATCGTGTCGTTCTCGAGTTCGCTGCGCAGCGTCGAGTGGATGCAGTTCACCGCGTGCTTGGTGGCGCCGTACACACCAGAGTCGTTTCGCTGCGCCGCGATCGACGAGATGTTGACGATGTGGCCGTGCGCGCCGCACGCGCGCATCGCGCGGACCGCCGCCTGGCAACCGACCAACAGCGCGAGCACGTTGGTCTCGAGCATCGCGCGCCACTCTTCGGCGTCACCCTCGGCGATCGGACTCGGAAACGACACGCCGGCGTTGTTGACCATGATGTCGAGCCGGTCCGTCGCGACCACCGCACCGGCCACCAGCGCGCGGACCTGGTCGACGTCCCGCACGTCCAGGCGCACGGCGCGCGCGGCGCCGCCGGCGCGTTCGATCTCGCGCACCGTCTCGTCCATCGCCTCGGCGGTGCGGCCGCCGAGCGTGACGTGGGCGCCCGCGCGGCCCAGCTGGCGCGCGATGGCGCGGCCGATGCCACTCGATGCGCCGGTGACGACGGCGGTCTTGCCAGAGAGCGGAAGGGAATCGAGATCGTTCATCGCAGAGTCTCCTGGTGGGCGGGCGCGCGAGGGAGGCAGGGTATCCGATCCGGCGCGGCGAGGTCCGCAGCCGCGAAGCCCGCCGCCGACACGCCCACTCGCTCGGCGCCGAAGACGCGCCGGAACGTGGCGATCGCCTGGTCTGCGTAGCCGGGCTCGGCCCAGCTCGCGAAGCCCTCCGCGCGCAGCCGGGCGAGCGCGGCGCGACTGCGCCGCCCGCCGGCTCCGTCGCCGCGAAAGAAATCGTCGACGACGACGCGGTCCGCGACGGGCTCGAGCTGCTGCGCGAGGCGCTCGGGATCCCCGGGAAGCAGCGGAGAGACGGCTGCCTGCGTGCGCACACCGGCTGCGCGTAGGCGGGCGAGCGTCTCGATGCGCAGCGAGATGCCCGGCGCGTTCGGCTCGAGCAGCCGGCGCACGCGATCGTCGTCCGTGGTGATGCTGAGGCTCGCGATGGCGCTGGGCATGCGCGCGAGCAACGCCGCATCGCGCGCGACGAAGGGACTGCGCGTCTGCACGACCAGCAGGGCCGGGGGAACCGCGGCCAGGACCTCGAGGCAGCTGCGCGTCAGCCCGAGCCGGCGCTCGATCGGGACATAGGGATCGGTGGCCGACGAGCAGAAGATCCGGGCGTCGCGGGTGGCGCCCCGCCGCGCCTCGCGGCGCAGCCGCTCCGCGACGTCGAGCTTCGGCGAGATCCACTCGGACCACGGCAGGCGGTAGGGATTGGCGCGCTGCACCGTCAGCTCACGGACGTAGCAGTAGGTGCACGAGAACTCGCAGCCCACGTACGGCTGCAGCGAGTGGGTGAACCCCGCGAGGTAGCCACCGGTGGGAGTCAGCGCGCGCGCCGTCTGGCGCGGAAACATGCGAGCCCGGGCCATGCGGCGATGGTAGGCTCGCGCTCCCGTGGTCGCCTTCGAACTCGCCGCCGCCGCCAAACAGTACGCCGGGAGCTCCGCTGGACGCCGGATGGCGCTGGCAGGCGTCGATCTCGTCGTGCCCGACGGCACGGCGCTCGGAATGCTGGGACCGAACGGCGCCGGCAAGACGACCGCCCTGAAGCTGCTGCTCGGCTTCACGCGCCCGAGCCACGGCGCCGCGCGGCTGCGCGGCCACGATCCCTACGATGCAGCGGCACGGATCGGCGTCGGCTACCTGCCGGAGCGCCTCGCGCTGCCGGGCGCGATGACGTTGCGCGCGTTTCTGGGACTCCACGCGGCGCTCCTCGGTCTGTCCGGCGCCGAAGCCACGCGCGCCGTCGAAGCGGTCGCCGAGACCACCGGCGTGCGTGATCGCCTCGCCGAGCGCCTCGCCTCGCTGTCCAAAGGCCTCGCGCAGCGCGTCGGCTTCGCCAGCGCGCTGCTCGGCGACCCCGCCGTCCTGGTCCTCGATGAGCCGACCAGCGGGCTCGATCCGCTCGGCGTGCGCGACGCCCGCGACTGGATCCGGGCCGCCCGCGATCGCGGCGCCACGGTGCTGGTCTGCTCGCACGTGCTGTCCGAGGTCGAGCGCACCTGCGACCAGGTGGTGATCTTGAACGAGGGCCGGATCGCGACGGCCGGCGCACTCGAATCGCTGGTCGCGCCGGGCGAGTCGCTGGAAGATGTGTTCGTGCGAGCGGTTCGCGGATGAGGGGCTTCGCACTGCTCGCGATCGAGGCAGCGCGCGACGCACTCCGGCGTCGATTCGCCGTCGCCATTGCGGTCGTGCTGGCGCTGTCGCTGCTGTGGGTCCGCAGCTGTACGGATTTCGGCAACGTCACGTTCGACCAACGAGCCGTCGATCCGGCCCTGATCGCCGGATTCCTGGCGCCGGTGCTGTTCTCGTTGCAGGCGCTGGCGGTGCTGCTGATGGCCGGCGTCCTCGCGTCGGATCACCTGGCGCGACCGCTGGCGGACGGCAGCAGCGCGCTGTGGCTCGCGCGTCCGGTCTCGCGCGGTGCCTACGCCGGCGCCCGGCTCGCCGGTGCGCTGGCGGTCGCACTCGGTGCGGGCGCGGTGTTGCTGGGCGGCACGGCCGCGCTGCTGGCGGCGCGCCACGGGGTCGACCTCGCTCCGGCGGCACTCGGCGCGGCGGCGGCGGGACTCGGCGCCGTCGTCGTCGCCGCGCTCGCGATGGCGACGTCGCTGGCCGTCGGACGCACGGCCGTGCTGTTGGCCGTGCTCGTCGCGGTGCCGCTGCAGGGCTTCGCGAACGCGCTGGGCCTCGCGCTGGCGGTCGTCCAGCCGGACGCGGCGCTGCCGGACGTGCTCGCCACCATCGACCGCTTCGGCCCCCCGCTCGGCACGGCGGTGTTCGCAGCCGTCGCCGCGTGGAATCCGCACGTCGATGCCAGCGAGGCGCTGCTGCCGGCCTTCGGGCGGCTTGCGCTCTGGGCGGCCGGGGCGCTCGCACTGCTCGTCGCCGTGTTCCGCCGGACCGACATCGCGCGCTGAGTCGGGCGCGTTCGGCGAGTGCGCCGATCGTCACGCGCCTGCGTGCACTCTGCTCCCCACGCGCACACGCCGCCGCAAGACGCACACGAGACTCTCCGTGCTTGCGTGCCGTCGCACGAGAGCCGCGCGTCGTCTGCCGTGTCTCCCATCACGCGGCGCAACATCTCCGCAGCCGAAACGAGACACGTGAACCGTTCGAGTTCCGTGCCGCGCGAGGGGTCGTCCGGCACGGGATCCGCGCACGACCGTGGAGGCTCCCATGCAAGCTGGCGAACCGTGGCTTCGATCGATCGCTCTGGCTCTCGCGCTCTTCGTGGGGGTTCCTCGAGCAGTGCAGGCCCTGACTCTCGCCGACCTCGATGCCGGCGCGAGCTTCGGCGTCGGCTCGATCACGTTCTCGGACTTCGAGATCTCGGTGACAGGAGATCTGTCGGTCGATCTCTCCGACTACCCGGTCCAACTCCTCGGCGACGGCTTCCGCATCGCAGGACCGATCGCGGTGCTGCTCGGCGAGGAGGGGACGTTGCTGATGTCGTACGTCGCCGAGACGACCGCCGGGGTGTTCCTCGATGGCGCCGCGCTGTTCTCCCCGCTCGTGGCGGTCGGCAGCGGTGCAGCGGCGCTGGTCAGCGAATCGCTGCTCGGGCCGGGCGGCGTCCCGGTGGGCACGCTGCTGGCGCTGGCTGTCGCCGGCGGCGATCCGGCAGTCCTCTCGGACAGCGTTGGCTTCGCCCAGATGTCGCGAATCGAGGTCGTGAAGGTCGTGGCGCTGCAAAGCGGCATCATCGCCGTGGTTCCGCACGTGGACCAGCGCTTCTCCGTGATTCCGGAGCCGCTGACTCTCGTGATGCTCGCAAGCGGCCTCGCCGGGCTCACTCTCTCGGGTCGCCGCCGCGCTGTGGTGGCGTAGCGCGGAGCGATCCGGGGCGGTCGCGGCGGGCGCCCCTCCTGCCGTCGCGACCGCCCTCCTCGGCGCGTCAAGAAAGGGGCCGGGTTGGTTCGTCAACTTTTTCCTGCGGAAAAAGTTGACGAACCAACCCGGCCCCTTTC
>JBDIVR010000050.1:0-21669 GCA_039794265.1 Myxococcota bacterium
TGGTGTTCCGCTCGCACCAGGGCTCGGACGACATGGAGAACCTCCTGACGCTGTGCGCGTTCCACCACCAGCGCTGCCTGCACGCCGGCCGGCTGCGCATCCGGGGCTTCGCGCCGGACCGGCTCGTGTTCGAGCTCGGCGTCCGGCCCGATGCGCCGCCGCTCGCGCGCTATCGATCGGGGGATGTCGCTGTACTGTGACCGGGACGCCAGACGCAAGACGCTCGCGAGCGGCCTTCGAGCCTGCTCGCGAGCGTCTCGTCATTCGGACCAAGCGGTGGACGTGAGGACGACGCAAAACCCAGACGAAAATCCCGGACGGAAAACCCTAGCTGGCGGCGCGGCGCGTCCGGCGGGCAGCCCACGCGACGACGCCGATCCCCAGCGCGAACGCCAAGGCAGCGCCCGGTTCCGGCGTCGCAGGAACATTGGACGGGATGGTCGGGGCGTTCGGGTCGATCGGCGGTTCGATACGGGCTCGGCCCGCATCCGCGGAACTCGAGACCAGCAGCAACATCGGAACGGCGATCAGGAGCGCCCGGGACGCGCGCGCCCAGCGCGAGCTTCCCGTCGGATTGGACTTCTGGTTACGATCGTTCGAGCGGTAGTGCACGGCCTCACCCTCCGCAGGCGGTTGACTTCTTATTTGAAGACTCTGCACGTTTTTAGTGGCCCCGGCAAGGGATTTGGTTACTTGCGTTCCGATCCGCGGGGAAGTTCCTACGGTTCCGCCAACGTCCGTGAGGCCGTTTCATCGGAGAAGACCGGATCCGGGCAGGCCTATCTAAATCTGGCGAAAACCGAGTCGTCCAGCGGACATCCGCGAGGCCGATGCCGACGCGTGAACGTTCCGGGGGAGGGGATTGCTGTCGCCGACTACGACGCTCGTCAGATCCCTTCCTCGAGCCCGCACTCCCGGATCTTCTGCAGCAACGTCTTGTAGGAGACGCTCAACAGCGCCGCGGCCTTCTTCCGGTTCCAGGACGTGCGGGCCAGGATGCTCTCGATCGTTTCCTTCTCCGCTTCGAGCGCGGCCAGGCGGCCGACCTCCTTCAGCGGGAGGTCGCCGGCGCGCTCGGCCAGGTCGTCGATCAGGCCGGCGAGTCGGCTGGGCCCGCGGTGAACGCGCTGGCCGGCCAGCAGCTCCGCGAGCAACGGCTGCTCGGTCTCGAGCACGACGACGCGCTTGATCATGTTCTCGAGTTCGCGGATGTTGCCCGGGAACGGATAGCGATCGAAGGCCCGCATCAACGCGACGCTCAGTGGGCGCGGATCCTTCCGGTACTTGAGCGCAAAGCGGTGCAGGAAGGTTTCGACCAGCGCCGGAATTTCCTCGCGGCGCTCGCGAAGCGGCGGAATCTGGATGTCGACCACGTTGAGCCGGTGGTAGAGGTCCTCGCGGAACGTGCCGGCGGCCACCATCTGGAGCAGCGGTCGATGCGTCGCACAGATCACGCGCACGTCCACGTGGATCTCGCGGTTCCCGCCGAGCCGCGAGAAGGTGGCGTCCTGCAACACTTGCAGCAGCTTCGCCTGGAGGCCGGGGCTCATCTCCCCGATCTCGTCGAGGAAGATCGTGCCCTGGTTCGCCACTTCGAACTTCCCGGGCTTGCGCGCAACCGCGCCCGTGAAGGCGCCGCGCTCGTACCCGAACAGCTCGCTCTCGAGCAGGTCCTCTGGCAGCGCTGCGCAGTTGACCTTGACGAAGCTGTGCTTGCGGCGCGGTGAGGAGTCGTGCAGCGCGCGCGCCACGACTTCCTTTCCGACGCCGCTCTCGCCCTGGATCAGCACGGTGACGTTGACCGGGGCGATCTGGTCGAGGAGCGCGCGCACGCGCCTCATCGCCGCGCCGTGCCAGACGGCGCCGCGATGATTCTGCTCGAGTTCGGATAGCAGGCGCTTGCGCTCCTCTTCGAGCGCTCGCCGCTCCAGCACCTTGCGCAGGACCGCCTCGAGTTCCTCTTCCTCGAACGGCTTGTTCAGATAGTCCGACGCGCCGAGTTGCAGGGCTTCCACGATGGTGCTGGCCTTGCCCACCACCGAGAGCATCACGACGGGCACGCTGGGATCCAGCTCCCGTAGCTGCCGCAGCGTCTCGAGGCCGTCGAGGCCGGGCATCATGACGTCCATCAGGATGACGTCGGGTGCCGCCCCTCCCTCGAGGAGCGCGAGCGCGCGACGTCCGTTCTCGGCGGTGTCGACCTGGTAGCCGAACATCTCGAGCAGGTTCGCGAGATACGTCCGGATCCCCTCGGCGTCGTCGACGACGAGGATCCGCCACGGCCGCTCGCTCGCGTGCAGGGTGCGGGCGGAGGTCAACTACGCTGCCGCCCCGGCGGCACTGCCGGACCGCGCCGTCCCCTGCTCGACGGCGGGAAGGGTGAAGGCGAAGCGGCTGCCTCCGCCGGTCCGCGCGTCGACGCCGATCTGCCCGCCGTGCGCCTCGACGATGCGGCGGCAGATCGCCAGACCGAGGCCCAACCCGCCCGCGCGGCGTGCGTCGCCCACCTGGGCGTAGGGCTCGAAGATGCGCTCGCCATCCCGCGCGTCGATGCCGGGACCGGCATCCAGCACGGCGATCTCGACGAAGCTCCGACCACCGCGCTCGACGGCGCGCAGCGTGACCTCGATGGTGCTGTCCGGCGGTGCGAACTTGAGCGCGTTGCCGATCAGGTTGGTCAGCACCTGTTCGACTCGCGGCGGATCGAAACGGGCGCGGGGCGCTTCGGGGCAAAGGGCCAACTCGATTCGCAGGCGGTGCTCCTCGATCAGCGGGCCGAGCTGGCGCACCACACCTTCGACGACCGGCGCGAGCGGCGCCTCGGCGACCTCGAGGGGCCCCACCGCCAGACCCTGCCGCGCCGTCTCGAGGAGATTCCCGATGAAGCCGTTGAGCCTCTGGCAGCTCTTCTGGCTCTCCTCGAGGAAGTAGCGCTGCTTCTCGGAGAGTTCGCCGAAACGCCCGGACAGCAGCAATCGGTTGTAGCCCTGGATCACGGTGCACGGCGTGCGCAGCTCGTGACTCACGACGGTCAGGAGTTCCTCGCGCTCCGTCGACTCGCCGCGTGTCCGCTCGCGCAGGAGTGCCAAGGCGCGATTGGCCTCGTGCAGCGCCCGCCCGGTCCGCAACACCTCCGACTCGAGCGTATGCAGATCCGTCACGTCGCCGACGCGCAGGGCCAGCTCACCCGCCGCCCAGGGTCCGGCAATGCGTTCCACGACGACCTCGCGGCCATCCAGACCCGGACGCACGAGGCGGCAGCGGACGCGATGTTCCGAGTCGGTGGCCGGCAAGCCGTGCCCGGCATCCGCTAGCAGATCCCCGAGTGCGAGTCCGACGAGATCCTTCGCGTCGCCCGCACCCTTCATCCGCGCGAGGGCGGCATTCGCCCACACCACCGCGCCGCCCCGCAAGACCACGAGGCCGTCGGTCGTGCCATCGAGCAGCAGGCGCAGCTCGTAGTCTCGGAGCGGGTCTTCCAACGGTCCATTCACGAAAGCGTTTCTCCTCCGGGTCGGGGGGCGGCACAGATGGTTCGTTCGGCGACGGGGTGTGGTCGGAGACACCGGCGCGGGCTACCCGTCTCATCGCCGGGTTTCCTTTCCGCCTTGAAGGAAAAGACCCGCGGGGATCTTCATGGAACCGGGCCATCGGAAGGAAACGATCCTCGGGGGGCCGGTCGACGAACGGATCGAGCAGCTGATCGCAGCGATCCGGCACCACGACCGGCTCTACTACGTCGAAGATCGACCGGAAATCTCCGATGCGGAGTACGACCGCCTGTTCCGCGAGCTACGAGCGTTGGAAGACGCCCATCCCGAGCTGGTCCGGCCCGACTCTCCGACTCGCCAAGTAGGTGTAGGCCCCGAGGCCTTCGGTTCCCCGGAACCGACATCGACTTCTCGTGCATCTCGAGCGGGCCGATCCCGCGCTGGAACGAGCGTTTCCAAAAGAATCCCGCACGGCCCCGATTCCCCTTCTGCGAACTCGGCGACGACGAACTCGACGACAACGAGCTCGGCGACAACGAACTCGGTAAGAGCGAGCTCGGCGAGCTTTGCGCCCTTCGTCCACCGGGTGCCGATGTTGAGCATCGACAACGCGATGGACGAGAACGAGTTCAGGGCGTTCGACGAACGAATCCGCCGACTTCTTCAGACAAGTTCACCCGTGGAGTACGCCGGCGAGCTCAAGCTGGACGGAGCGGCGCTCGAGCTGGTGTATGAGCGAGGCGCACTGGTCGCCGCCGCGACCCGCGGCGACGGAAGGACCGGAGAGGACGTGACGGGGAACATCCGGCACGTGCCCACGATTCCGGCCCGGCTCGCCACCGACGCGCCGCCGGAGCGCGCATCGATCCGCGGCGAGGTGGTATTGCCGCGACGAGCGTTCGAGAGTCTCAACCGCCAGCGGCTCGAGCGGGGGGAGGACGCCTTCGTGAACCCGCGCAATGCGGCCGCCGGCTCGTTGCGCCAGAAGGACGACGTCGACACCGAGCGGTTGCGGTCGCTCGAATTCCGCGCGTACGCGCTGGCCGAAGGCCGACCGCGTCACGTCGATACGCAGCTCGCCGTGCTGGCTTTGCTCCGCGACTGGGGACTCCCGGTGAGCGAGGAGTCCGCACTCTGCGAGGATGCGGACGCAGCGCTCTCGTATCACGCGCGCATGCGGGAAGCGCGCGCATCGCTGCCGCTCGACGTCGATGGCACCGTGTTCAAGGTCGATCGGCTGTCGCTGCAGGAGGAGCTGGGTACGCTCCCGCGCTCGCCGCGCTGGGCGATTGCGTTCAAGTTTCCGCCGCAGCAGGAGACGACGGTCGTCGAGGCGATCGAGGTGCAGGTGGGGCGCACCGGTGCGCTCACGCCGGTGGCAAAGCTCCGGCCGGTCTTCGTCGGTGGTGTCACGGTGTCCAATGCGTCGCTGCACAACCAGGACGAAGTGGAACGCAAGGACGTTCGCGTCGGCGACACCGTCGTGGTGCAGCGCGCCGGCGACGTGATCCCCCAGATCGTGGCCGTGGTGGCGAGCAAGCGGCCACGCGGCTCCCGGCGCTGGAAGATGCCGGCGAAGTGCCCCGTGTGTCGCGCCGCGGTGGTGAGACTCGAGGGCGAGGCCGTGACGCGCTGCCCCAACCTCGACTGTCCGGCGCAGCTGAAGAACAACCTGCGGCACCTCGCCGGGCGCGGCGCCCTCGACATCGATGGCCTCGGCGAGCAGCGGATCGAGCAGCTGATGGCGGCAGGTCGCTTGCAACGTGTGTCCGACGTCTTCGAGCTCGATGCCGAGGGGCTGGCCGGGATGGACCGGATGGGCGAGAAGTCCGCAGCGAATCTGGTGGCGGCGCTCGAGCGCGCGAAGGAAACGACGCTGGCGCGCTTCCTGATCGCTCTCGGGATCCGGCACGTCGGCGAGGGGGTCGCGGAACTGCTGGCGTCACACGTCGGCGGCGACCTGGATGCGCTGATGTCGGCGCCGCAGGAGGAGCTCGAGGCCATCGATGGGATCGGGCCGACGATCGCGGAAAGCGTCGTGCGGTTCTTCGCGGACGCGCGCAATCGGGCCGAGGTGGAGCGCTTCGTCGCGCTCGGCGTGCACTGGCCGCGCGGCGAACGGCGCCAGCGCGGCGAGGGACCGCTGGCCGGCAAGACCTTCGTGCTGACCGGCAGCCTCGACTCGATGACACGCGACGAAGCCAAACGCCGGATCGAGTCCGCCGGCGGCAAGGTCGCGAGCGCCGTCTCGAAGAAGACCGCCTACGTCGTCGCCGGCGCCGACGCCGGCTCGAAGCTCACCAAGGCGCAGGAACTCGCAGTCCCCGTCCTCGACGAACCCGCCCTTCTCGAGCTGCTGTCAAGGAAGGGGGCGTCAAGAAAGGGGCCGGGTTGAACTGTCAACTTTTCCGGCCGGAATCCGGCCGGAAAAGTTGACAGTTCAACCCGGCCCCTTTCTTGACGCGAGGGCGTAGAGGTGGCGGCGGGGAAGTCCGGTTTCTCGGGCGAGGAGCGTGGCGATGTCGCGGGTGCTGTGGCCGGCGGCGGAGAGTTCGGCGATCCGGGCTTCGAGGTCCAGCGGCGCGGGCGCCGGGGCGTCGGCTGATTCCGTGGGAGCGCCGGCGACGACGATCGTGACTTCGCCGCGGGCGCCGTCGCGATAGCGCTCGGCCAGCTCGCCGAGCGTCCCGCGCGCCAGCTCCTCGTGCAGCTTCGTGAGCTCGCGCGCCACGCACGCCCGTCGCTCGCCGAGTGCGTTCGAGAGCGCGCGGAGCGTCGCAGCCGTCCGATGCGGGGACTCGAACAGCACCAGCGTCTCGGGCCGCCCGCAGTAGGAGTCGAACAGCGCCGTTCGCGCACCGGCGCGACGCGGCGGAAAGCCGATGAATGCGAACGGCAGCGGCGCCAGCCCCGACGCCGCGAGCGCCGCCAGCACCGCCGACGCGCCCGGCACCGGCACGACGGCATGGCCCGCCTCGATCGCGGCGGCCACCAGCCGCTCACCGGGATCCGACACCAACGGCGTTCCGGCGTCCGACACCAGCGCGACGTTCCGACCCGCCGCGAGTGCCAACAGCACCTCGCCGCAGCGCGCGGCCTCGTTGTGCGCATGCAGCGACACGGGACGCGCGGCAATCCCGTGGCGGTCGAGCAGGATGCGCGTGCGCCGCGTGTCTTCGGCAAGCACCAACTCCGCCTCGCGCAGCACGCGCAGCGCGCGCAGCGTCACGTCCTCGAGGTTCCCGATCGGCGTGGCGACGAGAAACAGCGACCCGCGCGAAGCTTGCGTCATGGCGCGCACAGCGTAGCCGCAGCTGCGCTACGCTGCGGATCCTTCCCCGATGGTCCCCAGGTGGACGACCGATGTCCGACAAGACTCCGCCGAACGACGGCGGCCGGCGCGCGCTCGGCGTCGAGGGCGAGGAACGCGCGGCCGCCTGGCTCACGGCACGAGGCTGGCGTGTGCTGGCACGCAACGTGCGGGCGGACCGCGTCGAGCTGGATCTCATCGCACTGCGCGGGCGAGAAGTCGCGTTCGTCGAGGTGAAGGCGCGCCGCTCGCGCACGGCCGGCGCGCCGGAAGAAGCCGTCGACGCGCGCAAGCGTGCGCGCCTGGTACGCGGCGCCGGCGCCTGGCTGGCGACGCACGGCAGGCCGGGCTGGCATCCCCGCTTCGACGTCATCGCCTGCGAGTGCGGACCAGCGGGCGACTGGACGATCCGCCACCTCGAGGCCGCGTTCGACGCCGGCGATGGATAGCCTTCGGGCGGCTCCCGCCCGCCGCGGCCGTCACTCGGTCTTGGCGCTCTCCTCGGTCGACTCGTTCGCGTCGTCCGACGCCGTCGCCTCGGCGACTTCGCTCGCCTCGGCCGCGGGCGCCATGAGCCCCGAGAGATCCCGGATCTTCGAGCGCAGCCGGGCCTTCTTGCCGCGCAGCTCGCGCAGGAAGTACAGCCGGGAGCGGCGCACGTGTCCGCGGCTGCGGATCTCGACCTTCTCGACGACGGGCCCGTGGACCGGGAAGATCCGCTCGACGCCGACGCCGTAGGAGACCTTGCGCACCGTGAAGGACTCCGACGTCCCGTGCCCGCGGCGGCGGATGCACACGCCCTCGAACACCTGGATGCGTTCCTTGTCGCCCTCTTTCACCCGCACGTTGACACGCAACGTGTCCCCCGGCCGGAAGGGCGGATGGTCTTTGCGAATCGAGGGCTGTTCGAGTCCGTCGAGCCGGTTCATCGTGTTTCCTCTCCGCGTCCGGCCCCGAGCAGGTCGGGCCGTCGCCGTGTCGTCGTTTCCTGCGCCCGTTCGGCGCGCCAACGGGCCACCGCTGCGTGGTCGCCCGATCGAAGCACTGCGGGGACTTCGTGGCCCCGGTAGATCGCCGGCCGCGTGTACTGCGGCCCCTCGAGAAGTCCGTGCTGGAAGGATTCGGTCTCGGCGGACGCCGGGTTGCCCATCACGCCGGGCAGCAGCCGCGTCACCGCCTCGATCAGCACCAGCGCGGGCAGCTCTCCGCCCGCCAACACGTAGTCTCCGATCGAAACCTCCTCGTCGACCGCCAGGTCGATCACCCGTTGATCGACCCCTTCGTAGCGCCCGCACACGAGCACCAGATGGGACTCCTGCGCCAGTTCCTCGACCCACGCCTGATCGAGTCGCCGCCCCTGCGGCGACAGCAACAAGACCCGGGCTGTTCTCGCGTCTGCTGTTCCCTTCGCTCCCGCGAGCGCTTCGATCGCCTCGACCAGAGGCTCCGGCTTCATCACCATTCCGGGTCCACCGCCGTACGGCGTATCGTCCACTGTCCGGTGTCGATCCCGAGTCCAGTCTCGCAGATCGTGGCTTCGCAGGTCCACGATCCCCTGTGCACAGGCCGCCCCGAGCAGCGCCGTCGACCGGAATGGCTCGAACAACTCCGGAAAGATCGTCACGACATCGATGCGCACGCCGCGACCTCGCTCCGCTGGCTTCTCAGACCGGATCGAGGAGACCGTCCGGCACCTCGATCACGATGCGTCCCCGCGCGACGTCCACCTCCCGCAGCAGATCCCCCGCGGTCGGCAGCAACACCTCCTGCCCGTCTGCGTCCTCCACCACGAGGACGTCGTGCGCCCCCGTCTCGAGTAGCGCCCGGACCGTTCCGAGCGCGCGCCCGTCGTGCGCCTCCACCGCGCAGCCGATCAGCTGGAACCAGTAGAACTCCCCGTTCGGAAGCGGCTCCAGATAGCGTGGATCCACGCTCACCCGCAGGCCCGCGAGCGCCTGTGCCGCCTCTCGACTGTCGATCCCTTGCAGTGTCAGGCGAACCTCGCCGGGTCGACCCGTCACTGCGCTCTGTACCGTTACGATCCGATCCGCCTGCTCCGGCGGCTTTCCCAGCTTCCCCAGGATCAGCTCCGGCGCGCGCAGCAGGTTGGCCGGCCCGTCGCCGAAAATCGCCACTCGCAGCTCGCCGCGCGTTCCGTGCGCCCCGATCACCTCCCCGAGGACCACGCCACTGGCAGGCACGCCGCCCTTTCGAGCGAAGCCCTCTCGTCGAGACGGGCCCGCAGGGGAAATCGAAGGGCTAGTCCACGATCTCGAGCCGGGCATCGGCGCCATCCCTCGACGCCGCCAGCACCACGCGCATCGCCTTCGCGATCCGGCCCTGCCGTCCGATCACGCGGCCGCGGTCGTCGGCGGCCGTCTCCAACTCGAGCAGCTGCGGCTCCGGCTCGTGCACCTGCACGGCGTCGGCATCCGACACGATCGCCTTCGCGATGAACTCGATCAGCTCGGCAGCGTCACTCTGTTGCGCCATGGCGTTCTCCCTCAGCTCGCCGGCGTGGCGGCGGCGGGCGCCGGGCGGCGGCGTTGCTCGCGCAGCAATGCGGCGACCGTGTCACTGACCTGCGCACCCTTCTCGACCCACGCCGCGATCTTCTCGGCCTCGAGTTCGATCGCCTTCGGCTTCGCGATCGGGTCGTAGGTGCCGAGGAACTCGAGTGGGCGCCCATCTCGGCGCGCTCGCGAATCGATCGCGACGACGCGGTAGAACGGGCGCTTCTTCGCGCCAACGCGCGAGAGCCGGATTTTTACCATCGAGGACGAACTCCCAGCAGAGGAAAACGAAAGGAGAGGTGCGAACGGCAAGGCGATGAGCGCAGCGGCCGCGCTGCGCTCCGGGACCCCATCGGGCCCGGGGAGAAGCGGTCGCGCAAGTTAGGGGAGCGCCTGGGTGGCGGCAAGGCCGCGGGATCACGCCTCATTTCCGGGCTGCCCGGCCGCGCGAGCCGGAGCCCTCAGCGATCGAGCCCGAGCCGGCGGCTTTCCTTGCGCTCCGAGCACGGTCCGCAGGCATAGAGCTCGCGATGGCCCTGCTGGAGCCGGTCGTAGTCGCGATCGAGCGCGACACGGCGGACCGTCGCCACCTCGGCGCCGCAGAAGTCGCAATGCTGCGCGGCGACGGGAGCGGCGACGGGAGCGGCGGGCGAGCGGGCCGGGGCGGCGCGCACGGAACCTTGCGCCAGGGACGGCGTCGTGGCTGCCTTCGGTCCGGTCCTTCGCGCGTGGCTCTGGGGCATCTGGGGGGTCTCCGTGCTGGGCGCTCACTCGGGCATTCGGGAAGACGGCAGTTTAGCCGACTCGAAGCCAGAGCTCCCCTGGCGCGTCGGGGCCGAGCTCTCGCTGCAGCGCGGCCAGGATCTCGCGCTGGCGCAGCTGGAGCTGCTGGCACCAGACACTGGTGTCCACGGTCGCCTCCAGCACGGTGCCGCGCAGCCGCGAAGGCTGGCAGTGCCGAGCCACCTCGGCGCCGACGACCGCCTCCCAGCATTCGGCGATGCGCAGCAGCGCAGAGGTGCCCTCGAGGCCGAGGTCGTCGAGCACGGAGCCGATCAACTCGCTGGCGCGGCGCGGCTCGCGACGGCCGCGCCGGGTCACGCGGGCTCCTCGTCGAGCAATCGGAAGCACAGCCCTGTCGGCAGCTTCGGCGCAAAGAAGGTGGACTTCTGCGGCAGCACCTCGCCGGCAGCCGTCACGGCGAATACGTCCTCCGGGCGCAGCGGGTTCAGGTACAACGCCACGGTGCCGCGGCCGTCGCGCACCTCGCGGGCGGCCTCGATCGCCTTCTTCGGAAACGCGACGGCGCCGTCCCGCACGGCGGTGTCGTCGAGGCCGAACACGCCGGCGAGCACTTCGGTGTGTAGGACGCGAGTGCCGATCTCGGCATCGGCGGCCCTGTCGGCAGCGGCGGACGGCGGACGGCGCAGCCTCGAGAAGAGGCGCAGCACGCCGGAACCATCGTCGGCGACGAACGCCTGCTGGGCCGGCGCCAGCGGCGCCAGGTGCTCGGCGAGCAGCACCGGCAGCTTTTCGAGATCCGGGCACGGAATCCGCTGTTCGCTCCAGCCGGGCAGCCGCGCCCGCCAGGTGGCGTCATCCGGCGCCGGGACCGCGCGCACAACGCGATGGATCGGGAGCAGCAGGCTGCCCGGAGCGTACGCATCGGCCAGGTAGGCGAGCACGAAATCGTGGAGTGGCGCGCCGCTGCGGGCGCCCGCCCCGCCGGAGGCCCTCTGTTCCTCGCCCGCAGACGCCCTCCGTTGATCCCGATACGCCAGCGCCGTCTCGTAGCGATGGTGACCGTCGGCGATCACGACCGCGCGCTCGGCCAGGAAGGACTGGATGCGGGCGACGTCGGCGGCGTCGGTGATCCGCACCAGGCGGTGATGCACGCCGGCGGCGTCGAGCGCCTCGACGGCCGGTCCGGCGTCGAGGTGGCGTGTCAGCAGCGCGGTCAGCGCCTGCTGCGGATCCTCGTAGAGCAGGAAGATCGGCGACAGGTTCGCGCGCGTGGCCCGCAGCAGCTTCAGCCGATCGGCCTTGGGCCCCGCGAGCGTGCGCTCGTGCGGGCGCACGATCCGTCGCTCGTAGGCCTCGAGTCGCAGCGCCGCGAAGAAGCCCTCGCGCACGCGCGTCTCGCCGTCGGGACCCGGGAAGCGCTGGCGCAACGCGTAGAGCGCCGGCTCGGCATCGAGCCGCAACACGCCCTCGCGCCGCCACGCGGCGATCGTCGCGGCGACGTCCCGATAGTCCGTCGTCGCCTCGGCGTCCGGATCGCGCGTCAGCTCCAGCCGGACCGCGCCGTGCGGGTCGCGCTCCCAGTAGAACGCGCGCTCCTCGGGCGTCACGACGTCATAGGGCGGCGCGATCACGCGGTCGAGGTCGACGCGCGCAGGGTCGTAGCGGAGCGCGCGGAAGGGGCGGACATCGGTCACGGCGTGGCGATCTCCTGGGCGAGGATCCGTTCGAGTTCGGCCGGCGCGATGGCGCCGACACGCAGGACGACCGGCTGCGCGCCGGTGCAGTCGAGGACGGTGCTCGGCGCGCCCGCGTCGCGCGACGGTCGGGCATCCGCCGGCGCGTCGAGGCAGCGCGGCGCCGCGGCGCCGCGACACAGCGCGGAGGCCTCGTCCCGCGTGCGCGCCGGGGGCTCGCCCTGGCGGTTGAGGCTCGTCGCCGTCAGCGGCCCGACACCGGCGCGGGCGAGCGCGGCGACGAGCGCCGCGGCGAGCGGGTGCGGCGAGCAGCGCAGACCGACGGCGCCGTCCTCGCGCGCGATGCCCGCGGCGAAACGTCCGGGCGGCGCCGGCACGACGAGCGTCAACGGACCCGGCCAGAACGCCTGCGCGAGCCGGCGCGCCGCGCCTTCCAGACATGCGCCGACGGACGCCGACGACTCGACATCGGCGACCAACACCGAGATGGGTCGCTGTTCGTCGCGCCCCTTCCAGCGCCGCAGTCTCTCGACGGCGAGCTCCGAACGCGCGTCCGCGCCGAGGCCCCACACCGTCTCGGTCGGGAACGCCAGCAGCCCCCCTGCCCGCACGTGCTCGACCGCGGCAGCGATTGCCTCGGCGATCGCGCCGCGTTCGGGCTCGTCCCCGGACCTCGCCACCGCCACCGCCCTCACGAGCGGAATGCGCGCGCGGCGATGTCGCGACGCAGCTGCATGCCGTCGAAGTGGATGCGATCGCAGGCGGCGTAGGCGCGGCGCTGGGCCTCGGCGACATCGACACCGCGCGCGGTCACGCCGAGAACGCGGCCGCCGGCGCTGACGAATCCTGCCGCGGCGTCCGGGCGCCGCGTACCGGCGTGGAACACGACGACGTGGGGGTCGCTCTCGGCCGCTTCGATGCCGGTGATCTCGCGACCCGTCTCGTAGGCGCGGGGATAGCCGCCCGAGGCCAGCACGACGCACACCGCCGCGTCGCGCCAGACCGGCGCGAGGGCGGGATCGAGAGCTCCGCGCGCGGAACCGTCGAGCAGCGGCACCAGATCGCCGTCGAGACGCAGCAACAGCGCCTGCGTCTCCGGATCGCCGAAGCGGACGTTGTACTCGATCACGCGCGGCGCGCCGTGCGCGTCGATCATCAGGCCGACGAACAACACGCCCTGCAGCGGATGCCCTTCGGCCGCCATCCCGCGCACGGTGGGATGGACGATCTCCTCGAGCACGCGCTTCTCGACGGCTTCGCTGAAGATCGGCGCCGGGGAAACCGCGCCCATGCCGCCGGTGTTCTCGCCGCGATCGCCGTCGAGCGCGCGCTTGTGATCCTGCGCGGCGGCGAGCGCCACGACGTGCTGGCCGTCGCTGATCGCGTAGTACGAAGCCTCTTCGCCGAGCAGCCGCTCCTCGATCACCACGCGTGCGCCGGCTGCGCCGAAGCGCCGCTCGCCCATGATCTCGGCCAGCGCGTGCTCGGCGTCTTCGGGGCCGTCGCACACGCTGACGCCCTTCCCCGCCGCGAGGCCGTCGGCCTTCACGACGCACGGGCCGCCGAGCGCGCGAACGTGCGCGCGAGCGGCCGCGAGATCCTCGAACACCTCGTACGACGCCGTCGGGATCCGGTGTCGCTGCATGAACGCCTTCGCGAAGGCCTTGCTCGCCTCGAGCCGCGCGGCCGCCGCCGAGGGGCCGAACACGGCGATGCCGCGTTCGCGCAAGCGGTCCGCGATGCCGGCGGCCAGCGGATCCTCGGGGCCGACGACGACGAGGTCCACCCGTTCGCGCCGGGCCAGCGCGATGACGGCGTCCGCGTCGCCGGCGGCGACGTCGGGGAAACACGTGGCCTCGCGCGCCATGCCGTCGCTGCCCGGCGCTGCCAGCACGCGTTGGACGCGCGGGCTCCGGGCGATCTTCCACACGAGCGCGTGCTCGCGACCGCCGCTGCCGAGGACCAGGACCCGCATCGCTCAGTGCCGGAAGTGGCGCGTGCCGGTACACACCATCGCGACGCCGAGCCGGTCGGCGGCGGCGATCACCTCGGCATCGCGCGTCGAACCGCCGGGTTGCACGCAGGCGCGGGCTCCGGCCGCGACCGCCGTCTCGAGGCCGTCCGGAAACGGGAAGAACGCATCGCTCGCGAGTACCGTACCGGTGAGGTCGTTGCCGACACGCGCGGCCTTTTCGCGCGCGACACAGACCGCGTCGACGCGCGACGTCTGTCCCCCTCCGATCGCGACGGTGCGATCGGCGCGCGCGAAGACGACCGCGTTGCTCTTCACGTGCTTGACCACCTTCCACGCGAACGCGAGCGCGCGGCGCTCGTCGTCGGTGGGCTTGCGCTGCGTCACGCACTGCATCGTCGCGAGGTCTTCCTGCGAGACGTCGGGCTGCTGGAGCAGCAGCCCGCCGTAGACGCGCTTCCAGTCGGGCTCGGTCCGGTCGATCCGCTCCGGCAGGAAGCGCAGCAGGCGGCGGTTCTTCTTCTTGCGCAGGAACGCCAGCGCCTCGTCGTCGAAGGCAGGCGCGATCAGCACCTCGCTGAAGATCTCGTCGACGGCCTGCGCAAGCGCCAGATCGAAGGGCCGGTTGCACACGATGATGCCGCCGAAGGGCGAGTCCGGATCCGTCGAAAAGGCGGCGTTCCACGCGGCCAGCGGCGTCGTACCGGCGCCGACGCCGCACGGCGTATTGTGCTTCAGGATCGCGACAGCCGGCCCCTCCGCGGGATCGAACTCGCCGATCAACGCGAGCGCGGCCTGCGCGTCGACGACGTTGTTGTAGGACAGCTCCTTGCCGTGCAGCGGCTCGACGCAGTCGAGGAAGCTGCCGTAGAGCGCAGCCGCCTGGTGCGGATTCTCGCCGTAGCGGAGCGCGGCGACGCGCGGCAGGTCGATGCGGAGGTGCGGCGGGAACGGCTCGCCGGCCGGCGTGGCCGGCGCGCCCAGCTCCGCGGCGTAGACGCGGGCCAGGTACGCCGCGATCGCGGCGTCGTACGCGGCAGTCCGCTCGAACGCCTTCGCCGCGAGCCGGCGCCGGACGGCATCGCCGAGCACGCCCGCGTGCGCCTCGAGCTCGGCGAGCAGCGCCGGATAGTCGGCCGGGTCCGTGACGACGCCGACGTACGCGTGGTTCTTCGCTGCCGAACGGATCATCGACGGACCGCCGATGTCGATGTTCTCGATCGCGTCCGCGAGCGCCACGCCGGGCTTCGCGACGGTCTGCTCGAACGGGTAGAGATTCACGACGACCAGGTCGATCGGCAGCAGCGACTGCGCGGCCATGTCCGCGCGATCGCCGTCGTGCTCGCGGCGCGCGAGGATGCCGCCATGCACGCGCGGGTGCAGCGTCTTCACACGGCCGCCGAGCATCTCCGGCGAGTCGGTGAGCTGCGCGACGTCGAGCACCGTGAGACCCGCCTCGCGCAGCGCCGAAGCCGTGCCGCCGGACGCCACCAGTTCGACGCCCAGCTTCGCCAGCCCGCGGGCGAACGCGACGAGCCCTGTCTTGTCCGAGACCGAGAGCAGCGCGCGCGCGACGGCGCCGGGCCGCAGCGGCGCGCGGGCGTCGTGCGGGGAACGAGTCGACGGGGGGGACATCGAGCCTCCGAGACATTGTGCGTGCGCGGGGAATGCGGAGGGATGTACCCGGACCCACCGCCCCCGTCAAACCGACGCCTACGGGACGAGGGGTCCGACGGCGCGACCGGCGAGGAGCTGCTGGACGGCGGGGTCGGCGTTGGCGCGGACGTCGGCGGCGCATCCGGCTGCGACGACGTGCCCGCCGCGCAGGATCGCCACGCGATCGGCGATCGGCAGCACCCAGCGCGCGTCGCGGGTCACGACGAGGACCCCGAGACCCAGCCGATCGCGCAGCTGCGCGACCAGCTGCGCCACCGCGTCGGCAGCGAGCGGATCGAGCCCGGCGCTCGGGTCATCGAGCAGCAACAGCGCCGGCCGATGGACGACGGCGCGCGCCAGCGCGACGCGGCACCGCACGCCGTCGGCGAGTTCGTCCGCCCGCAGGTGCTCGATGTGCTCGAGACCGACGAGCAGCAGGCTCTCGCGCACGGCCCGCGCGACCTCCACGGCCGGGCGCCGCCGCAGCTGGCGCAGCGGGAAGCCGACGTTGCCGGCCACGTCCTCGTCGTCGAAGAGCGCGCCGCCGCGCCAGACGACGCCCACGCGCGCGCGCAGCGGCGCCTGCTGCGCGCGCGAGGCCCCGGCCAGATCCGTCCCGAACAACGCGACGCGCCCGCTCGCCGGCCGCTCGAGGCCGAGCGCCAGACGCAGCACCCCTGCAGACTCGGACCCGAGCGGACCGGCATCGAGGGGCTCCGCGCTGAGCAGCCCGACGATCTCGCCCTGCCGGACCGCCAGCGTGAGCTCCGACGGCCGGTCGGGATCTCCGGTCGCCGCGCGCACTCCGTCGAACGCGAGCAAGGCTTCGCCCCGATCGGCCGCTGCGTCCGCCCGGACCGTCACCACGGCCAGCTCCCGCCGAGCAGGACGTGCAGTCCCAGCACGGCGACGGCTCCGCCGGCGCCGGCTCGCGCCGCCGCCCGAGCGACCGTTCGCGATGGACTGCGGCGGCGACCGTCGCGGCGCACGCGCGGCGGCGTGAGTCCTGCGATGCACGAGATGCTCGCCAGCAGCGCGCCGAAGAGCGCCGCCCGCGCGAGGCCGCTCGCGATGTCCGCTGGGGCCACCCCGTCCGCCGACGTCCAGCCGCGAGCGCCCGGCACCCCGTCGAGCACCCAGTCGAGACTGGTGACACCGAGACCCGTCGCATCGGCGATCAGAACCAGCAGCGGCAGCGCCAGCGCGGCGGCCAGCAGGCGCGGCGTGACGACGTGCCACCAGACGCTACCGCCCATGGCTCGGAGCGCGTCCACCTGATGGCGCATGCGCATCCGCGCCAGCTCCGCGGCGCGCGCCGCGGCGACGGGGCCGCAGGCCACCAGCGCGACGACGAGTGGCGCAACCTCGCGCGGCCAGGCCGCAGCGGGCGGCGCGCCCCCGGCGCCGCCGACGCCACCGGCGCCCCCGGAATGGGATCGCGCCAGCAGAGCGAATGTCGCCAACGCAGCCGCGCCGACGACGGCGGGACCGGTCTCCGTCAGCGCCCGCCGACACTGCCGGCGGATGTCGCGGATCACGCTCGGAACCGCCGCGGCACCCGGGTGCCAACGCGGACCAGCAGTTCGTACGGGATGGTGCCGGCCGCCGCGGCCCACTCCTCGACACCGATCCGCGTCGTTCCGTCGCCGCCGTCGCCGCCGTCGCCGTCGTCGCCGTCGCCGTCGCCGAAGATGATCGCCGGCTCGCCGACCGGCAGCCGCTCGCTCGCGAGCCAGACGGTGATCGAATCCATCGAGACGCGACCCGCCAGCGGCCGGCGCGCCCCGGCGATCGCGACACAGCCGCCGCGCGCCCCGGACCACGGAATGCCGTCGGCGTATCCGATCGGCAGCGTCGCGACGAAGCCCGCAGACGGCGCGTGCCAGGTGTGCCCGTACCCGACGCCCTCCCGCGCGGCGACCGTTCGCACCGTCGCGATCTCGGTCCGCAGCGTCATCACCGGGCGCAGCGCGGGATCCGCGAGCGCCGCCGCAGGCGCGACGCCATACAGCGCGAGACCGGGCCGCACGGCATCGCCCGCATGCAAGAGGTCCTGCCCGTCCTCGACGGCCAGGAGCGCGGCGGAGTTCGAGACGTGCACGCCGTCCGGCTCGACACCGAGCGCGCGCGCGGCCTCCAGCACCTCGCGGAAGCGCGCGAGTTGTACGTGCGACGCCGCCGGATCCGGCTCGTCAGCGCGCGCGAAATGCGTCGAAACGCCGGCGAGCCGCAGCCGCGGGCTCGCGGCGATTCGCGCCAGCAGCCCCGGCGCGGTCTCGGCCGGCACGCCGAACCGGCGCATGCCGGTATCCACCTCGACGTGGACCCCGGCGCACACGTCGAGGGCCTGCGCCGCCGCGTCGAGCCAGTCGGCCTGGGCACCGCTGTGCACCACCGGCTCGAGGCCCAGCGCCAGCGCCGCACGCGCCTCCGCCGCGTCGCCGACGCCGGAGAGCAGCAGCAGCGGGGCATCGATCCCGTCGCGCCGCAGCTCGGCGGCCTCGGACAGCATCGCGACCGCGAACCGGCGGCAGCCCTCCTCGCGCAGCCGCCGGACGACCCGGACGGCGCCGTGCCCGTAGGCATCGGCCTTGACCACGGCGATGACGTCGCGCCCTCCGGCCCGCGCGCGGAGCCGCGCGAAGTTGCTCGCGAGCGCGCCGAGGTCGATCGCGGCGTAGCTGCGATCGGAGCGGCTCGAGGCGGTGCTCGGAAGCGCGTACGTCACCGTGGCGACCGTTTATAACCGACGGGAAATCAGCGGGAAATCGCCGCCGCGCGTTTGACCCGCCCGGGGTGCTCGGGTAGCCTCGCGATCGTCCCGGGAAAGCGAGCCCACGCAGCCGCGAACGTGTCCGAATCCGCCTCCTTCCAGATCATGGTGAACGGCAGTCCGCGCGAAGTTCCGTCCGGAACCCGCGTCCGCGG
This sequence comes from Myxococcota bacterium, assembly GCA_039794265.1. Classification (GTDB taxonomy): domain Bacteria; phylum Myxococcota_A; class UBA9160; order UBA9160; family PR03; genus CAADGG01. The sequence continues at coordinate 18,309 of JBDIVR010000050.1, forward strand.
GCTGCTCGACGAGCTGGGCGTGGGCGGCCGGCGCGTCGCGGTCGCGGTGAATCGCACCGTGGTGCCCCGTTCCGTGTACGAGACCCACCCGCTCGCGGCCGGCGATCGCGTCGAGATCCTCGAGGCGGTGGGTGGAGGCTGACTCGTGTCCGACGCCGCGTCCGCTGCTTTCACCCTCGGTTCCCACTCGTTTCGCTCGCGCCTCGTCACCGGCAGCGGCAAGTACGCCTCGCTCGCGCAGATGCGCGAAGCGACGCTCGCCGCCGGCGCGGACATGATGACCGTGGCGCTGCGCCGGGTGGATCTTTCGGGTGCCCGCTCCGACGCCGGCGAGCGGTTCCTCGACTTCGTGCCCGAAGGCGTCAGGATCCTGCCCAACACCGCCGGTTGTTACACCGTGGATGATGCGGTCAGCACGGCGCACCTGGGCCGCGAGTTGCTGGGCCACGCGCTCGTGAAGCTCGAGGTGATCGGGGACGAGCGCACGCTGTTCCCCGACGTCGCCGCGACCCTCGAAGCCGCTCGGATCCTGGTCCGCGACGGCTTCGAGGTCTTGCCGTACGTCAGCGACGACCCGGTCGCGTGTCAGCGCCTCGCCGCGCTCGGCTGCGTCGCGGTGATGCCGCTGGCGGCGCCGATCGGCTCGGGCCTCGGGATTCGCAATCCGGCGAACCTGCGCATCATCCTCGAGACCGTCGAGGTCCCGGTCGTCGTGGACGCCGGCGTCGGCACCGCCAGCGATGCGGCCGTGGCGCTCGAGCTCGGCTGTACCGCGGTGCTGATGAACAGCGCGATCGCCGGCGCCAAGGACCCCGTGAAGATGGCGCGCGCGATGCGCCTCGCCGTCGAGGCAGGGAGGCTGGCCTACGAGGCCGGCAGGATCCCGCGGCGTCTCTATGCGACCGCGTCGAGCCCGCTCGACGGGCTGGCGAGCTTCTGAGCCCGGCGACCGCTCAGCGGCCGCTGCTCTGTCTCGTCGCCGGCGCCGCGGCGCCACTGGCGGCGATCACCGCAGCGGTAGCCGGCGGCGCCGACTGGGTCCAGCTGCGCGAGCGCGGCGAACTCGAACGTGGACCCGGGCTCGGCGGGCGGGCGTTGCTGGCGTGGGCCCGAGCGGCGATCGAAGCGGCGAGGGCCGGCGCCGCGCTGGGAGGCAACGCCGGCGGGCTGCGGGTGCTGGTGAACCGGCGGATCGACGTCGCGCTCGCCGCCGGCGCCGACGGCGTGCATCTCGGCTTCGACGCGCTGGACCCGGCCCGGGCGCGCACCGTGCTGGCGATCGACGGCGGCCGCCCGCTGCTCGGTGTGTCGACGCACGCGGCGGAGGAGGTGCTGGCGGCAGCGCGGGCCGGCGCGGACTACGCGCAGCTGGCGCCGATCTTCGCCCCGCTCTCGAAGCCGGCCGAGCGCGCTTCGCTCGGGCTCGGCGCGCTGGCGGCCGTGCGCGGCGCGGGGATCCCCGTGCTCGCCCAGGGCGGCATCGACGCCGACAGCGCCGGCGATGCGATTCGCGCCGGGGCCGCGGGGGTCGCGGTGACCGGCGCCGTGTTGCTCGCCGAGGACCCGGGCGCCGCCGCTCACTCGCTGCGCCGCGCTCTCGATGCCGCCGCCGCGCAAGGACGTGCATGACTCCGATCGCTCGCTGCAGACTGCTCGTCGCGCTCGCGCTGGTCTCCGCGTGGCTACCGGCCTGCGACGGCGGCCCGCCGCCGTCGCGCGCGGTGGCGCCCATAAGCCCGGCGCTGGTCGCCGACCCCGAGCCGACGACGACTCCGGCCGGTGCAGCGGACGGTCTCGCGCCGCTCGACGCCCGCCTCGAGGACCGCGTCATCGCGATATCGCAGCGGGTGACGCCGTCGGTCGTCCACATCGAGGCGATCGTGAAGCGCGACGATCGGCGCTCGGAAGTGACCGGATCCGGTGTCATCGCCAACGCCGACGGCCGCATCCTCACCAACTACCACGTCGTCGAGAAGGCCGAGAAGGTGCAGGTGGTCGTGCCGGGCATCGCCGGCAAGCTGCCGGCTCGGATCGTCGGTCTCGACAAGCAGACGGATCTGGCTCTGTTGCGGATCGAGCCGCGTCCGGACCTGGCGCCGGCGCGCTTCGGCAGCGCGGACAGCGTGCGCGTCGGCCAATGGGTGCTGGCCGTCGGCAACCCGTACGGTCTCGACGGCACCGTCTCGCTGGGGATCGTGTCGGCGAAGGGGCGCAACCTGGGCATCCCGGAGCTGATCAACGACTTCATCCAGACCGACGCGATGATCGACCGCGGCTCGAGCGGCGGCCCCCTGGTCGATCTCGATGGCCGCGTCGTCGGCATCAACTCGCGCGGTCAGGGGCGCGGCATCGGCTTCACGATCCCGATCGACACGGCGCTCCAGGTGATGCGCGACCTCGAGGCCGGCGGCGTCGAGCGCAGCTGGCTCGGGGTCGCGCTGCAACCGCTCGACCGCGAACTCGCCGCCTACTTCGACGTGCCGGACGCGACCGGCGTCGTCGTCAACAGCGTCGCCGAGGGCTCGCCGGCCGAGCGCGCGGGACTGCGCACCGGAGATATCCTGACGCGGTTCGCCGGCGAGCCGATCGCCGCCGAGAAGACCGAGGATCTCGGCCAATTCCAACGCCTCGTCGCGAGCTTCGAGCCGGGTCGCTCGGTCGACATCGAACTGCTCCGGGATCGCCGCCCGCTGACGCGGAGCGCCGAGCTGGCAGCCGCCCCCAAGGTGGATCCGGAGGAGGTCGAAACGGAGGTCGGCTTCCATGTCCAGGAAATCACCGACGCGACGTTCCGCGCCGAGCGGCTGCGCTCGCGCGCCGGGGCGTACGTGTCGTTCGTCGCCAGCGGATCGCCGGCGGCGGAGGCCGGCCTCGACGTCGGCGACGTCGTGCGGAAGATCGAGAACGTGGCGGTCGAAGACCTCGCGAGCTTTCGCGAGGCTATTGCCCAAGTACACTCCGCATCTCGCTTTTTGATCACCGTGGAGCGCGGAGAAGAGACCCTCTTCCTGCTGCTCCGCCCCGGCGCCGTTCCTCCCGACGAGGGAACCGGCGAGCCGGAGCTGCCGGGACCCCCGGGCGCCGCCGCCCATCCCCGCTGACCGCGCCGTCAAGGAAGTCGCCGTCAAGAAAGGGGCCGGGTTGGATCGTCAACTTTTGCCTGCGGCAAAAGTTGACGATCCAACCCGGCCCCTTTCTTGACGGCTTCTCAGGCGATGGCGACCTCGGCGGCACCTGCGGCCGCGGTGACCCGCAGGATCGCCGGCGCCCGCCCGAAGCGCGCCGCGAATGCGGGGCCGATCGCCTCGGCGATCGGCCCCGCGTGGGCGGGATCGACGAGGTGGATCGTGCAGCCCCCGAA
>JBDIVR010000051.1:0-20072 GCA_039794265.1 Myxococcota bacterium
GACCACCGAGCCGATGGCCGTCGGGGTCCACGCAGTCGCCAAGGGCCAGGTGACCGCGCGCGACGTGCCGCTGGTCATCGGCTGCGGGCCGGTGGGTCTCGCGGTGATCGCCGGGCTAAGGCTGCAGGGCGCCGAGAAGATCGTCGCGGCGGACTACTCGCCCCGCCGCCGCGCGCTCGCGACGCACTTCGGCGCGACGAAGGTCGTCGATCCCCACGAGCAGCCGGCGATCGACGCGTGGCGCGAAGTCGCCGGCGCCAAGACCGCGGTGATCTTCGAGTGCGTCGGCGTGCCGGGGCTGATCGGTTCGATCATGCGCGACGCTCCGCCGCAGGCACGCATCGTCGTGGCCGGTGTGTGCATGGAGGTCGATTCGTTCCGCCCGATGCTCGGCATCAACAAGGAGCTGAACCTCCAGTTCGTGCTCGGCTACACGCCCGACGAGTTCGCGCGCACGCTGCGCGCGCTCGCCGAGGGAGAGATCGACGTGGCGCCGATGGTCACCGGCAAGACTGACATCGATGGTGTCGCTGCGGCCTTCGACACGCTCGGCAGCCCCGAAGCGCACGCGAAGATCCTCGTCGAGCCCTGGCGGTAGTCGAAGTCCCGCGAGTCGGCGTCGCTGCCACGGAGCGAGAGCGGTCCTGATGCCCGAGCTGCCCGAAGTCGAGGTGACGCGCCAGCGGATCGAGCCGCTGCTCGTCGGACGCGCGATCGCCGCCGTCGCGACGACGTGCCCGAGCTATTTCTTCCTGACGCCGCCGGCGCGCCTGCGCCGCGCGCTCGCGGGGCGGCGGGCGGAGGCGCTCCTGCGCCGCGGCAAGTACCTCGTCGCGCAGCTCGACGATGGCAGCCGGTTGGTGTTGCACCTCGGCATGACGGGGCAGCTCTTCTCGAGCGCCGCGACGAGCCCGCGGCTGCTGCGCGCCTCGGCGCGCGCGATCCTCGCGCCGGAGACGCAGATCCGTTTCACGCCGGACGCGCACACGCATCTGCGCCTGCGCTTCGCCGACGCCGGCCCCGAGGTCTGGATGCGCGACGCCCGCAAGTTCGGGAAGGTGCTGTGGCTCGCGCCGGGCGTGTCGGACGAGCGCCTCGACCGGCTGGGCCCCGACGCGCTCGCGGCGAGTGGTCCGTCGCTGTTCGCAGCGACGCGCGGGCGCCGCGTGGCGATCAAGAGCCTCCTGCTCGATCAGGCGGTGCTGGCCGGCGTCGGGAACATCTACGCCGACGAGGCACTGCACGGCGCCGGCGTCCGACCGACCCGCGCTGCGCAGCGCGTGACGCGCGCCGAGTGCGAGCGCATCGCCGCGGCGCTCCGCCGCGTGCTGCTGCGTTCGATCGAGACCGGCGGCTCGTCGATCAGCGACTACATCGGACCGGACGGGGTCGACGGCGCGTATCAGGACGAGCGGCAGGTGTACGGCCGGACCGGCGAGCCGTGCCCGGTCTGCGCGACGCCGATCCGTCGCCTCGTGGTCGGCGCGCGCAGCAGCCACTTCTGTCCGCGGTGCCAGCGATGAGCGCGCCGGAGCGCCGCCCGCCATGATGAACCTGGCCGAGCTCCGGCGCGCGGTCGCGCTCGTCGATCGGACGCTTCGCGGCGCGCGCGTCGAGCGGATCGTGCAGCCGGACGAGCGCCGCGTACTCCTGACGCTGCACCGCGGCGGGCGTGACGACGCGCACCTGCTGCTGTGCGCGGAGCCGGCGACGGCGCGGCTCTCGTGCGTCGAGAGCAAACCCGCGGCGCCGCCGTCGCCGCCGGGTTTCGCCCAGCTGTTGCGCGCACGCCTTGCGGGGGCGCGGCTCGTCGAGGCCTCCCTGCTCGACGGCGACCGCCAGGCGCTGCTGCGCTTCGAGGGCAGCGAGGGCGCGTACGGTCTGCTGCTCGCGCTGGTCGGCCCGCGCAGCAACGCGTTCCTGCTCGATGCCGAACAGCGCGTCGTCGGCGCGTTGCGGCCACTGTCGGAGACGCGGCGCGATCTCGTCCTCGGCGAGCCGTGGCGCTCGCCGCCGAGCGCGCCGCCGGCGGAGGGAACGGATGCCTTCGCCGCGGTAGGCGACGACGGCTTCTTCACGGCTGTCGAGGACCGGGCAGCGCTCCGCGAGCAGCGCGGCGCGGAGGCGTCGCTGCGCCAGCGGCTCGAACGCGCGCTGCGCCGCGCGTCGCAATCGCTCGAGAAGAAGCACGCGCTGCTGGCGGCGGATGCCGAGGGAACCGACGAGGCGGAGCAGCTGCGCCGCGAGGGCGAGCTGCTGAAGAGCGCCGTCGGGCAGCTGAAGCCGGGCGCGCGCGAGGCGCGCGTCCGCGACTTCGCGACCGGCGAAGAGGTCGTGCTGCCGCTCGATCCGGCGCTGTCGCCTCGCAAACAGCTCGACGAGCGCTTCCGGCGCGCGCGCAAGGCGGAGCGCCGCGCCGAGCGCGCGCTGCGCGAGCGCGGCGAAGTCGACGCGAGGATCGAGGCGCTCGCCGCACTGCAACGCGAGTTCGCCGCGATGCCCGAGGGCGAGGACGGCGAGCCGCTGTGCGTCTTCGCCGAACGGCCGGACGTCGCGCGGCTGCTCGGGCGCTTTGCTCCCGAACGCACCGGCAGCGCGGCGAGCGAGGGCGGCCCGGGCGCGCCGGCCGGCTCGACACCGCCCCGCGTCTGGCGCCTCGGCAAGCAGGAGCTTCCGTCGCGACTGGCGCCACGCGTCTACACCAGCAGCGACGGCCTCGAGATCTGGGTCGGCCGCAGCGACGAAGGCAACGACCTGCTGTCGACCCGTCTCGCCCGCGGCAACGACCTGTTCTTCCACCTCGATGCGTCCCCGGGCAGCCATGTCGTGTTGCGGACAGGCGGGCGCAGCGATCCGCCGTCCGAGGCGGTTCTCGAGGCCTGCGAGCTGGCCGTCCATTTCTCGAAGGCGCGCAACGCCGCGAGCGCCGACGTGCTGGTGGCCCCGATCAAGAACGTGCGCAAGCCGAAGGGCGCGAAGCCGGGTCTCGTGTTCGTGAGCGGCGGCCGACACGTGCGCCTGCGCCGCGATCCGAAGCGCCTCGAACGCCTGCTCGCCGGTCGCGACGGATCGTGATCCTCTCCTTGCTCCGGTCGGCCTTGACCCTCGGTGCGGGCAGCGTCTAGCCTCGCCCCGCGATGACGACACCGAGGAACGCGCCGGGCCGCCTGCGTTCGAAGGGAGACACAATGGCCGCGAACGACCACCTGTACGGCTGGGGGGCGGCGATCCGGTCCGCTGCCGTATCGGCATTCACCGCAGGACTGATCGCGAGCGTCGCGTCCTGGGCGCCTGCCGCCGACGCCGCCACGCGCGAGGAGCTGCAGACGCGCGCGAAGGCGCTCCTCGGCGTGCTGCCGGCCGACGCGCCGAACCCGGACAACCCGTTCACGCCCGAGAAGATCGACCTCGGCCGGATGCTCTACTACGAGAACCGGATGTCGATCAACAACCAGCTCTCGTGCAACTCCTGCCACGATCTCGCGACGTTCGGCGTCGACAACGAGCCGACCTCGCCGGGACACGAGGGCAAACGCGGCAATCGCAACTCGCCGACCGTCTACAACGCCGCGCTCCACGTCGCACAGTTCTGGGATGGCCGCGCGAAGGACGTCGAGGAGCAGGCCAAGGGCCCCGTGCTGAATCCGGTCGAGATGGGCATGCCGGACGCGGACTACGTCGTTCGCGTCTTGAAACAGATCGACGGCTACCAGCCGCTGTTCCGCGCCGCCTTTCCGGACGACGAGGATCCGATCGACTACGACAACGTCGCCAAGGCGATCGGCGCCTTCGAGCGCAAGCTGATGACCCCGTCGCGCTTCGACGATTTTCTCGGCGGCCAGCTCGACGCGCTGACGGATGCCGAGGTCGCCGGCCTCGAGAAGTTCCTGGACACCGGCTGCACCACCTGTCACATGGGCGCGCCGGTCGGCGGCCTGATGTACCAGAAGCTCGGGCTGGTGCACCCGTACGAGACCGAGGACCTCGGCCGCTACGAAGTCACTCGGAACGAGACGGACAGGTACGTATTCAAGGTGCCGTCGCTGCGCAATATCGAAAAGACCGCGCCGTACTTCCACGACGGCAGCATCGAGACGCTCTCCGAAGCCGTCGATCGGATGGCGTGGCACCAGCTCGGCCGGAAGCTCTCGGACGACGACGTGCAGTCGATCGTCACGTTCCTCGGCAGCCTCACCGGCCGCATCGACGAACGCTTCGTGGCGAAGCCGGCGCTGCCGTAGGGAGCGCCTTCAGAACGTGTAGCGGACGGTCAGGAAGAGCTCGTCCCTCTCGCGCAGCGCCGACAGGCCGTTCTCGACCGGATCCTTGTCGGCTAGAGCGCCGGTCCGGTTGAGGCCGGCGCGGAGCTCGGAGATCGGCGCGTCGTTCAGCTCGACCCGTCCGAAGAACAGGTTCGAGCCGACGGTCGCCGAGAAATTCTCGCTGAAGCGATAGGAGACCTGCGGCAGGAAACCGCCCGAACGCGATCGGAAGTCGTACACCGTGGTGAAGGCGACCAGCAGGCGGTCCTGGTGGTAGCCGGTGAGAGCCGTCAACGTCGCCAGCGTCGTCAGCGGTCCGTTCGCGGTGAACCCGTCCTCGTGGCCCTCGATGTACTGGAAGAACCACTGCGAGTTGAACAGGATCGTGCGGTTGGGATTCAGGAAGTTGATGAACGTCGGTCGATCCACCGACACCGTGAGATTGAAGGTGTCGGATCGCGTCACGCCATCCGGATCATCGCTGTCGAGGAACGGCTGTCCTTCGACCCAGGTCAGCTCGACGCCCCAGTTGGTCTTGGTGCGGTCCTCCGCGACGTCGAAGGCGAAGCCGAGGATGTTGCGCTTCTCGAAGGTCAGCAGCAGCTCGCCGCTCGAGTGCCAGGCGAAATCGCGCCGGCCGTAGATCCCGTTGCCACCGGCAAGAACCGATTTTCGCGACGCCCCTGCGCCAGCGAGGAATCCCTGAACCGTCTGGCAGAGCTGCGGGCTGAGGATGCCGCAAGCCACCGGCGTGACCCCGTCGACTCTCGCTGCATCGACGCCCGGCCGGATCTGGCCCGCGTTCGGCCCCGTCGTGATGATTCCCAGCCCGTTGGGATCCCCGACGTCGAACTCGACCAGCGTGGGGAGGTCCGGGTCGCGCGGGTCGCTGCGCGACGCGACGGTCATCAGCAGGTTCCACGAGACGGCGCCGAGCTCCGTCCGGAAGAAGGCGCCGGTGAAGGGATGGGCCACGTTGGCGCCCGCGCACAGCGGGGAGCTTCCCGGCTGCGTGCAACCGTCGATGGCGGGATCGAAGGTCGGGTCCGGATTCCCCAGCTCGTCGACGACGCCCCGCGATCCGGGTAGCCGCACCAGGCGACCGTCGACGAAGCGTGTCGCCACCGGCCCCGAGCCGACCTGGATCGCAAAGTCGAGCGTGCCGGGTTGCAGGCCGACGTCGGTGCGCCAGTCGAAGACGCTTCCGGACGTGCCGTCGAAGCCGGGCCAGGACTGGATCAAGACCGACGCTTCGGCGTTGAGGAAGTCGACGCCGTCGTCATCGCAGTCCGTATACCAGAACGGGCCGCAGCCGAGGAGCGCCTCCTGCTGCGGCGTCAGGCGCTGGCCGAGGCCCTCGTTCAGCAAGGCGAACAGCCCGGCACCGCCGTCGCTGAACGGTCCCACGGCGTCGCCTGGCTGCTGATGGATCGAGACCAGGCTCGCCGCCAGGGCGGGTGAGTTCGGGACGAAGCCCGTGGATGCCGCCGCCGCGAAGGCGTTCTGGCTGCCCCCGAGCAGCGCAGAGGCGCCTTCGGCGACCGTACTGATCGTCGGTGCCAGGCCCTCCTTGCCGTTGAAGGAGCCGAAGCCGGCCAGGGCCGCGTCCGTATTGACGCCTGCTGCACCCGCGGTGAGGGCGTTCGAGAATGCGAACAGCGTCTGGTTGGACGGATGATTCGCGATCACATCTTGCAGGAACTCCGGCGTCGGGATGAGTTCGCTGGCCTTGTAGAACTGCGTCAGTGCCGCGTTGCTGCCGAACCGCGTAAGGATGTCCGGAACGCCATCCCCATTGACGTCGTCAGGAATCCCGTCGCGATCCCAGTCCCGGGCGCGCAGCGGGTTGCCGTCGGTATCGAGCAGGACCGTTCCGTCTCCGCGGCCGAGGCACGCGCCCTCGACGCGGGAGTCCCCCGTGGTGCAGGGTCCCCGGGCGTCCGCACGGCGCGGCATGCCGGTAAAAGGATCGACATTGCGCTCGAACGTCGAGATCCGTTCCGGCGTCGGAAAGTCGTCGAAGCCGTAGAAGTTGGAGATCTGGAAGCTGAAGCGCCGATAGCGGAACTCGACCCGAGCACCGAACTCGATGCCCGAGAGATCGTCGAACGCCGTCGGGGGCTTGTCGACGCCGGCCAGGCCGGCGCCGAACAGCCCGTGGGCGAAGTATCCGAACGTGAGATTGCAGACCAGGTCGAACGCAAACGGCTCGCCGCAACGTCCCAGATCGGCGCCCTCGAAGTTGTCGAGGTTGGCTGCCAGCTCGAGACGGACGTCTTCGAGTTTTCCGATGTTGTAGAACGACCAGCTCCCTCGCGCGGCCCACAAGGCGATCCTCGACTCCTCCAGGGAAGGGAGCGAAGAGAGCGCGAGATCCTGCGGATTGAACTGATCGGTATTCCGGAACAGCTCCGTCTTCCCCCAGACGATCGTCTGCTTGCCGAGCCGCAACCAGAGTCTGCCTCCCGCGGCCTCGACATCGAGGTAGGCCTCCTTCAGCTCCCTCTCGTCGCTCTGGCTGGCTCCGCGATTGAAGGCCAACTCCGTCTGGCTGAAGTTCTGCTCGATCGAATCGAGGTCGCGGTCGAGGGCCCTGCGCAGGCCGGCACTCGGGTAGAACAACCCCTGCGCCTCGCCGCGAGGAGCGTTCTCGTCGACGCCGAAGAGCGGCGCCGGACGGAACGGCAGGGCGCCGCGCCCCCGCGGCACCACCGCGTCGAAGGGTGCGAGGACGTTCGGGTTGTTCGGGTCGTCGGCAGTCCCCGGGATGCGGTCGACACCAGCGAGGATCGGGTTGAAGTCGCGAAAGCTCCATGGATTCGGATTCCGGCGCAGGGCGCCTACCGGCTCGATCTTGCAGCTCGGATTCCAGGGCCCGAGGACGCGGGTCAGCTCGCCCCCCTCCGCGCCCTTCAGCTGCTGTACGCCGAACTTGCAGTCGTTCAGGATGCGCGCGAGATGGAACGGCGCCGGATCGTCCCCGACGTCGCCGAGCAGCGGTTCGAAGACGTTGTTCGGGCCGTCGCTGTTTCCGAAGAGGCTGACCAGCCCGGGGACCGACGACAGGCGGAGGGGTCGGCGAAGGTTCGTTTGCGGGTCGTTCCGGTTGGTGAGCGAGAAGTTCTCCCGGTCGAGAGACGCGAACCGGCGGCGATCTCCGTTGACGAGCGCTCCGGTCAAGCCGGTGCCGCGCCCGTCGACGAGACGGCGGGGGAACCAGCGTGCTTCGTTCCCGAAGGTCTCGACACCGGACGCCAGTTGACAGGCGTGGGTCCACACACAGTCGTAGCGACCTTCGACACGGGCGAAGAACTCGACGATCTCGAGGGGTCCGATGCCATCCGGCGCCAGATTGGCCTCGATCTCGAGATTCAGCACGTGGTACCACTGGGCCAGGACGATGCCATCGCCAGGATCGAGATTGCGGCCGACCGCCCGGACTTGTTGTTCGAAGAAGCCGTGCACCTGGAGTCGGCCATCGAAGAAATCGAAGGCCCGGGCAGAGGCGGGCAGACAGCACAGCAGCGCCATCGCGAGGAGCGAGGCCCTCCCGTGGGCGATCGATCGCGGAGCTTCCCCGTCGTGCGCGCGCATCCGGCCCCCGAATGAAAATTGCGGGCGCATCATGGCAGCATCGGCACTCGGAGTACAACGAGAAAAGTGGACTCGGAGCGGTCCTTCGTTCAGTTGGAGCCGCGTTCCCCTTCGTAGCGGATCGCGAGGACGGTGTAGGTGACGGGACCTTTGGGGCGCTGGAACGTGAACGACTCGCCAGCGGCGCGCCGCAGCAGCGCTCGACCGAGCGGAGAATCCATGCTGATCCGACCTCGAGCAGCGTCGAACTCGTCGGGTCCGACGAGTTGGAATTGCGAGACGGATCCGTCTTCGTCTTCGAGGTCCACGAAGGCGCCGAAGTAGACGCGATCGGCGGGTTCCGAGCGGGCCGGGACGACCGTGAGCACATCGAGGCGCTTGGCGAGGAACTCGATCCTTCGATCGATCTCCCGCAGCCGCTTCTTCCCGTAGATGTACTCCGCGTTCTCCGAGCGATCTCCCTGCGCGGCGGCCGCCGCGACTTCACGCGTCACCTGCGGACGTTCCGTGCGCCACAGCCTCGCGAGCTCCGCGCGCAGCCGCTCGTAGCCGGCGGGCGTGATGTAGCGCTTCGGGGTCGACACGGCGGCACGATCGCCCCGCGGCCAGGCGGAGTCAACGCGGTGGGCGACCGCTGTCGCCTCCCGCCGGCAGCTCTGGATGCCCGGCGTGCTGCGCAGCGGCGCGCCGGTCTTGGCGGACGCGCGATCCTCGAGTACAAAACCGGATCCGCTTCGTGGAGACCCCCCCCGTGCCGGATTCGGTGGTGACGCAGGAGCTGTGCCTGCTCGAGGACGTATTGCTCGCCCTCGCGGAGGAGCCGGATCGGGACGATACGGCCGAGGCGTCGCTCGTTCGGGAGCTCGAGCGGGTCCGGTCGCTGCTGCTCTCCGGCGAGGAACAGAAGGACCGTCAGGCGCTCCTCGAACAGTGGGATCGCGGCAGCGCGCTGCTCCGTCAGCTGCGTGCGTCGCGCGCGGCGCCGATCGTCGACCGCTCGTCCCCGTACTTCGCCCACATGCGGCTGCGCGAGGGGGGCACGGAGCGCGATGTCTGCCTCGGTCGCGCCACCTGTGTCCGGCGCGGCGTCCGCATCGTCGATTGGCGCAACGCGCCGATCTCCCGCGTCTTCTACCGCTATCGCCAGGGCGAGCCGTACGAGGAGGAGTTGGCCGGCCGGCTCGTGACCGGCGACCTGATCGCGAGGCGGACGGTGGCGATCCGGGGCGGTGCGCTCGAGCGGATCGACGCGCCCGAGGGAAGCTGGGTCTGCCGGCGCGCCCCGATCGACCGCCGTGCGGGCGAAGAAGACTGGACGCGGCTCGCGGACCCGCAGCCTCGCCTCTCGGGCGGGGCGGGGACGGCGCTGCGCGCGCATCGCCGAGGCGCGGAGAGCACGCGCCGGCTCGGCAGTGCACCCGGAGCTGCGGAGCAGCGAGCCGATCGGCGGCTGCCCGAGATCGCCGCACTGCTCGATCCCGCGCAGTTCGACCTGATCACGCGCCCGCGTCCCGGTTGTCTGATCGTGCGCGGCAGCGCAGGCTCCGGAAAGACGACCGTTGCGTTGCACCGGATTGCGTATCTCGCCTACGACGACCCTCGGGTCGATTCGTCCGAGGCCGTGTTCCTGACCCTTTCGCCGGCGCTCTGCGACTACGTCGGCACCCTGCTGCCGAGCCTCGGCGTCGGACGCGTGCGGGTCGATACGTTTCCGGAGTGGGCCGCCGCGCATCGTCGCCGGCTCTTTCCCCGGCTGCCGAACGTACACCGGATCGACACGCCGAGTGCCGTGCGCCGGGTGAAGCTGCATCCGACCATCGGCCGCGCCCTCGAGGCCCACGTCGCTCGCGTGCCCGGCCCCCCCACGCCGGCCCAGGCGCTCGATGACTGGGCGAGCGTCCTCGCGGATCGTGCGCTGCTCAGCCAGATGCTGGTCCCGGGGATCGCCCCGGAGGAGCTGACCTCGGCCGTCGATTGGTGCAAGGCGCGCCAGGAGGAACTCTTCCGGTTCCTGGCAGGCGACGCAGACGACGAGGCCGAGCTCGATCTCGAGGACGACGCCCTGCTCTTGCGCGCCTGGCAGTTGCGCGTCGGCCCGCTTCCGGATCCGGCGTCGCGTTCGAACCGGGAGCCGCTGCGCTACCGGCACGTGGCGATCGACGAGGCGCAGGATTGGTCGCCGGTGGAGCTGCGCGTGGTGGCGGGATGTCTCGGAACCCCGCCGAGCCTCACGCTGGCCGGCGACGCGCAGCAGCGGATCGCCAATCCGTTCGCAACGAGCTCCTGGGAGCAGCTCGCGCGTGACCTCGATCTTCCTTCGGCCGATGTCGAAACGCTCCGGACGAGCTACCGATCGACCAGCGAGATCATGGCGTTCAGCTGCGCCGTTCTCGGGCCCCTCTGGGAGGAGGACGCCGCAGCGACGGCGACCCGCTCCGGTCCCCCCGTCGAGGTGTTCGGATTCAGCGACGCCGGCGCGTGTGTGACGTTTCTGGCCGATGCCCTGCGCCAGCTGGTCCTCGACGAGCCGCTGGCATCGGTGGCGGTGCTCGCGCCCGACGCGCAGCAGGCGGCGGTCTACGCAGAGGGCCTCGAAGCCTTCGAAGTGCCTCGTCTGCGCCGCGTGGGATCCGGCCGTTTCTCGTTCTCCCCCGGCGTCGAGATCGCGGAGATCGAACAAGCCAAGGGGCTCGAGTTCGACTACGTGGTGCTCGTCGGCGTCTCCGCAGCGAGCCTTCCGGACTCGTCGCACAACCGGCGGCTGCTCCATGTCGGAGCGACGCGCGCCATCCATCAACTCTGGGTCCTGCACGAAGGGCCGGCATCTCCGCTCCTCGCGTCGGCGCTCCCCTAGGGGACAAGCGCTCGACTATACGTTCCGGGCGATCCGCCCGATCCGCTAGCATCCCGCGTCGCCGAACTGCGAGGGTTCGCGAGGGGAGGGGCGCTCGATGACGACCGCTTCGCGCTGGCGCGAGCCGTACCGGGTGGGCCGCGGTCGACGGGCCGTCTGCTGGGTCGCGCTCGCCGCGCTCGCGGCCGTCGGGGCCCCGCGGCCGGTCGCTGCCGCGGATCTGTCCGACCTCGTGAAGAAGGCCGTGAGCAACCGCAGCGGATCGGACGAGCGGGAGCAGGCGCCGCCGCCGAGTCGCGAGGAGGTCGGACAGAACTGGGATGCGTTCCTGACGGTCGTGATCAAGCGAGCGGGAAGGGACGCGCCGCCCGGCTCCTTGCGCGACGACCTGCTCGCCGTCCTGCTCGAGGAGCGACACCTGGTCGTATCGATGCTGACCGACGTCACGGTCGACGCGCCGGAGCTGATGAGAGCGATGTTCGAGACGTCCTGGGAGCAGCTCTCTCCGCTCCTGCGCCGGATCGCGGAGGACCTGCCGCCGTCGGCGGCGAGCCGCTATCGCAAGTTCGTGGAGGTGGGCGAGCTGATGCGCGCGGCGGAGCGCCTCGGCGTTGCGCGCGAGCTGGCCGGCTCGCCGGAGAGCCTGCGCAAGCTCGCCCAGATCCTGCTGGGCGACGACGAGCCGGATCCGCTCCGCTACGACCGGGAAGTGGATCCCGAGCTGCGTCGGATCTTCGGCTTCGGCGAACCGCTCGAGCCGCCGGCGACAAGTCCCCTGCTGGGACCCAGCGAACGAGTTCCAGGCGCTGGCGGCGGAGGTCTCGCCGATCCGCTGTCGAAGCTGGTCGACTGGCTGCTCCCGGTGGCCTGGGCTTCCGAGCCTCCGGCGGAGCGGCCTGCTCTCGTGGCGAGGCTCAATACCTGGATTCCCGGCAAGCGGCAGGAAGTCCGGGAGTACGTGCCGCTGGTCCACGACATGCTCCGGCTCACGGCCGAGGAAGCCGTCGGGGAGGACATCCGGAATGGCGACGTCGCCGCGGCCGAGGTCTACCCGGATCTCTTGATTGCGACCGCCTGGCAGGAGAGCTGCTGGCGCCAGTTCGTCCGGCGCGAGGACGGAGTCCAGCCGCTGGTCGGGCCTGCGGGGTCCGTCGGCTTGATGCAGATCAATGGCAAGGTCTGGCGCGGGATCTACGACCCGGCCGGGCTCGAGGGCGACATCGGTTACAACGGGCGCGCGGGGGCCGAGATCCTGCACCACTACTTGCGCGACTTCGCGCTCCGCAGCGGCGAGCATCTCGAGCCCGGCGGGATCGACAATCTCGCGCGCGCCGCGTATGCCGCGTACAACGGCGGGCCGGGGCACCTGTCGCGCTACCGGAAGACGAAGACCTCCGCCCATCTCCAGGTTGTCGACCGGGAGTTCTGGCGCAAGTATCAGGCGGTCAAGGCCGGGGAGGCCGCTTCGATGCTGTCCTGCTTCCCCACCGCGAGCTGACAGCCGGGGAAGAGGTCGCGTCGGTCCGTCGTGGCTTGCTCGCCGGATCCGGGTGTTCCGATGCGCTTCGATCCGCACCAGCCGTTCGCCGCCCGGGTCGCCACGCTGCCCTGGCTCGGCATCGGTGTCTCCACCGAGTTCGGAGCCGGCGGCCCCTGCGCGGGCCTGAGCCGATGCCGCTTGGCCGGCGACCGATCACTTCCTGGACCTCGAGCTCGAGGAGGCGGAGGATCTGACGCCCGAGTGGGTCGACGCAACCGTCGAGCAGGCGCGATCGATCGGCGCGAGGTGGCTGTGGGGAGACGCCGGATCGTGGCACCTCGGCCCGCGCGATCGAGGCCACGGCGTGTTGCGAGCCTGGCCGACCGGGTCCGCACGCCATTCTGATGGACCATCGACGTCTCCAGCGCGCGTTGTTCCGCATGCAATGCGACCCGGGATTCGCCGCGCGCATCCGCGCTGGCGAGAAGGGCGCCGTGGCGTCGACGGCCCTCGGGAAGCGCGAACTCGCGTGTCTGCGCGCGGCGGCGCCTCGAGCGAGCCGCCCTCGCACGGCGCAGCGAACGCGATCTCGTGCGATCCTGCTCGGGTCCTTCCCGGAGTCGTTTCGTGTCTGCACTCCTCAAGGCCCTGGCGGCAGCCGCGCTGTTCGGCGCCGCGACGCCCGCCAGCAAGCTCCTGCTCGGCGAGTTCTCGGCGCAGGCGCTTGCGGGCCTCCTCTATCTGGGAGCCGCCTGCGCGACGGCGCCCTCTCTGCTGCGGCGCCGCGCCCACGGCGCGGGGCGGCGCAGTCGCGCCGACCGGCTGCGCCTCGCGGGCGCCGTGGGGCTCGGCGGGATCGCGGGGCCGGTGCTGCTGCTCGAGGGCTTGCGCCTCGCGTCCGCGGGCTCGGTGGCGCTGTGGCTGAACCTCGAGATGGCGTTCACGGCCGCGCTGGGAGCCTGGTGGTTTCGCGAGCCGCTCGGCCGTCTCGGCTGGATCGGGACGGCCGGGGTGCTGGGCGCGGGGGTTGCCGTCGCCTGGGGCGAGGGGGGCTCGGGAGCGCCGGCCGCCGGTCTCGTCGCGGCCGCCTGCGGATGCTGGGCGATCGACAATCACCTGACGGCGCGGATCGAAGGGATCACGCCGGCGCGCGCCACCTTCTGGAAGGGGGCGTTCGCCGGAACCACGAACTTGTCGCTCGCGCTCGCGATCTCGCCGCTCGCAGTGGGGCCGTCTGCCGTCGGCATGGCGCTGGCGGTGGGCGCCCTCGCCTACGGGGCGAGCGTGACGCTCTACGTCTCCGCGGCGCAACAGATGGGGGCTACGCGCGCGCAGGGAGCGTTCGCGACGGCTCCGTTCTTCGGTGCGGGGCTCGCCTTCGTCGCACTCGGGGAGCCGATCGGCGCGGCGCGCGCCGCCGGCGCCGCGTTGCTCGCGGGATCCGTCCTGCTGATGCTGCGGGCGCGCCACGAGCACGAGCACCGCCATGCGGCCCTCGAGCACGTGCACGCGCATCGGCACGACGATGGGCACCATGCCCATGCGCACGAGGAGCAGCCGACACGGCCCGCGCACACTCACTGGCACCGCCACGAGCCGATCGTGCATGCCCACCCGCATTGGCCGGACCTGCATCACCGCCATCCGCACGGACGCGTCGGCGACGAGGACGCGGAGCGCTGACCGGGTCGACGAGTCGCCGAATCGCGCGCTGAAGTCGCCAGCCGTCAAGAAAGGGGCCGGGTTCGTTCGTCAACTTTTCCCCCATCTGGGGGAAAAGTTGACGAACGAACCCGGCCCCTTTCTTGACGCGTGACCTTTCAATCGCCGGCGAGGAGCCGCTCGAGGCCGAGCCGGCGCACGCGGTAGCGGAGGGTGCTGCGCGGCAGACCCAGCCTTCGCGCGGCCCGCGAGAGATTGCCACCTGCCGCGAGCAGTGCGTTCTCGATTCCCCCCCCCCCCCGCAAATGCAGCGCGGCGGCCGACGCGCCCCGAGATCCCGCAGCAGCTCGGGGCTCAGGACGGCGCCGTCGCTCGCGACGACGGCGCGCTCGAGCCAGTTCATCAGCTCGCGCACGTTGCCCGGCCAGGCGTGCTCGAGAAGACGGTCGACGAAGGCCTCACTCGCAACCGGGACGGGCAAGCCGAGCCTTTCGGCGATACGCACGAGGCCCGCGCGGACCAGTCCCGGAAGATCCTCGAGGCGATCGCGCAGCGCGGGAAGCTCGAGGCGGCAGACGTCGATGCGAAAGAACAAGTCGCTGCGAAAGCGGCCCGCTTCGACTTCGCGCCACAGCTCTCGGTTGGTCGCTGCGATGACCCGTGCGCGCACGGGGCGCGGCCGCGCGGACCCGATGCGCTCGAAGGCGCGGTCTTCGAGAACGCGCAGCAGCTTCGCCTGGAGCGGCGCCGGGAGTTCGGCGATCTCGTCGAGGAAGATCGTTCCGTCCGCGGCGAGCTCGAATCTCCCGAGCCTCGTCTCCGCAGCGCCGGTGAACGCACCGCGTTGATGCCCGAAGAGTTCACTCTCGAGCAGCGACGGCGCGAGCGCCGCGCAGTCCACGTGGACGAACGGGCGATCCGCTGCGTCCGAGAGGCGGTGGATGGTGCGCGCGAGCACTCCCTTGCCGGTCCCCGTCTCGCCCGTGATGAGCACGGTCGAGCGATGCCGGGCCACGCGTCTCGCCGACTCCACGACGGCGGCGAAGCGCGGGCTCTCGCCAACGAGGCCGTGCGCGCCGGCCGCGGACGCGGGCGGCGCGAGAGAGCGGAGCGCGCGAACAGCCAGCTCGGCCGGTGGCGCCGAAACGTCGATGAGGTCCGCGGCTCCGGCGCGCAGGATCTCCACCACGCGATCGATCGAGAGGCTCTCGGCGAGAAGCACGATCGGCGTCGGCGCGAGCACCTTGTGCATTTCGCGGAAGGCGGCCGTGGCCTTCGGGTCGCTCGCGGCGCGGGCCACGCACAAGCAGAACGGCTCCGTCGGTGTGCTCGGGACCTCGCGGCCCTCGACGCTGACGCACCGGGCAGCGCGCAGCGCGCACACGGCTTCGAAGGCCTCGCGCAGCACAGCCCCCACCCCGACCAGCAATACCCGGCTCGTCCCCATCGGAGCCGCATTCGACTCCGAAACCCCTCCGCCTGTCAAGCGAGATTCGTCCGCGCGGTGCCCCGTCTGTCCGACTGTCTGTCCGACCGGACTTGGCCAGCGCCGGCGAAGCTTGGCCGATTTCGGCCAACCGATTTGGCCGAAATCGGCGGACCGTTCGGTCGGTCCTCTGTCTTGACGGTCGCTCTCCGAGCCGGGCGAATCGGCCGCCCGGGGACGGGGAGCCCCGGTTCGAGAGCGACGGATTCCCTTTCGGGATGCCGCACTTCCCCGCGCTGGCACCGCGAAGCCGGACGGCAAAGCCAGCGCTCGATCGACGCGTCCCGACATACTCCGATCAGTGTAGTCTGGACGCCCGCTCGCGCTGGCACCGCTCTTGCTCTCGAAGGGAGGCACGGCGGAGGACGGCACGCGCCCGCCTCCCGGGTGGAGGCGGATGCACACGCCGCCCCTTCGCCGCGAGCGCGGTCCGTGCGCCCGATCCGCAGTCGTCGCACGAAGGAGCCTTCGATGGCACGCCGCGCTTTGGTGCTCACCCTCGCTCTGCAGCTCGCGATCCCGCTCCCGGCCGCCGAGGCCGCGCTGACCGATGGCTCCACGCTGGCCGTCAGCCGGGGCGGCATGGGCCTCACCGATCCGGCTGCAGGAATCGCGGCCCCGCCCGACGTCGCCTCCGACGGCTCGTTCTCGTTCCAGTTCCCGATCGAGATCCCCCGCGGCACCGGCGGCATGCAGCCGAGCGTGGCGCTCTCGTACCGGAGCTCGCGGCGCGCGGACTCGGTGGCGGGGTATGGCTGGAGCCTCGGGCTCGGCGCCATCGAGCGCTCGCTGAAGAACGGCGTTCCCTCCTACGACGACGGCGTCGACGTCTTCACGCTCGACGGCGAGGAGCTCTTGCTCGGCGGCGACGGCTTCTATCACACGCGCCGCGAGAGCTTCCTGCGCATCCAGCGCGTCGGCGAGAGCTGGGAGGTCCGCACGAAGGACGGCACCGTCTCCCGCTACGGCACCATCGACAACTCCCGGCTGCGGAACCCGAATGCGGCGAACGCGATCTTCGCGTGGCAGCTCGCCGAGCGCGAGGACACGCACGGGAACGCGTACTCGATCGTCTACGACGACACGGCGGGAAGCGATCCGGGCCTCCGCCATCCGCTCCGCATCGAGTACACGAAGCACCGCGGAGCCGGGGGCGCGTTCGCGTTCGTCGGCCCCGTCCGCACCGTCGCGTTCGTCTACGAAAACCGTCCGGACGTCTCGCTCCGCTACTCCGCCGGGCTCGAGCAGCGCCTGCGCAAGCGCCTCGCCCGGATCGACGTCAGCGTCGGAGCCACCGTCATCCGGCGATACCAGCTCGTCTACGACCAGAGCACCGACTCCACGCGCTCGCTCTTGGCAGAGATTCGCGACGAGGGCCTCCCGGGGAGCGGGAGCGCTCCCCGCGTGACCCGGTTCACGTACCGTTCGAACGCGGGATCCGAAGGCTGGGAAGAGGCGACCTCGTGGACCTTCCCGGCGGGCGTCTCCTTCGCCACCTCCACCTTCCGCGACGGCGGTACACGGATCGGGGACGTCGATGGGGATGGGTATCCGGATCTTCTTCGGGCGGTACGGCAATGCAATGTGCCGGCGAATGATGCGCTCAGCGGCCTCTACGCGAACCTCATGGGTCAGGGCTTTGCTTCGTCGCGGCTGCCGTTCGCTCTCCCGCTCGATGGCGACGGCGACGAAGAGACGTTCGTGTTCCGAAACGACGCCGGAGCGTGTCAAGGTCATACAATAGTCGGAGGGGGCGTCTCGACGGGGAACGCGATGATCGATCTGGATCGTGATGGCAGGGCAGATCTAGTCGCCACCGCTGGGATGTTCCGGTCGCCACAGTCCGATCTCATCGCGAAGTTCAGAACTCATCTCAACACATCGGCCGGGTGGTCGCAGAGACAGGACGAGTCGGAAACGATTCCTGCCCCTCCGAGCGGTACTGCATCATTCTTTCCCGAGAGTGGGTTTCCATCGGTGAGCCTAGCTCGCTGGATTCGAGGCGAGACTGGAGGAGGTGTGTTTTGCTTCAATCCTCATGGCGAGGTCGGGCCATGTCCGCCGCTCCAAGTAGTCCTACTTGGGCACGCTAGCTCTGCTGCATTCGCCGAGCTCAACGGAGACGGGCAGCCAGACCTCGTCGCGCGCGCATCGCTTCGGAATCCCTTCGAAAGCGTGACTCACAGATCCTTCCGATCCTTTTCGATGAACCAGGGCAGTGGTTTCTTCTCTGTCCCGCAAGCCGCGGGGCGCTACAGCATATGCAATGACAGCTCCGACGAGTGTATTTCGAGAAGCGTTCTTGTTGCCATGGTGCTCGGTGCGATTCCCGACGGGATCGGCGGCGTCACGCATGGGTCGAGGCTCGTCGACATGAACGCGGATGGGCTCGACGATGTGCTGTCTGCGTTTCGCTGCCGTAGCGCATCGGTGTGTGGCGACGCCAGCGGCAGTCTTCAACGCTCCGTGTACTTGAACGGTGGGTTCGACTATCTGGCAGGCGAAACTGGATGGCTCAGCCCAATCGACTTCGAAGACGTGGATGCAGGAGGTGCCGCACGTGACCAAGGAGTTCGCAGCATCGACGTCAACGGCGACGGCCGTCCCGATCTCGTCGAGGCGACGCCGACGACGCGGAACGTCTGGCTCAACACCGGGAACCCCGGTGGGGCGTGGATGGAGCTGGGCACGGCCTCGCCGTGGAATGTCCCCGCCGGCCTGGAGTTCGTCGACGCCGAGGGCCGCGACCGTGGCGTGCGGCTCGCGGACCTCGATGCCGACGGCATGGTCGATCTCATCCGGATGCAGGAGGGCGCGCCGCCGCAGGTGTTCCTGAACCGCGGGTCGCCGCCGGATCTGCTCGAGACGGTCGAGAACCCGTTCGGGGGCGTGACGGCGATCGAGTACGAGGCCTCGGAGCCGATTCCGGGCCTGAAGGGCGCCTTGCAGGTCGTGTCGTCGATCACCGTCGACGATGCGAGAGGGACGCTCGGGCGGACTCGCTTCACCTACGAAGGCGGCGTCTTCGACGTCGCCCAGCGGGAGCTGCGGGGCTTCGCGACGATCACGCAGACGCTGAGCGGCGTGCTTGCGAACGACAGCGACGGGCCGCCGATCCGCACGACTTCGACGAACTACTTGCAGGGGGAGGCGAACTTCGGCCTCGTGCGGGACGTGATGGTCACCGATGCCGCGGGTCTCCCGTGGAGGGGCCGCGAGTTGACCTACACGACGGACACGACACCGCCGTTCGTCAGCGTGCTGCGGACCGCGAACCAGCTGGAGTTCGACGGCGGCCTGACGCCGAGGCGGACTTGTACGCGCTTCCAGTACGACGGGACCGGCGGAACCTCGGATGGCAACGCTCTGACGTTCGGAAACCTCACGGCTCGCATCGACTACGGGGAGGTGTCGGAGGACTGCGGGAGTCTCCCGTTCACCGCAGGAACCCGGGTGACCGACATCGTGTACACGACGCCGAACCTCACGGCGTACCTCGTGAATCGCGTGAGCCATACGCAGCAGCGGGACGCCGCATCAGGAACCTTGCTGTTGCGCTCGACGGATTTCTTCTACGACCTGGACGAGACCGGAGCGGCGGCGCCTAGCAAGGGCGACTTGACGATGCGCGTCGAGCGGCTCGCTATCGCGGGCGAGGCGGACCCGGTGACGACGTTCGGGTACGACGCGTACGGCAACCTCATCAGCGTCACCGATCCGCGCCGGAACGCCGGACAGCGCCTCGGGACCGGCATCACGACGATCGACTACGACACGACGTTCCGCACGTTCCCGGTCGCGATCACGAATGCGCTCGGCCATCGCCAGGTCTTCGAGTACACGACCCCGTCGACGTGCATCGGCAGCCAGAGCCTGCCGACCGCTGCCACGTATCCGGCCGGTGCCGGCCTGGCGCACGTCGTCCGCGGTCCGAACGACCTCGTGCAGAGTCCGCAGACCGGCGAAACCCGCTGCTTCGACGGCTTCGGGCGCGTGCTGCTGGAGCAGGCCCCGGGCAACCTGGCGCAGAGCATCTGGCAGTACAACGACACGCCGGGGAGCGCGCAGATCACGCGCTTCGACCGAGTCGGCGTCGCCGGGGCGGGGCAGTCGCGCGCGACGTGGGTGCTGCTCGACGGGCTCGGAAGGCAGACACACGCCGGCATGAGCGGGCCGCAGACGACTGTCGTCAACGTCGAGGCTCGCGGGTACGACGCCGCCGGTCGCGTCGTCGCGATCGTCGCGCCGTACTTCGCGCCCGATGGCCCGCACGCGCCTCCGACCACCCTCACCTACGACCCGCTGGGTCGCGTGACGCGCATCACGCGCCCCGGCAGCGGACGGGTGACGACGATCGATCGCGAGCCGGGCCTCGAGATCGTGACCGATCCGAACGGCAACGCGACCCGGAGTCGGACCGATGGCTTCGGCGACGTCGTCGAGGTGGAGGAGGCACTCGGCGGTGCGCGGACTGCGTACGGGTACGACGCCGCCGGGCAGCTGACGCAGGTGATCGATGCGAGCGGCAACGTGACCGCGATCGTCTACGACCGCCGCGGGCAGAAGCGGACGCACGTCGATCCGGACCAGGGACTCCTGACGTTCACCTACCTATGACCGTGTCAACTGCCTTCCGTCGATTCTTGCCTCTTTTCCCTCCTTGCCCTCTTTCTTCGGTCGCCTCCGAGGCACTCGCTGACTGATCCGCACGCTCTGCGCGAAGGCCTCGGTCTC
>JBDIVR010000052.1:0-19934 GCA_039794265.1 Myxococcota bacterium
CAGAAGCTGATCCGAGTCCTCACTGCTCTCGAGCCGACCGAGCAGGCGACTGCAGAGCGCGTCGCCTAACGTCACTCACCGGAGCCGCCGCTAAGAGAAGATCAACAGCCGGCGGGACATCCCCGCTTCGACCGCCGCTGGCGCGAAGGAGAACTCTTCGGCTTCGTGCTCCAGCGCGCGGTCCAAGGTGAGCCCTTCCCCCACGCGCGTCTCGTGGCTGAGGCAGCCGGATAGGCAAGTCGATCGTTATCGGTCCTCGATCGCCCGCTTGTTCGTCTTGCCCGTGGAACGGCCGTCGGGGGCTCCTTCGGCGCGAAGCTCGCGATCGAGAAGGGCGCTGGCTGGGTGCGGCGGGTGTTCGCCGTCGTCGTGGCGGGCTCCGCGCTGCGGCTGCTGCTGCGTTGACTCGACAGGCCGCCTGCACGTCGCGTAGACGCCCGCGATCGAATCCCAGACGGAGGGCAGCGACCCGCTGACCGGCGGAAACGACGATTGGAGCCAGAACGAGACGAGGCCGCTCGAGCTGCGCCCGGCCGCCAAGGCTGATCTCCCGGCGATTCAGTAGCCTTGGGATCATGCACCTGCCCACCACGCTGCTTGCCCTCCCGCTCGCTGCCGCCGCCGCACTCCCCGCCGCCGCCGCGACGCCGCTCTGCGCCGCCGGCCCGGGCGATTGCACCCTGCGCGAGGCCGCCGCAGGAGCCGGGGTGCGCATCGGTGTCGCCCTCGATCGCAATGTGATCGAGGGCGACCGCCCCGGCGCCGCTCTCGCGGCGCAGGAGTTCGACTCGCTCACGGCCGAGAACCAGATGAAATGGGGCGTGCTCTCGGCTGCGGAGGGCGTTTACGACTTTGCCGCCGCCGACGCAGTCGTCGGATTCGCGGAGTCCCACGGCCAGCGCGTGCGGGGACACACACTGCTGTGGGGCCGGGGGAGCGGCCCCCCCAAGTGGTGGAGCGCGGCGCTCGCCGTAGCGCCGGATCCGGCGACGCGCGCGGGAGAGCTCGTCGATGCGCACATCGCCACGGTGGTGCGCCGCTACGCTGGGCGCATCGAGAGCTGGGACGTGGTGAACGAGCCCTTCGCTCTCTTCGGCGACGCGCTCGATCCCGAGAACCCGTTCCAGCAGGCCCTCGGCGGCGACTACATCGCCCGCGCCTTCCGGGCCGCCCATGCGGCGGATCCCGCGGCGCGGCTCTTCCTGAACGAGGTCCTCCTCGAGGTCGCCGACGCCAAGCTCGAGGCCACGCTCGCCCTCGCAGAGGGTCTCCTGAACGACGGCGTGCCGATCCACGGCATCGGATTCCAAGGTCATTTCTTCGTCGCCCCGCCGAACGAGACCGACCTGCGCGCACGCCTCCAGCGCGTGGCCGATCTCGGCCTCGACGTCGAGATCACCGAGCTCGACATCCCCATCAGACTGTTCAACGAAGCGCCGGATCCCGACGCCGGCCAGGGCGAGGCCTACGCCGCGGTGATGCGCGCGTGCCTCGCCGTGGCGACGTGCACCGGCGTCACGACCTGGGGCCTCGAAGACGGCGACGCCCCGCTCGACGGTTCGGCGCTTTGGAAGGGCTTCGCGCCGAACCGTCCGCACCTGTTCGACGACGCTCTCGCGCCCAAAGCCGCGTACTTCGCGGTGCGCGACACGCTGCTCACGGTGCCCGAGCCCGCCAACGGGTCAGGTGTCGCGATCGGACTCCTCGCGCTCGCGGCAAGGCTCCGCCGCCGGACGCTGGCGCAGGCGCCGGGCGTCGCGCGCGGAAGCGGGCGGGAGAGGCGCTGGAACGCGCGCGCCCCTGGCGGCCGCGCTTGACGGGCCGGCGCGAGGAGCTCCAGTCCTGCGCGCTCTCGTCGATGGATCGGACCTCGATCGTACCCGTTGTGGCAACGCCCTGCGGACGCTCGGACCCTCGGGGCCCAGCTCGGCGTGCCTCTCGCGCGTGTTTCCATCTGGGCGCGGAGCTCCGTTGCCTTGGGGTGGACTCGGAGGCCGGGTCCCGGCAGCTGGAGCACGAGTCCGTTGGGCAGCGGGAAGAAAGTGGTGCTTAGACGTCATAACGTCATGACGCTATCCTCCCTTCCTTCTCGTAGCGCGCGTCGAGGATCACGTACGCGCAGCGCCCGAGCGGCCGCTCGCGCCAAGCCGAGAGCTGGGCATCGAGCTCGGCGGCGGCCCGCGAGACGTCGGTGCTGGTCACCTCGAGCCCGCACAGCTCGCGCGTGATCTCCGTCACGCGACGCGTCGAGACGCCCTGGACGTACATCTCGGCGATCGCGAGCTCGAGCGCTCGCTCGCTACGAAGCCCGCGCTCCAAGTGCAGAACACCGAATCGAATCCCGAAGGGGATGGCAATGAGTCCAGCCCCGAGGCCCGCCGATCTCCAGAGAAGCTCCGTACAGTTTGTGTGGACAATATCCGTACAGTCAATTAATTTTCGTCGACACCCAGACGGAGCCAGCCGCCATGAGCCGTCCCGCCCGCAAAGAGGAACGGATCGACGTTCGTCTCGATCGGGAAGCCAAGGCCACCATCACGCGAGCCGCCGCGCTGCGGCATCAGTCCGTCTCCGACTTCATTCTCTCGGCGACGCTCGAGCGTTGTCAGGAAGTGATCGAGCGCGCAAACGTGATTCGTCTGAGCGAACACGAGTCCGAACGGTTCCTCGCGGCCCTTGCGAACCCGCCCGCGCCTTCTCCCAAGCTACGCAAGGCTGCCGAGAAGTATCAGAAGGCTCTCGCCAAAGGCCGGCTCGAAGTCCGCTAGGTGGCTTGGCGCATCGAACCCCTCGACAAGCGGACGCATGACCGCGCGTCGTTCTCCTGCGGCAAACCCGAGCTGGACGACTACCTGAAGCAGATCGCGCGTAAGGCCTCGGCGACGGATACAGGCCGGACGTGGGTCGCTGTCGATTCCGATCCGCCACGCGATGCAGCGAGGAAGCAGGCCATTGCCGGCTACTACACCGTGTCGATGTGCTCGATCGATGTGAGTGTGATTCCAGGGGGCCGCCGAGATCTTCCCGCGCAGGTTCCTACTGCATGGATCGGTCGCCTGGCAGTGGATGAGCGACGCCAACGCCAGGGGCTCGGAGAGCTCCTAATCTCGGATGCTCTTCGTCGCGTCTGCCAGGCAGCGGAGCACGTGGCTGCCCACGCCATCGTTCTGGACGCGATCGACGATGACGCAAAGAGGTTTTGCGAGCGCTACGGGTTCTTGGGGCTTACCGACGATCCCCTGCACCGTTTCCTTCCGCTGTCGACGGCTCGCGGACTCTTCCCCGAAGCGTAGAACTACCTCTGCGTCCGAGCGGATGAGTTGAAACCGGGGTTCCGAGCGTGACGCGGAGCAGGGAGTCGGTGCATGAGCGGAGCCGCGTTGCCGACGTAGATCATGGGACTCTCCTCCTTTGGCGCTGTCCGTTGCAGGCACGCTCATCCGAATGACGGCCCAGAGCTACCGGCATCGACACCGGCCGCCTCTCCCCGCACCGGCTCGTACGGGAGGCGCGGCGTGCCGGAGGTCGCAGCGCTCGGGCGGCCGCTCCCGGAGGGAGATGGTCACGACCACCGGCCTCGTCTACCAGGACCTTCCAGGGCTTCCCCGGCCGGGACCACGGTCCCCCGCCGTCCCGCCGGCGCCCTGACCTTCCCTGGGTTTCTCGGCCGGAACCGCTAAAGACCCAAAAACTAGGTCATAAAACCTACTGTTTGGGTTATATTCCGCCGAAACCGACGGATGGCCCCAGCATGCTCGAAGGCATCTTCGGAAACGCCAGCGCGGAGAAGGTCCTCCTCTATCTCGAGCAGTACGAGGAAGGGTATGCGACGGCGATCGCCCGGACCTTCGACGAACTCTCGCTGAACATGGCCCAGCGGCAGCTCGAGCGCTTCGAGCGCGCCGGTGCGCTGGTGAGCTCCCTCCGAGGCCGAACCCGTCTCTACACCTGGAACCCCCGCTACCCGTTCCGCCGGGAGCTGCGAGCGCTGCTTCGCAGGGCCCTCGACCAGCTGCCCGAATCCGAGCGGAAACGCTTCTTCACCGAGCGCAGGCGGCCGCGCCGTGCAGGCAAGCCGCTGTGAGCGCAAAGCATCGGATCGACGAGGACAGCCCTCTGGAGGAGCTCGCCGCGCTCGTCTGTACGACCCTCGAGGCGCACGGCATCTCGGTCGTGCTCTCCGGCGGCGCCGTCGTCTCGATCTACTCCGACGCCGAGTACGTCTCCTACGACCTGGACTTCATCCCCATCGGACTCGCTCGAAAGGTCGACAGCGCCATGGCGTCGCTCGGCTTCGAGAAGCGGCAGCGCCACTGGACGCATCCCCGAAGCCGGTACTGGGTCGAGTTCCCGCCCGGCCCCGTCGCCATCGGGGAAGAGACGATCCGCCACTTCGCGGAACGCCAGACCCGGACGGGGACCCTGCGCCTGCTCGCTCCGACCGAGTGCGTGATGGATCGGCTGGCCTGGTACTTCCACGACGCCGACACGCAGTGCCTCGAGCAGGCGGTTCGCGTCGCGACGCTCCACCCGGTCGATCTGAAGCGCATCGCACGTTGGGCGCGCGGCGAACGACCGCACGGCGAGGAACGATTCCAGGAGTTCGAGCGGAGGCTGCGCGAGAGCGGGAACGCGTAGCTTCCGCGCTCGGCCGGGAGGGATTCGAACCCCCCGACCCCCAGGTTCGAAGCCAATCCGGCGAGCCCGAAACGCCTCCGGAATCGCCCGAGGATCCCTCTCCGAGCCCTACGGAGCCGGAGTGAGGGTGTCCGTGGGCACCCCATGGACTCTACCCCCCGGCGGGTTGGCATATGCCAGGAGGGCTGCCACCGCGTGCTGACATACTGCCCTCCATGGACCTGTCGTCGCTCCCCGATGAGGGGAAGGAACTCGTGCGAGCTCAACTCGAGGCCGGTCACTTCCAGTCGGTCGATGAAGTCGTCTGCGAGGCACTCCGCCTGCTCCATGAGCGCGAGGAGCTCTTCGCCTCCCAGCGCGACGTGCTTCGCAGCCAGATCGCGGAAGGCGTAGCGGCCGAGGAGTGTGGTGAGCTTCGAGACGGCGCCGAGGCGATCGCCGACGCACGTCGGCGCATCGACGAGCGGCCGAAGTGGGCCCGCACCTCGCAGAGCGGGGTCCGCGCCGACGGCTCCGGGAAGTCCACGCAGCTCCCGAGCGCCGCGAGGAAGGCCTCCGGCCACTCGTCGAAGGGCTCGAGGATGACCCGACTGCCCTCGCGCCGAACCCGGACCTCGCCCGGGTCCTCCTCGAAGCGCACCTCCTTCGGCAGCCGCACGGGCTGGCGTCGTCCCGTGCGGAAGATCTTCGCGCGGAGGTGCTGCTCGCGCTCCTCGGCTACCTGCCGGCGGCCACGCGTTCGAGGCGCGAGACCAGCCGCTCGACCCCGCCCCCGGCGAAATGCTTCACGCGTTCCCCGTCGACGTAGATCAGGTTGAACGGCAGCGTGTCGACGTCCGCGATCCACGGATTGGCGCGCTTGAACGAAATCAGCCCCGGGGTGTCGAGCAACAGCTTGCCGAAGCGCACGTGGCGGTACGTCTCGTCGCCGCCGAGCCACGTCGAGAGCTCCGTCGACCAGGCGCGACAGGCCTCGCAGTCGCTCTTGCCGAGCATCAGCACCGCCACCGGCGCCGCGACGAACGCCTCCCAGGTCTGGCCGTCGATGGATTCCAGGCGCTCGCTCATGCCGCGAACGAGTCGCCCTTCTTCCAGTCCGCGCCGCACAACCCACCGCTCTGCAGCGCCTGCACCGTGCGCAGCGTCTCGCCCGGGCTGCGGCCCGCCGACAGGTCGTTGACGATCACGGACCGCACGATGCCCTTGTCGTCGACGACGACGGTGGCGCGGAACGCGATGCCTTGATCCTCTTTCAGCACGCCGAAGGTCCGCGACACCGCGTGGTTGGTATCGGCGATCACCGGATGCGTGATCTCCTGCGGGAAGACCTTGCGATCCGCGAACCAGGCCTTGTGGCTGAAGTACGAATCCGTCGAGACGCCGATCACCGAGATCTTGTCATCTGCGAACTCGTCGAGCAGCGACTGGAAGCCCTTGATCTCGGTGGGGCAGACGAAGGTGAAGTCGAGCGGGTACCAGTACAGCACGTACCACTTGCCCTTGTAGTCCTTGCTGGAGACCTTCTTCTCCTCGCCCTTCGCGTAGGCGGTAGCCGTCCATTCGGGTGCGGGTTGACCGACCATCGTCATCGGGAGACCTCCTGCGCCGGGGAGTAGGATCCGCGCCCGCGGCCGGCGCGCCGTTCGGGGTCGCGGGAGGGTAGGCGTCTGCCGGGTCGTGTCCAGATCGAGACCCAGTCCAGCTTCTATGCGCTGGTCCGCGCCCAGACAGGGGCCGGCTGTGACCGATGGGGCGCCTGGGTCGCCAGACCGAGCCACCGCTCCACCGCCTCGAGGCACGCCCTCGGATCGCGCGTCGTGTCGACGACCAGATGCTGCGCACGCGGCAACTCGTCGACCGGCTCCCAGGCCTCGAGGAAGGGGTCGAGCAGCGCCAGCCATTCGCCCTCGTCGCGACGCTGCGCGCGGGCGCGCGCCTCGAGACGACGCCGCACGACGGTTTCGTCGACGCGGCACTCGACGAACCGAAGCTCGGCGCCGAGCGAGCGGACGAGCGCGCGCAGCTCCGAACGCAACGCACGCGTCGGGAACGTCGCGTCGATGACCACGGTGCGACCGGAGGCGAGCACGGCCCCGGCCGCGCGCAAGACTGCTGCGTAGACTTCGTCGGTCGCCTCGCCCGCGAACCCGGCGAGCGGGGTGGCGCCGGCGCGGGTGGCGCGCTGCGCGAGCCGGCCCCGAACGGCGTCGCCGGAGATCCGAGGAAAACCGAGTCGCATCGAGAGACGTTCGGACAGAGTCGACTTGCCGCTCGCCATCATGCCGGCGAAGACGACGGCGCGGGGCGTCGGCCGGCGCACAGGCGCGAGCCGTCGTGGCGCTGCGAGCAGACGTCCGGCGGCGGTGCGCGCACGGCGGCGCTCGGCGCGACCGACGTCCGCCGCGGCCTCGAGCGTCGCTCGCGCGGCCTCCAGTGCCGCGAGTCCGATCTGGACGTCGATGCCCGCGAACAGCGCGAAGTCGCCGGACTGCTCCGCATAGGCCGCGAGCAGGCGCCGGGCGAACTCCGGCTGGTCGTCGGCGGCGAGTCGGACCAACAACGTCGCGAGCTCTTCCGCCGGGTCGCCCGCGCGCGGTCCCGTCGCCACCTCGGGCTCGATGTGCGTGCGGCCGGCAGGATCGATGTGGATGCGATCGGCGCGCAGGCCCCCGTGCAGGCGACGCGCCCGGTTCGGTGCGGAACGCGCGCGAAGCGCAGGCCCGCATCGCTCGAGCTTCGCGAGAAGCTCGCGCTCGCGAGCATCGACAGAGGCGTTCACGGGTGCGAGCGTGCGGAGCGCGGCGCACGCTTCGCGCACGCGCGCTGTCGGATCGGCTACGCCGCCAGCGGACGGCGGGCCCGGCTCGGCATGCAAGGCGTGCAGTGCTGCGGCGAGGCCGTAGACCTGCGGCGGGCCGATCCGGCCCTGGCGCAAACGCACGTCGAGCCGATCCGCGGTCCAGACCGACCCGGCTTCGGCGGACGTAGCGCCTCGTCGAGACGGTTCGTCGACGCCGTCCTGCGACGGCGGCAGCGGTCGATTCTGCACCGCTCGGCCCTCCCTCCGAAGCCTGCGCGAGGCCTCGCCTGAGATGCCGCGTCACACTCCCTGTGACAAGGCGCGCCGCGAAGCGAGCACGCGCCGTCTCGATCTGGCACGCCCCAGCCTCGCTCTTTGGAGAAGCAAGGACGGTGCCAGCGTCAGCCGTCCGGGCCCCTATCGCCTTCCCGACGCCCGGCCCCTCTCTCCGTTCCCGCCGAGCCGCCGAAGCCCGCCTGGCACAACGCGTCGGCCACCTCGGTCAGCGCGGCCGGATCGTCCACCGTCGGCGGGGCTGTCCAAGGCTCGGCCTCGGCCATGCGACGCATCGTGCCGCGCAGGATCTTCCCCGAGCGGGTCTTCGGCAGACGCTCGACGACCAGCGCGCGCTCGAAGGCCGCAGCGGGGCCGATCTCGTTGCGCACCCGCGCGACCAGCTGCGCCGTCAGCACGTCGGCGGCGAGGGACGCACCTCGCTTCGGCACGACCAGTCCCAACGGGACCTGTCCCTTCAACGCGTCCGCGACGCCGATGACGGCGCATTCCGCGACGTCCGGATGTCTCGACAGCACTTCCTCGATCGCGCCGGTCGAGAGACGGTGACCGGCGACGTTGATGACGTCGTCGGTGCGGCCCATCACCCACAGGTAGCCATCCGCGTCGAAGGATCCGCCGTCGCCGGTGGCGTAGTGCCCGGGAAAGCGGGAGAGGTAGGCGCGCACGAACCCCTCGTCGTCGTTCCACAGCGTCGGCAGGCAGCCGGGCGGCAGCGGCAGGCGCAGCGCGATGTGACCGCTGGCGCCGGCCGGCAGCTCGCCGTCGTCGTCGTCGAGGATGCGCACGTCGTAGCCGGGAACCGGCTTCGTCGGCGAGCCGGGCTGCACCGGCTGCGGCTCGAAGCCCAGGCAGTTCGCCGCGATCGGCCAGCCGGTTTCCGTCTGCCACCAGTGATCGACCACCCAGCCGATGTCGCTGGCCGCCCAGAAGGTTTCCCCGGGCTGCATGCCATACACGTGACGCAGGCTCCAGGTCAGCGCGACGGCGTGCCCCCCGTGGTCTCGCACGACGCCCTTGGGCCTGCCGGTCGTGCGTCGTCGATGCGCGTCGCCAGCTTGCGTGCCGCGAAGCCGCCGAACACCACGGAGTGGACGGCGCCGAGCCGCGCGCAGGCGAGCGCACCGGCGAAGCGCGCGACTTCGTCGCGCAGCTGCCGGTAGCTGAAGGCGCGGACCGCGCCGGTCATCGCGCGGTCGTAGACGAGCGCGGTCTGCGCGCCTCGGCCGGCGGCGACGTGACGATCGAGCGCGTTGTGGCAGGTATTGATGATCCCGCCGGCGAACCAGCGCACGAGCGGGGCATGCGCGTCGTCGCGCACCCGATCCCAGCGGCGGAACCACTCGACGCTCTCGGCGGCCTCGACCCAGAATCCGTGCGGATCCGCGAGCGAGCGGGCGTGGCTCTCGCCTTGACGTGCCATGGGACTCCTCGTCGGTCCGAGGAGGGTAGACGCACTCGTTCCGACGGGGGAGATCCCCTAAGATGGGCTCTCCCCGCCGTCAGGAGGCAGCGCCTTGCAGTCCCCCCTCGCGTCTCTCGATCCGGTCACGCTGGCGATCGCTGCCGTCGCCCTCGTGGCGACGTTCCTCATCGGCCTCGCGATCGGACGCTCGTCCGCGCGGCGGACCGCCGACCGCGCGCGCGATCTGGAGGACCGGCTGCAGCTCGCCGAAGAAGAGATGAACCAGTATCGCGCCCAGGTCTCCGATCACTTCAGCGACACCTCGAAGCTGCTGCGCGATCTGACGCTTCAGTACCGGAACGTCTACGAACACCTCGCGGACGGCGCTCGAACGCTGTGCCCGGAGGCCAGTCGGCTGCTCCCGAGCAGCTTCGCCGAAGCTGCGTCGCCTGCCGGCAGCGGAGACAGCGGGATCCACGCCGCCGGCATCGCGAACGACGACCAGCTCGCGCTCGAGCTCGAGAGCGCCGAGGACTGGCACGAAAACGCCGGCGAGCCGGAGCCCGGCGTCGAACCGCTGCTCGACGAGCGGATCGACGAGGACATCGATGCGTTCGACGAGCGCCGCGCCGAAGAGAGCGACGTCCGCGACCGCTAGCGTGTGAGGCCGCTCTCGCGCAACGCTTGCTCCGCGAAGCCCCGGATCGCCGAGTGGCTTCCGAACGTGCAGTGGGCCCCCGGGTACCAGTGCATCGCCGGCTTCTCCCAGTGCCACCACAGATCCCGCACGAGATCCGGCGGGACCAACTGGTCGGCGGTGCCCCCGAAGATGTAGCGACGTTCCTTCGGGAGCTGGGGATCGAGCACCAGCGGCGAGACTACCTTCGTGAGATTCACGGTCTCGCCGAGGCCGATGCCGGCCTCCTCGGCCCGGCGCAACGAGTCCTGCGGGCCGTGCTTCCACGACAGCCGCGCGAAATCGGTGGCCGGAATGCCGGCGATCGCGCACGCGAGGCCCGGCTCCAGCGATGCCAGCAGCGCCGTGCTGTAGCCCCCGAGCGACAGCCCATAGACGCCGATCTGCGTCGCTCCCTGCGCCCGCACCCACGACACGATCCGGCGCAGATCCCAGGCGGCCTGGGCCAGAGCGTGCACGGTGTCGAGCAGCTCTCCGGACAGGAAGCCGTCGCCGGAGACCCGGCGGATCCGGCGCGGGCCGTGGATCGGCAGCACCGGCAACACCAGGTTGAGTCCGAGGCGGCGAGACAGCCACGCGGGTCGGAACGCGCCGAAGTCGACGAGCGGCGTTCCCATCTGGTAGCCGTGGATGCAGACCAGCCACGCTCGCGGCTCGCCGGTCGGAAGAGACGGATCTCGATGCCGCAACACCCATGCGTGTCCCGTCTGACACGGCGTGTAGGAGAGCCAGCGCTCGCGGCCGGGCTCGCCGTCGTGCGGTTCGTAGCCACTCTCGAAGGTGAGGTGCTCGAAGTCGAGCCCGCGCGTGCGCCGCGGACGCAGCTCGGCCTTCTCGAGCGGCGGAGGCGTCAGGTGGTACGAGGACGGCGTCTCGACCCAGCCGCGCTCGGCGTACAGCGCCAGCGCCGCCTGCACTTCGCCGGCGACGCGCTCGTTGTTGCCGCGCATCGCCCGCGCCGGAGCGCTGAGCGCCATCTGTCCGAGCACGGCGCAGTCCACCGCCACCTCGAACGCCGCGCGCACGGACGCCACCGGCTCCGGCACGTCCTCCCAGCGCTCGACGAGCCGCAATCCCAGATGCCCCACCGCCCAGGCCGACGCCAGCGAGGCTCCGATCATCGCGAGCCCGCCGGCGACTCCGAGCCACAGCCCCGAGAGCCCGCCGATGACGATCCCGGCGAAGGCGCCGAGCGCGCCGAAGTGCCGCTGTCGGGGATCGCCCGGCCACAGCAGGTTCGAGACACCCGATGCCACCAGCAGCAGCCCCGGCACCGCTGCCAGCGCCGCGGGGATCCAGCCGTCGCCGCGGCCCCAGCCGAGCCAGAGCAGCCCGCTCGCGACGAGGATCCACGCCTCGTTTCTCCAGAGCGCCCAGTCCCGCTCGATCCCGCGCATCGCCGTTCCGCTCATGCCGACCTCCCCGTCCCGGTCTCTCCCGGTCGAACCGATCCGCCGCTCGGTTCGACGTCACGATACTGGCGCCGTTCCGAGCCGCCACGCGACGCCCCCTCGCGGTGTCGCGGGTGCGATACGATGGTCGCCGTGCCCGAGCGAGCCATCGACGGGGAAGCTGGCTGGCCGTCCGCCAACGGACGGCGGGTGGTGTTGCTGCTCGACGCCACGAGCGGCTTCGAGCGGCGCATCCTCGAGGCGTGGATCCGCCGCCACCGTCCGGAGACCTCGACGGCCTCACACGACGCGCTGCAGATCTCGCCGTCGCGTGGCCGGGGACGGCGGCGGGCCGCCGGCCTCGATCCGCGCATGGAAGCGCTGCTCTCCGAAGGCGACGACCCGCTGCTCGCGCCGCTGCGCGTGCTCTGGATCCCCCCGGCGAGACCCGACGGATCGCGACCGGTGACACTCGCCCAGCTGCTGCTCGGCGGCGGCGACCCGCGCGATCCCGGTCCGTGGCGCCAGCGCTGGATCCTGCGCCGGGCGCGCGAGCGCTGCCTCATCGTCGCCGGCGAACCCGCGTTGCTCTCGGAGCTGCGCGAGCGTTGGCTGGCGGCCGGCGGCGCCGGCCCCGGCGAGACCAGTGGCCTGTGCGACTTCGTGGTCCGGCAGGCCCACCTGGCGCTCGAGCGAGCGGAGCGACGCGTGCGCGGTGCGCGCTACAAGGTGCCGCGGCTCGTCCTCGAGGACATCCTCGCGCGCCCGGCGTTCCGCGGTGCCGTCGCGCGGCTGGCGCGCACGCTCGGTCGCAGCGCGGAGTCCGTGGCGCGCGAGGCTTCGCGCGATCTGCGCGAGATCGCCGCCGCCACCAGTCCGACGATGATCGATCTCGCGGACCAGCTGTTCCGGTTCCTGTACACGCGCGGCTACGACGAGGAGCTGCGCTACGACCGCGGCCGACTGGAGGAGATCGCCGCGCTCTCCCAGCGACACCCGGTCGTGTTCCTTCCGACCCACAAGTCCAACCTCGATCATCCCGTTCTGCACTGCATGCTGTACCAGAACGGCCTGCCGCCGAACCACACCGCCGGCGGCATCAACATGAACTTCTTCCCGATCGGCCCGCTGGTCCGGCGCGCCGGCGTGTTCTTCATCCGGCGTTCGTTCAAGGACGACGAACTCTACAAGCTCGTGCTGCGCTCCTACATCGACTACCTGGTCGAGAAGCGCTTCTCGCTCGAGTGGTACATCGAAGGCGGGCGATCGCGGTCCGGGAAGCTGCTGCCGCCGCGCTTCGGCATGCTTGCCTACGTCGTCGACGCCTATCGGCGCGGCAAGAGCGACGATGTATTCCTGATCCCGATCTCGATCGCCTACGACCAGATCCAGGACGTCGGCGACTACGTCGCCGAGCAGCGCGGCGCCGCCAAACAGCGCGAGAGCTTCGGCTGGTTCCTGCGCCTCGTGCGCGGCATCCAGCGCGAAGGGAGGATCCACATCCGCTTCGGCGAACCGCTGTCGCTCGCCAAGACGCTCGGACCGCCGGATCCGACGGCGGAGCCGAACCCGGACGAGGAGAGCCTGGCGATCCAGAAGCTCGCGTTCGAGACCTGCGTGCGGATCAACCAGGCGACGCCGATCACGCCGGCCTCGCTGGTGGCGCTGGCGCTGCTCGGCGTCGGCGACCAGGCGCTGACCGTCGAGGAGACTGTGCGGTCGCTCGAGCGCATCGTCGAGTACGTCGAGCGGCGCGAGCTGCCGACCGTCGGCGGTCTCGAGCTGCGCACGCCGGACGGCGTGCGCTTCGCGCTCGAGGAACTGGTCCGGACCAGCGTGCTCGAGCGCTACGACGAAGGCCCGGAGCCGGTGTACCGGATCGGCGAGGGCAAGCATCTGGCGGCGGCGTACTACCGCAACACGGTGATCCACTACTTCGTGACCGGCGCGATCGCCGAGCTGGCGCTGCTGGCTGCAGCCGGCGAGGGGATCTCGGACCGGCGCAGCGCCTTCTTCGACGATGCGCTCGAGCTCCGGGATCTGCTGAAATTCGAGTTCTTCTTCCCGGACCGCGAGCGCTTCGTGGCCGAGCTGCGGCGCGAAGTGGCGATCCACGACGCGGACTGGGAGCGCCGGCTCGACGAAGGGCCCGAGGAGCTCTTCGCCCTGGTGCGCCGGTTCCGGCCGCTTTCGTCCCATCGCGTCGTGCGACCGTTTCTCGAGTCCTATCGCATCGTCGCCGATGCCCTGCTGCACTGGGGCGCGGAGCGGCCGCTCGAACGGGGGGAGTTCCTCGGCCGCTGCCTGGCGCTCGGCAAACAGTACGTGCTCCGCCATCGCATCCACGGCGCCGAGTCCGTATCGAAGGCCTACTTCGAGACGGCGCTCAAGCTCGCCGACAACCGCCAGCTCGTGAAACCCGGCTCCCCGGACCTCGACGAGCGCCGGACCGCGTTCGCGAACGCCCTGGCCAGCGCCGTACGCCGCATCGATGCCGTCGACGCGCTCGCTGCGGCGCGACGCTCCGGCGTCGACGCCTGATGGCGGCGTCCCGGTTCGCTTGACAGTCGGGACGACGGGTGGCTAAGCCGGCCGGGATGCAGGCAGATGACGCGGCGCGAGCGCGGGGAATCTCGGTGTCGCTGCGCGGCGTCCGGCGAAGCTTCTGCTCGCCGGCAGAGGGGACGGTCGAAGCCGTCGCGGGCGTCGACCTGGCGGTGGCGCCCGGCGAGTTCGTCGCGCTGCTCGGGCCCTCCGGCTGCGGCAAGTCGACGCTGCTGCGGATCCTCGCGGGTCTCGACCGGCAGGACGCCGGCGAGGTGCTGCTCGACGGGCGGCCGCCGGACCTGCGTCCCGGATCGCCGACCCGCACGCCCATCGCCTACGTGTTCCAGGACGCGCATCTCTTGCCCTGGCGCGACGTGCTCGGCAACGTGGCGCTTCCGCTCGAACTGCTCGGCCATGCTGGCGATCGTTGCCGCGCCGCGGCTCGTGTCGCCGTCGAACAGGTGGGTCTTGCGGATGCCGGGCGGCGAACGCCGGCGCAGCTGTCGGGCGGCATGCGCATGCGCGTATCGTTGGCGCGCGCGCTCGTGACCGGCCCACGGCTGCTGCTGCTCGACGAGCCGTTCGCCGCGCTCGACGAGATCAGCCGCCAGGGACTCGACGATCAGCTCCGCGCGCTGTGGGCGGCGACCGGGATGACGGTGGTCTTCGTGACACATTCGATCGCCGAGGCCACCTTTCTGGCCGATCGCGCCGTGGTGTTGAGTCACCGGCCGGCGCGCGTCGTCCTCGAACATCGCCTCGATCTGCCGGCGCGGCGCGACGCCGAACTCCGCGCGGATGCGGCATTCGCGCGAGCGACCGGCGTGCTCCAGGAAGCGTTGCGGCGCGGCGCAGAGGCCTCCGCACCGGTGACGCCTCGATGAGCGGACTCTTCGAGCGTATCGCGCCGCCGGTCGCGACGTTCCTGATCGCGACGCTGCTCGCCGAACTCGCGATCCGCACGCTGGCCGTCTCGCCGCTGTTGCTCCCGTCGCCGTCGGCGGTCGGCCGCGCCGCCTGGATCTACAGCGGAACGCTGTGGCCGGCGCTGGCGACCACCGCCGGCGCCGTCGTCGCAGGCCTCGCCGCGAGCACCGTGGTGGGAATCCTCGCCGCGATCGCGTTGGCCAGCTCTCGCTGGGTGGAACGCGCCTTCTATCCGTACGCGATCTTCTTCCAGATCGTCCCGATCGTCGCGATCGCCCCGCTCCTGGTGATCTGGTTCGGCTACGGCTGGCGAGCCGTCGTCGCGGCGGCCTTCATCGTGTCGGTGTTTCCGGTGATCGCCAACACGCTCGCCGGGCTGCGCGCCGTCGATCCCGCGCTGCTCGATCTGTTCCGACTGTACGGAGCGGGTCGCAGGGCCCGGCTCGTCAAGCTCGAGCTCCCGTGGGCGCTTCCGAACCTCTTCACTGGCCTGCGCATCGCGGCGGGCCTCGCGGTGATCGGGGCGATCGTCGGGGAGTTCGTCGGCGGGGGCGGCATCGGCGTCGTGATCCTCGAGGCCATGCGCCAGCAGCGGACGGACCTGGTCTTCGCCGCGATCCTGCACGCGTCGTTGCTCGGACTGTTGCTGTTCGCCGCGGTCGATGGCATCAGTCGGGTCGCGCTGCGGCGCTGGTGATCCGTCCGGGAGGTTTCGTGAAAAGGAACTCGTTCGTCGGTCCGGCGATCCTCGCCTGTCTGCTCGCCCTCGCCTGCTCGCGCGGCGGAGGGAGCGACGGGATCCTGGCGATCGCGCTCAACTGGAAGCCCGAGCCGGAGTTCGGCGGACTCTTCGAGGCGCAGCGCAGCGGTGCTTTCGCCCGCCAGGGACTGGAGCTCGAACTCACCGGCGGGCCGGGAGCGCCCGTCGTGCAGATGGTGACCGCCGGACAGGTCGCCTTTGGGATCGCTGCGGCCGACGAGGTCCTCGTGGCCCGCGACCGCGGAGCCGACGTCGTCGCCGTGTATGCGACGTACCAGACCAATCCGCAGGGGCTCATGGTGCACGCGAGCCTCGGCGTGGACTCGCTCGAGCAGCTCTTCGCGGGCGAAGGAGGGACGCTTGCCGTCGAACCCGGGCTCGCGTACGTCCAGTGGCTCCAGAAGCGCTACGACCTGTCGCGGTTCCGGATCGTCCCCTACGGCTTCAGCATCGCACCGTTCCTCGCGGATCCGCGCATGGCGCAGCAGGTGTTCATCACCGCCGAACCGATCGCGGCGCGCCGGCAGGGCGCGGAGCCGAAGGTGTTCCTGATCGCAGACTCCGGGTTCGATCCCTACGCCGCCGTGGTGATCACGACCGGCCGACGCGCGCGCGAACGCCGCGACGAAGTCGATCGTTTCGTCGCGGCGCTGCGCGAAGGCTGGCGTGGCTACCTGGATGACCCCGGTCCAACCAACGCGGAGATGCAGGTCGGCAATCCGGAGATGGATGCCGAGACCTTCGCGCTCGGCGCGGTCGCGCAGCAGCCGCTGATCGAGAACGACTTCACCCGTGCGAATGGCCTCGGCACGATGTCGCTCGACCGATGGAAGACACTCGGCGAGCAGCTCCGCGAACTGGAACTCCTCGACGCGACAGCCACTCCTGCCGACTGCTTCCTCGACATCCGACGCGAGACCGTTGAACCGCTCCCTGCGCAGTCGTCACGATTCGATGCAGGGCGGCAGCAGGGCGTGCGGCGAGGGCTATCATCGCGTCCGCCCAGCGGCCTACAGGAGGGGACATGAAGGAGCCTGGTTCGGTGGCGAAGCGCCCGCGCGCGGCGCAGCGGCTCGACGAGGACGTCGCGCCCGTCGCCTACGACCTTGCGCTCGACGTGGATCCCGTCCGTGGGCCGGAGTACAGCGGCGAGGGAACGATCCGGATCCGCCTCGAACGCCCGCGCCGGCAGATCGTGCTCCACGCCGCCGAGCTGCGGATCTCGCGGGCGCGGATCGAGAGCAGCGAGGGCTCCTGGGCCACCCGCGTGACGCTCGACTCGGCACGCCAGACGGCGACGTTCGCGTTGCCGCGTCCGGTCGGCCCCGGCGACGTGACGCTGCGCATCTCCTTCGCCGGCCGACTGCGCGACGACCTGCGCGGACTGTACGCCGCGCATGCCGGCGGAAGGCCGTACGCGTTCTCGCAGCTCGAAGCCGCCGAGGCCCGCCGTTTCTTTCCCTGCTTCGACGAACCGTCCATGAAGGCGCGTTTCACGCTCCGCGTCGAGACGCGCGCCGACCTCGCGGTGCTGTCGAACGCGCCGATCGCACGCACCGAGAAGCTCTCCGGCAACCGCAAGCGCGTACACTTTTCCGAGACGCCCCGTCTCTCGACGTACCTCGTCGCGCTCGCCGTCGGCGCGTTGGAACGCTCCCGCGCGGTGAAGCTCGGCAAGACGGAGATCCGCGTCTGGCACGCGCCCGGCAAGGGCGATCTCGTCGCCTTCGCGCTCGAGGCTGCGCGAGAGACCCTGGCGCGGCTCGAACGCTGGTTCGCGTTGCCGTACCCCTACGAGAAGCTGGATCTCGTCGCCGTGCCCGACTTCGAGGCCGGCGCGATGGAGAACGCCGGCGCGGTCTTCTTCCGCGAGAACCTGCTCCTGCTCGATCCGAAGAGCTCGACGCTGGCGGAGAAGAAGCGCGCCGCCGAGGTGATCTGTCACGAGCTCGCCCACATGTGGTACGGCGATCTCGTCACGATGGCGTGGTGGGACGATCTCTGGCTCAACGAAGCCTTCGCGACCTGGATGGCGTTCGAGATCGTCGACCAGTGGAAGCCCGAATGGAAGATGTGGCAGGACTTCCAGCACCACCGGGCGGCTGCACTGCGCCTGGATTCCCTGCGACACACGCATCCGATCCACACCGAGGTGCATACGCCCGCACAGGCCACCGAGAATTTCGACCTCATCACCTACGAGAAGGGTGCGTCGGTCGTGCGCATGCTGGAGCGCTACCTCGGCCCGTCGGTGTTCCGCAAGGGCGTGCGCGCCTACATCCGTCGACATCGCGAAGGCAACGCGGTCGCGGCCGACCTGTGGCGCGCATTGACCGAGGCGGCCGGTGAGGAAATCGAACCGATCGTGCGGAGCTGGATCGATCGAGCGGGACTTCCTGTGTTGACGCTCGTCCGCGCGCACAGCGGGGGGCGGACATCGCTCCGCCTGCGTCAAGAGCGATTCGTCGCCCAGCCGGCAACCAGGAGCAACGGTCGCGCCAGAGGAAGCGGGGCCGGCGCACGCCGGACCGTCAGCAAGGCCGCAGAGAAGTGGCCGATCCCGTGGGTCGGTCGCGTCCTCGGCGCGAAGGGTCGCGCTCGGCTCGTGCGCAAGCTCGTCACGGCGACGACGGACCGGATCGACCTCGGCCGCGAGCAGACCCGCTTCGTCTACGGCAATGCCGACGAGGGAGGATTCTTCCGCCCGCTCCACGACGCCAAGGAGCTGCAAGCGCTGGTCGCCCATCTGCCGCAGCTCGGTGTCGTCGAGCGCATGGGGTTGGTGGATCATCAGTGGGCGCTCGCCCGCGCCGATCGCGTGCCGCTCACGTCGTTTCTCACGCTGGTGGATGCGCTCGGCGACGAACCCGAGGCGGATGTGCTGCTCGCGCTGCGCGGGCCGCTCGCGTTCCTCGAGGACCGGCTGGCGCCGGAGCTCGGCCCGGCGGCCCTCGAGGCCTTCCGCGATCGCGTCGCGGCGCGCTTCGGACCGGCGCTCGCCGAGATCGGCTGGGATCCGCCGCCGCGCGAGCCGGTCGACACCGGCGTCCGGCGCGGCGTTCTCGTGGGTCTGCTCGGCGATGTCGCCGCGTGGCCGCCGGCGCTGGCAGTCGCCAGCAAACGCTTCGACGCCTACCTGGGACGGCGCGCCGCCGTCGATCCGAACCTCGCGGATGCGGTGGTGGTGCTGGCCGCGCGAGTCGGAGACGCCGCTCGATTCGACGCAATGTTGGAGGCCTTCGAGGGCTCCGCTACGCCGCAGGAGCGGCGCCGCTTCCTGCTGGCGCTGGCCGAGTTCCGCGACGAGCGACTGGTGAGACGCGCCCTCTCTCTATGTCTCGGACCGCGCATCCCCACGCAGGACATGGCGATCGTGATGGCGCGGCTGCTCGTCAACCCGGCGGCGCGGGCGATCAGCTGGGACTTCATCCGCAAGCATTGGACGAGGCTGCGCAAGCGGATGCCGCCGATGCTCGCGACGCGGCTCATCGAAGCGACTCCTGCATTGGGAGAGCGCCATCGGAAGGACGTCGAGACGTTCTTTCGCGCGCATCCGCTTCCGACCGGAACGCGCGCGCTCGAGCAGGCACTCGAGCGTTTCGAGCTGGACGCGGCGTTCTGCCGGATCGCGCGCGAGGACCTGGCGCGCTGGCTCGCCGAGTCGCGCCCGTGAGGCGCATCTGGATCTCCCGGGTCGGCCCGCCGGAGACGTTGGAGCTGCGCGAGGAACGCGATCCGCTCCCTCGCCCCGGGGAGGTCCGGATCCGTGTCGAGGCTGCGGGGGTGAACTTCGCCGACGTCATGGGCCGCCTGGGCCTCTACCCGGACCTCCCGTCGCTGCCGGTGGTCCCCGGTTACTTGCATCGACTATCGGCGGGAAGACTTCGAGGCGCGCGTCCGCGAGCTCAGCGGCGGCCGCGGCGTCGAGCTGGCGCTGGATGCCGTCGGCGCCGCGTCGTTCCGCAAGAGCTACCGCTGCCTTGCACCGACCGGGCGGCTCGGATTGTTCGGGCTCTCGGCGGCCGCACCGGCCAAGAGACGGCAGCCGGTGGCCGCCGTGCGGGCGGGACTCTCGACGCTGCGACTCCGCTGGGGACCGCTCGGCCTGATGAACGAGAACAAGGGCGTCTTCGGCGTCAATCTCGGCCATCTCTGGGGCG
Source organism: Myxococcota bacterium (assembly GCA_039794265.1). GTDB lineage: Bacteria > Myxococcota_A > UBA9160 > UBA9160 > PR03 > CAADGG01. Next base: position 19,620 of record JBDIVR010000052.1, read on the forward strand.
AGACCGAGCGCATCGCCAGCTGGATGGAGACGCTGCTCGGATACTGGCGACAGGGCGCCATCCGACCGACCGTGGCCGCCAGCTTCCCGTTCGATCGCGCGGCCGAGGCGCATCACTTCCTGCAGGACCGGCGCAACCTCGGCAAGGTCCTGCTCGTCCCGTAGCCGATGGAACGTTCCCCCGTGCCGCGCCGGGTGGGCGAAGCCGTCAAGAAAGGGGCCGGGTCGATCCGTCAACTTTTCCCGACTGGGAAAAGTTGACGAACGAACCCGGCCCCGTGCTTGACGGCACCCGGCTCGGCGGGTCAGGGTGCCG
>JBDIVR010000053.1:0-19704 GCA_039794265.1 Myxococcota bacterium
TCACATTATGCCGACTCCCGGATTATGCCGCGTTCGCGCTGGGCATCGACGATCTGCGTGGAATTCCGTGAGCTAAGCGAGGAATGGAGTCTTCGCTGCGCGGCATAATCCGCTTCCTCGATGAGACGCTTCCCAACTCGGCGTGACCCGCCGTGAAGGGAGGCAGCGATGAAACGAGAAATCGCGGTCCGCATCGTCGGACCGTTGGCCCCTCACCTGGAGGGCTTCCGGGACGAGCTTGCGCGACAGCACTACACGCCGTTGTCCGCGGCGAATCAGATGCGCGTGATGGCGCACTTGAGCCGATGGCTGCGCGACAGAAAAATCGAGCCGCAGCATCTTGGTCAGCCGCAGATCGAGGAGTTCCTGCGTACTCGGCGACGCGCTGGATACACGTGCTGGCTGTCGGCGCGGGGGCTGTCCCCCATGCTCGAGTACCTGCGGGCCGTTGGCGTCGTCCCGCAGCATCCGCTTGCTCTGCCTACCACAGAAGACGCCATGCTCGTCCAGGAGTACGTCGAGTATCTGCGCGCCGAGCGCGCCCTGGTCGAGACGACCATTCGTTATCGGAACGAGGTGGCACGTGATTTTCTCGCGGCGCGCCAGACGACCGGCGTTTCTCGCTCACTCTCGAATCTGAAAGCGGAAGACATCGTCCGCTTCATCGCGAAGCGGGCGGAGCGCCTCAGCCCACGTTCGCTGGGGGGTCTCGCGACCGCAGTACGATCCCTGCTCCGGTTCCTCCACGTACGCGGCTACGTACCCTCTCCGCTCACGGGCGCGGTACCGAAGATGCGGGGATGGCGAAGCAGCGCGCTCCCCCGCGGATTGGAGCCCGCCGATGTTTCCAGGTTGCTGGGCAGCTGCGACCGCCGCACCGATGTCGGCCGCCGCGACTACGCGATTCTCATCCTGCTCGCTCGGCTCGGGCTGCGCCGCTGTGAAGTCATACGGCTCACCTTGGATGACATCGACTGGAGATCCGGCGAGATCATCGTTCGTGGAAAGGGCGCACGCGTAGAGCGACTTCCGCTTCCCGCCGACGTGGGTGATGCACTGGCCGGGTATGCTCGACGCGGCCGGCCAGCATGCGCATCGCGGATTTTCTTCGTTTCCACGCGGGCACCTCATCGGCCCCTCGGACCGGGTGCCGTCACCTACCGTGTCTACGAAGCGGCTGCTCGCGCCGGACTCGAGCGGGTCTGTGCGCACCGGCTGCGACACGCGGCCGCAACGCACATGCTCCATCGCGGAGCATCGCTCGAAGACATCGCTCAGGTGCTCCGACATCGGGCCGTTGCGTCGACGGCGATCTACGCGAGGGTCGATCTCGATTCGCTGCGCTCGCTCGCGCGGCCGTGGCCGGCAGGTGACAAGTGACCACGCTACGACGGCGGGTGCGCGAATACCTCGCGCTACGGCGTGGGCTGGGCTTCAAGCTCATCGAAGACGAGCGCCTGCTCCTGCAATTCGTCGACTACATGGAAGAGCAAGGCGCAGTGACGATCACGACCGAGCTTGCGCTCGGCTGGGCCAAGAAGCCTTCTCACACGCGTCCGCGATGGTCGGCCAAGCGCCTGCAGACGGTGCGCGTATTCGCCGAGCACATGAGGGCCATCGAGCCGAGTACCGAGGTTCCGCCCCGTGACTTGCTACCCGCTCTCTCGCACCGAGCCACGCCCTGCGTGTACTCCGAGCGCGACGTCGCGCGGCTTCTTGCCGCGACATCGGCCTTGTCGCCGCGACTTCGTGCACGCACCTACTCGACCTTGTTCGCGCTCCTCGCAGTTACGGGGATGCGCGTCGGCGAAGCCGTCGCTCTCGACGAAGACGACGTCGATTGGAGACACGGCACCATCCATGTGCGCCGGAGCAAGTTCGGCAAGTCACGCCTAATTCCCGTCGAGGACTCGACCATCACGGGTCTTCACGAGTACGAGCGCTTCCGAAAGGAGGCCGACGTGAAGCCGCGCGTGCCCGCGTTCTTCCTCTCCACGAGGGGCACGCGTCTCATCTACAAGAATGTCCACCGCACATTTCTCCAGCTGGTGATTGCTGCTGGTCTCAACCCACGGCCGAGAATCCACGACCTCCGCCACACGTTTGCAGTTCGCACGCTGATCGACTGGTACCGCGCGGAGCTCGACGTCGATGCGCTGCTGCCGCGTCTCTCCACATATCTCGGCCATGTCGACCCGACCTCGACGTACTGGTATCTCTCTGCGTCTCCCGAGTTGCTCGAGCTTGCTGCTCGCCACGCAGACCGTACGCATGCGAGGCGCTCGTGACACCCCTCGCTCCGTTGCTCCAGGGCTTCTTCAGCGAGCGCCTACTCGATCAGCGGTGTGCCAGTCCGCAGACCGTCGTCGCCTACCGGGACTGCTTTCGTCTGCTGCTTCGCTTCACTGCGACTCGAGTTCACAAGCAGCCTTCCGATCTCGGGGTCGAGGACGTCGACGCAGTGTGCATCGCGGAGTTCTTGCGCCATCTCGAGACCGACCGCGGAAACGGCGCACGGACGCGCAACGCGCGGCTGTCGGCCATTCATTCGTTCTTTCGATACGTCGCCTTCCGAGAGCCCGCCGTGCTCGCAATCGCACAGCGTGTTCTCGCGATCCCGCACAAGCGTTTCGATCGCGCCCTGGTGACGTACCTGACGCCGGTGGAGGTCGATGCGCTTCTGGCAGCCCCCGCGCGACACACCTGGCTGGGTCGCCGCGACCATGCATTGATCCTGCTCGCCGTCCAGACCGGCCTCCGTGTGACCGAGCTCGCCTCGCTCACCGTCGGTGACGTCGAGCTCGGCCGCAGCGCATTCGTCCGCTGCCGAGGCAAGGGACGAAAGGAGCGCTGCACACCGCTTCGCTCCCAGACGGCCGCCGCGGTGCGCGCCTGGATCAAGGAGAGAGCCACCGGCGAGTCAACACCACTGTTCCCCAGTCGACGAGGCGGACATCTCAGTCGGGACGCCATCGAGGCCCTGGTGAGGAAGCACGCTGCGACTGCGGCGCGCACGTGCCCGTCACTTCGCAGCAAGAGCGTTTCGCCGCACGTGCTGCGGCACACCAGCGCGATGCAGTTGCTTCACGCCGGTGTCGATCGGGCCGTGATCGCGCTCTGGCTCGGCCACGAGTCCGTCGAAACAACACAGATGTACATTCACGCCGACCTGTCCATCAAGGAACGGGCGATCGCACGAACTGCTCCGCTCGCTGTCGGTGCGAAGCGATTCCAGCCCACGGACGCGCTCCTGGCGTTTCTCGAAGCGCTCTGATTATGCCGCGTGCGACAGCCATTCCGCGCGCGCTTCCCACGGGCAGCTTGTCGAACGCGGCATAATCCGGGAGTCGGCATAATGCCGATTCCATCACGGCCTCGTCCACGAGGGCGGCTTCACCGTAGACGTCGCCGGCGACGGCACGTTCGTGTTCCGCGATCGCCGCGGGCAGGTCCTCGAACGCTCCCCGCGTCCGAGCCCGCTCCTGCCCGACGCGCCCGAGCGTCTCGTGCAGTCGAACGCCGACGCCGGCCTCGTCATCGACGACCAGACGGGGCTGTGCCGCTGGGACGGCACCCGCCCCGACTACTCCTACTGCGTCGAAGTCATCACGAGCCGCGAGCCCACCGGCCGAAAGACGCCGCCGGGCGAAGCCGCCTGAGCGTCGGCGGCCGTGGCTGTCATGGCCGGGTGCCTGGATGAGCTGCGCGGGGCCGACGAGCCCGCCGGCGGCGCGCACGGGGCCGACGCGCCGCGCTCCGTGCGAGCCCTGCGAAGAGCACGACCACGATCCACGCGGCGGGCCCGGCTCGACGCGGCGCGCCCACCGCGCCGCACCCGCAGCCGCCTTCTCCGTCTTCCGCGGCTTCCGCTCCGCCGTCCACCGCGACGCCCGCGTCCGGCGGGGCCGAGCGCGGCGGCGCTGGGCGGGCGAGCGGCGAGACGTTCTCGAAGCCGCTCGAGCCGTGCTCGAGGAAGCGGCCCATCCAGTAGGCCGCGTGGAAGCCGCCGCCCGGATTGAGCCGGCTGCCGCCGCCGCCGTTGACCGTGTGCGGGTCGGAGCGCCACTCGAAGTTGCTGGGCGGGCGCAGGCGCTTGGGCAGCGGATCGACCGACACGACGCTGTCGCCGCGGCCGAGCTCGGGCGACAGCGCGATCGTCGTCGAGCCGTCGATGGCGGTGCAGGTCAGGGCCGCGATCTCCGCGGCGTCGCAGTTGTCGACCGCCGGGTTCCAGTAGGGCGGCGCGGGGAACTCTCCGAGCGTGGCGAGGCCCTCGGCGACGGCCGTCCGGCCGTCCGCGCGTGGTCCGACGCGGAAGGCCGCGTACAGGAAGTCGAAGAAGGACTGCCCGAGGCCGCGCGCCTCTCGGTCGCGGCCCGGCGCGTAGAGGTGGTCGTGCAGGATGCGGCGCAGGTGCAGCCCGATCTCCTCGTCGCTCTCGTAGCGGAGCACGCCGTAGGCCGCCACGAACGCCATGTTCACGTTCGAGTAGTTGGTCTGCTCGCCGAAGTACATGACGCTGACCGACTCCTCGACGCTGGCGAGGTAGTCGCGGCGGTCGAGCAGCTCCTCGTAGTAGAAGCGCCCGATCGCCTCGTCGCCCGTGATGTGGAACAGGGTCCGCACGATCCCGAGCGCCATGAGCGCGTTGAACCCGTTCACCGCGGGCGCGCCCGGCAGCACCGATCCCGCGGTCAGCTCCTCGGCGCTCAGGTCGTGGAACGTCGTCGGCCGGCCGTCGGCGTCCATCATGACGAGATCGACCGGCACGCTGGCCCCCACGTCGCGCCGCTCCATCAGCGACAGCCCGATCGCGCGCGCGTCGGCGACCAGGCGCTCCACCCGGTCCCGCGGGATGGTGTCGTCCTCCGCCACCACGTCGTAGACGGCCCCGAGCGCGAAGACGTACCCGTCGAGCTGGTCCTTCGAGGAGTCGTCGAGCCAGATGAGGAACGGCAGCTCGCCGGACCGATCGCTTCGCCAGGTCGGCTCCTTGTCCGCGGGCTGCGGGCTGCCCGACGCGTCGAAGAGCGGCAGCGTATCCGGCAGCGCAGCCGGCAGCGGCGGGTCGCCGTCTTCCGGGACGGCGCGCCGGATCCCTCGCGCCACGACGCCCGGGACGCCGGTGACCCGGGTGTACCAGTGCAGCCCGTCCATGGCCCGCAGCAGGTGCTCGCGTGCGCGGTCCACGGAGGGGGCGGGAGCGCCCGAGTCGCGGAGCACCGCGTAGCGGAAGGCGTCCCCGGCGGCCTGCACGCCGCCGAACATGCCGAGGTCGCCGTACTCCCCGTAGCGGCTGACGACCTCGTACGGGTGGCTCCCGGTCGACGCCTCGAAGTCCGCGTCACCCGACGCGAAGAAGCCGTCGACCCGCGCGCGCGCAGCGGGGTCGTCCACGAAGGCCTCGAGCCCGAACCCGACCTCGAGCGTCATGATCTCGTGGATCAGCCGGTCGTACGCCTCGGCCTTGTCCGCGAGCGCCGCGTCGTACCCGGCCTGCCCCGGTCCCGGGACGACCGTGTCCGCCGTCGCAACGGACGACACCAGCAGGACGCCGAACGCGAACGGCGGAGCGGCCCATCGGACACGGGAACGGAGCGAGCGTGCCATCGCCCGAGCATACAGCCCCTGCTCCAAGGTGAGCCGCGCCGCCGTGGCCGTGGCAGGAGAGCCCGGAGCGCGGCCAGACGCCGCCTCCGCGCGGCCCGAGTGAGAACGCTCACGAGCGGGCGGCGCGCAGCCTCCTACGTTTCGCCCCCCCCATGAAGCGCCCTCCCGTCCTCTCTGGGAAGCAGCGACGCCAGCTTCGCGCGCTCGCCCATCACCTGTCGCCGGTCGTCTCGGTCGGCGCGCGCGGCGTCACCGACGAGCTCGTGGCCGCGGTCGATCAGGCCCTCACCGATCACGAGCTCATCAAGGTGCGGGTCGCCGAAGGCGCGCCGATCGATCGCAAGGCCGCCGGCCCCGAGCTCGCCGAGCGCACCGAGGCCCACGACGTCGGCCTCGTCGGCCGCGTCGTGATCCTCTACCGCCGCCACCCCGACAAGCCGCGCGTCCCGCTCTCGAGCTGAGGCGCGGTGCGGCCGACCCTCGCGCCGCCCCGCCTCGACACGAACGGGGTCCGGCCTGGGGCGTTCCGGTGGTAGGGTTCGGGGGTGTCGAATCCGCTGTTGCGTGGGTCGCTGCGGCTTCTGAACGCGTTCGCCGGGTCGGAGCTGGCAGAGCGGTACGGCCTCCAGGAGCGCGCGAAGGCATGGCTCGCGAAGGGGGCGCAGCGCGGCGTCTCGATGATGTCGCAGCGGCGCGGCGAGCCTGCGGGCGGCGAGGAGCGCGGGCGTGACCTGTTCGACCTGACCCCGACCGAAGACCAGGAGCTGATCCAGCAGACCATGCGCCGGTTCGCCGAGGAGGTGCTGCGCCCGGCGGCCGGTCGCGCGGACGACGCCATGGCGCTGCCGGCCGAGGTGCTCGCGCGGGCGTCCGACCTCGGGCTCGGCGCGCTCGCGGTGCCCGAGCGGTACGGCGGCGCCGCCGACGGGCGCTCGCCGGTCACCTGGACGCTCGCCGCCGAGGAGCTGGCGCGCGGGGACATGGCCCTCGCCTGGGCGCTCCTCGCCCCGGTGTCGGTCGCGAACCTCTTGATGGACCACGGCACCGACGCGCAGCGCGAGCGCTGGCTGCCCGACCTCGCCGACGAGAAGCGCGTCGCCACCGCCGCGCTCCTCGAGCCCCGGCCCCTGTTCGATCCGCGGCGGCTCCTGACCCGCGCGCGCCCGCACCGCGGCGGCTTTCGGATCCGCGGCGACAAGAGCCTGGTCGCGCGCGGCCGGTCCGCCGACCTCCTGCTCGTGTCGGCCGACCTCGAGGGCGAGGGCCGGCGGCTGTTCGTGGTCGACAAGGACCGGGCGGGCGTCGACGTCGAGCCCGAGCCCGCCATGGGGCTCCGGGGCGCCGATCCCTGCCGCGTGAGGCTCGACGTCGAGGTGCCGGCGGACGCGCTCGTCGGGGAAGAGGCCGAGCGCGGCTCGCACCAGCGCGTCGTGGATCTCGCGCGCATCGGCTGGGGCGCGCTCGCCGTCGGGCAGTGCCGGGCGATGCTCGAGTACGTGATCGAGTACTGCAACGACCGCGTCGCCTTCGGCGAGCCGATCACCAACCGGCAGGCGGTCGCCTTCCTCATCGCCGACATGGCCATCGAGGTCGACGGCATGCGGCTCCTGGTCTGGCGCGCCGCTTCCCGCGCCGAGCACGGCCTCGACACGACCCGCGCGGCGCACCTCGTGCGCGTGCAGTGCGCGGACAAGGCGATGAAGATCGGCACCGACGGCGTCCAGCTCCTCGGGGGCGCGGGCTTCATCCGCGAGCACCCGGTCGAGATGTGGTACCGGCACCTGCGGTCCGTCGGGGTCGTGGAAGGAGGGATCTCGCCGTGATCCGCCTCGAGGTCCCGCGGAAGCTGAAGGGGCTGGTCGAGCTCGCGAGCTCGGTCGCCGAGGGCTACTTCCGCCCCATCTCCCGCAAGTACGACCGCGCCGAGCACACCTACCCGAAGGAGCTCGACCTGCTCGCCGCCGCCATGTCGGCCGTCGACCGCGGCGGGGCCGGCGTCGACAGCGGCCGCGGCTCCGGCGAGCGCGGCCGTGGCGGCGACACGATCCGGAACGGCGGCAACATGGCGACGGTGCTCGGACTCACCGAGCTGTGCTGGGGGGACGTCGGCCTGGCGCTCACCCTGCCCGGGCAGGGGCTCGGCAACGCGGCCATCGCGGCCGTCGCCAGCCCCGAGCAGAAGGCGCGCTTCGGCGAGCGGTGGGCGGCGATGGCGATCACCGAGCCGGAGGCCGGCAGCGACTCGGCAGCCATCCGCACGACCGCCCGGCTCGACGGAGAGGAGTGGGTGCTCGACGGCGAGAAGATCTACGTGACCGGCGGCGAGCGCGCCGATCTGGTCGTCGTCTGGGCGACCCTCGACCCGCGCCAGGGCCGCGCCGCGATCAAGAGCTTCGTCGTCGAGAAGGGCACGCCGGGCATGGAGGTGGTGCGCCTCGACCGCAAGATGGGGATCCGCGCGTCGGACACGGCGGTCATCCGCTTCGACGGCTGCCGCATCCCGCGCGACAACCTGCTCGGCAGCGAGGTCATCCACACGCGCGAGAGCTTCGCCGGCGCCATGCAGACCTTCGACAACACGCGCCCCATGGTCGCGGCCATGGCGGTCGGCGTGGCCCGCGCGGCGCTCGAGCGCGCGACGGAGATCCTCGCGGCGTCCGAGGTGAAGCCCCAGCACGGCGGAGGCCCGCGCGACGCGCCGGCGGCCGAGGCGGAGCTCGTCCGGATGGAGGCGGAGCTCGAGGCCTCGCGGCTGCTGATGCTGCGCGCCGCATGGATGGCCGACAACGGCAGGCCCAACTCGGTCGAGGCGTCCATGGCGAAGGCCAAGGCCGCCCGCGTCGCGAACGACATCACCCTCCGGTGCGTCGAGCTGTGCGGTGCCGTGGGCTACGGCGAGACCGAGCTCCTCGAGAAATGGGCGCGCGACTCCAAGATCCTCGACATCTTCGAGGGGACCCAGCAGATCCAGCTCCTCATCATCGCCCGCCGCCTGCTCGGCAAGCGCTCGCACGAGCTCAAGTAGGGCTCTCCCGGCTGCGCCGGCCGAGCTCACGGCCCGCCGTTGGCCCGGCGTCGAGATCGGTGCACCATGGACCGCGTGAGGATCGGGACCCGCTGGCACGCCCTTGTCGTCGTGGGATCGCTCGTCGCGCTCGTCGCCTGCGGAGGCCGTCGCGAGCGGGGCCCGTCGAAGGACGCGGGCGCGGACGCGGGGCCGGACGCGGGCGCGGGACCGGACGCGGGCACGGACGCGGGGCCGGACGCGGGGCCGGACGCGGGGCCGGACACGGACGCGGGCACCGACGGTGGAACGGGCGGTGGAACGGACGGCGGCATGGACGGCGGCGCCGACGCCGGCACGCTCCCGGACGCGGGGTCGGGCTTCGACGGCGGCGTCTCACCCGGCACCATCGCAGGCGGGAACGCGCACACGTGCGCCGTCACGCCCACCGGCACCGTGAAGTGCTGGGGCGACAACCGCGAGGGCCAGCTCGGCGACGGGACGACCACCGACCGGCTCTCTCCGACGGCCGTGCCGGGCCTGACCGACGTGGTGGCGCTCGCGGCGGGGCGCGACCACACCTGCGCCGTGCTCGCAGGCGGCGGCGTGCGCTGCTGGGGCGACAACGGGGCCGGTCAGCTCGGCGACGGGACGACGACCGACCGATCGTCGCCGGTCGCCGTGACCGGGATCACCGACGCCGTCGACGTGGCGTCGCACTGGGCGCACACCTGCGCGCTCCGGTCGACGGGCGTCGTCGAGTGCTGGGGCGCGGGCGACGGTCGGCTCGGAGACGGGTCGACGGCGAGCCGCAGCACGCCCGGGCCGATGACCGGCGTGTCCGACGCGATCGATCTGGCGGCGGGGTGGGGGCACACCTGCGCGCTGCTCTCGTCGGGCGGCGCGAAGTGCTCGGGCACGTACAACAACTGGGGTCAGCTCGGCGACGGCACGACCTCCGACCGGCTGTCGCCCGTCGACGTGATGGACCTCGCGGGCGCGGTGCAGGTCACGACCGGCAGCTACCACACCTGCGCGCGCATGGCGGACCGGACGGCCCGCTGCTGGGGCAACAACCAGGGCGGGCAGATCGGGATCGGCACCATGGGCAGCGATCCGAACCCGGTGCCCGTCGCGGTGACCGGGCTGACGGGCGTCGAGGAGATCGGCGCCGCCGGGTTCCACACCTGCGCGCGGGTCGGCTCGGGCGAGATCCACTGCTGGGGCGGGGCCGGTCGGATCGGGGACGGCAGCGCGAGTGGGGCCACCACGCCCACGCTCGTCAGCGGGATCTCGACGGCGGTCGCCCTCGAGGCCGGCGGCGATCACACCTGCGCGATGCTCGCGTCGGGTGAGATCGCCTGCTGGGGCGCCAACTCGCGCGGACAGCTCGGCGACGGGACGACCACCGAGCGCCTGACGCCAGTCACGGTGGTGGGGTTCCCGTGAGGCGCGCGGACGCGCTCGGTCTGATCGTCGCGGCGCTGCTCGGGTGCGGCGGCGACGCCCCGGGCGGCGGCGCGGACGCCGGCACGGCGGGCGGCATGGACGCCGCCGCGGGCCGGGACGCGGGCCCGCGATCGGACGCGGGCGGCTCGGGGTCGGACTCCGGTCGGGTGACCGCGCCGGGCTGCGACTCGCCGGACGACGCGTGGCTCCTGTGCGAGGACTTCGAGGCGGGAGACGGCGACTTCACCGCGTGGCTCGCGGCGAGTGACTTCGTCCGGGCGCTCGGTGAGGACGACCGCGGGCGCATCACCCTGAGCGACGAGGCTCCGCGCTCCGGCTCCTGGTCGGTGCACATGCCCGCCGCCGCGAGCTCGGGGCACCAGGGCGCGAGCCTCGACTGGTGGGACTGCGAAGGCGCGCAGGAGACGGGCTGCTCGCCGCTCCGGAGCCACGAGCAGCTCTACTTCCGAGCGTACGTCCGCTTCGCCGACGACCACCGGTACGTGCACCACTTCCTGTCCATCGCCGGGTCGCAGCCGGACGACTTCTGGTACCACGGCACCGCGGGCTGCCTCCCGAACGGCGAGCTGTCCATGGGGACCACCGTCGATCACCGCGAGGACAGCCACGAGAGCTTCTTCTACACGTACACGCCGGACATGAGCTGCGACACGCGCTGCGACCGGTACGCCGACGTGGACGCCATCTGCGCCGAGTGCGCGAGCAAGGGCTTGCCCACCTGCACCGAGCAGCCCCAGTGCTGCTGGGGCAACGTGTACGCCCCCGATCCGCCGGTCGCCTTGCCGACCGGCCGCTGGTTCTGCCTCGAGATGACGATGAGGGCCAACACGCCGGGCGAGAGCGACGGGTCGATGGCCTACTGGATCGACGGCGAGCTCGCCCACCAGGTCGACGGAATGCTGTTCCGTACGAGCCCGACCCTCGCGCTCAACCGCGTACGGCTGCAACACTACATCACCGAGTCCGACGCCGAGGGCTTCTCGAACCGCGTGTGGTTCGACGACGTGGTCGTCAGCACCGAGCGCATCGGCTGTCGTTAGGCGATCGCGAGGACGAGCGCACCGAGCTCGGATGCGTGTTGTCTTCGTGTCATCTCCGACGGATGACACGCGAATGTTCAGTCATGACTTCGGCGCTCTGATTCCTCTAGGCTGACCCCGCAAACTCGCTCGAACGAAGGGGGACTGCCATGGCAAGCGCGACGAGGAACCGAACTGTACGGGATGACGAGCCCATCTTCCGGCTGCCGCCGTACCGGGTGGAGGAAGTGATGGTGACCGCCTCGGAGGCCGTGGATTGGGGGCTGCGTCTGTTCCACATCCCCGACTTCTGGCGGCAGACGCAGGGGGAAGGAGTGAAGGTCGCGGTTCTCGACACCGGCGCCGACTTCACGCACCCCGATCTTCAGGGCTCGTTCTTCGATGCGCAGGACTTCACCGGTAGCCCATACGGCCCCCACGACGTGCAGGGCCACGGCACGCACGTCGCCGGGACGATCGGCGCGCGTCAGGACCAGCGTGGCGTAGTGGGCGTAGCGCCGAAGACGAAGCTGCTCATCGGCAAGGTCCTGGGGGACAACGGGGCTGGGAGTGCCCGGAGCGTGGCCGACGGGATCCTGTGGGCCGTAGAGAAGAAGGCCGACATCATCTCGATGAGCCTCGGGTCGGGTAGCCCGTCCGATACGATTCACGAGGCGGTGAAGACGGCAGTCGCGGCGGGTGTGTTCGTCATCTGCGCCGCGGGCAACGAGGGGCCGCGTCTCGACACGGTCGGCTACCCGGGTGCCTTTCCGGAGACAGTGGCCGTCGGGTCGATCGACCGCCGGAAGAAGGTGTCCCGCTTCTCGTCGCGAGGGAGCCAGGTCGATGTCGTGGCTCCTGGAGACCAGGTTCTGTCGACCTATCCCCCGAGAACGTATGCCACGCTCAGCGGGACCTCGATGGCGACTCCCTTCGTTTCCGGTGTCGTCGCGTTGATGGTCGCGAAGCATCGCGAGCATGGCGGGGGCACACCGATGGACACGCAGCAACAGCTTCTCGAGCACCTTCGCAAGACGGCGATCGACGCGGGTCCCGACGGAGTCGACCCGAGCTATGGCTGGGGACTCATCAATCCGCAGTCGCTGCTCATGGGCGATGCCGCGCGTTGCCTGCGCTTGCTCGCTGCAGAAGACCTCACGGAGAACGGCTGGAAGAAGCTCGAGCAGTTCATCGGGGGGCAGCTCGAAGCGCCGGTCAGCGGCGAGACGTACCTCGAGGGTACGCTACGCGACGGCCACGGCGAGGTGCGCGGCGGGATTCGTATCAGGTTCTGACGGACGGACCGGGATCGAACCTTTCACGATGCGGAGTGACGGATGTCTCTCAGAGGGATCCAACAGTTGCAGTTGCCGGACCGCTCGGCCTTGACCGAGCGCGTCCGGAGCAAGCTCAGGAGCTCGGTGCTGCGGCGCATCGAGGGGGCACAGCAGATCCGACGTTCTCCGGACTACGTCGCGTACAAGCTCCACCGAATCGGCGGTGAGGCGGCGATCGTGCTGGCGGGCTTCGGAATCTCGCACCCCGTCGTGGCGTGGCTGGAGCCCGAGATGGCGCCTGACGGGGCCGCAGTGGATTTCGCGACCGCTTGGAGCGATCTTGCATTGCTGCCTACCCCGCTTCTCGTGTTCGTGCTGACCCTGGTCGCGATGTGGTTGGCGCTCCTGGTGTGGGTTGCAGTGCGACATCTTCGCGACCGGGGGCCCCTGATGGAAGCGTGCTGCCGCGAGTTCGACGAGGTGCAGGCGAAGCTCGAACAGGCTCTCGAGAGAGCGAACCCGCTCGAGGGGATCGATCCTCTCGTCGAGGAGTCGAGCCTGATCGTATCTCGGTACCGCGCACCGGGCGTGTGGCCATGGCCCGTCGGTCCGACGGACGCTGAAGCTGCGATCGACCGGAGGATCGAAGAGCTCATCCAGCGACACCAGCATCACTGGAGGGTGGCCGATGCAGCGTAGACCACGGCTCGTCGCGCGGTTCCAGCTCGACGAAAAGGGAGAGCCGCGATTCGTCGTCGACAACACGGGACTCAAGCACTTCGAGATCGCGCTCGACGTCGACGATGCGCCGGAAGAGGCCGTTTCCGTGACCTACCGCTTGCACGAGACCTACTGGGATCCCGTGCGGGAGGTGTTCCGCGGGACGAAGGGATCGGAAGGCGTAGCGGGCTTCTGCGAGGAGATCACCTCCTACGGTGACTTCGACGTGGAGGTCTCGGTGAGCGGCAGCCTCGGAGTCCCGACCCTCATCCGCGAGCCGCTGTCCGCCGCACTGAGCCGCAGCCACCAAGACGATCCGAGTCAGTCGGTGAGGCGAGCGCTGTCGGAGATCCGATCCGATGGCGGGCGGCCGAGCGAAGGCTGACCAGGCCGGTGTGCGGGCTCAGGACGCCCGCCAGCTCGCGTCACGCGCCGACAGGAACAGCTCGCAGTGGACTTCGTCGATGAGCGCATTCCAGGACGCGCGTCTCGACTTGTTCACTGCACGACGAATGTATGTCTGAAGCGTGGCGAGGCTTATGCCCAGCTCGGCGGCGATCGCCTGGCGGGTCATCCCGGCCGAAGCCAGCAACATGATCTCGCGCTCCCGCTTCGACAGATTGCAGTCGTCAGCGAGGGAGTCGACGACCCGGGAGAGCGTCGTGGAGGCATCACGCGATCTCTGGGCAGACCGCACGAACGCGTCGAGCTCGTCGTGCGCGATGGGCTTGGGCGCGTAGAACGCGCGGTACGATGCGGCAGCACGCAACACGTGATCCTCACGACTCCCGGTGAGCAAGAGCACGGGCGCCTCGAGTCCCTCTGCGCGAATCCACTCGAGCACCGAGAGACCGCTGCCGTCGGGCAAGCCGACATCGACCACGAAGCCCGTCCACGATCTGTCGTGCTCCAACGCCCAGCGAGCTTCGGCGAGCGTTCGGGCGACTCGAACGAGGCCGGCCCGGCTCAGGTAGCGCGCGATTGCACGCGAGACGATGTCGTCGTCTTCCACGACGAGGTACTTCGCCGTTACCCCCATGGCGGACATTCTGCGGAACTCTGTCGTGATTGTCTTCAGGCGCTGGACGTCGCGCGGTACTGAACACCGGCGTGTCCTCTCCGCGTGGTGACACCAGGCTCGGATGGTCGGAAGGCCCTTGCGGCGATCGACGGGCCGCGGGCCTCCGCTACCGGGCTCGCCTCTGCGACCACAGCAGCGCCAACGCCGCTCCGAGCGGCCACCAGCCGCCGGGCGCCGCGGGCGAGCCCGCCGCCGAGCAGCCGCCGCCCGAGCTGCCGGTCCCCCCGGCTCGGCCCGCATCGGCGGCCGCGCCGGCGTCCGGCGTGGGTCCCGGCACGCCGGCGTCCGGCCCCGGGCCGCCGGCGTCCGCCCCCACGGGCTCGAAGGTGAGCGTGAGAGCATAGGTCCCCACCCGGGCGTCGTAGGCGTCGACGAAGAGCACGTAGCTGCCCGGGCCGAGCACCTCGTCGAGGAGCGAGCCGCGGTCGGTGTCGGTGTCGACGTCGTCGTTGCAGGCGACCTCGGCGCCGTCGCAGCCCGCGCGCAGGTAGAGCACGGTGTCGAAGCCCTCGGTCCGCGCCACCAGGCGCGTCGGGCCGTCGAGGTCGAACGCGTAGCTCCGGTCGGGGCCGTCCCCGCCGCAGCTCCCGGTCGTGTCCGGCGTGTAGCCGCTCAGGGTCGCACGGAGCACCTGCGAGACCGGCTCGATCGGCTCTGCGTCGTCGCAGGTGTCGCCGGCCGGCGCCGGCACGCACGGGCCGTCACAGTCGCAGAGCGGCGAGACCAGGCCCGGCGTCGCGCACAGCGCCTCGAGCGCGGGCCGCGCGTACGTCAGGGTCTCGCCGTCGTCGGCCGGCGGCGGATCGATCACGTTCACCACGTTGCAGCCGCCCGCGTCGACGTAGTCGGTCTCGCCGCCGTCGAGCAGCGCCACGAGCAGGCCGGCGGCGTCGAACACCCCGGAGCCGGAGTTGCCGTGGAACGCGTCGACGGTCGCCGTAAGCGAGCGCGCGTCGGAGGAGGACCAGGTCACGACCCCGCCCGAGTCGATCTTCACCGGGATGCCGTTCGGGTGGCCGATGAGCGTGACCTCCGTACCGTCCGCGAGCCCGGACGGCTCGACGCGCACCGCGGCCGGCGTGTGCCCCACCACGGGCCGGTCGAGCCGCACGAAGGCGTGGTCCACGTCGCCGTCGTCCGCGTACGCGACGACCTCGGAGCAGCGGTACACGTCGTCCTCGGTCAGCGTCGCGAGCACGCCGTCGGCCACGTAGCGGAAGCCGAGCACCCAGACGTAGTCGGTGCAGTCGCCCGCGCTCTCGACGCAGTGCCCGGCCGTGAGCAGGTGCCGCTCGTCGACGAGCGTCCCCGAGCACGTGCCGGGCTCGATCTGGTCGGCGAACCGCTCCCCCGCGCACAGGTCCTGGGCCTCGCCGAGGGTGCGCGTGTAGGTGATGCGCACGTCCGCCGGGTCGGTCGCGTCGATCCAGTCCTCGTGCACCTGCATCGCGACGGCCGACTCGGCCAGGGCGCGGTGAACGGCGCTCGGATGCTCGAAGGCCTCGGTCCTCCCGTCGACGCCGTAGACCACGGGCGCGCGCGCGGCGCCGAGAGCCTCCTCGGAGCACCCCGCGAGGAGCCACAGGGCCACCGCCATCCACCTCAGCACCGCCCGAGGATAACCCGACCAGGATCTGGAACGCGCTCGGATCACGCAGCATCGGACCTCGCCGGTGCGAGGTGGCCACGTGGTACCCGAATGGCGCGCAGCAAGCATCCAATCCAGGGCGAGGCGTTCGTTCATGATTTCCGGGCTGCTGGCGTGGGTCGGCAGCGGCGGGCGCGCGAGGCCGGTCGTGGAGGCGCTGGCCGTCTTGCGGCGCCGTCCGGAGCGGCCGATTCGGCGCCCCGACGCACACCGCCACTGCAACCGTGCCCCTCGTCTCTCACCGCGGACGCACCGATGCGTGCTCGCCGGGGTGCGTCGAACCACTCGTCCGGCTGCTCGATCCGCACGACCCGCCGGCCGATGTCCTCGACGCGCGTCAGGGCGCCCTCGGATCACACCGAGAGGTGAGGTCCATCAGGCGGCGCGGCGCTTGTCGCGCCCTCGCACGACCATGAAGGGCTCGCGGCCGAAGATGAACGTGAGGCCGTGGGGCGCCTCGCCTGAGACGGCGAGCGACCGGACCTCGTGGACGTTCTTCAAATGGCAGCATGAGCATTATGCCGACTCCCGGATTATGCCGCGTTCGCGCTGGGCATCGACGATCTGCGTGGAATTCCGTGAGCTAAGCGAGGAATGGAGTCTTCGCTGCGCGGCATAATCCGCTTCCTCGATGAGACGCTTCCCAACTCGGCGTGACCCGCCGTGAAGGGAGGCAGCGATGAAACGAGAAATCGCGGTCCGCATCGTCGGACCGTTGGCCCCTCACCTGGAGGGCTTCCGGGACGAGCTTGCGCGACAGCACTACACGCCGTTGTCCGCGGCGAATCAGATGCGCGTGATGGCGCACTTGAGCCGATGGCTGCGCGACAGAAAAATCGAGCCGCAGCATCTTGGTCAGCCGCAGATCGAGGAGTTCCTGCGTACTCGGCGACGCGCTGGATACACGTGCTGGCTGTCGGCGCGGGGGCTGTCCCCCATGCTCGAGTACCTGCGGGCCGTTGGCGTCGTCCCGCAGCATCCGCTTGCTCTGCCTACCACAGAAGACGCCATGCTCGTCCAGGAGTACGTCGAGTATCTGCGCGCCGAGCGCGCCCTGGTCGAGACGACCATTCGTTATCGGAACGAGGTGGCACGTGATTTTCTCGCGGCGCGCCAGACGACCGGCGTTTCTCGCTCACTCTCGAATCTGAAAGCGGAAGACATCGTCCGCTTCATCGCGAAGCGGGCGGAGCGCCTCAGCCCACGTTCGCTGGGGGGTCTCGCGACCGCAGTACGATCCCTGCTCCGGTTCCTCCACGTACGCGGCTACGTACCCTCTCCGCTCACGGGCGCGGTACCGAAGATGCGGGGATGGCGAAGCAGCGCGCTCCCCCGCGGATTGGAGCCCGCCGATGTTTCCAGGTTGCTGGGCAGCTGCGACCGCCGCACCGATGTCGGCCGCCGCGACTACGCGATTCTCATCCTGCTCGCTCGGCTCGGGCTGCGCCGCTGTGAAGTCATACGGCTCACCTTGGATGACATCGACTGGAGATCCGGCGAGATCATCGTTCGTGGAAAGGGCGCACGCGTAGAGCGACTTCCGCTTCCCGCCGACGTGGGTGATGCACTGGCCGGGTATGCTCGACGCGGCCGGCCAGCATGCGCATCGCGGATTTTCTTCGTTTCCACGCGGGCACCTCATCGGCCCCTCGGACCGGGTGCCGTCACCTACCGTGTCTACGAAGCGGCTGCTCGCGCCGGACTCGAGCGGGTCTGTGCGCACCGGCTGCGACACGCGGCCGCAACGCACATGCTCCATCGCGGAGCATCGCTCGAAGACATCGCTCAGGTGCTCCGACATCGGGCCGTTGCGTCGACGGCGATCTACGCGAGGGTCGATCTCGATTCGCTGCGCTCGCTCGCGCGGCCGTGGCCGGCAGGTGACAAGTGACCACGCTACGACGGCGGGTGCGCGAATACCTCGCGCTACGGCGTGGGCTGGGCTTCAAGCTCATCGAAGACGAGCGCCTGCTCCTGCAATTCGTCGACTACATGGAAGAGCAAGGCGCAGTGACGATCACGACCGAGCTTGCGCTCGGCTGGGCCAAGAAGCCTTCTCACACGCGTCCGCGATGGTCGGCCAAGCGCCTGCAGACGGTGCGCGTATTCGCCGAGCACATGAGGGCCATCGAGCCGAGTACCGAGGTTCCGCCCCGTGACTTGCTACCCGCTCTCTCGCACCGAGCCACGCCCTGCGTGTACTCCGAGCGCGACGTCGCGCGGCTTCTTGCCGCGACATCGGCCTTGTCGCCGCGACTTCGTGCACGCACCTACTCGACCTTGTTCGCGCTCCTCGCAGTTACGGGGATGCGCGTCGGCGAAGCCGTCGCTCTCGACGAAGACGACGTCGATTGGAGACACGGCACCATCCATGTGCGCCGGAGCAAGTTCGGCAAGTCACGCCTAATTCCCGTCGAGGACTCGACCATCACGGGTCTTCACGAGTACGAGCGCTTCCGAAAGGAGGCCGACGTGAAGCCGCGCGTGCCCGCGTTCTTCCTCTCCACGAGGGGCACGCGTCTCATCTACAAGAATGTCCACCGCACATTTCTCCAGCTGGTGATTGCTGCTGGTCTCAACCCACGGCCGAGAATCCACGACCTCCGCCACACGTTTGCAGTTCGCACGCTGATCGACTGGTACCGCGCGGAGCTCGACGTCGATGCGCTGCTGCCGCGTCTCTCCACATATCTCGGCCATGTCGACCCGACCTCGACGTACTGGTATCTCTCTGCGTCTCCCGAGTTGCTCGAGCTTGCTGCTCGCCACGCAGACCGTACGCATGCGAGGCGCTCGTGACACCCCTCGCTCCGTTGCTCCAGGGCTTCTTCAGCGAGCGCCTACTCGATCAGCGGTGTGCCAGTCCGCAGACCGTCGTCGCCTACCGGGACTGCTTTCGTCTGCTGCTTCGCTTCACTGCGACTCGAGTTCACAAGCAGCCTTCCGATCTCGGGGTCGAGGACGTCGACGCAGTGTGCATCGCGGAGTTCTTGCGCCATCTCGAGACCGACCGCGGAAACGGCGCACGGACGCGCAACGCGCGGCTGTCGGCCATTCATTCGTTCTTTCGATACGTCGCCTTCCGAGAGCCCGCCGTGCTCGCAATCGCACAGCGTGTTCTCGCGATCCCGCACAAGCGTTTCGATCGCGCCCTGGTGACGTACCTGACGCCGGTGGAGGTCGATGCGCTTCTGGCAGCCCCCGCGCGACACACCTGGCTGGGTCGCCGCGACCATGCATTGATCCTGCTCGCCGTCCAGACCGGCCTCCGTGTGACCGAGCTCGCCTCGCTCACCGTCGGTGACGTCGAGCTCGGCCGCAGCGCATTCGTCCGCTGCCGAGGCAAGGGACGAAAGGAGCGCTGCACACCGCTTCGCTCCCAGACGGCCGCCGCGGTGCGCGCCTGGATCAAGGAGAGAGCCACCGGCGAGTCAACACCACTGTTCCCCAGTCGACGAGGCGGACATCTCAGTCGGGACGCCATCGAGGCCCTGGTGAGGAAGCACGCTGCGACTGCGGCGCGCACGTGCCCGTCACTTCGCAGCAAGAGCGTTTCGCCGCACGTGCTGCGGCACACCAGCGCGATGCAGTTGCTTCACGCCGGTGTCGATCGGGCCGTGATCGCGCTCTGGCTCGGCCACGAGTCCGTCGAAACAACACAGATGTACATTCACGCCGACCTGTCCATCAAGGAACGGGCGATCGCACGAACTGCTCCGCTCGCTGTCGGTGCGAAGCGATTCCAGCCCACGGACGCGCTCCTGGCGTTTCTCGAAGCGCTCTGATTATGCCGCGTGCGACAGCCATTCCGCGCGCGCTTCCCACGGGCAGCTTGTCGAACGCGGCATAATCCGGGAGTCGGCATAATGCCGATT
>JBDIVR010000054.1:0-18720 GCA_039794265.1 Myxococcota bacterium
CGTCGATCTGACGGGCGATGCGTGGGCTGCTTGCGGAGCCGACGACCGCGTTCCCGAGGAGGTCCCGGAGGAGTTGGTCTGCGCCGTGCTGGCGGCACGCAAGAGCGCATAGACGCGCCGGGGGGGGGGAGAGGGGGCCGCCGATGCGACCTCCGGCGCCTTCCGGCATCGAAGCCCCCGAACCTGGCCGGAGGATCTTCGATGACCGTTTCCGCCACCCCGGCCCCGGAGGCCGCCGCCGGCTCCCGCCGCACCGTGTTCGTGCGGATCGCGATCGGCGCCGCTGCGCTCGGGCTGCTGGTACTGGTGGGCCGGCAGCTCGCGTCCGCCGTTCCCGCCTTCCAGGGCTGGGTCGGAGGGCTCGGCGGCTGGGGACCGGTGGCGTTCGTCGCCGGCTACGCCGTGGCGGTCGTCGCCTTCGTGCCCGGGTCTCTGCTGACCCTCGCCGGTGGCGCTACGTTCGGGTTGTTCCGCGGCGTCGCGTATGTCTGGCTGGCGGCGACGCTCGGCGCGGGACTCGCGTTCCTGGTTGCTCGCTACCTTGCGCGGCCGTGGGTCGAGCAGCGGGTCGCCGCGGATCCGCGCTTCGCAGCCATCGACGGCGCGATCGCCAGCCAGGGCGGACGCATCGTGTTCCTGTTGCGGCTGTCGCCGTTGTTTCCGTTCTCGCTGCTCAACTACGCGCTCGGTCTGACCCGGGTGCGGTTCCGGGACTACATGATCGCGTCGCTCGGGATGCTTCCCGGAACCGTCCTCTACGTGTACTACGGCTCGCTCGCGGGAGAGCTCGCGCAGGCGGCCGGCGGGACGACGGCGCGCGGTCCGGCGGACTGGGGTCTGCTGGGCCTCGGACTGGTCGCCACGTTGCTCGTGACCCGCATCGTGACGCGCCTCGCCGGGCGCGCGTTGCATGAAGCCACCGGGCCGGACGCGGCCGTCGAAGGAGTTCGCTCGTGAGTGCACAGGATGCATCGGATCGCTACGACGCGGCGCTCGCCGACGCGGTCTTCCCTCCGGACTGGAAGAACCCCGAACCGGCGGCGCGCTACGACCTCGTCGTCGTCGGCGCCGGCACGGGAGGGCTGGTCAGCGCCGCCGTCGCGGCGGGACTCGGCGCGCGGGTCGCGCTCGTCGAGCGCGAGCGCATGGGCGGGGACTGCCTGAACGTCGGCTGCGTGCCGTCGAAGGCGGTCCTCCGCGCCGGGCGCATCGCAGCGGCCGCCCGCGGCGCCGCGGAACTCGGCCTCGCCCCGGCCGCCGACGCCGAGCCGGACTTCGGCGCGGCGATGGAGCGCATGCGCAAGATCCGCGCCGGCATCGCGAAGACCGACTCGGCGCAGCGCTTCCGCGACGAGCTCGGCATCGACGTGTTCCTCGGCGAAGGGCGTTTCGTCGCGCCCGACGCGGCCGAAGTGAAAGGAAGCCGGCTCCGGTTCCGGCGCGCGGTGATCGCGACCGGCGCGCGCGCGGGCGCGCCGCCGATCCCCGGGCTGGCAGACGCGGGCTTCCTCACCAACGAGACGGTGTTCTCGCTTCGCGAGAGGCCGCGACGACTCGCGGTGATCGGGGGCGGTCCGATCGGCTGCGAGCTGGGGCAGGCTTTCGCGCGACTCGGATCGGACGTAACCATCCTCGAGGTCTCCGAGCGCGTGCTCGAGAAGGACGCTCCGGACGCCAGCGCGATCGTGGCCGCCTCGCTGCTGCGCGATGGCGTGCGAATCGTCACCCGCTGTCGGATCGATCGGGCGGAGGCCGCCGATGCCGGGAAGCGGCTGTTCCTCACGCCGGGCGACGGCCCTTCCGAAGTGCTGGAGGTCGACGAGATCCTGGTGGCGGCGGGCCGCGTGCCGAACGTCGAAGGGATCGGCCTCGAGGCGGCCGGCGTCGGCTTCGACCCGCGTCGCGGGATCCAGGTGGACGACTTCCTGCGCACGGACAGCCGGCGCATCTACGCCGTCGGCGACTGTGCGATGGACTACAAGTTCACGCACGCCGCCGATGCCGCGGCGAAACTGGTGGTGCAGAACGCGTTCTTCTTCGGCCGCAAGCGGGTCTCGAAACTGGTGATCCCGTGGTGCACGTACACGGACCCGGAACTCGCGCACGTCGGGCTCTCGGAACACGGCGCGCGGGAAGCCGGCATCGAGATCGACACCTACACCGTACCGTTCGCCGACAACGACCGCGCGCGGACCGACGGACAGACCGAAGGCTTCGTGCGGATCCACACGAAGCGGGGCCGCGACCGGATCCTCGGGGCCACGATCGTCGGCGCACATGCCGGCGACCAGATCGGGCTGGTAACGACGGTGATGACGGCGGGCCTCGGACTCGGCGCCCTGGCCGGCACGATCTTCCCGTACCCGACCCAGACGGAGGCGCTGAAGGCGGCGAGCAATCAGTACATGCGCACGCGGCTCACGCCGCTGGCCAAGCGGGTGCTGGGCTTCGTGCTGAGGCTTCCCCGGTGACCCCCCGCAACGCGCGGCCGAGGCGAAGGATTTCGCGATGCTGACGTGCGAGCGCTTCGAAGCGCAACTGGACGACCACCTCGACGGTGAGTTGGGGCCGCGGGCAAGACTGTCGTTCACCGTGCACTGGCTCCTGTGCCACGCGTGCCGGATCTCCCTTGCCACCTATCGCCGCACCGTCGCGCTCACCCACGGCGCTTTCGACGACGACGACGACGACCCTCCCCCGCTATAGCGAGCGTCAAGAAAGGGGCCGGGTTGGATCGTCAACTTTTCCCCGATCGGGGAAAAGTTGACGATCCAACCCGGCCCCTTTCTTGACGCTCAGCGGAAGAGCGGGCCGTGGAGCAGGCGCAGGGCGACAGTGAGCGCGAGGCCGGCGGCGACGACGAGCGGGGAGAGTTCGCGCAGACCCCGCCACGCGCCGGCGCCGGCGAACGGCAGGAACGGCGTCGCGGCGATCCACTCGGCGTAGCCGGGCTGGCTGGCGCGCTTGCGGCGGTCCTGATGCGCGCAGCCGAGCCATGCGAACAGCGGGAATCCGGCCCAGAAGGCGACGTCCGTCGCGAAGCCGGCGACCGGCAGATGGAGGAGACCCGCCAGCCCGACCCCCATGAACAGCGGATGGCGGGTGATGCGATGCACGCCGCGCGGCTCGCGCGGCCGCCGCTCCGCCGGCAGACCCACAGTCGCAGGACTCGGGTTCACGAGTCCCGCGACCACCATGGTCCATGCCACCGCTTGGCCGGCGTAGAGCGCCCACAGCCCGACCGTCCCGACGGGAAGCGCCCACAACACCGCTCCTTGGTGTCGCACGGCCACGTACAACCAGACGAGCGGGACGAAGCTGGCAAACGCCACCAGCGAGTAGACACCGAGGAATGCCGGCTCCCCGAGCCGCGCCACGAGCCGCGGTCGCAGCCGTTGGCTGGACAGCGCCGCATGCGTCCCGGCGAACAGGCCCCACAGCGCGAGCACCCCGAGTACCGACCCGGTCATGCGAGACCCTGCAGCGTCGCGGCCTCGGCGCGGACCGCCTCCGGCCCCCCAAGCAGCTGGCGATCGAGCCCGGCGCGCTTGAACCACAGATGCAGATCTCCCTCCTCCGTGAAGCCGTAGCCGCCGTAGACCTCGGTGGCGGTCCGCACGATCCCGGTCGCCACCTCGGCGAGATGCGCCTTGGCATGCGCGGCGACGAGCAGTGCTTCGTCCGGGCGATGGTCGAACGCGTAGGCCGCGTACCAGACGAGCGCCCGCGCCGGCTCGAGCTCCGCCGCCATCTCTGCGCACAGGTGTTTCACTGCCTGGAAGGACCCGATCGGACGCCCGAACTGCTCGCGCTGCTGCGCATACGCCACCGCCATCGCGAGCGCGCGCTCCGCGGCGCCCAGCGCATCGGCGGCCACCGCCACGCGGCCCGCTGCGAGCACGCGCGCGCCGGCGCCGGCCACGCCCGCCGGCCCACCGAGCCACTCGCCCGGAACGACACCGTCGAATGTCAATTCGGCCATACGGCGCGTGTGGTCGATCGTCGTGAGCGGCGTTACCGTGAACCCTGCGGCGTCGCGGGGAACCAGCACCAGGTGATCGCGATCGAGGGCGACGACGAAGGCATCGACGGCGCCTGCGTCGATCGCGAACAAGGTGCTGCCGGCGAGCCGTCCGCCATCGATCCGCAGATTGGAATCGCCGCGGCGGCCCGTCAGCTCGCCGAGAGCGACGCCGATCTGCGTCGAACCCGCCGCCAGGCCCGGTAGCCAGCTCCGCCGCTGCGACTCGGTGCCCACCAGCGCCAGCGCCAGCGGCGCCAGGATGCTACTGCCGAGGTATGGAACCGGCGCGACGGCGTGCGCGAATGATTGCATCGCCAGTGCGGCGTCGAGCAGTGCGAGCCCGCCGCCGCCATACTCTTCCGCCACCAGCAACCCCACGACACCGAGCTCTGCGAGGTCCTGCCACACTGCAGGATCATGGCCCGTTTCTCCGGCCGCGATCTCGCGCACGCGCGACACCGGAAGATGCTCGGCGAGCCAGCCGCGCAGCGTGTGCTCGAGCATCCGCTGCTCTTCGCTGAGCCCGAAGTCCACCCTACCCCCCCTACGCCCGCGGCTCGCGCGGCATGCCGAGCCCGCGCTCGGAGATGATGTTCTTCTGGATCTGCGCAGTCCCGCCGCCGATGATCAGCCCCAGCGAGAACATGTAGTGGAACTGCCAGAGTCCGCCGGCCCGCTCGTGCTTGGATCCGCCGTACAGCGTTCCGAGTTCTCCCATTGCGTCGATCCCGAGTGCCGCGATCTGGTGCGACAACTCGCAGCCGGCCAGCTTCGTCACGAGCGCCGCGCTTCCTTCGGACGTCTCCGGAGGGCCTGGTCGTTCGCCGCGCACCCGGCAGGTCAGCATCCGCAGCGCGTGGTACTTCATCGCCAGCAGCCGCGCCTGGAGCCGCATCAGCCGATCGCGCAGCGCCGGGTCGTCGATGGCGCGCCGGCCGCCGACCGTCTCGGCCTGCATCCGCTCGATCAGGCGGGCCATCGCGGCCTCGAGCTGACCGGTCGCCGCGAGCGAGCTGCGTTCGTGACCCAGGGTGGTGTTGGCGATCTTCCAGCCTTCGCCGCGCCGACCGACGACATGATCCTGCGGCACCCGGACGTCGGTGAAGAACACCTCGTTGAACTCGGCGTGGCCGGTCATCGTCGCGAGAGGGCGCACCTCGATCCCAGGCGTGTCCATGGGGATCAGCACATATGAGAGTCCACCGTGCTTCGAGGCGTCCGGCTCGGTGCGGATCAGGCCGAACATCATGTCGGCCACGTGCGCCGTCGTCGTCCAGATCTTCTGGCCGTTGATCAGGAAGTCACTACCGTCTTCCGTCGCGCGGGTCTGCACGTTGGCGAGATCCGAGCCGGCGTTCGGCTCCGAGTACCCCTGACACCAGACCACTGCGCCGCGAATCGTCGCGGAGATCCAGCGCTGCTTCTGCTCCTCGCTGCCGTGCTCGAGCAGCGTCGGGACCAGCATGTCGGGGCCTTGCCCGCCGAGGCCCGCGCTGACGCCGGCCCGCGCGAACTCCTCGTCGAGGATCACGCGGATCAGCGGATCCGGCGCCGCCCCGTAGCCACCATACTCTTTCGGAATGGTGCGGGCCGCGTAGCCATGCTCGATCAGCGTGGCCTGCCACGACAGCATCGCGGCATCTCGGCTGCCGCCGGACAGGAGCTGGCCGCCACTCGGCGCTCGATCCCTGTGCCGATCCAGGAAGGCCCGCAGATCGGCGCGAAACGCCTCGTACTCCGGGCCGAAGCTCAGGTCCATGATGCAGCTCCTCGACAGCGGGGATCCGGGCCTCGAAACCGTGCGGCGAGGCCAGTCGTGGGTTCTGATACCATGCGCGACAGCCGATCTGCCACTGGACGGAGGTGCTCTTCGTGGTTTCGGGCCTCTTCCGCCGCGCTGGATGGCTCTGCGTGCCGGTCCTGCTCGCCTGCTTGGCGTGCGGTGGCGACGATGCAGGGCCGGACGACCCGGCCGCGGCCGGCGAGCCGCCCGCCGACGGCGAAGTCTACGAAGCGGAGTACGGCCGAGGGAACCAGCTCCCATCGAGCTTCCCGGAGGATGTGCCGTTGTACGCCGATGCCGAGCCTGTCTCCTCGATGTCGGCCCCCGCGCACGGCACAGTCGTCAATCTGCGGACCGGAGACGCGCCGGAGAAGGTCTTCGCGTGGTACCAGACCCACTACGCAGACAAGGGTTGGGAGATCGAGCAGCAGATCGAGGAGCGCGGACGCAGCACGATCCTCGCGCGCAAGGGAAGCCGCGTGTCGTCGGTCGTCATCATGGGAGTGCCGGGCGCGACGCAGGCGCTGCTGACGGTCGCAGAAGACCGCTAGTGTCTCAGGGGACCGAGCCCGTGTAGGACGGCGCGGCGAGCGAGCGGACGAACGCGACGACGTCCCAGATCTGCGCGTCGCTGAGCGTCCCACCCCACGGCGCCATCAGCGGCGACTTCCCGACGGCAGGGCCGCCTTCCTTGATCACCTTGAACAGGTGTTCGTTGGAGAGCGCGTTCATGTACTCGCCATCGGTGTGCTTGGCGGGTTTCGGATCCAGCCCGGCGGCGACCGGACCGTCGCCGGCGCCGCGTGCACCGTGGCAGCTCGAGCAGTAGGTCGCGTAGAGCGGCTCCCCCTTGGCGACGTCGGGCGCAGCGGCGGTTTCGGCGGCAGCAGGCGTCGGCTCGGGGATTACCGGCGCCGGCGCTCCCGCGGACGGCGGCGGTGCGGCCGGGGCCGAGGCCGTCGGCGAAGCCGCTTCTTCCGAGCCTCCGCAAGCGACGGCGACGACCAGGGCGAAGGCCGCGATCGGGACGATGCGCACGTAGCGGGTCATGTCGTTCTCCTCTGTGGACGCCGAAAGCGTAGCCTGCCCGGCCCGCGTCTGCGCGACTACGAGATCTCGCCCCAACACAGATACTTGGTCTCCAGCCACTCCTCGATGCCGTGGCGCGAGCCCTCGCGGCCGATGCCGCTCTCCTTCATGCCGCCGAACGGCGCGACCTCCGTCGAGACCATCCCCGTATTGATGCCGACCATGCCGTATTCGAGCGCCTCGCCGACGCGCCAGATGCGCGCCGCATCTCGCGCATAGAAGTAGGCCGCGAGTCCCGCCGGTGTGTCGTTTGCAATGCGTACGGCCTCCTCCTCGTCGCGGAAGCGCAGCACGCCCGCGACCGGGCCGAAGGTCTCCTGCTGCGCCAGCTCCATCTCCGGCGTGATTCCCGTGAGCAGCGTGGGCTCGTAGAACGTACCGCCGCGCGCGTGGGGCCGGCCGCCGACCTCGACGCGTGCACCGCGCCGCGTCGCGTCCGCGACGTGTCGCTCCACCTTCGCGAGGCCATCGCTGTCGATCAGCGGCCCGATCTGCGCGTCCGGCTCGGTCCCCGGCGCCACCACGAGGGCTCGGATCCGCTCGGCAAAGGCCGCGACGAAGCGCTCGTAGATGCCGTCCTGTACCAGGATGCGATTCGCACACACGCAGGTCTGGCCGGCATTGCGGAACTTCGACGCCATGGCGCCCTCGATGGCGGCCACGAGGTCCGCGTCGTCGAAGACCAGGAATGGCGCATTGCCGCCGAGCTCGAGCGAGACGCGCTTCACGGTGCCGGAGCACTGCGCCATGAGCTGCTTGCCGACCCCCGTCGAACCGGTGAACGAGAGCGCCCGGACGAGCGGGTTCGCCGTGAGCTCGCCGCCGATCACCGGCGCATCCTCGGCATCGCCGGTGACGATCGAGAGCAGGCCTGCAGGCAATCCGGCGCGCGCAGCCAGCTCGGCGAGCGCCAACGCCGTCAGCGGCGTCGCCTCGGCGGGCTTCACGATCATCGCGCAGCCGACGGCGAGAGCGGGCGCGATCTTCCGTGCGATCATCGCGGCCGGGAAGTTCCACGGCGTGATCCCGGCGCCGACGCCGATCGGTTCGCGCAGCACGACGATCCGGGTGTCGGCGCGCGGCGCCGGGATCGTCTCGCCGTAGACGCGTCGCGCCTCCTCGGCGAACCACTCGAGGAAGCCCGCGGCATACGCGATCTCCCCGCGCGCCTCGCCGAGCGGCTTGCCCTGCTCGCGCGTGATCAGCATCGCGAGGTCGTCCGCGTGGTCGCGGACGAGGCCGAAGAACCGGCGCAGGACGGCGGCGCGCTGCTGCGCCGGCTCTGCGCGCCAGGTCGGCTGCGCGGCGGCCGCCGCCTCGATCGCGCGTCGCGCCTCGGCCGTCCCGCAGCGCGGGACCTGCGCGATCACCTCGCCGCTGGCGGGATCGCGCACGGCGAACGTGGAGCCGGAGTCGGCATCGCTCCACTTGCCGCCGAGCAGGGCCTGCGTGCGGAGCAACGAGGGGTCGAGGAGGGAGATCGTCATGCGTCGACGGTAGCCCCGTTCCCAGGAACGTCGCCGCTTGCGGCTCTCCGAGAACGAAAGCGACCCCCCGCCCTTGCCGGACGAGGGGTCGCGGAGTCGCGAACCGAACGGACGCGGGCAGCGACTAGAAGTCCATGTCTCCGCCCATGCCGCCCATTCCGCCCATGTCCGGCATGCCGCCACCGCCACCGCCGCCGGCCGCCTTCTTCTTCTCCGGCGCCTCGGCGATCATCGCCTCGGTGGTGAGCAGCAGCGACGCCACGGAAGCGGCGTTCTGCAGCGCCGTGCGCACGACCTTGGTCGGGTCGATGACGCCGGCCTTCACGAGGTCCTCGTACTCTTCGGTCGCCGCGTTGAAGCCGAACGACCCCTTGCCGTTCTTCACCCGCTCGATCACGATCGAGCCTTCGACGCCGGCGTTCTGGCTGATCATCCGCAGCGGCTCTTCGACCGCGCGACGGACGATGTTCACGCCGGGACGCTGCTCCTCCGGGAGCTTCTCGGCAAGCCCGTCGAGCGCCGACAGAACGCGCAGCAGCGCCACGCCGCCGCCCGGGACGACGCCCTCCTCGACGGCCGCTCGCGTCGCGTGCAGGGCATCCTCGACGCGCGCCTTCTTCTCCTTCATCTCGCTCTCGGTAGCTGCGCCGACCTTCACGACGGCCACGCCGCCGACCAGCTTCGCGAGTCGCTCCTGGAGCTTCTCCCGGTCGTAGTCGGACGTGGTGTCTTCCGCCTGATTGCGGATCTCGTTGCAGCGCGCCTCGATCTCCTTCTTGGCGCCGGCGCCGTCGATGATCGTCGTGTTGTCCTTGTCGATGACGATCTTCTTGGCGCGACCGAGGTCCTTCAGCGTCACGTTCTCGAGCTTGAGACCGAGCTCCTCGGCGATGACCTGGCCGCCCGTGAGGACCGCCATGTCCTGCAGCATCGCCTTGCGGCGATCCCCGAAACCGGGGGCCTTCACGCAGGCCGCCTGCAGCGTGCCGCGGATCTTGTTGACGACGAGCGTCGCGAGCGCCTCGCCCTCGACCTCTTCCGCCACGATCAGCAGCGGCTTGCCCTGCCGCGCCACCTGCTCGAGGATCGGCAGGAGATCCTTCATGTTCGAGATCTTCTTCTCGTTGAGCAGGATCAGCGCGTCGTCGAGCACGACCTCCATGCGCTGCGGGTCGGTCACGAAGTACGGCGAGAGGTAGCCACGGTCGAACTGCATGCCCTCGACGACTTCGAGGGTCGACTCCATGGACTTGGCTTCCTCGACCGTGATGACGCCTTCCTTGCCGACCTTCTCCATCGCCTCGGCGAGCATCTTGCCGATGGTCGCGTCCCCGTTGGCGGAGACGGTCCCGACCTGCGCGATCTCGTCGCTGTTGCGCGTCGGCTTGGAGAGCTTCTTCAGCTCCTCGGTCATCGCCGTGACGGCCTTGTCGATGCCGCGCTTCAGCTCCATCGGGTTCACGCCGGCCGCGACGAGCTTGCTGCCCTCGCGGAAGATCGCCTGCGCGAGCACGGTCGCCGTGGTGGTGCCGTCGCCGGCCGTGTCGGAGGTCTTGCTGGCGACCTCCTTCACCATCTGCGCGCCCATGTTCTCGAACTTGTCCTCGAACTCGATCTCCTTGGCGACGGTGACGCCGTCCTTGGTGACCGTGGGAGCGCCCCAGCTCTTCTCGATGATGACGTTGCGGCCCTTGGGGCCGAGGGTCACGCGAACGGCGTTCGCGAGCCCGTTGACGCCGGCCAGCATCTTGGCGCGGGCGTCCTGGTGGTAGCGGATTTCCTTGGCAGCCATGATTCGTTCTGTCCTCCGTTTCAGCCGATGATCGCGAGGACGTCGTCCTCGCGGATGATGATGTGATCGTCGCCTTCGAGCTTGACGTCGGTGCCGGCGTACTTGCTGAACAGGATCTTGTCGCCGGTCTTGACGTCGAGCGGGCGCACGTTGCCGTCGTCGAGCAGCTTGCCGCCGCCGACGGCGATGACCCGTCCTTCTTGCGGCTTCTCCTTGGCGGTATCGGGGATGATGATCCCGCCCTTCGTCGTGGTCTCCTCGTCGATGCGCTTGACGAGGATTCGATCGTGCAGAGGTCGGATCTTCATGGACGGACTCTCCTTCTTCGGCGGCCGTCCGGGGATGGACGGCGCGCCCGCTGGGTTGGATCCGGCAGCGTTCGAATCAACTGTGTGTGTGGACGGCCGGGAGACGGCCGGTCCGATGCCGGGGGTGGATAAGCACCCCGTCGCTGACGTCAAGCGAGCGGCCGCAATCGAAGGCTCGGGACCCGGAGTGAAGGGGTGGGAGAACCCCACGGGGCCGCCGGCAGGACGGTGGGGCCGGGACCTCGTTGCGCCGCGCAGGGGATTGCCGAACCTCCGCAGCCTTCCTCCGACGTCGAAGGAGTCGCCGATTGCCGACAGCCGCCCCGGGACCCGATCCGCACCCCCATCTGCGGGCGGTGCCCGTACTGGCGGCCCTGCTCGCATGGGCCGTCACGGGCGCCGCGACGCCGGGCCACGCCCTCGACCTCGACGACGTGGCGGAGCGGGCGAAAGCGCTGGCGGATCATCCCTACCAGGCCCCCCCGAGGTCCGACGACGAGGGCGCCGTTCCCGACTGGCTCGTCGGAGTCTCGTACGACAAGTGGCGCGACATCCGGTTCCGCCCCGAGGAGGCGCTGTGGCGCGGGGCGAACTCCCGCTTCGAGGTCCAGTTCTTCCATCCTGGCCTCTACTACGACCGCACCGTGAAGATGCACGTCGTCGACGCGGAGGGCATTCGGCCGGTTCCCTTCTCGCCGAGCCTGTTCGACTACGGCCAGAACGACTTCGCGAGCCGCGTGCCGCAGGACCTCGGCTTCGCCGGCCTCCGCGTCCACTTCCCGATCAAGCAGCCAGACTACAAGGACGAGGTGATCGTCTTTCTCGGCGCGAGCTACTTCCGCGCGATCGGGCGCGATCAGGCGTACGGGCTCTCCGCGCGAGGCGTCGCAATCGACACGGCCCTGCCGACCGGCGAGGAGTTCCCGTGGTTTCGCGAGTTCTGGCTGATCCGGCCCGCGCCGGCCGCGCGGGAGCTCGAGCTGTACGCGCTGCTCGACAGCCCGCGCGCGACCGGCGCCTTCCGGTTCGTCGTCGCTCCTGGGGAACGAACCCAGGTGGATGTCGAGGCGCGACTCTATCTGCGCGAGGGCGTCGGCAAGCTCGGAATCGCGCCGCTGACGAGCATGTTCTTCTTCGGCGAAAACACGCTGCGGCGACCCGAGGACTTCCGACCCGAGATCCACGACTCCGACGGATTGCTGATCCACGACGGATCGGGCGAGTGGATCTGGCGTCCGCTCGAGAACCCGCGCACGCTGAACGTGAGCTCCTTCGCGTCGCTCGATCCGAAAGGCTTCGGTGTGCTCCAGCGCGATCGCGACTTCGACCACTATCAAGATCTCGAAACGCGCCAGGAGACCCGCGCGAGCGCCTGGGTCACCCCGCGCGGGGACTGGGGTGCCGGCCACGTCGAGCTGATCGAGATCCCGACGCCGGAGGACATCCACGACAACATCGTGGCGTTCTGGGTCCCGGACGAACAGCCGAAGCCGGGGCGGCCGCTGTCGTTCTCGTACGGGCTGGCGTGGTACGGAGAGGACCCGTCGAAGCCGCCCGGCGGGCGGGCGGTCGCCACGCGTCGCGACGGCGGGACCCATGACGACGCGCAGCGCTTCGTGATCGACTTCGAGGGCGGCAAGCTCGCCGCGCTTCCCGCCGACACCGTGCTCCGCGGCGTCGTGTCCGCGATCACGCCGGGCGGCGAGCCCGCGGAGCTGCTCGAGCAGGTCGTGATCCACAACCCGGTGACGCGTGGCTGGCGGCTGGTCTTCCAGATCCGACCGCAGGGCGGCGATCCCATCGAGCTGCGGGCCTTCCTGCAGCACGACGAAGAGGCGCTCACGGAAACCTGGACGTACCTCCTGAAGCCATGAGCGCCAGCAGCGCAGACGCCGGCGGCGCGGAACGCGGGACGGATCGTCTCGAGATCCGTCGCGAGCGACTGTTTTCGGACTGGGGCAGCGCGCGCGAGCGCGTCCGCGCGTACCTCGCACGCCTCGGGTTCGACGACGCCGAAGCGACGACGCTGGCCGAACGCGCAATCGAGAGAGCCGCGACGAACCGGGACGACGCCGTGGAACCGGGCGCGTACGCGGCCGCGTTCAGCTCGTTGCGTCGCCTGCTGCTCGAAGGGGATACGCGCCCGCACGGCGCGATCCACGCCGGCGAACCCGACGAGTTCGTCGGCTGGCGGATCGAGACCGTCCTCGGCGACACGCTCGCGGGCGCCGAGGCGAGCAGCACCCTGCCCGAGCCGACACGACGGCGGCGGCTGTACTCGCTCCCCGCCCACCAGCGGACGTCGTTCGTGGCGCATCGCTTCGTACGTCGCGGAATCCGCCGGGCGATCGAGCGGGCACCGGGGCACGACGACTCCTCTCCCGAATGCACGCCGCCGCGAGCGGCGGCGCCGCCTCTCCGCTGGCGGTTCGTCGCTCTTCGGCGAAGGCTGCTGCTCGCGGGACTGGTGCTCCTCCCGAGTGTCGTCGCCACCGCCTTCATGCTCGACGTCCTGCCTCACGGCGGGACCAGCGGGCTCGAGGCCGCGATCGCCGTTTGCTTCGGCGCGCTGTTCGGCTGGATCTCGATCGGCTTCTGGACAGCGACGCTCGGATTCGGCGTCCTGCTCTCCCGGCGCGACCGCTTCGCGATCACGCGGATGCCCGCCGCTGCGCCCGAGAGCGGCGGACTCGATCCCGCGCTGCGCACGGCGATCGTGATGCCGATCTGCGACGAACCCGTCGCGCGCGTCTTTGCGGGGCTGCGCGCGATCCATCGCTCGCTCGAGAAGACCGGCCTGCTCGATCGGTTCGACTTCTTCGTGCTGTCCGACACCCGGGATCCGTCGGTCGCGGTCGATGAAGAGGCCGCCTGGTTCCAGTGGTGTCGCGACGTGGGCGGCTTTGGACGCATCTTCTATCGCCGTCGCCGCGTCCGCATCAAGCGCAAGAGCGGGAACGTCGCGGACTTCTGCCGGCGCTGGGGCCGCCGGTATCGCTACATGGTGATGCTCGACGCCGATAGCGTGATGTCCGGCACGACGATCGTGAAGCTGGTCCAGATGATGGAGTTCCACCCGGACGCCGGCGTGATCCAAACCGTGCCGGTGGCGGTGATGCGACGCTCGCTATTCGCGCGCGTGCAGCAGTTTGCGAGCCGGCTCTACGCGCCGCTCTTCGCCGCCGGTCTGCACTACTGGCAGCTCGGCGAAGGACAGTACTGGGGCCACAACGCGATCCTGCGCGTGGCGCCGTTCATGGACTGCTGCCATCTGCCCCGACTCCCCGGCAAGCCGCCGCTCGGCGGCGAGATCCTGTCCCACGACTTCGTCGAGGCGGCCCTGATGGGACGCTCCGGCTGGACGCTGTGGCTCGCCTACGACCTCGACGGATCCTACGAAGAGGTCCCGGGAGCCCTGCTCGAGGAGATGGCGCGTGACCGGCGCTGGTGTCAGGGAAACATCCAGCACCTGCGTCTGCTGTTCACCGATGGACTGCGGGGCGCGCACCGTGCACTGTTCCTGAACGGTGTCATGTCCTACGTGTCGGCGGGGCTCTGGTTCAGCTTCCTGGCGCTTTCGACCACCGAGGCGATCCTCCAGGTCGTACGCGAGCCGGTGTATTTTCCGTCTGGCAGGAGCCTGTTCCCCGACTGGCCCGTGTGGCGACCGGATTGGGCGATCGCCCTGGTCGCCGTAACCGGCGCGATCCTGTTCCTCCCGAAGCTCCTGGCGATCGCGCTGGTGCTGCTGCGCGGCGTCTCGCGTCCGTTCGGCGGATTCTTCCGCCTGCTCGCCAGCGCGCTGCTCGAGGTGCTGATCTCGACGCTGCTGGCGCCGGTCCGCATGGTCTTCCACGCGCGCTTCGTCGTCGCGAACCTGTTCGGTCGGACGGTGGCGTGGAAGTCGCCGCCGCGCGGCGATCGCGAAACCAGCTGGCGCGAAGGCCTGCGCCATCACGGTTTCGACACGCTGTGGGCGAGCGCTTGGGCGGCCGGAGTATTCGCGCTGAATCCCGACTACTTCTGGTGGCTCACGCCGATCGTGCTGGCGCTGATCCTCTCGATCCCGGTGTCGGTCCTGACGAGTCGAGTGCGCCTCGGCGACCGCGCGCGCGACGCGGGGTTGTTCGTGATCCCAGAGGAGGCGTCGCCGCCGCCCGAGATCGCGGACGTCGAATCCAAGCTCGCGAGCGCCGGCGCGGAAGCCGCCGATCCGGCGCCGACGGGTGGAGACGGCTTCGTTCGCGCGATCGTGGACCCCGTCGTGAATGCCGTGCACTGCGCACTGCTCGGCGGCACCCGGGGCGGCCGGCCCGGCCTGCGAGCGGCACGGTTCGCGCTCGTCGAACGGGCGCTCGCGGACGGTCCCGGTGCGATCTCCGACGACGAGCGGCGCGTGCTGCTCGCCGACGTCGAGCCGATGATCGCGTTGCACCGCGGAGTCTGGCGGCTCCCGGACGGCGCCCGCGCGCGGCTCTGGGGCGTGCCAGCGTGAGCGTCGCGCTGGGCGCTCCGGACCGCGAGACGCCACCCGCCGCGGAAACAAGTTGACGAATCGAACCCGGCCCCTTTCTTGTCAGGGGGCGGCGCTGAGTTCGAGGAGGACGCCGGGGGGGCCGGGGGGGGCGGCGTCGGCGACGATCAGATGGGTCGGAGCAACACCGTAGTCGGACACGGCGATCGCACGCACGGCTTCGGCGCGAGCCCGGGCGAGTGCAGCGAAGCGCTCGTCGGGCACGTCGACGGCGGCGACGTAGCGCGCGAGCATCGCGGCGTCGTCGGGATCGAGTTCACCGGGCTCGCCGCGACCGCGATCCTCGAGCGCACCGGTGAGGCGACGCCGCTGCAGGAAGCCGGCGCCCGTTTCGAGGTCCGGAAGCCCATCGCCGGCTTCCATACGCTCGATCAGCATCCGCTCGGCGACGTGCGGACGATCGTCCGGTCCCGCCCGGCCGCGCAGGCGCACCGCCAGTTCCGGCCGCTCGGAGAGCAGCTTCACGAGACCCTCGTAGCGCTCGCCCTGGTCCCGCTCCGGCTCGGTCGCGCCGGCCGCCACGGCGATCGGCGCGATGCCTGCGCCGTCTCCGCCGAACAGTCCGCCGACGCCCGAGGCGACCGAGCCGAGCATCTTGAGCGGCGACGTGATCGCGCCGATCAACGCCTGCCGCAGCGCTCCGGCGACGATCGTGGCGACGCCTGTCCGCGTCCCGGTCTCGTCCACGGACACCGGGATCGACAGCGAGATGTTGCCCGTCGGGTCGCGCAGCAGCGCGAGCGCGAGGTCCAGCGGGACGCCGAACCGCTTCTCGAAGTCGCCGGGCTCCTGACTCGAGACGTCGAGCCCGCCGAGCACGATCCGGCTCCTTGCGTCGAAGCGCGCGCCGCGGATCCTGAGGTTGGTCTTCAGCGAGGCATCGCCTGCGATGCGATAGCCCGCGGCCTGGTTCGCGTACGGGTTGAACGGCGCGAGCGCGAGACCCTTCAGCTCGAGTGTCGCCTCGCCGGTGTCGCCCTCGAGCGATCCCGTCAACTCGAAGCGACCGCCATCGGCGGACGCACCGGTTGCCCGCAGCGAGCGAGCCACCCGCTCCGGGAACCGCAGCCCCTCGGCCCGCACGACCACGTCGCGCAGCCGGCCGCGGTAGGTCGGCTGGACCTTCTGGTCCTCGAACTGGATCGACCTGGCATCGAGTCCGAGCTTCCCCAGCGAGATCGACACCGCATCGGCGCCGGGAACCGCGGCGAACTCCTCGATCGCCACGTGCAGGCCATCGATGCCGCCGCTCTGCGGCCGCTCGCCGCGTGCATCCGAGAAGCGGACCTCGCCGCCGTCGAGCGTGAGCGATCCCAACGTGACCGTCGTCGCGCCTTCCGCCGTACGCACCGCCAGCGCCCGGGCCACGACGTCGAGCCCCTGGATCCCTGCCGTCGACGGACCGCCGCCGCCGCGGCGATCCTCGAAGCGGATTCGTCCGGATTCGAGCTCCACGGTGGCCACATCGACTTCCAGCGGTGCGCTCGCCGCCGGCTCGGATTCGGCCGTCTCCGGCTCTTCGGCGTCCGATTCCGATCTCGCCGGTTCGGCCCCGGCGCCGTCCATTCCGAGCAGCGCGTCGAGCACCGGTGTGGGCGGCATGTACGCGACATCCGGCTCGACGAGCCGCACGCGTTCGAGATCCACACGCGTGGCGCCGGGCGGGACCCCTTCCTCGGGGATCGGAACCCGAACGTCCCGGATCGCCACCTCGAGCGCTTGCCAGCCGAGTCCGATCTCTTCGTCCTTCGGATCGCGGATCTCGAGCGCTCGCAGCGACAGCGGTCCGGACAGTTGGATCCCCGGCGGCCCGGCGGCCGTCTTCGCGAGGCGAGCCACCACCTGCAGGTCGCCGTTCGACTGGGCCGAGCGGAGCCACGTCGAAAACTCGGGCACGGCCGCCAACAAAAGCGGCGGAAACGGGAGCCCCTGCCAGGCGAGCTTGCCCTCGTAACTCGGCGGCAGGACGCCGACCTGCCCGTCGACGACGAAAGTTCCCTCGCCGATCTCGAGCTTCACCGTGAGCGGAAACCGCTCTCCCTCGGTCGCGGTCACGCCCTCGGCCTCGAGCGTGAGCGCCACGTTCAGCGGCCCGGCGTCGGTGATCCAGATGAACTGCGCCCGATCGATGGCGATCCGCTCGACGCGATAGCTCGGCGCCGCGCCCCCATCGGCAGTCGCCGGAGCCTCGACGGCAGCCTCGTCCGGAGCGGCCGGGGCCGAGGACGCATCGCTCTCGCGAAATACGAAATCGCGCCGGATCCGCAGCACCGGCCCGTCGATTCCGACACTTCCCAGCGACAGATCGGCGCCGCGCGCTTCGATCTCTTCGAGCGTCAGCTCCTCCAGCCCGAAGTCCACCAGCACGATCTCGGCCGCTTCGTCGACGATGCGCACTTCGGGGCTGCGCAGCGCGAGGCGCTCGACGACCACCGCCCACGGTTCGCCGGCCGGCTCCTCGACCTTCGGCGTCTCCTCCTCGGACGGCAGAGCGGTCGGCTGCGCATGCGAAAGCGGATCGATGCTCCCGTCGGGCTGCCGCTCGAGCCGCACCTCGGGCGCGTCGATCTCGAGCGCGTGCAGGCGCAGTGTGCCGTCGAACAGCGCGCGGTAGTCGAGGCGCACTTGCACGCGGTCCCACGCCAGCAGCAGCTCGCGCTCCTCCGGAGCCTCCGGCTCGGGATCCTCGAGCGCGATGCTGGGCTCGGGCGTCTCCGGTGCGGCGACGTCATCGGCGACCGCAGGGTCCGGCGACGGCTCGGGCAGTCTCGGCTCGGGCAGGATGGCATCCGCGCGGCTGCCGATCGCGAGCCCTTCGATCGTCAGCGCGCCGGAGAACAGCGCGAGGTCGACGTTGGCGATCCGGATCGGCAGTCCGAGGTATCGCGGCCCGGCCCAGGCGGCCCCGCGCTCGATTGCCGTCGGCAACAGCGCGCGCACGACGACGAGGAGCCCCACCAGCACGCCGGCCGCGATCGCGAGACGTCGCAGCCAGCGGGGGCGGCGCGGCGGCTGGACAGGCGGCGTGTCGGGCGTTCTACGCGCACGCTCTCGATCGCCGTCGCCCATCGGGTGCTCCTCCTGGCAGGGGCTTAGCTACGCAGCGGCAGGAACGCCAGCCAGAACCCCGCGATCGCGAGTGTGAGAAGTGTCACCGGAATTCCGGTGCGCGCGTGGGCACGCCAGTCGATCGCCACTCCGCTCCGCCCGGCCGCGTCGATGACGATCATGTTGGCGATGCTGCCCACGATCAGCAGGTTGCCGGCGAAGGTGCTGGCGAGCGCGAGGACCGTGCCGCCGAGCGGGTGCGTCGCCAGCGGCAGCAGCAGCATCACCGCCGGGACGTTGGAGACCGCGTTGGACAGCAGAACGGCCGCCGCGAAGAGCCATCCGGGGCGCTCGGCATCGATGCCGCGCACGCGCAACGCCGCCACGGCGTCGGCCGGCAGTCCCGTGTGCTGCAAGGCGTCGTTCACGACGAAGAGGCCGATGAACAGCACCAGCAGCTGCCAATCGACGAGGCTCAACGTCGCCCGCGAGTGCAAGCGGCGCGACAGGAGTAGGACGCCTGCACCGGCGAGCGCCGCCAGCTCGCGCGGCACGTCGGTCGCGAGGAACAGCGCCAGCAGTGCCGCGGCGATCGCGAGGCCTTTCGCCGTCTGCCAGCGGTCGAAGACAGGAATCGGCTCGCCGGCTTCCGCGT
>JBDIVR010000055.1:0-18536 GCA_039794265.1 Myxococcota bacterium
AGACGACGGCTGCGCTCGTCCAGAAGAGGCCAAACGTCAGCGAACTTCGTCGAGCGCCTGCGAGAAGTCACACAGCAACGGTACAGGCCTCCGCTGCCATCTGCAACCGTTATTTATTTCCACGGCCATAGCAGGAAATGCGCCGGAGCCGGGGAAACCGCTCGCGCGTGTGTTCGAGGAGCGCGAGCCAGTGGTCGAGCGGCAGGACCAGCGCGTCCCCGTCGGCGACGAAGAGCTTCTCGATCCGCGGGCCGGCCGCGCGGGCTGCGAGCTCCAGGTCCTCGAGCGCTTCGCCGAGGTCGCGAACGCGGAAGCGCTTGTCCCGGTACATGTCGCAATAGGTGCAATGGTTGTGGGAGCAGCCGATCGTCGCCTGCAGGATGTAGGCGTCGTGCTCGGACGGCGGGCGGAAGACGCGACCTTCGTAGCGCATGGCGATCAGCGTAGCGGGTGCGTGCGCTTCGCTCTCCGGCGTCTGGCCGCCGCCCCGGTCCCGCCGAGTTCCCGGGCCAGGTGCTGCCCGGTGTACGACGCCTCTACCTGCGCCACCTGTTCCGGCGTTCCGGTGGCGACCACGTGGCCGCCGTCCGGACCGCCCTCGGGGCCGAGATCGATCACCCAGTCCGCGCTGCGGACGACGTCGAGGTTGTGCTCGATCACGACGACCGTGTTGCCGGCGGCG
Organism: Myxococcota bacterium; assembly: GCA_039794265.1. Classification (GTDB taxonomy): domain Bacteria; phylum Myxococcota_A; class UBA9160; order UBA9160; family PR03; genus CAADGG01. Next base: position 683 of record JBDIVR010000055.1, read on the forward strand.
ACGAGTCGCTGCAGGACCTCGAGCAGCTTGCGGACGTCGTCGAAGTGCAGGCCCGTGGTCGGTTCGTCGAGAATGTAGAGGGTGCGCCCGGTGCCGCGACGGGCCAGCTCGCGGGCGAGCTTGATGCGCTGCGCCTCGCCGCCCGAGAGTGTCGGCGAGGGCTGCCCGAGGTGCAGGTAGTCGAGGCCGACGTCCGCGAGCAGCTCGAGCGGCCTGCGGATGCGCGGATGCGCCGCGAACAGTTCGAGCGCTTCGGCGATGGTCAGGTCGAGCACGTCGGCGATCGAGCGCCCCTTGTAGAGCACCGTGAGCGTCGCCTCGTTGAAACGCCGGCCGCGACACTCGTCGCACGTGACGTAGACGTCGGGCAGAAAGTGCATCTCGATCTGGCGGACGCCGTCGCCCTGGCAGGCCTCGCAGCGCCCGCCCTTCACGTTGAAGCTGAAGCGGCCGGGCTTGAAGCCGTGCATCCGCGCCTCGGGCAGTGCAGCGAAGAAGTCGCGGATCTCGTCGAACATCTTGACGTAGGTCGCCGGGTTGCTGCGCGGCGTCCGGCCGATCGGCCGCTGATCGACGGCGATCACCTTGTCGAGCTGCTCCACGCCGGCGAGCGCCCGGTGGCGGCCGACCCGGTCGGCGGCGCCGTGGTAGAGCCGGGCGAGCGCCGGCTGGAGCACGTCGTTCACCAGTGTCGACTTGCCGGCGCCCGACACGCCGGTCACGGCGACCAGCACGCCGAGCGGAACCTCGACATCGAGGTTCTGGAGGTTGTTCTCGCTGGCGCCGAGGATCTTCAGCGAGCCCACGGGACGGCGGCGTTCGCTCGGCACCTCGATCCGCCGGCGTCCCGCCAGATAGTCGCCCGTAAGCGACGCCCGGCAGCGTTCGAGGCTCGCGGGCGTGCCGGCGTGGACGATCTCTCCGCCGCGGACACCCGCGCCGGGTCCGAAGTCGATGACCCAGTCCGCCGCGCGAATCGTCTCCTCGTCGTGTTCGACGACGACGACGGTGTTGCCGATGTCGCGCAGGTGCTCGAGGGTCGAGAGCAGCCGGCGATTGTCGCGCTGGTGCAGACCGATCGACGGCTCGTCGAGGATGTAGACGACTCCGGTCAGCTCCGAGCCGACCTGGCTCGCGAGCCGGATGCGCTGGGACTCGCCACCGGAAAGCGTCGGCCCGGCGCGATCGAGCGAGAGATAGCCGAGTCCCACCGAGGCGAGGAAATCGAGCCGCCCGCGGATCTCCTTCAGCAGCTCGGCGCCGATTTCGGCCGAAGCCCCGACGAGCCGGAGCTCGGCGAAGAACGCCCGCACCTGATCGATCGTCAGCGCCGAGAGCTCGACGATCGTCCGGCCGCCGACCCGCACGGCCGCGCTCTCGGGTCGCAGCCGGGTTCCGCCGCACGTCGAGCAGGCGGTATCCGCGAGGAACTGGGCGTACCAGCGCTTCGCACTCTCGGAGCTCGTGTCGCGGAAACGCCGCAGCAGCCGTGGCAGGACGCCTTCCCACTCCATCACGAACGTGGCGCGCCCTCCCGCCTTGCCGGACCAGCGCACGTTGAACTGTCGGTCGCCGGCGCCGTGCAGGACCACGTCGCGCTGCTTGCGGGTCAGCTTCCGCCACGGCACGTCGAACGGAATCCCGAGCTGCTTCAGGATCTGCGTGCGCAGCCCGGACCAGCTCGACTTCTTCGAGATCTCCTTGCCCCACGGCTTGATCGCGCCGGCGTCGATGCTGAGCGCCTCGTCGGGCACGACGAGCTTCGGGTCGAAGTCCATGCGCGAGCCGAGGCCGTTGCAGTCGACACACATGCCCTGCGGGCTGTTGAACGAGAAGCCCTGCGGCGTCAGCTCGGGGTACGAGATTCCGCACGCGGCGCACGCCATCTTCTCGGAGAACACGCGATCCGCTCCGCCCACGTGCGCGATCAGCTGGCCGCCGCCGGCCCGCAGCGCCTGCTCGAGCGAATCGACGAGGCGCCGCTTCGAGCCGGGCCCGAGGACGACGCGATCGACGACGACCTCGACGTGGTGCTTGCGCCGCTTGTCGAGCGCGTCGACGCTCTCGGTCTCGACGATCTCGCCGTCGACGCGCAGCCGCACGTAGCCGGCGCGCCGCAGCTCGGCGAGCAGCTCGCGGTGCTCGCCCTTGCGGTTGACCAGCACGGGGGCCAGCAGCTGCAGGCGGGTCCCGGCGGGCAGCGCGGCCAGCTCGCGGGCGATCTGCTCGGCGGTCTGGCTCTGGACCGTGCGGCCGCAGCGGTGACAGTGCTGGACGCCGATCCGCGCGTAGAGCACGCGCAGGTAGTCGGCGATCTCGGTGATCGTTCCGACCGTCGAGCGCGGGTTGGTGCCGGTCGTCTTCTGTTCGATCGAGATCGTCGGCGCGAGTCCGCGGATATGGTCGTAGCGCGGCTTCTCCATCTGGCCGAGGAACTGCCGGGCATAGGCGGACAGCGACTCGACGTAGCGACGCTGGCCCTCCGCGTAGAGCGTGTCGAACGCGAGCGAGGATTTCCCGGAGCCCGACACGCCCGTCAGCACGACGAGTCGCTTCTTCGGGATGCGCACGTCGACCGAGCGGAGATTGTGCTCGCGGGCGCCCTGGATCCAGATGTGGTCGAGCTCGGCGGGGGCCATGGGAAGGGGGCAGGATAGCCGACGCGACGGCTCGTCCTATCCTCACTCCGTGCGTGCCTTCCGGTTCGTCTCGCGAGTCCTGCTCGGCGTCGCGCTCGCGTCCGGCGCTGCCGGAAGTCCTGACCCCGACGAGCGTGCGGCCGAGCGGCAGCGCATGGTCGCCGAGCAGATCGAGGCGCGTGGCGTCACCGATCCCCGGGTGCTGGCGGCCATGCGCGCGGTCCCGCGCCACGAGTTCGTGCCGGCCGAGAGAGCCGCAGATGCCTATGCAGACCGCGCGCTACCGATCCGCCACGACTCGCGCATCAGCCAGCCGTACGTCGTCGCCGTCATGACCGAACAGGCGGCGCCACGAGCGGGCGCGCGCGTGCTCGAAGTCGGCACCGGCTCCGGCTACCAGGCCGCCGTGCTCGCGGCGATGGGGTGCGACGTCTACACGATCGAGATCGTCGAGCCGCTGGCGAAGGAGGCGGAGGCCGCGCTGCGCCGGCGCGGCTTCGGGGAGGAGCGGCTCGACGAGGTCGGGGGCGTGCGCGTCCGCGCCGGCGACGGCTATCGCGGTTGGCCCGAGGCGGCACCGTTCGATGCGATCCTCGTCACGGCCGCCGCGCCGCGCACGCCACAGCCGCTGCTCGATCAGCTCGCGGTCGGCGGACGCCTCGTGATTCCCGTCGACGTCCCGGGCGGCGATCAGGAACTCCAGGTCCACGAGCGCACGCCCGAAGGCTTCGAGGTCCGGCGCGTGTTCGGCGTCCGCTTCATCCCGATGACCGGCGAGGTCCGCGCGCCGGTCCCGCGTCGCTAACACCGATACGAGCGGACTCGCTCCTCGACCCAGCCGTCGAGCTCGGATTGGACGTCGGCGGGCGTCTCGGTGAATCGTAGGCCCATGCCGATCGGGGTATGGAAACGCCGGAGGTTCCCCGGGACGTTGTTCCACACCACGTTCGCCTGCAGCGACGCCTCGCCGCCCGGCAACGAGAACGACAGCCGCACTGAACCGCCGCGCAGCGTCGGCCGCGGCGTGGCGACGTAGGCCCCGGTGATGGACAGGTTGTAGACGACCGCGACCTTCTCGCCGTTCTTGGCGAGGATCCGCGCGGGCAGGTCGGCGGGGACACGTTGCTCGAGGCGGGGGAGGGCTGGCGCATCGGCGTAACGCGCCTCGTTGACGACGAAGCGCAGCTCCTCGTCGCTCGCCGGGTCGAACAGCGCGAAGCGCGCGCCCGCCTCGCGCAGGCTCGCCCGCACGGCGGGCGCTGGGCGCGGTCCGAACACGACCCACGGCAGCGGGCCGGACGCGCGCCCCTGGCCGAGTTCGGCGAGCGCTTTCGGCAGATCGTCCAGCCCGTGTTCGCTCGAGAGGAAGCCGACGGAGAAGGGCAGGGCCACGGCGGATCGGGCCTGGAGGGCCGTTTCGAGGTCGGACGCCCGGAGTCCGCGGCCCGCCCCGATCAGGGAGAGCCGACCGGCGAGGTTTCGGGCCGCTTCCTCCGGACCCAGGACGAGGATCTGCGGGCGATCATTGTGCTGCATGGGGCTGGACACGCTCCCGGATGCCGGTATCGACCCGCCCGGCCCCTGCCTTGACGCTTGCGAGTGTCCTTCCTACCCCTGCCGGGGGCGTGCAGCGTGCTCCGCGAGGATCTGGGCGACGCAGCCGGTCAGGCGCTGCGCCGTCGGGACGTGCAGGAACTCGTTCGGGCCGTGGGCGTTGGAGCCCGGCCCGAGCACCCCGGTGATCAGGAACTGGGCGTCCGGGAACGCGGCGCCGAGCATCGCCATGAACGGGATCGTTCCGCCTTCGCCCATCAGCGCCGGGGACTTGCCGAACCAGTCTGCGGACGCGCGTCCGAGCGCAGCGCCGAGCCAGGGTGCGAGCGGCGGCGCCTCCCAGCCCTGGGCCGACTGGTCCGCCTCGAACCGCACACGGGCCCCGGCGGGCGGATCGCCTTCCAGCACCTCGCGGAGCCGGTCCACGGCCACGCTGGCAGAAACGCCCGGCGGCAGCCGGACCGAGAGCTTGAGCGCGGTCTCTGGTCGCAGCACGTTGCCGGCGGCGGCGAGCGCCGGCAGGCCCGCCGCGCCGGTCACTTCCAGGAACGGTCGCCAGGTGCGGTTCAGCACCCGCTCGGCGCCGTTCCCACCTTCCGGCTTCGTGTCGCCCGCGAACGGAAAGCGGCGCCAGTGGGCCTCGCCGAGCACCTCGGCAGCCGTCTCGGCCTGCGCGACGCGCTCCGCGGGAATCCGTGCGTGCAGCTCTGGCAGCCGGATCGCGCCGGTCGCCGCGTCTTCGATGCGGTCGAGGAGCCCGCGCGCAATCCGGAAGCTCGATGGCACGACGCCGCTGGCATCGCCCGAGTGCACGCCCTCGTCGAGAACGCGCACGCGCAGGATGCCGGCGGCGATGCCGCGCAGCGACGTGGTGCTCCACAGCCGCTCGTAGTCACCGCAGCCCGAGTCGAGGCAGACGACGAGGCTCGGCTGGCCGATCCGCGTGCGGAGGTGCTCGAGGTACGCCGGCAGGTCGAAGCTGCCGCTCTCCTCACAGGTCTCGATCAGGATGAGGCAGCGCGCGTGGGGGATGCCCTGGGCGTGCAGCTGTGCCAACGCGGTCAGCGAAGCGAAGACTGCATAGCCGTCGTCCGCCGCGCCGCGGCCGTAGAGGCGATCGCCTCGCAGCACGGGCCGCCATGGCGCGAGGCCGTCGGCCCAAGGCTCCATCTCGGGCTGTTTGTCGAGATGCCCGTACAGCAGAACCGTGTCGTGGCCTCGGCCGGGCACCTCGAGCAGAAGCAGCGGCGTGCGTCCGGGAAGGCGCAAGACCTCGACGGTGAGCCCGTGGATCGCCTGCGCCCGGCACCAGCTCTCCGCCAACGTGACGGCGCGATCGAGATGCCCCGCATGGGCCCAGTCTGGATCGAAATGCGGGGACTTCGCAGGGATCGCGATATAGTCATACAGCACAGGCACGATCGAGGCGCGAAAGACGGCGTCGATCTGCTGCCGTGCAAGTTCTACGTCGAAACGCTGCATCCGGCTCAGCGTTTCTCGGCGAGCTTGCGCAGTTCGGCGAGCCGCTCGCGGAGGGACTTCGGCAGATCGATGCCGGCAGCTCCGGTGTAGCTCGCGATGGTTTCGGCTTCGAGCAGCTCGTAGGCCCGGACGGCCGTCGGGGTCCCGGGCGCGCGGCGGATGGCAGTCTCGAGGTAGAACTCCGCCTGCGACAGCCAGAATGTGTCGTCGATCCGCATCTCCGTGATCCCGAGCAACGTCAGCGCCTCCGCCTGCTCGGCTGTCGAGTGCTCACCCTCGGCGAGCCAGCGATGCAGCAGGCTCGATGCGACGATGGCACGGACGAGGGGACGCTGGTCCGACCCGAACGGGTCACTCGCCCGCGCTTGCTCCACGAGCTGCCGGGCGGCGGCGAGCTCGGCGGGGGCCTCGCCGAGCGGGCGCAGGTCCCGCAGGTCTCGGATCCACTGCTCGACGTCGCCGCGAAGCTGCATCCATAGATCCGGGCGCTTGGCGAAGCGCACGAGCACAGGGATCGGGCGCTCGTAGTCGCTCTTCACGCGGATCGAAGTCACCAGGTAGTCGGTCAGCGGACCGAGCATCGCCGATGGATGCACGTCCTTCGCGGAGAAAAGGGCTTCGAAGGTCGCGAGCGCCTCGTCGAACTGGCGCGTGGCGAGCTGGAGGCGGGCGCGCTCCTCCGGCCGCAGGACGGCGAGCGCGCTGTCGTCGACGAAGTGCTCGGTGAGCGGGGAGTCGCTCGGACTCTGCAGCTTGGTATGACAGGCGACGCAGTTCTCGCTCGCCTGCTGAACCAGAAACGCGGCACTCTCGTTGCGGCCTTCACGGAAGCGTTCGAGGGCGTTCGTCGCGTCGGCGGCCAGCGAGCGGCCGAGGAAGCGGCGCGCGGGGTCGTCCTCCCCGGCATGACGCGCGAGCAGCTGGGCATCGGCGGCGAGCGCTTCGAGGGCGCGGGTCACCCCTTCCCGCTCGGCGGGGTCGTCGAAGCCGCCGCGAACGCTGAGCGGCAGCAGCAGCTGGATGCTCGCGAAGATCTCGCGCATGCGTGCGCGCGTGCGCTCGGTGTCCGGGTCGTCGGCGGCGCGGACCGGCGGGGCGGGGAACGTGGCAGCGATCGCGGCGCCGAGCAACACAGGGATCAATCTTTGCGCGGCGCCGCGCCGGATGGAACGAATCCGAGCAGACACGATTGCTCCCCTCCCCCGAGTTCTGTTCGAAGGGGCGGAAATTAGCCCGGCCCCCCCGGCACCGCTCACCGGAGCGAGATGTGGCTGCAATCCGACGCGATTCGTTCCAGATCGAGGAGCGCCCGTCCGATGCAGGGGGGGATCGAGCGGAGGCGCGCCGGACGTGCAGAGGACGGAGTGGCAGGATCTGCAGGTCCTGATGGTCGAACCGGAAGAGTGCCTCGCAGCGCCGATGGCTGAGCGCTTGCTCGCGCTGGGCGCGTGCGTCTCCCGTGTCCCCGATGGGCGTTCCGCGCTGGCCCATCTGCGCCGACACGCGACGGATGCCGTCCTGCTCGCTGCGCCGCTGCCGGACGCCGATCGGACGGGACTCGCCGACTGGATCCAGCAGGAGCCGGCAGCGCCGGTCCTGATCCTCCTCGGGACGGACGCAAGCGCGCCTTCGAGGAGCGGCGCCGGCGCCGAGGGCCGAGGTCCCGACGCCGTGCTCGAGCGCCGCGCGAAGCCGGAGGAGGTGTGCCAGGCGATCGCGGCCGCCTGGTCGGCTCGCATGGATGAGCCCGCAGGCGAGACCCCAACGAGCCTGCCCGAGCTGCTCGTCGGTCTTCACGACCGCGGCGACTCCGGTGTCCTCGAGGTCCGTGCCGACGGCGTCTGCACTCGGATCTTCTACCGGCGCGGCGCGCCGGTCTTCGCCGAGGGAGGCGCCCTGCGCGAGACGCTCGGCCGAATGCTCTTGCAGCGCGGTGCGCTCACGGACGCCGAGTACCTCCGTGTGATCGAACGGATGACCGAGCGTCTGATGGAGAGCGAGACCACGCGCATGGGCGAGGTGCTGGTCGAACTGGGATTGTTGACGCCGGAGCAGGTATTCGTTGCGCTCTCGGAGCAGGTTCGCGAGAAGATCATCGGCTGCTTCCACTGGGAGCGCTTCTCCCATTCGTTCGAACCGGCCGATGAGTTGGCAGAGGATCTGAGTTCGTATCCGAGTCTGCGGCTCGAAGCGCTGCTTCTGACGGGGCTCCGGACGCACTACGGTCCGGATCGACTCGAGCCGATTCTGGCGCCGTTCGCCGACCGCCGGCCCGCACTGGTGGAGGACGTTGCGCAACTGACCACGAGCTTCCAGCTCGCACCGGCCGAGCAGCGCTTGCTGCGGCTATGCGACCGCCAGCGCACACTCTCCGCGATCCGCGCCATCGCGCCGCTCGACGCGGTGCACGCCGCGCAAGTGCTCTCGGCATTGATCCTCGCGAATCGATTCGTTTGGCAGGATGAGGGCACCGCTCGGCAGCAGGAAGCCGCCGCGGCGAAGGTGCGTCCTCCCTCGCGCCGTCCGCCTGAGCCCGTGCGCTCGCCCGCAACGAAGGCGCCCCCGGCGGGACGAGTGCCGGAACAGCCGCGTACCGGAATCCCGCACACGCTCGGGCGACTGCGCAGAAGCCTGGTACGCGCGGGCAAGGAGGGACCGCGTCCGATCGATCCGAAGGGGGCAGCCCTCGAGGCCGAGCGCGCCTTCCGGCAGGGTCTCCTGTGCCTCGAACGCTCCGCGATTGCGGGCGCCTTGCGGGCATTCGGGCGCGCCTGCGCGCTCCGTGGCGACGAGCCGGAGTACAGGATGTGCGAGGCATGGGCCGCGTTGCTCGCGGCTTCCGATGAAGAGACCCGCGTCGTCGCAAGGGCGAAGGCCGCGACCTGTGCCCAGCGCATGCTCCAGCGGGATCGAGGATCTGCCCGGGCACACGGAATTCTCGGACAGATCCGCCTTGCCGCCAGGGACGTGGACGCCGCGGAGGCGCACTTCCGAGCCGTTCTGCGAGTGGCCCCCGAAGATCGCGACGCCCTGCGCGGGATCCGGATGGTCGAACGGCGCCGTGCCAGCCACTGAACCCGAGAGAACTGCGAGTTGGTCTCGAGACGCCGGAACCCGAGCCCCCGCCGCTGCCTCAGCGCAACGCGAGGAACCACGAGCCGAGGAGGACGGCGACCGCCAGCGCGCCGACGCTGCGTTGCAACACGGGCCGCGCAAGAGTTCGCGGTCCGAGCCACGCGGCGGCGGCTCCGAAAGGGATTCCGATCGCGAGGCCGAAGCCGTGGGCCCAGAAGTCGACGCGTTCGCCTTCGGTTCCGATCATTGCGAGCAGCGCGAGTGCGGCTGCGACTGGAAGGAGCGCCGCGCGGCCGCGGAGCCCGAGGGCGCGTCCGCGCACGAGGCCGCGACCCGCGAGCAGCCCGAGTGCGCCGAAAACCGCCGTCGACGCGCCGACCACGCTGTGTTCCGAGCCTCGCATCGCCGCGTTCAGTGCGTTGCCGAAAGCTCCCGTCGCGAGCACGAGTGCGCCACCGGCTCCGAAGCCGAAGATCCGGAAGACACCGGCGAGGAACAGCGAGCCGGCGATGGCGTTGCCGACGACGTGTCCGACGTCCGCATGGAGCGCGAGCGCGGTCACGACCCGCCAGGGCTCGCCGTCCAGCACCCGCACGGCATCCGCGGCGCCGCGCTCGAACCAGGTCACCCCGGGACGCCGCGGGCCGGTCACGAGGAACAGGGCCAACAACGCAGCGGCGATCGTCAGCGCATGTGCGATCGGCTTCGGGTCGAGCGCCGCGGCCTCTGGCACGGTCGCTTCGGCGCTCGGGTTCTCGCGTTCCCACGTCTCGAGTGTCGTTCGCGCCCGATCGGCTTCGTCGTCGGGGACGAGGACGACCCAGCCGAGCCCGGTGCGTTCGGCGACCGGATGCAGTCCCGAAGCCTCGAGGACCAGCGCCCATTCGTCGGCTCGGGAGCGCCGCTCGGCGGTGCGAAGCGCGGTCAGGTCGTCCATCGCGAAGGAGGGTAGGACGCGGCGAGGGGTCGGTCGCCCCGCCGCGGGTGCCCCGCGGTCGCGCCGTTCCGGTCCCTCGAAGATCGCTACTCGTTGGCGGCGGTCGGAGCAGCAAGCGCATCGGCGCCGGGATCGGACGGAAGCGATGCGACGAAGCAGGCTCCGCCGCGCGGACCCGGCTCGAGCTCGATCACGCCGCCATGCTCGCGCACGATGTCGAACGCGATCGAAAGGCCGAGCCCGGTGCCCTCCTCGGGCCCCTTGGTCGTGAAGAAGGGATCGAAGATGCGGTCGCGGATGCCGCCAGGAACGCCCGGTCCATCGTCCATGATGGTCACCTCGACGATGTCCCGCACAAGACGCGTCCGAACCGTGATGTGGCCGTCGGGCCGGCACGCGAGCGCCTGCTTGGCATTGACGAGCAGGTTCAGGAACACCTGGGTGAGTCGCTGGGCCGAGCCGCGCATGGCCGGCAGGCCTTCGGCAAGCCATGCTTCGACCGTGACGCTTCGATTGCGGTGCAGCTCGGCCAGCCGGATCGCTTCACGCAGGATCTCGTTGACGTCGATGCGGCTGACGTCGTCAGCTGGCGAGCGCGAGAAGCGCCGCATCGCGTCGACGATCCGCGCGATGCGATCGATCCCGTCGACACACTCGGCGATCAGTTGCGGGAGTTCCGCGAGGTCGTCGGCATCGCGCTCGGATTCCGCGATCCGTTCCGGGCACTTGGTGATCAGCGCACCGAGTCGCTCGATCTGGCGCAGGTTCGCGCGCACGAACGCCAGTGGATTGTTGACCTCGTGCGCCACGCCGGCGGCGAGACTGCCTACGGTTTCGAGCTTCTGCGCCTGGCGCAGCAGCTGCTCGTACTTGCGCTCCTCGGTGCGATCTCGCAAGACCACCAGCCGCCCGACGAGTTCTCGGTCTCCCGTGCACAGACCCCGCGCGGTGATTTCCAGGCTGCGGTCCCTCTTGGTGTGCAGCTCGGTCGGCTCCAGCGCGCCGCTGGCGGCCACCGCTGCGATCGCGTCGTCGATCCGCTCGGCCGTCCCGGAGTCCCGACTGGCGTCTGCCAGAACGGATCGGAGCGTCCGGCCGCGGATCTCGTCGTAGGGTCTTCCGAGGATCGCGACCGCAGCGGGATTGGCGTCGAGCAGGATCCCTTCCAGATCTGCGACCAACACGCCGTCCCGGAGGTGGTCTACGACATCGCGGCGAGCCAACGGGAGGGTGTCGAGGAGTTGCATGCGGAGGATGCCGAGCGTCAGCACGACGACGGAGATGCCGAGCGCAGCCGGTGTCGGATCGTAGGTCACCGGCAGCAGGCCGAAGATGAACGACAGGCTCGTGGCGGTCGGGAGCAGGCCGATGGCCGCGACCGCCACGAGGCGCGGCCATGCGCCACGCGGGTGTGCGATGCGCGCCGCGCGCAGGAACAGGAAGAGGCCGGCGAGGATCGCGGGGTAGGCGCAGAGCAACCAGGCGTAGAAGAGCGGTCCGCGTTCCGTCGCGGTGCGCGTGAACTCGCGGTAGAAGAGGTGGTGGAGGTCGTTCGATGCGATCGCGAGCCACGCGAACACGGAGGGGACGAACGCCGCCAGCGCGAGGAGTGGTCGTCGTTCCAGGATCGCGACGCGCGCATAGCGGGAGGCGAGCAGGAGCCACAACGGCGGCAGCGCCGCGATGCCCGCCCAGCCGACCAGGAAGCCCGCGAAGGCCATGCCGTCGTCCGAGGCGGTGAGACGCCAGATCACGCCGATCGACCAGACGATGAGCGCCGTGAGGACGGCCAGCAGCGGCGCGCGCACTGGAGAGCGGTCCGGGCGCAGCCCGACGTAGACGGCGAGCGTAGTCGCGAGCAGGACCGTCGCCGCAGCCTGGAGAATGGCCCCGAACATCGCTGCTCTTCATCGGCTCGCGCGAGGCCTGGCGTGAGGAAGAACGCCAGGCCTCCGCGTCAGCGGGCCCGGAAACGCCCGGGCTCGACTTCGAGGACGCGGCCGGCGGCTTCGAGCCGCGCCACGTGCTGTTCCATGCTCCGGAGCTCGATGGGGTCGGCCCACGGGATCTCATCTCCGGGCCGGTACACGAATCGGTGCCGCGCGATCTCCGGGAGGCTGCGTGGGCTGTCGCGGAGGAACTCGAGCAGCGCGGCTTCGCGCTCGCCGATGCGTGCCGCGAAGCGATCGAGCCGGACACGAAAGGATTCGGCGTCGCTCAGCACGCCGACATGGTGGAAGGTCGCCCAATGGCGGGGACGCAGCGTGCGGAGCATCGAGAGCGTCCGCTCGAACGCTTCGAGATCCGACCACGCATCCCCGTAGTACGGCCCGAAACTCGAGAGGTCGACGTCCGCCAGGTAGAGGACGTCATCGGGCTCGATCCAGAAGAAGCAGTGGCCGCGCGTGTGGCCCGGCGCGTGGAGGACGCGGATGCGTACGCTGCCGAGATCGACGACATCGCTGTCCCGGAGCGGCAGTGCGTCGGCGCGTGCCTGGTAGTGAAACTGCTCCACGACCACACGGCGGAAGTGGCCGAGGATCGGCTCCGGGTAGCCGTAGATCGCCATCATGCCATCGAGCGAGCGGAGGCCCGGTAGATCCTCCTCGTGGACGTGCCATGAGGCGCTCGGGAACAGATGATTCCCTGCAACGTGGTCTTCGTGGCAATGGCTGTTGAGGACGCGGTCGACGGCGGGCAGGTCCTGGAACCGCGAAACCAGACCGAGCGACGGGTCGATGACGACGGTTTCCTCGCGACCGCGGACCAGCAGGCTGTTGCCCTGTGGGTACTTCCCGCCGTGCTCGCCGAACAGCACCGTGACGGATCCGATCGTTCGATCTTCGAGGGGTTCCATGCCGGAGTGACGCTACCGCCCGCGAGGCCTCAGGTCGATCGCGGCGTCTGCCGAAACGGCTCGCATGAGCACGCTTCGAGGCTCGAGCGCGCATCCGACAGAGCCTGCCCGACTGCAGCGCCTCCCTTCGATCTGCGCCTGGTGTCGGGCACCCCTCGCGGCGCGACCGGCGCGACCGGCGAGCGCCGAGGCGCTCAGCCACGGCCTGTGTCGCCCGTGCGCGCGTCGTCTCGCTCGTCGCTGAGAGCGCTCGCCTGCACGTGAGCGAGTTCGCGCCGCCAGAGCGCTCGTTGCTCGGCGCGCTGCGCGGCATCGCTGCGGGGCTCGATGCGGGTCGCTGCGGCGGCGGTCGCGGCGGCTGCCGCCGGACTGCCCCAGACGCCGGTGGCGAGTCCGGCGAGCCACGCCGCGCCGAGCGCCGTCGTCTCGAGTTCGGCGGCGCGGCACAGGACTCGGCCACTTGCATCGGCGAGCGCCTGGAGCAGGACCTGGCTGCGCGCCAGGCCGCCGTCGACGCGCAGCGGCTCGTCACGCAGCGGTAGCGCCTCGCAGAGATCCGCGCCGCGCTGGGCGATGCCTTCGAGCACGGCTCGCACCAGGTGCGCCGGACGCGTCGCCCGGCTCAGGCCGGACCAGAGCCCACGCGCGCCGGGCGCGAGGAACGGCGTCCCGAGGCCCTGCAGCGCCGGGACGAAGCACACCCCTTCCGCACTCGGGACGGTCTGCGCAACGGAGTCGGCGTCGGCCGGCGTCGCGAGCAGACCGAGATCGACGAGCCAGTCGACCGCCGCGCCGGCGGTGATGATGGTCGCTTCGAGGCAGAACGCGCGCGTGCCGTCGGCGAGTGTCCACAGCGCCAGCGGATAGGCGCCCGGCCGCGGCGCCTCCGGCGCGGCGCCGGTGTGGACGTCGGCCATCGCCGACGTTCCGAGCGTCAGCTTCGCCATGCCGGGAGCGTGGGCGCCCTGCGCAAAGGTCGCTGCTTGCTGATCCCCGGCGCGCGACGCCACCGGGATCGAGGCGCCGAGCAGCGCGGCCGGCGTCTCCCCCACGACTCCGCTACTCGCCGCGACCTCCGGCAGCCAGCTCGGATCGATGCCGAACAACGCGAGCGCGCCCGGGTGCCACGTGCCCGTCGCGAGATCCCAGAGCCCCGTACACGAAGCCTGGCCGGCATCGGTCACGAATGCGCAGCCCCCGGTCAGGCGGTCGGTCAGCCAGGCGTCCGGCGTTCCGAGGCGGAGGCGACCGGCCGCCGCCGCCGCTCGCAGCGCCGGCTCATTGGCAAGAAGCCACTCGAACTTCGTCGCCGAAGCCAGCGTGTTGATAGGGATTCCCCGGGCCTGGAGTCGACTGACACGCGGCGCCGTGCGCGTGTCCTGCCAGCCGATCGCGGGCGCGAGCGGCGCGCCACTCGCGGCATCCCAGGCAACGGCCGTCGAGCGCTGCGAAACCACGCCGATCGCCGCGAGGTCGGAGCTGCCGAGCCGCGCGTTGGCGAGCGCCTCGGCCAGGACCTCGCGGCTGCGCGTCCACCATTCCTCGGGATCCTGCTCGAACCTGCCCGGCGCGGAGAAGCGCGCCGAGACGGCGCGCGAGGCCCGCCCGCGCACGGCGCCGTCGGCATCGACGAGCAACGCGCAGACGCCGGTGGTTCCGAGATCGAGCGCCAGGACGGCGCGGCCCGCCACGCCGCTTCCTAACGCGGCGGCAGCAGCGTGCCGGGATTCAGCAAGCCTGCCGGGTCGAGGAAATCCTTCAGTCCGAGCAGCAGCGCGGCGCCGCTCGCGCCGAGCTCCTGCGCGAGCCACCCACGGCGCACGCGGCCGATTCCGTGGTGATGCGAGATTCCGCCGCCCGCAGCCAGCGTCGCCTCCATCGTGCGTCGCCAGCATTCGGCGTAGACGCTGGGGATCTGGCGCGAATCTGCCGGCTTGGCGGCAAAGCTGAAGTACAGGTTCGCGCCGGACCGGTACGCGTGACTGGCGTGCGCGGTGGCGGCGAGGATCCCTGGCACCTCGCCGAGCGAAGCGACGACGCCGGCATACACGGAAGGGAGACGACTCCACGTGGCGGCCACCTCGATCGTGTCGACGACGACGCCTTCCTCGAGGAAGCTGCGGAAGCTCGGCACCTGGTTGCGATGACTCAGCCACTGGGTCACCGCCACGGGATCGGCGACCACGCCGCCGCTCTCGCGGCAGATCGCCTCGACTGCAGGCCGCTCGGCGTCGACGGCGGGAGCGGGGCCCTCGTGCAGCAACAGCAGCAGCGCGCGGTCGCGCGGGACGAGGTCGCGGAAGCTGCGGCGCGATTCGCGCGGGTCGTAGAGGCGAACCACGGGCGGGCGCCAGCCGGCGCGCAGCACGCGCCGCAGCGCTGCAAGTCCCGTTGCGAAGTCCGCGAAGTGCAACGCCTGCGGCTGCGAGGCCTCGGGCAAGGTGCGCAACGAGAACGTGACTTCGGTGACGATGCCGAGCGTCCCCTCGCTGCCGAGGAAGAGCTGCCGCAGATCCGGGCCGGCAGAGGCGCGCGGTGTCTCGCGCGTGCGCAGCACCGAGCCGTCCGGCAGCACGACCTCGAGCGCGAGGACGATGTCTTCGATGTTGCCGTAGGCGGTCGAGAACTGTCCCGCGGCACGCGTTGCGACCCAGCCGCCGACCGTCGAGAGCGCGATCGACTGGGGCCAGTGGCCGATGGTGAGGCCGTCCTGCTGCACGCGCTCCTCGGCATCGGTTCCCATCGTGCCGGCGCGGAAGCGGGCCAGCAGATCGTCCGCATCGAGCTGTACCAGGCCGTCGAGGCCCCGCGTCGAGAGCACCACGTGATCCGCGCCGGGCTGGATGCCGCCGCAGACGCCCGAGCCCCCGCCCCGCGTGACGAGCGGAATCGCGAGTTCGCGACACACGCGCACCGCGCGGGCCACGTCCTCGGTACTCGTCGGCTCGAGAACGGCGAGCGGCAGCGTCGTCGCCCGGCCCTCGAGGGCGGCCCACTCCGCCATCACCCAGGCGTCTGCGCGCGCCGCCGCGCGCGTGGTTTCGTCGTCGCGCACCAGGTCGCCGAGATCCTTGCGCAGTTCGGTGAGCAGCTGGCTCACGTCGTCTCCTCGTGTCGGAAGGCGAGATCCGCGGCGAGCTGCTCGCGGACCGCAGCGATCTCGCGCGTGGTTCGCTCGGCGGACCAGGCGAGGCGCGCGGCCATCCGGGCCGCGGTCGGCGACACCATGGCGTCGCGCGCGTCGGGATCATAGAGGGCCGCGCGGGTCCGGCGGTAGACCACGTCTGCGAGCGTCACCGCGGCTTCGACGTCGAGCGCGTGGTCGATCTCGCCCGTGACGACGGCCGTGCTGGGTGCGATCGGCTCGCGGCCGCGCCGAACGACGGCGCCGGCCTCGGTCCCATAGAGCCTCGCGAGGCGTCCGGCGGTCCGCGGATCGAGCGCGTGCTTGGCGGCGAGACGGGCGGCGAGGGCATCGACGTCGCCGTCGAAGTCGCCACCGGGCAGCGGCGCCTCGTCGTCGGCCGACGGCTCCGCGACCGCGCGACCGAGTGCGCTGGCGACCTGCGCGACGACTTGCTCGGCCATCTTGCGGTAGCCGGTGAGCTTGCCGCCGGCGATCGTGATGACGCCGGCCGACCCGATCAGGATCTCGTCCTTGCGCGAGAGCTCCGCGGGCGCTTTCCCGGGCTGCGCGATCAGCGGCCGCAGGCCGGCCCACGCCGTCACGCAATCCTCGGGGCGCGGCGGCGTTCCTTCGAAGTAGCGCGGGACGGGGGCCAGCAGGTACTCGACGTCGGTGCGCGCGATCGGCGGCTCGCGATCCGCCGCGTCGCCGTAGCTGGTGTCGGTGGTGCCGAGGACGACCACGTCGCCGCGGGGAATTGCGAAGATCGAACGCTTGTCCTCGGTGCCGAGGATCGCGATCTGCTGGATCGGGAGCCGCTCGCGGGGCAGCGCGACGTGGACGCCTTTCGACAGGTGAAGGAGCGGCGGTGCGTCGGGCGTCTCGAGACGTTGCACGGCCTCGACCCACGGCCCGGCAGCGTTCACCACCGAAGCAGCGCGCACGCGGACGCTGCGTCCGCTCTCGAGACAGTGGGCTTCGACGCCGACCGCGCGTCCCCCTGCGACGAGTACGCTCACGGCCGGCGCGTAGTTGAGCACGACGGCTCCGTGGCGGACGCCATCGCGCAGGTTTGCGAGCACCAGCCGGGCGTCATCGGTCAGGTACTCGCGATAGACGCACGCGTACGGGTAGCGGTCTCGGCGCAGCCGTGGCTCCGACCGGGCGAGTTCCTCGGCGTCCCAGTTGCGATGGCGGTCCGCGTCGGCCACCGCGCCGAGCATTTCGTAGGTCCCGAGGCCCGCGCGGAACTTCAGCACGGCGGCCCACGATCGGGCCGGGACCAACATCCACTGCGGCTCCGCGAGGTGCGGCGCCAGGCGGTGCACGTGCTTGCGTTCGAGCGCCGTCTCGCGCACCAGAGCGACGTCGCCCATCGCGAGATACCGCAGACCGCCGTGGATCAGCTTCGATGAGCGACTCGAGGTGCCCGCAGCGAAATCCTGGGCTTCCAGCAGCGCGACACGCAGACCGCGGCGCGCGGCCTCGCGCGCGATGCCGGCGCCGGTGATGCCGCCGCCGATCACCACGCAGTCGAATCGCTCCGCATCGAGGGCGTCGAGGATCCGGGGGCGGTCGGTCGTGGCGATGGGGCCCGGTTCGATCACGAATCGTCAGCCTAGCTGCGTTCTTGGCACGTTGCTTGCGTTCGCAGTGGGCAGGTTTGCCGACACCCGTCGGCGACGACGACCACCAAGGAGGCACCATGCCCGCCAGACGAAAGACCGCTGGCCGCAAATCCATCGCGCGCAAGGTCCGCGCCGCGAAATCGAAGGTGACACGATCGACGAAGGCGACGGTCACGCGCATCGAGCGCGAGCTTCCCGAGACGCTGGCCGACTTCTCGAAGTACGTGCGCAAGGAGCTCACGGGCCTCGAGAAGCGCGTCGAGAAGGCCGCGGCTCCGGCACGCCGCGAGATCGCGAAGGCGCTGCGAGAGGTCAGCCACGCGCTCGGTCGCTACGAGGCCGCGGGCGAGCGGCGTTGGAAGAAGCTGACCGGCACCGCGAGGCGCGAGGCGCTCTCCGTCCTGCACCAGCTCGAACAGACGCTCGAGGCTCCGAAGCGCAAGAAGGCGCCCCGTCGCAAGAAGACGACACGGCGCAAGGCGACGAGCGCATAGCCGCGAGTGAGCGCGCGGATCAGCGGCTCATCGACGGCGCTGCGGGGCGTTGCTGGGTGTC
>JBDIVR010000056.1:0-17895 GCA_039794265.1 Myxococcota bacterium
GTCATCGGCGGCCTGCTCGTCGGAGCTCGCTTTTCCGATGGGCCGATCGCCATCATCGCCGGTGGCCCCTTCACGAGCGGCGAGTTGGTGAGCGGCCCCGAGCCCGACTGGTCCTTCGTCCGCGATGTGCGGGAGGTCGAGTTCCAGCTTCTCGACCCTGCTCGCTCGCGGACGACCTGGATCCTCGATCACGCGGGCAAGGCCTACATCCCCTGCGGCTACATGACGACCTGGTGGGGACAGATCTGGAAGCGGTGGCCGCTCGAGGCCGAGCGAGACCCGCGCATCCTGCTCCGCATCGGCGACGCGCTCTACGAGCGCCAGCTCGTTCGCATTCGAGAGGGCCCGATCGTGGAACCCCTTCTCGCAGAGCTGAGCCGGAAGTACGGTGGCGGCAGAGAGATCCAAACGGATGCCGTGACATCCGGCTCCCTCTGGCTCTACGAGCTCGCACCGCGGCGCTGAGCGCCTGGTCGTTGGGGTTCCTTCTCCGACGCGTTCCTCGACGGAGAGCTTCCCGAGGAACGGATGCGCGTGTGGCGCGCGCGCGGCTCGATCGGCCGGCCGAGAATCAGATCGTCCAGCTCGCGTTCGATGCGGAGCGTCTGATCGGCTTCGTTTGCGCGGACGGCGCGCGCGATCCTCGGTGGGGCTCCTTCGTCGAAAACCATCCCGTCGCGAGCGCCGCGAAGCGGCAGGGTGTCGGGGAGTCGCTCCTGCGGCAAGCGGGGGCCTGGCTCGATTCCCGCTACACCGCCATGACGTCTACCTCCCCGTTCTCGAGGTCGACGCGGCGGCGAGAGACTTCTACCAGCGGCTCGGTGCCCGGAATGCCGAGGTCTCGATGATGGAGACCCATGGCGGTGCGATGGTCCACAGCTTCCGCTACGTCTGGCCACGCCCGGGGGATCTGGCTGCCTGCTGAAGCAGCGACTCCGACTTGCTTCCTCACGCACCGGGCGCAGTCGCTTCTGCGCGCTCTCGCCCGGGCGGGCTCGAGACGTCTACCGAGGCCGCCGCGCGGAGATCGAAGTGGATGCGCGTGCGATCGCGTCAGAACGCCGGGACGATGTAGCCGTCCTTGACCGGCTCCTGCTTCTCGAAGTGCGGGCCGAGCTGCTGCTGCAGCGTGTCGACGGTCCAGCGCTCGGGGCTCTGGAACTTGTGGTCGAGGCGCGGATGCGAGGCGATCGTGACGTCCTTGCCCCAGATCACGAACACCTGGCCCGAGACGTTGTGCGCGAGCGGCGACGCGAGCCAGCCGACCAGCGGCGACACGTTCTCCGGCGCGAACGTGTCGAAGCCGTCCTCCGGTTTCTGGAACATCGCCGCGAGCGGGCCCGAGTCGTTCATGCGCGTGCGCGCGCGCGGCATCAGGACGTTCGCCGTGACGCCGTACTTTGCCAGCAGCTGCGCGGCGCCCATCGTCAGCGACACGATGCCGGCCTTCGCGGCCGAGTAGTTCGGCTGGCCGGGCGGGCAGAACAGCGCGGACTCGGAGGACGTCGAGAGCAGCCTGCCATAGACGGGCTGCCCGCTCTTCGCGCGCTCGCGCCAGTACGTCGCGGCGTGGCGCATCGGGCAGAAGTGGCCCTTCAGGTGCACGCGCACGACGTCGTCGAAGTCCTGCTCGGAGAGGTTGAAGAGCGTCGAGTCGCGCAGGAAGCCGGCGTTGCAGACGAGGATGTGGAAGTCCCCGAACTCGCGGACGGCGGTCTCGACGAGCCCCTGCGCGGCGTTCCAGTCGGCGACGTCGCCGAAGTGCGGAACCGCCTCGCCGCCCTGCGCGCGGATCTCGTCGCAGACCGCGCGCGCGGCGGCCTCGTCGCTGCCGCTGCCGTCGGCGCGTGCGCCGAGATCGTTGACGACCACGCGGGCGCCGAGCCGCGCGAGCTCGAGCGCGTGACAGCGCCCCAGTCCGGCCGCGCCGCCCGTCACCACCGCCACCTTGCCGTCGAGCATGGGTCCTCCCGCCACGGCTATCGCAGCCGCTCGATGATCGTGCCGGTGCCGACCGCGGCGCCGCAGCACATCGTGATCAGCGCCGTCGTCGCATTGCGGCGTTCGAGCTCGTGCAGCGCCGTCACGATCAGCCGCGAACCGGTGGCGCCGACGGGGTGGCCAAGCGCGATCGCGCCGCCGTTGACGTTGACCTTGTCGAGATCGGCGTTCATCACGCGCGCCCACGACAGCACGACGGCGGCGAACGCCTCGTTGACCTCGAACAGGTCGATGTCCGCCATCGTCCTGCCGGTCTTGCGGAACAGCTCCCGGGTTGCGTCGATCGGGCCGTCGAGCAGGTAGTACGGATCGGCACCGACGAGCACGTCCTGGACGATCCGTGCGCGGGGCCGCAGGCCGAGCGCCTTCGCCTTCTCCGCCGACATCCACAGCACGCCGGCCGCGCCGTCGCTGATCTGAGACGAGTTGCCAGCCGTGTGGATGGTGCCCTCTTGCACCGGCTTCAGCGCACTCAGACCCTCGAGCGTGCTCGGCCGGATGCCCTGGTCCTTCGTCACCTGCCGCGTCTCACCGGTCGGCTTGCCGCCGTCGTCGAGCACCGGCGCGTCGATCGGCAGGATCTCGCGGTCGAAGTGTCCGGCGGCCTGCGCGCGCGCCGCCTTCTCCTGCGACGCCAGCGCGAAGCGATCGACGTCGTCCCGCGTGATGCCGCGGTTCTTGGCGATCCGCTCGGCCGCCTCGAACTGCGACATCGGCTGGTCCCACGGCCACGGATCGGTCTGGAAGAAGCCGGGGCCGTGGATCGCATTGGCGCCGAGGCCCACGTGGCTCATCACCTCGACGCCGCACGCGATCCCGGCGTCGATGCTGCCGACGCCGACCAGCGCGCGCACCAGGTGATTCGCCTGCTGCCCGGAGCCGCACTGCGCATCGACCGTGGTGCCGCCGGTGTTCCAACCTTTGCCGGCCGACAGCCACGCGTTGCGCGCGAGGTTGTTCGACTGCTCACCGGCCTGCGTCACGCAGCCGCCGATCACCTGCTCGATGTCGGCCGGGTCGATGCCGGCTCGCTCGCACAGGCCGAACTGCACCTTGGCGAGCAGGGCGGCCGGATGGATCCCGGAGAGCTCCCCGCGACCCATCTTGCCGCGGGCGATCGGCGTCCGGAGCGCCTCGACGATGACTGCTTCGCGCATTGCATGCTTCTCCTGTTGCAGAGGGGCTCGGCGCTCAGTCGAGCTGGCCGAGGATCATGCCGCTCGTCGGCACGCCGACGCCGGCGGTGACGAGCACGTGATCATTCTTCGCGGGCTGGTTGCCCGACGTGCCGCGGATCAGCCGCACGCCTTCGTTGACGCCGTTCATCCCGTGGATGTAGGCCTCGCTGAGCTGTCCGCCGTGCGTGTTGCACGGCAGCCGGCCGCCGACCTCGAGCGCGCCGTCGCGGACGAAGTCCTTGCCCTCGCCGCGCCCGCAGAAGCCGAACGATTCCAGCTGCCACAGCACGATCGGCGTGAACGCGTCGTAGAGGATCGCGGCGTCGACGTCGTCGGGACCGAGCCCGGACATCGCGTAGACCTGCTTCGCGACCAGGTCCATCTCCGGCAGGAACGTGATGTCGGGCCGGTAGAAGCTGGTCATGTTCTCCTGGTCGGCGGCCGCGGCCTGGCCGATGCCGCGCACCACCGCGCCGCGCTTCTCGAGATCGCGCGCGCGCTCTACCGTCGTCACGATCTGCGCGCAGCCGCCGTCGGACTCCTGGCAGCAGTCGAACAGGCGCAGCGGCTCGGCGATCCAGCGCGACGCCTGGTGCTCCTCGATCGTCAGCGGCATCCCGTAGAAGAACGCGCCCGGGTTGTTGACGGCGTGCTTGCGGGTCGACACCGCCACCTGCGCGAGGTCGCGGCTCGTGCAGCCGGTCTCGTGCATGTAGCGCTGCGTGACCATCGCCACCCACGACGCCGGCGTCAGCAGGCCGAACGGCAGGTACCAGCTCCAGTGGATCAGGTCCGCCGTGACGATGCCCTCGGAGATGCCGGTCGAATAGCGGCGCCCCGAGCGCTCGTTGAAGGCGCGGTACACGACGACCGTCTCGGCGACGCCGGTGGCGACGGCCATCACTGCCTGCTGAATGACACCGATCGCCGCGCCGCCGCCGTGCGGTACGCGGCTGAAGAACGTGAGATCGCCGATGCCGACCGCGCGCGCCACCTCGATCTCGTCGTTCGAGTCCATCGTGAACGTCGTCATCCCGTCGACGTCGGCCGGCGACAGGCCGGCGTCATCGAGCGCGGCCTTCACCGCCTCGCACGCGAGCTGGAGCTCCGAGCGGCCGGAGTGTTTCGAGAACTCCGTCTGGCCGATGCCGACGATCGCGGCGCGGTCCCGCAGCGGACTCGTCATCGGCCGCCCCCGGCCGCGGGCAGCGCGAGCCGCACGGTTCCGGTCACGTGATTCCCCCACGCGTTCTTGCCGGCGATCTCGACGACGATTTCGCGCGCGGCGTCGTCCTTGCTCTTCACCGTGCCGACCAGCTTCATCGTGTCACCCGGAAGGTTGGGCGCGCCGAGCTTGATCGCGACACCGCGCAGCACGGCGTCGGGCCCGGCCCAGTCGGTGACGTAGCGGCCGACCAGGCCGTTGGTCGTGAGGATGTTCATGAACACGTCCGCCATGCCCTGCGCCTGCGCGGCGGCCTTGTCGTGGTGGACCGGCGTGTAGTCGCGCGACGCGAGCGCGCCGCCGACCACGAGCGTCACGGTGATCGGGATCGCCAGATCGGGCAACGCGTCGCCGACGGCGACGTCGTCGAAGCGCAGCGTTGCGGGCATCGCGGAGCGTGCGGGACTCGCCATCGCGGCTCAGGCCTCCCCGGCGCCGGCCGGCGCCGGGCCGCGGGCCGCGAGGTCGCGGCCGAGTCGCACGAGCGTCGGCGTGGCGCCGCCGAAGCGCAGCGCGAGCGCGCGCGACCACAGGAAGTAGCGGTGGACCGGGTAGCTGATGTCGACGCCGAGCCCGCCGTGCTGGTGCTGCACGGTGTCGGCGATGCGCGCGCCGCCCTCGGCCGCCCAGAACTTCGCGACGGCGATCTCGCGCGTGGCGGGCAGCCCCTCGGCCAGCCGCCAGGCCGCGCGCCAGGTGGTCCAGCGGATCGACTGCAGGTCGATCCACGCGTCGGCGATGCGCTGCTGCACCGCCGGGAACGCGCCGATCGGCGCACCGAACTGCTCGCGCTCGCGCAGGTGCTTCGTCGTGATCTCGAGCGCGCGTTCGGAGACGCCGATCTGCGTCGCGCAGGCGCCGAGCATCCCGCACTCGAGCGCGAAGCGGGCGATCGCGGCGCCGTCGGCCGTCTCGCCGCCGAGCCGATCCTCGGCCGTGACGAGCGCGCCGTCGAGTTCGAGCGCAAACAGCGGCTCGTGCGTCGACGTCCGCGCGGCCGTCAGGCGGACGCCGCTGGCGGCGGGATCGACGAGGAAGACGCCGACGCCGTCGTCGGTCGTCGCCGGCACCAGGATCCGTGCGGCGCGCGCGCCGAGCGGCACGAAGCGCTTGGCGCCGCGCAGTCGCCAGCCGGCGCCGTCGCGCGTGGCCGTCGTCGCCGGCGCTTCGATGGTGTCGGAGCCGGCGTCGTCGAGCGCCGCCGACAGCAGCGCCTCGCCGGACGCAAGCAGCGGCAGCCACGCCGCCTGCTGCGCTGCGCTGCCGAAGCGCGCGACCGGCAGACCGCCGAGCACCAGCGCCGGCAGCACGGGAACCGGCGCGACCGCGCGGCCGACCTCGTGGCACAGCGACAGCAGCTCGAGCAGTCCGAGGCCCATGCCGCCGTGCGCCTCGGGCACGGCGGTCCCGAGCAGGTTCGCGTCGGCGAGCGTTCTCCACAGGCGCGCGTCGATGCCGTCGGCCGACGCCTCCGCCGCCTCGAGCCGGTCGGCGCTCACTTCCTTCTCGAGGATGCCGCGCGCCAGCTCCTGGATCGTCGTCTGCTCGTCGCCGAAGCGGAAGTCCATCGCGATCAGCTCCCGCTCTCGGCCGGGCGGAACACCGGCAGCTTCATCTCCTCGTCCATCGCCTCGATGCGCGCCTGCACGCGCATCCCGATCCGGATCTCCGCCGGCGCGCAGCCGGCGATGTTCGCGACGATCCGCGTGCCCTCGTCGAGATCGACCAGCACGACCGGCAGCGGATACTCGTAGCCGGGCACCGGCGGGTGGTGCAGGACGACGTAGCTATAGACGCTGCCGGCGCCCTTCGAGACCGCCCAGTCCCACGCGATCGACTGACAGCTCCCGCACATCGGGCGCGGCGGATGGCGCAGCGTGCCGCAGTCCTGGCAGCGCTGGATGCGCAGCTCACCGGCCGCGATGCCTTCCCACCACCACTGGTTGTCGTGCCCGAGCGGCGGGCGCAGCCGGCGCGGCTTCGCGGCGGCCGCGCCGGCGTCCGGCGTCGCGGCGGCGGGCTGCTGGTGCGGTTTGAACTTGAGCACCCGGAACGTCATCCAGCCGAGCTCGTCGCCGTGCGGGTCGCGGAACGTCGTGCGCGTATCGATGAAGTACCCGATGCCGAGGGCGGTCGCCTTCTCGCCGGAGATCGCCTCGATCACCGTCTGCGAGACGACGCGGTCGCCGGGCCGCAGGTAGCGCGTATAGCCCTGCTCGCAGTTCGTCGCGACGACGGAGGGAAAGCCGGCCTCGGTCAAGAGATCGTGCAGAGCGAGCTGCTGGTCGTGGCGCGCGGAATCGCGCTGCAGCGCGGGATCCGCCATCGCCATGCCGCGCATGCTCCACGCCTGCAGCATCGTCGGCGGCGCGACGAGACCGCCGTGAACGGACGCCTCGGCGGCCGCGCGATCGGTGTAGATGGGGTTGGCATCGCCCATCGCCTCGCACCAGTGCCGGATCATCGCCTCGTTGACGGGATCGGGCCCTTCGGCCGGCGGCCCGGTCTCGCGGCCGACGAGGTCCTGCAACCTGGCTTCGAGCTGCTGCTTGTCCATCAGCGCGCCCGCTGCAGGCGCGGCAGCCCCAGCGCCGTGAGCGCGATGATCTCGCGCTGCACTTCGTTGACGCCGCCGCCGAACGTCAGCGTCGTGGCCGCGCGGTAGGCGCGTTCGAGCATGCCGCCGAACAACGCGCCCGGCTCCCCTTCGGCGACGAGGCCGGCCTCGCCGGTGATCTCGAGCAACAGCCGGTAGCACTCGCCAAAGAACTCGGTGCCCATCACCTTCACCGCCGACGCCTCCGCCGGATGCGGCGCACCGGCCTCGAGCGACCACGCCGAGCGCCAGTTCAGCACCTTCAGCGCTTCGAGCTTCGCGTAGACCCGCGCGAGCTGGAGCTGCACCCACGGCTCGTCGAGCAGGCGCCCGCCGCCGGGCCGGCGCGCCTCGGCGGCCCAGCTCCAGACCGCCTCGACCAGCGCGTCCGCCGTGCCCGGCGTCGCGAGCGTCACGCGCTCGTGATTGAGCTGCGACGTGATCAGCGTCCAGCCGCCGTGCACGGGGCCGATCGTGTTCGCGACCGGCACGCGCACGTTCTCGTAGTACGTCGCGTTGGTCCGCTCGCCGCCGAGCGTCCGGATCGGCGTCACCGAGAAGCCCGGCGACGACGTCGGCACGAGGAGGATCGAGATGCCCTTGTGCTTCGGCGCGTCGGGATCGGTGCGCGCGGCGAGCCAGATGTAGTCCGCGTCGTGCGCGTGCGTCGTGTAGAGCTTCTGGCCGTTGATGACCCACTCGTCGCCGTCGCGCAGCGCCGTCGTCCGCAGCGACGCGAGGTCGGTTCCGGCGCCAGGTTCGGTGTAGCCGACACCGAAAAACAGCTCGCCGCGCAGGATCCCGGGCAGCAGCGCGCGTTGCTGCGCCTCGGTCCCGTGCTGCATCAGCGTCGGGCCGATCGTGTTGACACCGATGATCGGCAGCGGCGCGCGAGCCCGGTACGTCTCCTCCCAGAAGATCAGCTGCTCGAGCGGGCCGCGGCCCTGGCCGCCGTATTCCTTGGGCCAGCCGATGCCGAGCCAGCCGTCGCGTCCCATTCGGCCGACGACCTGGCGGAACACCGATCCGCCCATGTCGTCCCACTCGCGGTCGAGCGCCGCGCGCAGCGCCGGCGTGAACATCTCGCCGTAGTACGCCCGGAGCTGCTGGCGCAGGGCGTGCTGCTCGGCGGTGAAGTCGAGGTGCATCGGGGGGTCGGCTCCAGATGGCGGGGGCGTGCCCGCTGTCAGCAAGATTGAAACGTGTTCTAAATATGCCGGAGCCGGCAGGCCGGATCAACCCGCGGTGCACTCCGACGGCAGCCGGGCGTCACCAGCCTCTTCCGAACGGGCACCTGCGCGGCGAGCCCCTGCAACCAGGACGGGGCTTCGCGCAGATCGAGTTCGTGAGCCACGCATCGCTGGTCCTCATCTACGGCGGGATCCGGCTGCTCTGCGATCCATGGCTCGACGGCGCCGCCTTCAACGAGGGCTGGGCGCTGCGGGCCGCCACGGCGATGTCGGCGAAGGATCTCGGGCGCGTGACCCACATCGACTACGCCTCGATCCCGACCCGCGAGCGCGTGCGCGCGAAGTCCGTCCCGCTCGACGAACTCGAGACACGGAGCCGGCGCCTCTGCGCTCGGCTGAACGGCACGATCCGCCGCCTGCGCCCGCGCGCGGTGCTGGCACTGCTCGCGCTCCGCCCGTGGCCGGCGCGGGTCTGGATCGGCGGCCTCGGCGTGGCCGCCCGTCTTCGACCTGCGCTCGGGCCTCGCACCGGCCGCGCTCGCGCGCGAGGCCTGCGAGCTCGCCATGGCCTCCGACGCCCTGGCTTGCGCATTCCGCTTCCTGTGGGGCGGCGGGAAGCGATCGAGCAGCCGGCGCGCCGCGTCGCGCAGGCGCCGGGCTCGCGCGTCGGGCGACGCGTTCGGGTGCACGGCGCCGCTGACGGCTCCGCGCCAGAACGGGAGGCGCGTCGCCGGATCGATCAGGTCGATGACGAGCACGCCGCGCTGGCCGGTGATCGCATGGGTGTCGCGCAGGGCGTCGCGCATCCAGGGGGGAACCTGCGCGTAGTAGAACTGCGCCTCGACCGCGACAACGTCCTCGATCGACGCCAGCGGATGGACCCAGAAGGTCGGCGCGGATCCGCGTGCGTAGCCGCGCGCGGTCAGCTCGGCGGCGACGGCGTCGCGTACGAGTGCGTCCGCGACGGGCGCTGAAAGTCCAGCGAGGTCGCCGCTCGCTGGCGGCGCGGGCAACCAGTCCCACGTCGAGAGGGACGCGAACGGCGCGCTCGCGTCCCAGTCCGTCTCGACGGTGAGGTCCCGGCCGCCGACGGATGCGCAGCCCACGAGCAGCGCGACGGCGATCGCCGCGCGAGCCGCGAGCGAGTGGCTTACGATGGAAACCTCGGCACGCCGTTCTCGCGCAGAGACTTCGGACACGCTTCGTCGCGTCGCATGATCCGCATCACGACCGGGCACGAACGCGAACCGGGAGCTCCGAGTAGCCCTTCACGAAGTTGGAGCGGACTCGCACTGGCGGCCCCACCACCTCGACCTCGTAGTCGCGCGCCAGCATCTCCTCCCAGAGGATGCGGAGCTGCATCTCGGCGAGGCGACTTCCCATGCAGAAGTGGACGCCCCACCCGAACGAGAGATGCCGCCGCGCGTTCGGGCGGTCGATCAGGAACTCGTTGGCCCGCTCGATCGCCGTTTCGTCGCGATTGCCCGAGACGTACCACATGATGACCTTGTCGCCCTTGGCGATCTGCTTGCCCGCGAGCTCCGCGTCCCGCGTGGCCGTGCGCCGCATGTGCGCGAGCGGGGTCTGCCAGCGGATGATCTCGCTCACCATGTTCGGGATGAGTCGCGGATCGTCGCGGAGCTTCTTCCTCTCCCGGGGATTTTCGTGCAGCGCGACGATCCCGCCGGAGATCGAGTTCCGCGTCGTGTCGTTGCCGCCGACGATCAGCAGCACGAGCGTTCCGAGGTACTCCATCGGCGGCATGCCGCGAGTGGCGGCTCCGTGCGACAGGGCGGTCACCAGGTCGAGCCGCCCCTCCGCAGGCTCGTTCTCGCGCTGCTTCCAGAGTTCCGTGAAGACACCGAGGCATTCCATGAGAGCCGCGCGGCGCTGCTCCTCCGTGTAGCCGACGGCGCCGACTTGCTCCGGGCTGGCCGTCGCCATGTCGGACCAGAAGGTCAACTTGCGGCGCTGCTCGTAAGGGAAGTCGAAGAGCGTCGCCAGCATCCCGGTCGTCAGCTCGATGGAGACCCGATCGACCCAGTCGAAGGTCTCGCCGAGCGGCAGGCTGCCCAGGATCGCGATCACCCGCTGGCGGATCACCGGCTCGAGGCGCTTCAGGTTGCGCGGTCCGACGACGGGCTGGACCACCTGCCGGTGGGCGGTGTGCTTCGCGCCGTCCATCGTGATGAAGCCAGCCTCGAGCGGGAAGTCCGGCTCGGGGTCCCCCACCACGATGCTGCGCGCCGACGAGAAGATCTCGGGGTGTTGTTCGACGTGGACGATGTCGTCGAATTTCGTGACGGACCAGTACGGGCCGAACTCACTGTTCGCGCAGTAGTGGACGGGGGCCTCCTTGCGCAGACGCTCGAAGTAACCCCAGAGCGTATCGGTCTCGAAGAGCTCGGAATCCGCGACGTCGATTTCGTCGAGCGGAATCGAGTAGGGATCAGCTCCGGCCTGCCCCTTGGACGGCAGCCCGCTCGCTCCGGCGGATTCGCTCATGGGACCTCCGGTCTGGCGCGACAGCGCGCCGCTCGTCGTGGGAGTCTACACGTCAGAGCGGGTCAGAGCGGGGACGTTCCTTCCGAGATTTCATTGCGCCGGACACTGGTCTCGAAGGTTCCGGGAAGCTTCGCCCGGCGCAACGAAATCTCGGAAGGAACGTCCCGCTTCTCCCCCCCTCGCCGGCTTTCCCGCCTGCCGCGGTTCCGGCTACCATGCGGGCCGCGCCCACCAAGGAGACCTCGATGCTCGCCTACGCCACGATCGGAACCAATGACCTGAACCGCGCCGTCGCGTTCTACGATGCGCTGCTCGCCGAGATCGGCGCGAAGCAGCTGTTCGGAATGGACCGCATCAAGTTCTACGGAACCTCGACGAGCACGCCGATGCTCGCCGTCTGCATCCCCTTCGACGAGAAGCCCCACGCGGCCGGGAACGGCCAGATGGTGGCGATTCCGGGCGGCTCGCGAGCCCTCGTCGACAAGCTGTACGCGAAGGCCCTCGAGCTGGGCGCGACGGACGAAGGCGCGCCCGGCGAGCGCATCCCGGGCATCTTCTACGGCGGCTACGTGCGCGATCTCGACGGCAACAAGCTCTGCTTCATGGACATGAAGGTCGGCTGAGCGGAGGCGCGGCATGCGCGAGGCGAAGACGGCCCCGGATTCCGTCGTCGAGAATCCCGTCGGGCCCTCGGGATGCGATTCCGGGGGCCGGGGACCTCGCGGTCGCGCTGCGATCGCCGCGTTCCGGGAGCCGGCGCGGCGTCAGTCCATCCCCGCTCCGGCGCCTCCCGCGGTGGTCTAGGCGGGCCCGGCGCTGCGCCTCTCGGTCACCGTGGCCGGTCTGTCGCGGCTCTTCGGCGATCGCCTCGGCGCGGTGGTCGAGGCCGCGGTCGCGGCGGACCGGGCCGGCATCGATCAACTCTGTCTTCCGGACCATCTGGCGATCGGCCCCCACACCGATGGGTATCCATACGGACGGTTTCCGCTGCCGCCCGACGAGCCGTGGCTCGAGCCGCTGACGACGCTGGCCGCGATGGCTGCCGTCACGCGGCGGATCCGGCTCGCCACCGGCGTGCTGATCGCGCCGCTGCGCCCGGCGCTGCTGCTGGCGAAGACGGCCGCCACGCTCGACGTGCTCTCGGGCGGCCGACTCGACCTCGGCGTCGGGCTCGGCTGGCAGCGCGAGGAGTACGAGGCCACGGGGGTTCCCTGGCAGCGTCGCGGGGCTCGTCTCGACGACCAGCTGCGCGCGTGTCGCGCGCTGTGGGCTACCGAAGACCCCGTCTCCTTCTCGTCGGCCACCGTCTCGTTCCGCGAGCTGCGCTGCGTTCCGAAGCCGGTGCAGACCGGCGGTCCGCCGCTCTGGCTCGGCGTGGCGGCCGCCGAGCACAACGCCGCGCGCATCGCTGCCCTCGGGGCGGGATGGCTGCCGATCGAGAGCGACCTCGCAGTGATCTCCCGCGGAGTCGCGCGGCTGCGCGAGGCGTTCGAGCGAGCGGGCCGCGATCCTTCGGACCTCCGCGTCCGCGCAAACGCGCCGGTCGTCCGCGACGCCGAGGACCGCGTCGACCTCGATGCGACGCTCGCCGGCCTGCCGGCGCTGCGCGCCGCCGGCGTCACGATGGCCGCGTTCCCGCTCCCCGTCTTCGCGAGGTCGCCGGACGAGCTCCCGGACCTGTTCAGCCGCCTCGTGTCCAGCCGCGATCGTGTGGCGCGAGGAAGTGCACCGTGAGCTTCATCTCGCGATGGAGCCAGCGCTCGCCCTCGCGCGCGTAGGTGTCGTCCTCGACGCCGGCCATCCAGGCGGGCCGTCCGTCGCGCAGTGTGCAGGGCGCGAGCAGCTCCCAGCGCGCTCGCGCCCGGTCGCCGTCCACCTCGATCGCGGGGTTCACGAAATAGTGTCGCGAGAAGAGCAGCGTGGGCGCGAGCATGCGCTCGCGGATGGCGGCGCGGCCGCGGCAGACTCCCAGCCCGCTGCCGGCGTCCCACACGGCGTCCTCGGTGAACAGCGCCGCGATCCGGTCGGCGAGCGCGGCGAGTTCTTCCGGCGACCGCGGACCCGCTGCGGTGTAGCGGGCATCGACGAGCTCGGCGTAGCGCGACTTGAGCGAGCGGATGGCCTCGGCTCCCTCGAGAGCAACGAGACGCGCCGCCAGCGTCGCGAGCATCGCACCCGGATTCGACCCGTCAGTGGCCACGGGACGACCGGGTGCTCATCAGACGAAGAGCCTCGTCCTGCACCTCGAGAGAGCCAGCCAACCCCGCCAGACCTCAGCCGATCGGATCGAGGACGACGACCGGAATCGTGCGGGCGCCGGCGTTCTTCTGGTAGTGGTCGTAGGGCGGATAGAGTGCAGCCATCTGCTTCCAGAGTCGCTCGCGCTCCTCGCCGTCGGCGACGCGGGCGCGCGCGGTCGACTGCTTGCGCCCGACCTGCAGCTCGCACTCGGGGTTGGCTTCGAGGTTCCGGAACCAGAGGGGGTGATCCGGAAGGCCGCCCTTCGACGCGATGACGACGTAGCTGTCGCCGCTCTCGCCGTAGATCAGCGGCAGCGCGCGCGGCGCGCCGGTCTTGCGTCCCTTCGTCGTGAGCAGCAGGGTCGGCAACAGGCCCGGGCCGCCGAGGGGCGTCGAGTCCCAGAGCCGCGCCTTCTCGGGGTCGGTGCGGTAGAGCTCGATGTGCTCGGCGATCCAAGGGATCTCACTGAAGTTCGGCATGGCGTCTCCTCCGGGTTGCGGGCGCAGAGAGGGTACGCCGCTCACCGCCGGTCGGCCCGCCGGCGGAATGCGTGTCCGGAATCAGCGAGTCGCGGCGAAGCAGCTGGCGAGACCACCCGTCGGAACCGCCGCTCCGCCGAGCGGTTCGGCGAGCGCCAGATTGCGCTCCATCTGGCGTCCGACTTCGCTCTCGCGAAGACGCAGCCTGTAGTCAGAAAAGTCGAATCGGCCGTCGACGAGCGCGTCGGCCGCTGCCTGTGCCGCGAGGACGCCGGTGTCGAGCTCTACGGAGATCCCTTCGCCGAGCCACGGATCGACACCCAGCGCATCGCCCGCCAGAAGGACACCGGGCGATCCCTGCGGGCTGCTCGGGTGATAGAGCGGCGCCGACCAGGCCTCGAGGCGGGATCGCTCGAGGCGGAAGCCGCGCTCGCGCATCACGGCGGCAAAGAGATCGCGAAGGGAGACCCCCGACGGCCAGCGGCTGCCTGCGATCCCGCGGTTCATGCAGCGCTCGCCGCCAACGTTGCATGGCAAGTCCCAGGCATAGCCTTGCAGGCCCTGTTCCGTCAGTCGGAAGTCGAAGGTGGCCTCGTCCGATGCCACACCACCCGGAACCAGCGTCTCGAGGGCGACGAACTGCTCGCCGCGGCTGGGTCCGACGAGCGCCCGGCGGACACGGCTCCTGGCGCCATCGGCCCCGATCACGATGCGCGCTCGGTAGCGTCCGCGAGGTGTATCGATGCGAATCCGATCCCGCTCGCGCGTCAGAAGCGAAACCGGTTCGCCCTCGCGCACTCGGACACCCTTCTTTTTCACCTGGCGGAGCAGCGACGCCGCGAAGGCAGCGCGATCCACGATACGGAAGGGGCGATGCATCGGGAGATCCGAAGACCTCCCCGCGTGGTGGAGGAACACCGAGCGAACGGTCACGTCGGGGTGGTCCGATGGAATCCCGAGCTGCGCCAACAGCCGATCGCTTTGCTGGACGAGGCCGCGTCCACGGAACTCGTCCGGTGGGACCACGGCGCCGTCGAGCAGGAGGGTCCGTGCGGCAAGAGCCGAATCGCTCCGAGCAAGCTGTAGCGCGGCCGCACAGCCGGCGGGACCGGAACCGACGATGAGGATGTCGAAGGACCGTTCCATGTCACGCCCCTCCCGAGCTCGAAGCTCGATCCGACATCGTGCGCCCGAGCAGGAGACAATCGGACGAAGCGGAAGGACTCGCCCGGGCGGCCCGCCCGCCTGCTCGCGGGATCCACGCAGCGCCAGTCGCATCTGCCACCAGCGGAGACGAGGGGGGGGAAGGGACAGGCGTCATGGGGTCGTTGGCTCCACACCTTGTCTCCCTCACGAGAGCAAACGGTATGCCGGAGGTTTCGAGGTCTGTTCCGCGCCCAGAGGGGCTCTCGTGCGTCTTCGCAAACGCTTGCGGAACCTCCGACCCCATTGCGGTGGACACCGAGCCGAGCTCCTGTCCACGAAAGTGGACAGGAGCTTCCGCGGCATCGCCGACTTCCCTACGCTCGCACGAGTCGGCCCACCGAACGGGAGCCCCACGTGCAGCCCTTGCGCTTCTCTTCGCTGCTAGACCTCGACCGCCTGCCGTGGTTCGCCCGCTCCGACGACGAGCGGCTCGTACTCCAGGACGCGAGCGTCGGGCCTGTGGCCGATCTGCATACCCACCTGGCTCTCGCGTACCTGCGACCGATCTCCGTCGACCTGCAGAAGCTGCATCCGGAGACGGAGCACTATCTGCCAGCATGTTGTGCGATCGACCTCGACGTCTACGCGAACCAGAACATGTCACCCGAGCACATCCGCACGCTGACGCGGGATCTGACGGTCCGCAGCGTCGGCGCGCGCGGGATGCGGGCGACGCACACGGTGCCGAACCTCACGCGCGAGATGGACGAGATGGGCATCCGGGCATCGCTGCTGCTTCCGATCGACTACCCGGTGCTGTCGAACAACGCCGACACGGCCCTGTCCGCCGCCGACGCCACCAGCGACAAGCTGCGCTCGTTCGGCTCGGTGCACCCGTACGCGCGGGATCGCGAGCGCCGACTCGACGCGCAGCTCGCGCGCGGCGCGCGCGGGATCAAGGTGCACCCCGCCGTGCAGATGGTCCGGCCGGATGCGCGCCGGGCGCGCGAGCTCTATCGCCTGTGCGGCGAGCGCGACATGATCGTGTTCTGGCACTGCGGACCGGCCGGCATCGAGCCGAAACTCGGGCGTTACCTGAACCAGGTGAAATTCTACGAGGCGCCGATCCGAGAGAACCCGCGCACGCCGTTCGTGCTCGGCCACTCCGGCGCGCGCCAGTTCGAGCAGGCGCTCGAGCTGCAGCGCCGCTACCCGAACGTGTGGCTCGAAACCTCGTCCCAGTCGCTCACGGCAGTTCGACACATGATCGAACGCGGCGATCCGGACCGGATCGTCCACGGTTCCGACTGGCCGTTCTACCACCCGGCGATCAGCATCGCGAAGGTGCTGATCGCGACCGAGGGCCGACCCGAGGTGCGACACAAGGTGTTGTGGGCGAATGGAGCGAAGCTGCTCGGGATCGACTGAGGCGAGCACGCAGGAGCAGCGACTCGCTCGCCCCCGCACGCGTAGATCCCTCTCTCGACGGGCGCGCCACGTCCGTCGAGATCCGGACGGGCGCTCGCGGCGCGGGCGGCGCGGCGGACAGCGGTCAGCCGATCGCGCTGGTCGACGTCGCCGCGGCGCTGCTCGCCGAGGCGCAGCGTTCACTCGACGTCGGGCGGCTCTGGCGTTCAGCCGCTCGTGTCCTTCCATGCGTTCCAGTAGCAGATCTCTTCGATCGGCCGCCGGCGCGCCGCGCGAAACTCCGTGCCCCGCGTGTACGCCACCGGGAGCAGCGCCACCTGCGTCACCGCCTCGAACGGGATGCCGAGCAGCTCGGCGGCTTCGCGCTCCGCGCCGAGGTGCAGCGTGGTGAGAGTGGAGCCGAGGCCCCGGCTGCGCAGCGCGAGCTGGAAGCTCCACACCGCCGGGAAGATCGAGCCGTAGAAGCCGGCGCGCAGGCCCTCGGGAACAGCGTCCGGCAGGCGCCCGAGTACGCACGGGATGACGTGCACCGGCACCTCGGCGAGGTGCTCGAGCAGCCACATCGCCGAGTCGTAGACGCGGCCCGTCTGGGGATCGGCGCCCTGCGTCTGCTCCCGCGCCGCCGCCAGGTAGCCTTCGCCGGTCTTGCGATAGAGATCGGCCAGCGCAGCGCGCTTCGCCGCATCGGTCACCACGACCCAGCGCCAACCCTGGGCGTTCGAGCCGGTCGGCGCCTGCTGCGACAGGCGCAAACAATCGAGCAGGACGCCGCGCTCGACGGGGCGTTCGAGATCGAGCCGCCGCCGGACGGCGCGCGTCGTCGAAAGCAGGCGATCGACGGTCTCGAGGTCGAAAGGGGCGTCGGTCACGGATGGGATCCTCCTTCAGCCGGCTCAGCGGCGCGGGTGGGTCATCGTACCCCAGAAGACGCCTCCGGAACGGAAACGCCGGCTCCCTCCGACGCTCCGAGAGTTTCCGAGAAACGTCCGGTTCCGTCGGATTCTCGATCGACGGCCGGTGACGGTTCCGCCGGACTCCCTCAGCCAGCGGTGTTCCACGTCTCGCCGGCTGACGCGGCTGAGGGCGGTGACGTTCGACCTCTGGGACAGCGCGCGCCCGATGCTCCGCAGGTAGCCGCATGCACCCGCGGGCCCGCCGCGGACGAGTAGCAGAATGACATCGCGAAGCGTTCCAGGAAGGAATCGAACGAGCAGCGAAGCCGAGGCATTCTTCAGCAGGGCGCCGATCCGGTTGCGGCGGCACTGGAGCTCGACGAATCGATTGCCGCGGCGCTGCGCGCTTCCGTGCCGCACGTGGTAGGCGACGGCCCGCGGCGCCAGGACTGCGGACCACCCGGCGAGCCGACCTCGCCACCCGAGATCGACATCCTCGAAGTACAGGCCGAAGTCGCGGTCGAAGATGCCGGTCGGTAGTCGCACCGCTTGCAACATCGAGCGTCGATAGAGCGCCGCGCCGGCTGACGCGCAGAAGATCTCCTCGAGCTCACTGCGGCCGTCCCAGGTCGACCCGAACTCGCGATCCTTGAAGCCCCCGCGACGCCGGAACAGTTTCGCGTCGTTCTCGAGCATTCACACGTCGCGGGGTAGTCGCGGTGAGCGCGGTCGACCGAGCCGTCCGACGAGCCATTGTCGGCGACGATCGTCTCGAAGTCCCGATCCGTCTGTCGACGCAGCGATGCCAGGCACTCCGCGAGATCCCTCTGCGAGTTCCAGTTCACGACGATCACGGAGATGCCGATCGCGTTCATGGCAGGTCACGTTAGGAGCCGTAAATAAATAAAGGTATCAGAATATCTACCGTCCGGGCCGAATCGTGTAGTTCCAGTCGCCGTGGAACTTGTCGCGCTCCAGGTTCACACGCTGCATTTCTTCGTCTGTCACCTTGC
>JBDIVR010000057.1:0-17444 GCA_039794265.1 Myxococcota bacterium
CCCGCGGTCGGCCGCGTCGCGCCGTAGATCATCCGCAGCGTCGTCGTCTTGCCGGCGCCGTTTGGCCCGAGCAGCCCGAAGCACGCACCGGCCGCCACCGCGAGGTCGATCGAATCGACCGCCAGGCGGTCGCCGTAGCGCTTCGCGACGCCTTCGCAGGCGACGATCGGGTCGGCGTCGCGCCGGGCCGTTGGCTCCAGCGTTTGCTCCGGGGCAGGGGACGGCATCGGCCGCGCAGCATACGGGATTCCCGGGCTGTCCTGGGCTCGGGGCGCGGGGGCGCGGGTTCCGGGATGTGGAATTTGGGGGACGTGGTCCCGGGGGGCGAGATCCTGGTTTACTGGGCCTCCTGCTGGGTGGTATAAGAGGCACCCCTCTCGCGGAGACTCATGCCCATGCGCCGTCTCGTTGCCGTGCCTGCCACGCCCTTGCTTCCCGTGCGCTTGTCCACGTCGCCGTTCGCGGCTTGGCTGCTCGCCGCGGCCGTGCTCCTGTTCGGAGTCGCGCTGCTGCTCGCGAGCTCCGCGGCCTTCGCAGGCGCCCCGCCGAACGACTACACCCCCCTCCCGCCCACGACCGAGACGACGCCCCTGGTGCCGGCGCTGGTCACGACGTCGGAGGGACGCGCGTGCCAGGAGGCGGTCGCGCAGGCGAGTCGCTCGTTCGTCGGGACGAAGCTGGCCGTGGAGCAGAGCTGTCTGCTGTTCTTCCAGAAGCTGAGCTTCTTTCTTCCGAAGGGCACCGACGCGGCAGCGATCTGTCGCAACTCTTCGAGCGACGCGAGCCCGGCGCACGGCTCGCAACCGGTCACGCACTGGATCGTCGAGAGGGCCGAGCGAAAGGCTGCGGCCGCGATCGAGGCCGCCTGCGCGGACGACGTGGTTGCCGGCGATCTGCTGGTCTGCGGCGAGACCGCCGAGGAACTCGCCACCTGTACGCTCGCGCAGGCCAGCGAACAGGTGGACGCCGCGCTCGACAGCGAGTTCGGCGACGCCCCTCCGACCTTTTTCGTCGGCCCGTTGGCGCGCTGCCAGGCCGGCATCGCGCACGAGAGCCGAAGCTTCCTGGCGCGCAAGCTCGCTGCGGTGGGTAGCTGTCTCGACGAACGCAATCGGAGCTGCGCGACCGGCAATGCCGCCGAGCGGTGCATCGGAGCGTTCGTGGACGGCCAGCACGTCCCTCCCACCGATGCGAGGACCGCCGAAGCGATCGCGCGGGCCGAGGCGGACCTGCTCGAGGGCCTCCGGAGAAGCAGTTGTTCGGCGCACGCGCTGCGTCGGCTCGATGCCTGCGCCGACGATCCGCAGGATCTCGCGGATTGCCTCGTCGAAAGTCACTGGCAGGTGGCCGCCGGAATCGTCGGCGCGCAGTACGGAGGCGCCGAGCACTTTGCCGACGAGACGACGGGCATCGGTCCGGTCGTCGCTGCGGCAGGACCCGGAGAGACGGTCCTCGTCGATGCGGGAACCTACTACGAAAAGGTTGCGATCGAGGAGCCGGACTTCACACTGATCGGTCAGAAGACCTGCGAAGGCGATCGCCCGGTCCTCGAGAATCCGGATCCGGGAAACTCGCGGAACGGGATCTTTGCCTGCGGGTCGCTGATCGACGACTGCGGCGGCGAGGAGTACGGGATTCCGCCGGGCCAGAAAGGCCGCGCCGACCGGATCCTGATCGAGAGCCTCGAGATCCGTGACTTCGACGACAACAACGTGTTCGTGACGGGCGCCGACGGCGTCATCTTCCGGGACCTCGTGACCACCGGTCCGGGAACGACCACCGGAACCTTGTATGGCGTGTTCCCGGTCTTCAGCCGCCACATCCTCGTCGAGGACATCGTCGTGAGCGGCGTGCGGGACGCAGGGATCTACATCGGCAAGGACGTCGACGTCGTCGTCCGTCGCAACGTGGTGTTCGGGAACGTCGCCGGCATCGAAATCGAGAACTCGGTCAATGCCGAGGTCTCGGACAACCTCGTGTTCGACAACACGGGCGGCCTCCTCGTGTTCAAGGACCCCCGGATCTCGTTCCAGGAGTCCAGCTGTCACGTCGTGCGCGGAAACGTCATCGAGGACAACAACCGCGCGAACTTCGGCAGCGGATTCGTCTCGCTCGTGCCTGCGGGGACCGGCCTTCTGGTCATCTCGAACGATTCGACCCTGTACGAGGGCAACGTAATCCGCGGGAACGACACCTTCGGCGCCATCGTGACCGAGCAGATCGTGATCGATGCCATCTTCGATGCGTTCGGCGAGTTGTCCCAGGACCAGAGTTCGGACGACAACTTCTTCGTCGACAACGTCTTCGAGGGCAATGGAGCGAATCCGTCGGATCCGCTGCTCGCTTTCTTCGCTGGCGATGCCCTTGCCGTGACAGCGGAAGGCAACGCGGGTTGCAGCAGCGGAAACGTCCTGAACGCTGCGAGCAGCAACTTCGACACGCTGCCCGAATGCCCGGAGCCGATCGAGTTTGCCGGCTGTCCGTTCCCGCTTCCGGATCCCTTCCCCCAGCCTTGATGGGGTGTCGGTGTCGACGCGATGTCGATGTCGATGGCGCGTCGTTCGAGCGGGGGGCTTGGGCGAGGCGGCGTAGGCAGGAGACGGCACCGCCCTGGGCTTCGCGGGATTCGCCGCAAGCGCTGACGAAGACTGGCGTTCACG
This sequence comes from Myxococcota bacterium, assembly GCA_039794265.1. Classification (GTDB taxonomy): domain Bacteria; phylum Myxococcota_A; class UBA9160; order UBA9160; family PR03; genus CAADGG01. The sequence continues at coordinate 2,661 of JBDIVR010000057.1, forward strand.
CACGTGCGCCGACCTGCACCGCGACGTCGCCCGAGCGGTAGCGCGCGAGCGGCGGCGCCCCGGGCCGCACGCCGAGCTCGAAGACGAGCCGGTCCGGCGCGAAGCCCCGGATGCGCAGCCGGCCGGCGTGCAGGCAGCGCTGGTGGTGGAACGCGCACAGCGTGAGGAGGTTCTCCATGTCGTCCGAGCCCTGGTGCGAGCGGAACACCACGTGGTGGTCGTGGAAGCTCATGCGCGACGAGCAGCCCGGCACTGCGCACAGGTAGCCGTCGCGCTCGAACACCGGATCGGGGCGAGGTTTGCTGGGATCGCGCAACGTCCACGTGGCGAGCGCGTGGCCGAGCATCGCCGAGAACGCCTCGCTCTCCGAGACGGGACGGCCCGTTTCGGCGCGCAGCCGCGCGCGGACGGACTCGCGCACGGCGAGGAACAGCGATGCCACCTCCCGGGGTGCGCGCCATTCGAGCCGTTCCGTCGCTTCGACGTCGATGTCCGGCGCACACAGTTGGCGCTCGTCGTCGGGGATCGGATCCCGCGCGCGGGCGGGATCGGCGAGGCAGCGCTCGAACGCCGGTCCGTGCCCCGCGCGCAGCAGCAGCGCGCGCAGGGCGTCGGCCTCGAGCCGGCGCACCGTCACGCGCTCGGCCCATGCGACCCAGCGCCGCCGCCAGTCCGGGGCAGTCACGCAGTCGATGTCGAGCAGCAGCAGCGGCAGCAGGCACTGCGCCTTCGCCCACGACAGGCGGCCGCTGCGGAACGACGCGCGGAGCTCCGGGCACGCGTCGCCGGCGCGCTCGACCCGCAGCAGCGCGCGGGCCTTGCTGGCGGACATGCCGAGCTGCTCAGCCGCGAAGTCGGTGAGCTTCCAGTACGCGGTGTTCCATTCATAGTGCGGGCACGTGACGATCCGGAGCAGCGGGGCGATGGCGGCATCGAGCGTCTGCTCGCGGCGGATCGCGGCGCGGAGGCGGCGATCGAGCTCGAAGGCGTCGGCGTCGTCGAGGTCGGTGAGGAGGGGATCGAGCGACGCCGAGGCCGGCGTCTCCGAGGCAGGCGCGCGCACACATTTGTCGAGCGGCGGCTCGTCGCAGACCGCGACGGCGTCGGCACTTCGCGAAACCGGCTCCGGCTCCCCGAGCCGCGACGCATCGATCGCCACGGCCGACAGCGCCTCCGCCGTCACCCACTCGAGCGCCTCGTCCTCGCGCAGGCGCTGGCCGGACACGCGCTCGGCGAACTCGCGCGCGAGTAGCCACTGCTCGCGCGCGGCAGGCGTGCAGTGCAGCGTGACGTGCACGCGCGGCGGCTCGGCTTCGGCGTCGAGCGCACCCTCCGCAGGCCCGCGCAGCGCGCGCACCTCCTGCTCGAGCCGGCGCGTCGAGACCCGCCGGGCGCGGTCGATCCACGCCTCCTCGTCCGCCGGCGTCGCCACGCGCACGAGCAGCCGCACCTTGCTCCACGGCAGCTCGTTCGCGACGAGCGCCCGCTCGAGACCCGGCAGCGTCGCGAACGCGCGGTGCGCGTGCGCGAGATCCTGGAGCTGGCGCGCGGACAGGCCGACGCGCTCGCGCGCGTAGTCGCGGAGCCGCGCGTAGCAGAGCCGCTCGATCGCCTGCGTATCGAGCAGCCGCGCGCAGATTGCCGCGAGCGTCCGGCGCAGCGGGCCATTGGCGGCCGTCAGCCGCGCGAGGACCGTCTCCGGGTTGGTGAGACGTTCGCGCGCCTCTTGATCCGAGCGCTCACCGCGGGATCCACCGGCGCCGTCGGCATCGACTCTCATCGCGACCCAACCTGTTGCCCCCCCGAGAACACCAAACACGGTACGCGAAGAAAAAGCGAAAGTCAACCCGCGAAAACGCATCGTTCTACCTTTTTTTCCGCAGCGGCAATTCGACGATCTCGGCATGCCGCCGGAACGACCATGACCAGGACGAACCCATACTGCGACGCGCTCGGGATCGCGGTCGCGCGTCTCGAGACGACCGCTCGGTTCGAGCGGGCCGGCATCGCACCGGCCGGCGCGGCGCTCGCGTCGCTGAAGCGGTGCAAACCCGGCCGCGCTCCGATCTACCGGGACGGCGACCTGTACGCGCTCGATCCTCACGACGCCGAAACGGAGCTCTGGGCGTTCCGCCTCGGTCTGCGACCGAGGGACGCCCGGTTGCTCCCGGTCGTCGCGCGCGATCCCGGCCCGCTGCCGTCGATCGACGAGCCCCTGACGCCCGAGGCGCTCGATGAAGCGTGGCGGGAGGACATCCCCAACACCTGGTCTTCCCAACGCATCGCCGTCTGCGTGCTCGATGCCCACGACACACCGATGCGACTCGGCGACCTCCGCAGCTTCGTCGAGGCGCGGGCGCCGCATGCCAGCCTTCCGCGCGACGACACTCGCTACCGGAGACGCGGCGCGCCGATCCGCGAACGCGGCGACGGGCGCTGGGAGCTCGATCGCCAGCACCCCGCAGTCCGCTCGGCACGCCGGGCGGTTCGCGATCGGATCGAGACCCGCCGACGCTGGGCGGACCTGATCGTGCTCGGCGGCCGCCGTCGAGATGACCGTGCTCGTAGGAGGTCTGCGGGTGCTCGCTGCGAACCAGGGCGGTTCGAAGCACGGGGTCTTCACGGACCGACCGGGCGCGCTCAGCAACGATTTCTTCGTGACACTGGTCGACATGGATACGGTGTGGGAGAAGCATCCGGCGAGCAGCGACCTCTACGAAGGTCGGGACCGGACGTCTGGCGAGCGTCGCCGGACCGCAACCTCGGTTGAACCTCGCCTTCGGGTCGAATGCACAGCTCCGAGCGATCTCGGAGGTCTACGCCGGTGAAGACGGGCGCAGGAAGGTCGCTGACGACTTCGTGAAGGCATTGGCCAGGGTCACGAGTCTCGACCGTCTCGATCGCGACTGAGCCGAACTCGACTGACCCGACCGGAGGCCGCGGCCGTGTCGTGCGCGTACACGAGCAGGTAGACGTTCGGGACGGTCACTGCGACCCACTGCCGGCGCAGCGCCGGCGCTTGCGCCAGAAGGTGGCTCGGCTCATGCCGAGCAGTGCGGCGGCACGGCCCACGTGACCATCGCATCGGTCGAGAGCCCAGCGCAGTCGCTCGATTTCGCTTGCAGGGGGGAGGAGAGGGCGCGCGCCGTCGGTCGAGACCGGACCGGGCTCCGATCGCGGCCCTTCTTCGCTCCTCGCGTCCTCGCCGCGCAGGACCGGGGGAAGCTCGTCGCGCCGGAGTTCGGGTCCGCGACCCACGGCGAAGGCGTACTCGATCGCATTGCGGAGCTCGCGCACGTTGCCGGGCCACGGATGATCGAGAAGCGCTCGCATCGCCTCGGGGGCCACGCGGGCGACGCGGCGCGGCCCGCGCGCGTTGAAGTCCTCGCAGAAGTGGTGGACGAGGAGTTCGACGTCGCCGCCGCGCTCGCGCAGTGGCGGCAGCGAGATCGGCACGACGAGCAGCCGGTACATCAGGTCGTCGCGGAACGCTCCGATCCGCACCTGCGCGTCGAGCGCGCGGTGGGTCGCCGCGACGACTCGGACGTCGACGTCGACTTCGCGGCTCGCGCCCACCGGCACGATCGCGCGCGTCTCGAGGGCTCGCAGCAGCTTCGCCTGCAGATCGAGCGGAAGCTCGGCGATCTCGTCGAGGAACAGCGTCCCGCCGTGCGCCCGCGCGAAGACGCCCTGGCGGTCCGAAACGGCGCCGGTGAAGGCGCCCCGCTGGTGTCCGAAGAGCTCGCTTTCGATCAGCGTCGGCGTGAGCGAGGCGCAGCTCACGGCGACGAACGGTCCGCGCCGGCGATGGCTCTCCTCGTGAACCGCGCGCGCGATGCCCTCCTTGCCGGTGCCGCTCTCTCCGGACACGAGCACGCTCGCGTCGGTCTCGGCCGCGAGGCGCACCGTCTCGAAGACGCGCTTCATCTTCGGGTGGCGGCTCACGAGGCCGTGGAAGAGCTCGGCGTCGTCGGGGAGGCCGGGCCAGCACGGCTCGGGCGAGAACGCGGCGCCCTCCGGGACGAGCACCTCGATGCCGCCCGCGAAGCGGCCCTGCGCATCGCGAAACGCCTTCGCGTACTTGCGAACGGCCACGACCTGCCCGTCGCGCCGGTAGTGCTCGAGCGCCACGCCTTCGATGTGGCCGTGCTCCGCGAGCCCGCAACCGATCATGCAGTTGCGGCAGCGAATGCCGCCGAGGCAGAGCCGGCCGAGCACCTCGGCGCGCGGGAAGCCGAGCACGCGCTCGGCGCCGTCGCTCCACAGCAAGACGTTGCGCTCGGCGTCGACCGCGAAAACGGCCGCGTCGGGCAGCAAGGCCGCCAACGCTTCGAAGGCGTCGCGCGGTCCGACCGAATCGAGGAACGCGTCGAGGCGCGAATCTGTTATGGCCAGCTCTGTTTCGAGATGTCTCATAGTTGCAACATGTGAAACAGTATCTGGTTTCACATGAAACGGAACCGTCGTGCAAGGAATTGTCTAAATTGTTGCGGAATCAGAGTTTCTTGACTCTGGTCGGTGGTGGCATCCTCTGTGCAAAGGAACCGAGGCGAGAGGTGACCATGCACATCGAGTCGTTCTTCGAAGAAGCCACCTCGACCCTCACCTACGTCGTGCACGACGGCCATCACGGCGTCGTGATCGACCCGGTGCGCGACTACGACCCGAGGAGCGGGCACACCTCGTGGCGTTCCTCCGAGATCGTCGCGGCCTACGTCGATCGCACCGGCCTCGAGATCCCCTACACGATCGACACCCACGCCCATGCCGACCACTTGAGCGGTCTCCCGTTCTTCCAGGAGCGCTACGGCGCACGGTCCGTCACCGGCGCACGGGTCGGCGAGGTGCAGCGCAGCTTCCGCGCGATCTACCACCTGCCGGACGACTTTCCGGTCGACGGAAGCCAGTTCGATGTGCTCGTCGACGAGGGCGAGCGGCTCGGTGTGGGATCGCTCGAGATCGAAGCGCTGCACACACCGGGCCACACCCCCGCGCACATGTCGTGGAAGATCGGCGATGCGGTCTTCGCCGGCGACACGCTCTTCATGCCGGACTACGGCACCGCGCGTTGCGACTTCCCGGGCGGCTCGGCTGCGATCCTCTACGACTCGATCCAGCGCCTCTACGCACTGCCGGACGCGACGCGCCTGTTCCTGTGTCACGACTACATGCCGGGCGGGCGCGCACTCGCCTACCAGACGACCGTCGGCGAGCAGAAGCGCGCCAACCTCCACCTGCGCGCCGAGACGACGAAGGAGGACTTCGTCGCGTTGCGGGAAGCCCGCGATGCGAAGCTCGAGGCGCCCGCGCTGATCCTGCCGTCGCTCCAAGTCAACATTCGCGCGGGCTGTCTTCCGGAACCCGAGGCCAACGGTGTCTCGTACCTGAAGATCCCGCTCGACCTGCTCGGGAGAGCGCAATGAGTGCGAACGACGAAGCGGTGCCGGAGCTCACGCCGGTCGAGGCCCGACGCCGTCTCGGTGACTTCTTCACGGTCGACGTCCGGGCCGCGCACGAGTTCCGCGGTCCGCTCGGGCACATCGAGGGGGCCGCGCTGCTTCCGCTCCCCGAGCTCGAGGCGCGCGCCGGCGAGCTGCCGCGAGACACCCCGCTGCTGCTCGTCTGCCGCTCCGGAGCGCGCTCGGCGCGCGCCTGCGCGGCGCTGCGCGCGCTCGGGATGGGGCCGGCCGTGAACCTCGCCGGCGGCATGATCGCGTGGAACCGCGCCGGGCTCCCGACCGAGCGGCCCGCGCCCGCGTCGCTCGCCGCGCTGCTCGATCTCGCGCTCGCGTGGATCGCCCAGGTGAGCGGACGAGCGCCGGACGTCGTCCGCGAGGAAGCCCGCGCGGCGCTCGCGGCCGCCGGCGCTTCCCTGGAGGTCCCCACGAAGTCCGCGATCGCCACGCTGCTGGACGACGTGGAGCGCTCGCTCCAGGCCGCCGGACCCCCTCCGGACCTCGACCTCTCGCTGGCAGCGTTTCGCCGCTGGCTCGACCTGCGCTGAGGTCCGCGCATGCCGGCGCTCGGTCTCGCCCTCAGCCTGCTGATCGGCGTCTCGCTCGGCTTCTTCGGCGGCGGCGGGTCGATCCTGACCGTACCGCTGCTCGTGTATGTCTTCGGCCTCGATCCGAAGCCGGCGATCGCGAGCTCCCTGCTGGTGGTCGGTGTGGCGAGCGCCGTCGGCGCCTTCAGGCACGCGCGCGCTGGGAACCTCGAGCTGCGCACCGGGCTTCTCTTCGGCAGCGCGGGGATGGCCGGTGCGCTCACGGGCGGCCGTGCGGCCGCCTTCGTCGATGGGCACCTGCTGCTGCTGCTCTTCGCGGCGATGATGGTGCTGACGGCGCTCGCGATGTGGCGGGGGCGGCGCGCAGCCTCGGTCGATTCGCCTCGCGAACGCGCCGTCGTCCGCCTGCTCGCCCAGGGCTTCGGCGTCGGTCTGTTCACGGGCCTCGTCGGCGCCGGCGGTGGCTTCCTGATCGTGCCGGCGCTGGCGCTGTGGGCGCGGCTCCCGATGCGCTCGGCCGTGGGTACGTCGCTGTTCGTGATCGTGCTGAACTGCATCGCGGGCTTCGCGGGCTATGCGAGCCACGTCGCGATCGACGGACCGCTCGTCGCGACCGTGACAGTGCTCGCAGTCGCGGGGTCCTTCGCCGGCGTGCAGCTCGCCCAGCGGGTCGACCCCACCTCGCTGCGCCGCGCCTTCGCCGGCTTCGTACTCGCGATGGCGGGCGTCGTGTTCGTGCAGGAGGCCGAGCAGTGGGTCGAGGTGGTCTGGCGCTCGCTGCCGGCGAATGCGCCCCAGGTGGTATTCGTGCTCGCGGTGCTGGCCGTCGGCATCGCGGCCGGCCGCGTCTCGCGCGGTGCGGAGACCGATCCGCTCGAGCGCGGCAGCTTCAGCGAAGGAGGAGGCATCTGATGGAGACTGCGTTCACGCCGCTCGCCGGGCTCACGGGCGGGATCATGATCGGCCTCGCGAGCGCGCTGCTGTTGCTCGCGAACGGCCGCATCGCCGGGATCAGCGGGATCCTCGGGAGGGGCTTCTTCGACCGGGCGCAGGCGCCCGGAGAACGACCCTGGCGGCTCGCGTTCCTCGCCGGCCTCCCGCTCGGCGCGTGGCTCTCGATGCTGGCCACCGGGGATGCGATGGGCTTCGCGATCACGCCGTCGCCCGCGCTGCTCGTCGCGGGCGGCCTCCTCGTCGGCGTCGGCACGCAGCTCGGGAGCGGCTGCACCAGCGGCCACGGCGTGTGCGGGATGGCGCGCGGCTCACGGCGCTCGATCGTCGCGACCGCGACCTTCATGGCGACGGCCGCGCTCACCGTCTTCGTCGCGCGCCACGTTCTCGGAGCGGCGTGATGCGCACCCTCGTCGCCGGCCTGCTCGGCACGCTCTTCGGTGTGGGCCTCGCGGTCTCGGGCATGACGAACCCCGCCAAGGTGCTGAACTTCCTCGACATCGCGGGCGTGTGGGATCCCACGCTCGCGCTCGTGATGGGCGGTGCGTTCGCCGTCAGCGCGGTCGGGTACGCCGTATCGGAGCGCTCGGCGCGCGCGTGGCTCGGCGACGTCTTCGCGATCCCGACGCGCCGCGACCTCGACGCCTCGCTGCTCGGCGGCGCGGCGCTCTTCGGCCTCGGTTGGGGCCTCGTCGGCCTCTGCCCTGGCCCGGCTCTCGCGAACCTCGCGCGGGGCGGCACCGAGATCTGGATCTTCGTCGTCGCCCTGCTCGCGGGTGCCGGCGCGTACCGGTTCGTGATCGCCGGGCGCGCATCGCCGCTCGCGGAGAGGGCCTGAGATCGAAGAAACGAACGAGAGGAACGTTTCCATGGTTCGAACCCGCATTCGAGACCCCGAGCTCCGGGCGTCGCCCGCTGCCGATCCGGCGACCCTGCGCATCGTCTACGCCTACCTCTTCTCCGCGACGCTCTGGCTCCTCGTCGGCACCGCAGCCGGTCTTCTCGCGTCACTGAAACTCAACTGGCCCGATTTTCTGGCCATCTCCTGGCTTTCCTTCGGCCGGCTCCGGCCGATCCACATCAATACCGTCTTCTGGGGCTGGAGCTCGATGGCGATGGTCGGGCTCGCGCTCTACGTCGTGCCTCGCACCTCACGATGCCCGCTGTGGAGCCCGCGGCTCGCGTGGGCTGCCCTCGTGCTGTGGAACGCCGCCACGATCGCCGGGGCGATCACGCTCGCGTCCGGCGTGACGCGCGCCCCGCTGGCATCAGGTCCGGTCGATCGCTGACGCTCTCGTGGATCGAGGTTCGCTTTCTGGTGACGAAACAGACGCGGCTATCGCTGCCGCCGGTCCGTCCGTCCCGTTGCCGCCAGTCAACCGATCGTTTGAATTCTCTATCGAGCGGTTCCTGCGCGGCGCGACGATCGCGAAAGAGACCCATCGCTTCGTCGGCCAGGTAGTCCATGTGCTCTCTGGAGAGGCGCCTCGGGCATGCGCTGCATGGGCACATTGGAGTGCTGCATGGAATCGAGACCTGTATCCCGACGCGGAACGGATTTGTGAGCGCGTGTGGAACAGATTTCGCATCGATCCGGCGAGCAGGCGCACGGTCGAATGGCTTGCATTCGAGGCAGACGCAGAGGTGCGACTCGCGACGCACAGGAAAGGCTGATGTCCTGCCAGGTCCCCGGCTGTGAGAATGGTGCCAGGAGCCCGGATACGGTCCTGACGGGGGAAACCCACGATTCGGGCGTTGGGGGCGGGAGACGGTGATCGAGCCCGCGTCCGCATTTCATAGGCGCCGTCGTCACTCGATCGCCAGCCGCTTCATCTCCTTCTACCTCGCTCGCTGCCTCATACAGACCCAGCCTCTCACCTACCACTGACAGACGGTGAGGGAATCGGCTGGCACCATGTGGCGGAAACGACACGGACTAGCGCGATACTGGTCTGCCGCGAGAGCAGGAACGCGAGCACACCTGATCTTCGCATCGGAACCGAAGTTCTGTCTTGCAGTCCCTTTCTTTTCCATGGTAGAGCTGCCGCTCCCTGGAACCAGGAACGACATGGCGAGAACGAGGTGACTTGAGCGCTGTGTCACCCGCGCTGTGTCATAGAAGAGGGGACAGGACCTAAGCCGCTGTCGAATGATCAGCCGCGTGGGTGTAGGCGGTAGTCTCTTCTGATCTCTGCCGCAGAGAGGAACCCGCCGGCCGCCGTCTAGGTCTTCGTCGCAGGAATCGCAGCGTTCCGCGAATCGAGTGATGCCTGGCCGGCCACGGCTCAGGTCGCATGTCGAGGAGGTAACGACGATGGGTCGCCTGTCAGCAATTTGCACGATCGCGATTTTTCAGCTTGTTCTAACAGCATGTTCGGGGCCCATCGCGCCCCTCTCGGCCCAGAAGGGCTCGACGATCTTGATTCCCGTCGCTGGTGTGACCCCTTACGAAGCAGGTGAGATCGGTTTCGGCGGCAGCCAAGTCACCGATCACCAAAGAGGCACCCTTGTGTACAAGCTCGATGGTCCTGGCGGACCGGAGCTCCTGACGCGTGGGTCGAGCGTCGTGTACCCCGGGTTCCATAGCTCGCTCGCCGAAGGAGGTGATGAGTTCGTATTCGCTCAGGTGTTCTCCATTGTCGATATTCCGAATACACCCTCGATTACCACCGGCACCCACAGCCTCTACGTCGTTCGGCGTCATCAGGGCGTCGATACCCCGCTCAGCTCTGCGTACTCCGGACAGATCGCGATCCTTCCCCACAGCGTCGATGTCGGCGGAGGCGTCATGATCTCTGGCGCCTCGACACCGTTCGCTCTCTTGTACGACGGTTTCCAGCTCAACCTCTCTGATTCCCAGCTTTCCAGCGTCATTCCGAAGCCTCAGATTCGGGTGTTGCTCCTCGGCGGAGCCGCGAATCCCGCTCTCTATGCTGCAGAGTTCGAGATCGCGTTCCCCGAGTCCATCATCGATATTGACAAGGTCTCAGAGGCTCTAGCGCCGGGGAATGTGATCACTGAGCGTGCAATCACCTGGTGGACCGAATCGTCGCCTGGCGTGCTCAACGTGAGCATGGTCAGCAAGAATCGCATTCGAGGCGTCTCCATCTCATTCAGTCTAGACGACGGGCCGAGTGCGATTCTCGATCCCGCGCAGGTCTCCGTGCAGGCTGCTCGGGGTTGGGACGCGGACGGAGCCCTCGTCACGCCCTCGCTCGGCGGCCTCAAGGTGTATTGATGCGCGGCTACCACCAGCTGGTCACCGCGATGGCAGTGCTCCTCATGGCGGGAGCTGTCGCCATCTGCCTCTTCGAGACAGAGTTCCTCGTGATAGAGGACCCAGGTCCCGCCACGTACACATTCCAGTATGATGGCCTGAACCGCATCCTATCGACGACCTACCCGGACGGAACGGCGCGCATCCGCGGTGCGGACGTCTCGTTCTACGCAGGTCCGGACTATGAGATCAAGAACCGCGTTCGCGCGGTGAAGACGATCAGCGTGGAAAGACACGTCGTCGCTCAGGTGTCGTCGATGCTGGCGGCTTCCAAGGGCGCTGCCGTGCCGGGTATGCGCAGCCGGCCAGGCGACCCGGCACCACTCCTTCTGGTCCTCGTGGTCCTGACCCTGACCGCTACTGCAGCGGGCCTCGCTGCGCTGCGCGCGCGGGCTCGGCCCTGGGAGCGCGCGCTTGCGCCGGGGCTAGCACTGGCCGTCCTTGTGACCTCAGTCCTCCCGGCTCTCGCCGCTACCAAGGGAGACGTCCGGATCGATCAGCAGTTCGACTTCGGCGATGTGGTGGTTCTCTCCCGCTCGCTCAGCGGCGCGCTCTCGCTCACGCCGGAGCAGCTGGAGGCGGCCGACGTGGCGCCGATGGTCGCCGGCCAGGCGACCGGCGACGGCCAGATCGACGTCGCCGACCTGCGGATGCTGATGGAGGCCGCTCGCGGCGCCGACGTCGACGGCGACGGCCTCACCGTCGCGCAGGAGAACGCTCTCGGAACGTCGCCGTTCCTCCTCGATTCGGACGGCGACTCGCTGTCGGACGACGACGAGCTGGCGCGCGGCACGAATCCCGCGCTCTTCGACACGGATGGGGACGGGGTCGACGATGGCACCGAGGTCGATCACGGTCTCGATCCCACAGACCCGACCTCGAACAACAACCCGCCGACTGCCGGCACGGTCACGCTCGGTCCGGTGCAAGCCACGTCGCTCGCGGGCACCGTGACCCCGTGCGTGGACGACGGGCTGCCGAGTCCCCCGGCCACGTGCACGCAGACGGTGGTCGTGGTGGCGGCCGGCCAGCCGTGCACCGGAACGCCCGTCCGGATCGCATCCCTTGTGGGCGGGTCGTGGACGGCGACCGCCCTCCAGTTCAACACCTCCTATCTCGTCTACGCCCGTGCCACCGACGGACAGGAGATGCGCTGCTCCGCCGGCGTCGCGGCGACCACGCTCGACAACCAGCCGCCCAACGCGGCTAGCGCCACGCCGACGACGATCGGCTCGGATCCGGCGGCGGATACCCAGTTCGTGTCCGGCACGATGCAGGCCTGCACCGACCCGGACGGTCTCGGCAATCCGAACGGCACGTGCACTCGGCAGGTGAGGATCACGCTGCAATCCGAGATCGCTCAGGGCTGCGCAGCACCGGCCCGCGGGACTGGCGGCGCCGTCAACGCGAGCAATCAGTGGCAAATCTCGGGGCTCGTGCGCCAGACCGACTACCACGTCTGGGCGATCACGTCGGACGGCGACAAGCAGACCTGCACGAGTTCCGGGACGATCTTCTCAGGCGGAAACGTCTTTCGAGGCGGCCGGCACGAAGTGCCGAGTTCGTACCAAAACCCGGAGCTTCAGCCCTGGCAGTGGCCGTACGGCGCGAAGACGTCTTGGCGGATCCAGCAGATCGACGCCGTCGACTGGAGCAGCGGCGGCTTCGCGTCTCAGGTGCTGTGGGTGGGGATCGACCGTGCGCCGGCCCAGGTGAAATGGGTCGAGATCGGCAATACACACGGCTTCGCCACCAACAACGTCCGGACATTCTACACGGCGTGGGGCGACAAGACGGTAACGCCCGTGGTTTACCAGACCGCCCGCATCCTGCCTGGCGTCGAGATGCCCGCCGTGGGGAGCGTGCGCGAGTTCCACGTGACGTCATGCCGCATCAACTTCGGCAAGCTCTACCAATCGGGGTCGGATGGCCCGCTACAGAACTACACCAAGGGATGTGGGGTGCCCGCGCTCAACCCTCCTTCCGGCTACGAGAACTGGTACGCCGCGTGTCTAGAGGACAATAGCCTCGACGCCAAGTGCTTCACCTGGCGTCGCCGCAACGGCAGTCCAGCGCAGACAGGGCAGACCGCCGGGCCTGGACTGGCCAACTTTGGCACCTTTCGCTACGTAGCTGGCTTCGAGGCCACCCGGCAGACGAGCCGAATCGATCGGACCTTCATCGATTTGACACAGTTCAGAGTCGGACAGTCATGGGCCAACAACAACGAGGCCGCGACGCCGGTCGTCAATCCCGGCACGATTCCGCCCGGCGCGAGCTTCCAGATGTGCCCGCTTCCCGTTCCGCAGCGCAAGTACGTCTACGGGCTGAACGCGGTTGGAGGCGACTCGTGTCCGTAGCAATCGCATGAGCCGCAGTCGCGCGACGCTCCTGGCCACGCTCGCTGTCCTCGCAGTCGTGGTGGCGTGGTTCCTGTGGAAGCCGTCGCCGCCGGAACCCGGAGCGCCGCCGTCGCCCGTCACGGCGAGCGAAGCCGAAACGGAACGACACCCGAAGGCGGGCCCATCGCCAGACGCTACCGCGCAGGCGGCTCTGCCCACGAACCCGCCGCCCGACCCCGGCGCTCTCTCGGGCGCACGCGTGCAGCTGCCACCCGACCTGCGGGTTCGCCTCCAGAGCGCGCAGGCCGCCGAACTGGCGCTTTCGGCGGCCCGCCGCAGCTTCGGGTTCATCGATCTCGGGGACGGCTCCCGGTTCTACCCGACGGATCCAGCCGATGGGCCCGCGTTTCGCGTGACGAGCGTCGTCGCATCGCGCGCGACCGATCTGCCTCGCATCGATCCCGAGTGGCGCGGCGATCCCGAGCACTATGGCGATCGGCCGATCTGGATGATTCGCCTGGACGGACCGTTCCGGTTCCAGGCGGGTCCGAGCGGGGCCGAGGGGATCGAGGCGACAAGCGGCTTTTACGTTATCGACGACGCCAGTGGCGAGGTACTGAGCTGGGGCGTGCCCTGACCGGTGCCTCGCTCGTGCCAAGTCCGACTAGCGTCCTACCCCCTTGGGGTCTGCGTCAGTCAAACGCCCCCGGCTTCCCGGAGGCTCCCTCCGCTGAGTCCGGCCTTGGACGCTCGCCCTGGCGTCTCGTTCTAGAGGAGCTTCGAGACAAGGTTGTTGATCTTGGTCAGCGTCTCGGCGATGGCCTCGCGGACGGCCGTGCGACGGTTGCCGAGACGCACCGGGAGGCCGCCTTTCGCGAGGACAGCCAAGACCTCCTGCGCGGCCTGGCGGCCGAGCGTCGCAATCTCCTGGTGCAGCGGCTGTTTCTGGTCATAGATCGGGATGGGTAGCTCCAGCACCTTCTTCTCAATGTCCCCTAGCAAGCCGGATGACTGGAACGGCTTGATCTCCTCGTTCACGGTCTCGGCGTTGAGGATCGCTGAGAGGTAGTGGCCCTCGTCGGCGCTGTCGACGCTGCAGTGGTAGAGCTTGTACTCAACCACGAACGGCAGCGGGATGTGGCTCCGATCCACGACTGCCGCAGCCAGGTTGGTGCCTGCGGCGTTGTAGACGACCATGAAGCGGACGGAGAGGTCCTGGATCGTGAGTTCGTTCTGGTAGTCGAGGCGCTCGTAGACGTCTTGCTTGCTCGCCTTGTCCTCGCGCTTCTCGTTCCAGATCTTCTCGGCCGTCGCCATCCAAGTGGCGAAGCGGCGATGTCCGGCCTCCTTGAGTTGCTTCGACGTCCGCATCTCGAGTCGGCCACCGACCATCTCCACGGGGAGCACGAGCTTCGGCGGATCAACGAGCGCAAACGGCAGCAGGTGCTTCGACAGCGCAGTGGCGAAGAAGAAGCGACCTTCGACGTCGCCCGACATGAGCACGCCCTGAACATAGGAGATACAGGCTCAACGTCCGGGTAGGGAGGTTATGACAAATCCCGAGGGGACCCCACGGCGAGCGCGTCCCACTCGTCGATGCGCGCAACCAGCTCGAGGAGGCCCGGCCGGTTGTGACGGGACGCGCCGGAGATGCCAGCCTCGATCACCACCACGTCGTCGGCGACGGTCCAACCACGCGACTCGGCGAAGGCGCGGCAGCGGCCGATCTGGTCCGCAGGGCTATCGGTAGACTGCCTATCAGTGGATACTCGCGCGTAGATCGATGCTCTCACGACGTTGCTCCATTGCCCGTGTCGTCCGTAACAACCACTGCTTTTCGTACTCCCGGAAGTACTCGAAGTCCGATGCCGAATGCTCCAAGAATCACGAACGGGAGCAGAAAGACCCCGAGCTCGTCATCAGTCGGCTCTCTTCCAAGCACGGCTGCGACGATCGCGAAGCCGACAAGACTCAACGCGAGCAGGTAGATGCTCCCAACAGCGAGTACGCGAACCGCCTGCCACCAGCGTGTTCTGCTTGCCAAATGCCAGAAAACCGTACCCTGAATGCCTTGGGCCGCCCCTAAGGCCGTGGAAATAAATAACGGTTGCAGATGGCAGCGGAGGCCTGTACCGTTGCTGTGTGACTTCTCGCAGGCGCTCGACGAAGTTCGCTGACGTTTGGCCTCTTCTGGACGAGCGCAGCCGTCG
>JBDIVR010000058.1:0-16665 GCA_039794265.1 Myxococcota bacterium
ACCCAGTGCGCGCGCGCCGCCGGCGCCGAGCCCAGCACGCCCAGCGCGACGAGCGCCGCGCAGGAGGCGAGACGCCTCCTGCGCGGTCCGGGTTCACTCACCGCTCGGAGGCGCCACCGCGTCTGCCGGAATCTCGATTCCGTAGATCGGCCGGTGCGCGTGGGTGTCCTCCTCCTCGACCGCCGTCGTCGCGGTCTTGGCTGCCGCGACGAGCGGGAGGGCTGTGAGCCCCGGCGGATCGAAGCCATCTCCTCCGCGATCGATGAAGATCGGGTTCGTGAACGCGAGCGACTCGAGCCCCGGAACGATCGTGTCCGGGAACGTCCCGGCCGCAACCGGAAGCGGATCGAGCCGCTCGCCGGCCTCGACCAGGATCCACTGGTCGGTCGCGTCGAGCGTGAGCGGAACCTCGGCCTCGAAGCGCACCCGGCGGCGCTTGCTCGCGGCCCACGGCTTGTTCGGCGGCGGTGCGATGGCCGGCGTCGTGGTGGCGTCGAAGCTCTGGATGACCTGTCCGTTCGAGACCACGCGGATCTCGTGTACCGGGATCCAGTTGCTGGCCTGCACGCGGATGTCGAGGATCACGGAGCTTCCCGCCGGAACCAGCGTGTCTCCGAGCCCCGCTACGGTGGCCCCGTCGCGGATCTGGAACTCGATGAACGGCCCCGTCGTCGCCATCACGCGCCCCTGCGCGACGCTCGCGTCGAACGCCTCCGCGTCCAGCGTCTGCGGCGTCTCCCCGGCGCCGAAGACGTAGGATCGGAAGTAGCCCGCCGACTCGACACTCAAGCGGTGCGAATCCGAGACCCCGGTACCGACGATGAACGGAACCGGCCCCGAAGGGGTCGACGCCCGGAACTGGTTCAGCAGCGAGAACCAATCGTTCCGCACCTGGACGTAGCCGCCGGCGCTAGTGCCATTGCCGATCTCCATGGCGTCGAAATCGATGTTCCGGAACCCGTCCGGGTTCGGGACGCCGGACGTGCCGGTGATGTCGTCGCTCAGCAGCAGATCGTTCGGCGCCTCGGTGAGCAGCCGGTCCGGCTGGTAGCCGACGCAGGTGCAATCCGGCGTGCCGGGGCTGGCCGGGCAGTCGGCGTCGACGCTGCAGAGCTGATCGATCGCGTTGGCGCAGCGCCCGCAGCCGATATTGCTGAAGATGCCGATCGACGTGATCCCCGACACGCCGGCGCGCGGATGGTTGTACTGGATCACCCGGGCGCCCGCGTTGCGCAAGCGCGAGAAATTCCAGTTGGGCGCGACGAACTCGTCCTCCCCCGCGCCGTCGCGGCGCGCGCCGGGATCCACGGTCAGCGGCCAGGCGTTGATGTGCCCGGTCGAGTTCGGGAACGCCGGCGGATTCGGAACCGTGCCGGTCACCTCCGAGCCGACGATCGACGTCACGAACGGCGTGAGGTTCATCGCCGCGATCACCGGCGCGTAGTCGAGCACGAAATCGTGGTCCGTGCTGACCATCACCTCGACCCCTTCGCCCGCGAACGCCGCCGGCCGCCCCTCGATCGCCGCCTGGGTGTCCAGGCTGCGCGCGGAGTGGATGTGGAAATCCGCGGACAGGGCACCCGGCGTCTCGACGAGGCGACGCAGGCGCAGCTTCACGTTGCGCGTCTGGCCTTCGCGGACACGGATCAGCCTGCGGCGGACGGTGTATTCCGGTCCGCGCGACCCGAAGATCTCGTAGCGCCCGGGCCGGAGCTGGATCGATCCGTTCCCGTCCGGGAAGTACACGAGATTCTGTTGCGCGAGCGAGCCCGCGAAGGTTTCGGTCGGCACCTCCTGATCGGGCTGGTTCGGCACGAACTCGCGGACGTCGAGGTCCTTGTTGAAGCGCGGGCTCGGGTCGCCGCGCCGGCCGACGAAGGTGACCTTGCCGGGAATCTGCGGGTCGGGCCCGGGAATGGCCTCGAGGATCTCGACGGTGACGGTCCCGAGACCGGTCATCGGCGGAGCGCTGACGGCGGTGTCGGTCCCGGCCGCGACGACGACGCCCGCAACTGTGACGGGGTCCCGTTCGACCGACCGGAACTCGAGGCTGTAGGTTCCGACCGGCAGGACGACGCCGCTGAACGCGCCATTCGCATCGGTCCGGAAGTGCGTGATCGGGGCGTTCGTCGCGAAGCCCGGCGTCGCCACGCCGCCGGTTCGCGTCGCCACGACGTTCGCGACGACGCCGGGAGCATCGCTGGCGCCGATGCTGCCCGAAATCGTCCCGGTCGCGAAGCCACGCCGAACGGCCAGCTCGCCGAGGATGTCGTTCGCGACCGCCGCCACCTCGTTGCGCTCGCCGACATAGGCGCGCCGGACGTAGCGGAGCACACCGCCTGCCGGAAGACCGCCGCCGGCCGGCAGGTTCCCGAAAGCGGTGAGGTCCGTGTTGCTGACGCCGAAGAGCGCGTTGACCGGCGTCACCACCGGAGCCAGCGGCCCCGGACCGTCGGGGTCCAGCGATACGCTGTCCCCGACGACGCCGTACGCCACTTCGCCGGCTGCCGCGAGCGTGTTCGGATCGACGATGCCGTCCGCCGGCGAGATCGCACCCGGCGCTGCCGCGAAGGCCGGCTGCTCGAGCGCCGGGATCAGATTCGCGAAGTCGAGCACGGCGTGGCGGAACCCGCGATCGGGCAGCGGCGAGAACGGAACCAGGGACCGGCTCGTCCACAGGAAGACGTCGAGAAAGCCGGCGAGGCCCGCCGCGGTCGTGGTGGCGTTCTGGTTCGTCACGGTGCTGGT
Organism: Myxococcota bacterium; assembly: GCA_039794265.1. GTDB lineage: Bacteria > Myxococcota_A > UBA9160 > UBA9160 > PR03 > CAADGG01. The sequence goes on from JBDIVR010000058.1 coordinate 2,749, forward strand.
GATCGTGACGAACGGATCGCTGCCCGAGACGGTGTACTCGGTGACGACCTGAAGGTCGCTCGCCGGCACGCTGGCCTCGAACCCGACGAGCGTCCCGGTCACGGTGATCGTGGCGCTGGTCGGCGTCGTCGCTGCGCTGATCGTGTCATAGAGAATGAAGTTCGACGTGCTGAGACCACCCACGGTGAACATCTGGGTCAGCTGGTCGTTGTCGCGACCGACCCGTCCGAAGTCGAGCAGCGAGCCGCCGGTGAAAGCCGCTTCGTTCTGCTTCGGCGGCGCATTGCCGATGCCGAGCAGCGCCTCGAGGTCCGTCTGCGGCCCGACGTCGTCGATGATCGCCTCGACGACGCCGTTCGAGAGATACCAGTCGTCGATCCCGCCATCGGCATCGGTGCCGCCGAACAGGTGGGTCGGCGCATTCGCAATGCTGACGCGCTCCGCGACGGGCTGCGCAGAGGCGGACGCGGCGCAGAGCGCCACACAGAGAACCAACGGCAGCGGGACGCGGGCGAAACGATCGCCGTTCCTCGGGGCGGGGAGCATCGCGGAGACTCCTTCGGAGGGTCGGCCCGTGGGTCCGGCAGGAGGCCGGCTCGGGCGACGTTCGTGACATTCGTGACGAATAGATGCCGGTTCGATGAAAATCATCCAGGCGGAGCCATTCTACGCCGGCTCGAGCGAATGACCTGTGGGAATTTTCACTCCAGCTCCGAATCGGGCCGGAGCCGGTCTCGTCCCGAGGGGGCCCGCCTCGTCCCGAACGGGCCCGATCGGGACTGTGATATCGTCTGCCTCCAATCCTCCATCGTCCGGAGCGCCCATGCGGATTCCCTCGCCGGCCGTCCTCCCGTCCCTGCTGCTTCCCGTCCTGAGCCTCGCGCTGGGGATCGTCCTCGGCGTGTCCCCGCCGGCGAGAGCTGCCGTGCTCTCGCCCGGGGATCTCGTCGTCGTCGACGGCTGCGGCGGAGCGGCGGCGGCGCGAGTGCTGCGCATCGATCCGGGCTCCGGGGCCCAGGAGATCGTCTCGCAGGCCGGCCTGCTCACGCAGCCGGTCGGAGTCGCGCTGGACGCGGCCGGTAGGATCCTGGTGTCGGACTCGGAATCCGGGACCGGCGGCGCCGTGCTCCGCATCGATCCGGCAACCGGCGGCCAGACGCAGCTATCGACCGGATTCACCGCCCTCTGGGACCTCGACGTCGAGGAGAGCGGGAGCATGCTGGTCACCGACCTCGGCTCGAGCACCGCCATCGATACCGTGTTCCGGATCGGCGCGGCCGGCGGAGCGCCAACGGTGGTGTCCGCCGGCGGCGGCTTCGATTTCCTGCAGTCGATCGCGATCGGCCCGGGCCCCGTCGTGTACGTGTCCGACGCCGGCCTCGGCGGGCGCATCCTGAGCGTGAATCCCGTGACCGGCGCGCAGGGACTCGTCTCCGCCGGCTTCGGCCTGCCGACCGGCATCGACGTCGAGCCGTCCGGGCAGATCATCGTCGCCGATGCGACCGCCGCGCAGGTGATCCGCGTGAACCCGGGAACCGGCGCCGCGAGCCTCGTCTCGTCTGGCGGCGAGCTGGTGTTCCCGTTCGGCGTCACCGCCGCTCCCAGCGGCACGCTGTTCGTCTCCGACTGGGGCGACGGGCAGAAGGCGGCCGCGGTGGTGCGGGTGAATCCGACGACCGGCGCACAGACGGTCGTCGCGTCGGCCGGCTTCCTCGATCAGCCGTGCGGGATCACGACGGTGCCGGAGCCCGGCGCGCCGCTCACGGCCGCCGCGGCCGGCCTTGCGCTCGCCACGCTGACCGCGCGCCGCCGACGCACGTCCTAGCCCCTAGCGCCGGCCGCGTGTCCGCGCCCCGGCGAAACCGGCGAGACCCGCCGCCAGCAGCAGCGCCGTCGACGGCTCCGGGATCACCAGCTGCAGGCCGTTCAGCACGCCGAATTTGTTGTTCGGGGACCAGAACTCGACGGTGAGAACGCCGGAGGAATCGACGACGACCGGCAGCGTGAGCGTCTGGTCGCCGAAGAGGTCGGTCGAGTTGATGTCGTTGACGACCTCGAACGGACCGGCGCCGTTCACCCGGAAGAGCGTGCGGTCCGTCGTCGCGAACGGCGAGTGGCTGAACAGGCTGAGCAGGTAGTTCCCGGGTTCGAGATCGGTCAGCAGGAGCCGCGCGGGATTCGCCAGCACCTGGTGCCCATCGGACCACAGATCGACGAGCGACGGCGCGATCGTCGGCTGCACCAGGAAGTCCGCGATCGGCCGTTCCGCGTCGCTCGCGAAGCCGATCGCCCCGAACTCGGCGAGGCCAACGCACGCGCTCGGCGGCGCGCCGCCGGTGACGAACGTGCAGAAGCTGACGGAGACCGCGCCCGGCTCGGTAAGGCGCGGCTGCGAGACCTGATCGAGGTCGACCAGCAGCGCGTGCGCCGGTCCGCCCGGGAGCGCGAGCAGCGCGGCGCCTGCGAAAGCCGCTCGAAACAGCCGGAATCTCAGCGACAGCATGGGCACACCTCCTCCGGAGAAGTGGCCGATCGCGCGCCGAAGTGGCAGCCGCAGGGAACTCACGGGGTCGCGGGGCGCGGCAGCGTGGCCGCGTAGGCGGCCAGCACCGCGGCCATCCGGGCGACACGCTCGGGCTGCTCCGCCGCCAGGTCGTTCTGCTCGCGAGGATCGCTCTCGAGGTCGTAGAGGCGCAGGCCGGCGGCGGCTCCTCCCGCGCCGCGGGCGTCCAGGTGGAGCTTCCACGGCCACTCGATGAGCGCGCGGGCGCGGCTCGGCTCGGCGCCGGTGTCGGTGTCGGTGTCAGTGTCGGAACCAGCGTCGGCATCGGCACCCACCGAGGTCGGACGCTGCTCGGCGATGAGCGGGCGCGGCGGGCCGCCCGGGACGACTCCATCGATGCCGGCCGGAACCGGCAGGCCGAGCGCTTCGAGGAGCATCGGCAGGAGGTCCGTCAGCAGCACCGGATCCGTGCGGCGCGCGGGCGTCCCGCCCCCGCGCGGAGGCTTCACGACGAGTGGAACGCGGAGCTCCTCCTCCCACAGCGTCTCCCCGTGCCCGAGGCCGACGTGCTCGCCGAGCAGCACGCCGTGGTCCGACGTCACGAGGATCCACGCGTCGTCGTAGAGACCCCGCGCGCGCAGTCCGTCGAGCAGGCGGCCGAGCTGGACGTCGGCCGCCGCCAGCTCGGCGTCGTAGAGGGCGCTCGTCTCGGCGAGATCCGGCTCCGCCGGCAGCGCCTCGAGCGACGCGCCGAGCTGCTGCCGCGCGAGTTCGAGCGGCGGCTGGTATGGCGCATGTGGCTCGAAGAAGCTCACGAACAGCAGCACCGGCCGCCGCGGATCCGCGTCGAGCCACGCGAGCGCACTGTCGGTCACGTCGGCGCCGGGCCGCCCCGCCAGCGTCTCGACGCCGCGATCCTCGTACAGATCGAAGCCGCGCCCGAGGCCGAACGCGCGCACGAGCCACGGCCCGGAGACGACGGCCGCCGTCGCGTAGCCCGCGGCGCGCAGCGCCTCCGCCAGCGTCGGCACGTCCGCGCGCAGCGGGTGCGCGCGCCGGTGCTGCCATCCTTCGGGCGTGCCGACGACGTCCGGCAGCGCGATCGCGCCGTCCGGGGCCTCGCCGGCGCCATGCCGAGCCGGCAGCCGGCCCGTGAGCAACGAGGCATGCGCTGCGAGCGTCGTATTCGCCGGCGTGTATGCGCGCTCGTAGACGATCCCGTCGGCCGCGAGCCGATCGAGGTGGGGGCTCACGCCGCCCCCTCCGCGATACGGGCCAAGGCGGTCCGCACGCGCGCTCTCGAGCGTGACGAGGACGACGCTCGGCGGTGCTGGCGACGGCGCCGGAGGCGTCCCCGCCGCCGGCGGGAATTCCTCGCCCGGCGCCGGCCCGGGCGGATCCTGCCGCTCACCGCATGCGCAGATCATCGCCGCCACGATCAGCCCAGCCGCGATTTCCCGACCCTTGAGACGCACGCGCATCCCCCCCCTCCCCTCTCCCGGAGATCGAACCTTCGGAAGCCCGAGCGCGGCTCCGATCCTACCCGCGCCGCTCGGCAAATGAAGAGGGGCCGGAGAGTTTCCTCTCCGGCCCCTGGTGCTTCGAGCCAGACAGCCCGCGGGCGGCTGCCCGTTCGTTGCGTGGACGCTAGATCACTCGCACACGATCGACACGGCCGTCACCGAGTCGCCCAGGAGGGCGTTGTCGGTGATCGCCGAGAACGCGCCGACGATCGTGCCGCCGCTGAGCGCACCGGCCGTGAGGCCGCGCACCGACGCAGTGGACGCCACGTTGAACGGGGCGCCCGTAAGCACGCCGGTCATGAGGTCCGTCGTTCCGGGGTTGCCCATCAAACCGCCGTCGAACAGGTCGGCCTCGGCCGTCCGGGTCGTGAGGACGGTCGGCGTGATGGCGCCCGGCGCCTCGAGGTCGTCGCCGGTGCAGGCCGCTCCGTCGGCACCCGCGGTGCCGAGCACCACGGTGATCCGCTGCGCCGCGCGCAGGAACATGTCGCCATTGGCCGGCGCCACGTTGGTGGTATCGATGCAGGTCTTGCCACCGAACTGGCTGTCCACGCAGTTCACGAAGGTCGAGCACTCGTCCGTCGTGAGGTCGTGGTCGGCGCAGGCCGCCGAGGTCTTCGACGAGACCGGCGTCGTTCCGGCATTCGTGACGACCCAGCCGTTCGACCGGATCGTCTTCAGGCACGCGGGCGTCCCGAAGAGGTCAGCCGCCAGCGTGCTGTCCGGGCCGCCGAGCACGGCCTGGGCGCCCGCGAGAACCTGCGGGAGATCGCAGGTGGCGACCGCGAGGTTGCCGGAGAGAGCGACCGGGAGACCCATCGGGCCGCCGATGCCGTTCACGTTGATGTTGCTGATCGCCGAGTTCACGCCGTCGACGGAGCAGGCAACGCGCGAGCACGGACCGGCGTAGTTGCCGGCCTGCGGAGTGGTCTCGTCCGACACTACGGAGCGGCCGAAGATCTGGCAGCCCGGGCACGGGTCGGACGTGCAGGTATCGCCAGCACCGCCAGGGCATTCGGAGTCATCGATGCATTCGACGCCGCTCAAGAGGCAGCGCTGCTGACCCATGTCGTCGAACGTCGCCATGGACAGTTCGTTCGTCGAGATCTGCGTCGTGTAGCCGTCGTTGACGCCGGAGGCCAGCATCAGGCGCGACATCACGTTCAGGTCCTCGTCGTGACCGAGCTGTGACAGCTCGCCGGCAACGCACTTGTTCGAGCTGATGACAGTCGTGAGCTTGCCGTGCGTCTTCCCGATCTTGCCCTTCGCGTCGCTGGTAGCGTCAAGGGGCAGGCCGAGACCGAAGATCTTCTCGATCTCCTTCTCGCACTTCGCTGCGGCCGTGATCAGCGTCTTCGCCGCGCCACCCGCGAGGGTCTTCCCCTTGGACAGGTTGCTCGCGACCTTCGCCTCTTCCTTCAGCCAGCCGTCCACGCACTTCTGGAGGCCCTTCTGGACGTCCGAGGAAAGCTTGGCCGAGTTCTTGCTGATTTCCTTCGAACACTTGTCGAGCGCCGCGGACGCATTCACGGGGGCGAGCATCAGGCCCGCCGCCGCGAAGGCTCCCGCGATTCCAAGCAATCGTCGTCGAATCACGTTCTTTTCTCCTGAAATGTGGCGGCCACAGCGGCCGATCCCTGCCCGTCTAACTCTGAACCGATCGCGCGACAGACGCGAGTCCGATGGTCGGCTCCCTCACCCACGCGAATCGGTCCTGGTCCGGCGCTTCCCCGGCTCGAGCACGGCACGAGCGCGGCACGAGCACGACACGAGCGAATTGGCAAGCTCCGGATTCTCTGCCCGCACCACTCTGGCTGGGCACTCTGAAATCTTGCAATCGTTGTGCCTTCCCGACACGGCGCCCGAGCGGACATGCAACCATTCGAAGTTGATCGATTTTTCACTCGATCGGTGCGAAAACGACCCGCGGGGATTTCGATTCGGCAACGGCCGGTCGGAAGGCGAGGGGTCATAATAGGAAACAATTCGAACAAGCCAACCCCGCCGCGGCCCGCAGCCCTCGCTGCGGCCGGCGCGGTCCGCCCGCTGGATGTCACCCGTGGCGCGTCACCCGGTTGGGCGCGCTGGCACTCTGTGAAATACTCCGCGGGTCCCGATCGGTTGCGCGGGTTCGACGAAACGCGACGCGGGGCTCTTCACCCCCTTCTCGGTTTCGAGGCGGGTTTCGGGACCGGTTTCGGGACCGATCGATTCGATTTCCTCGGCGCCGCGTCAGACCCCGCACACCCTTGGAGGACCCTACGATGATCGATCCGCAGGGATCGGAGCGATGCATGCGATCCCGCTGGTTCCGGCGCAGCACGAGCGCCGCGGCGGCGCTCGTCGCGACGGCTTGGCTGGGCGCGCCTTCCGGCGTCGCCTGGGCCGAGCCGGACGGCGCGAAGGCGAGCGCGGAGTCGTCGGAATCCGGACAGCCGCCCGCGCCGGCGAGGGACGAAGCGGAGGACCTCGTGCTGCCCGAGGGCTTCGGCCCCGCTCGCTTCTACGACAGCCGGGAGAAGGTGCAGGCTGCCTTTCCGAACGCGAAGCTCGTGCGCGACTCGTCGGAAGAGACCAAGATGTCCTCGTCCCTCATGCCGCCGATCAGCGCCCTCGAAGTCGCGGAACAGGAGATCCTGGGCCTCACGGGATGCCGCCTGATCCTCGGATTCGTGGCCGATCAGCTCTACGCCGCGGAGTTCGACTGCGGCTCGGAACCGGCGGTCCGCGAGACGCTCGAGCGTGTCTACGGCGAGCCGTCGCTCGAGATCGACGACGCCGTCTACTGGATGACCCAAGCGACAACGCTGTCGATGAACCCCCGCTCGATGCGCTTCGCATTCCGCAGCCGGCCGCTCGAGACATCGCTGCAAGACGCCGTGCGTCGCGCGATCGCTGCCGGTGAAGCCACGATCCAGAAGTAGAAGCTGTCGCCGCGGGGCGGAGCGGACGTGCCGGACTCGCTCGCGCTGGGCTCGGGGTCTGCAGCGGGCCGCGCCGCAGCGTTCGGCTCGGCGGCCGCCCTGGTGCTGCTCGTCGCCATCGCGTACGCCGGCGCGTACCGCGGGGTGATCGTCTTCGACGACGAGCTCCTCACCCAGCCCGCGCCGGCCGGCTCGCTCCCCGAGGCGCTGCTGGCATTCGGCGGCAAGGATTCGCCGTATGCCGGCCGGCCGCTGACGGCCGCGTCGTTCCTGCTCGAGGCGCAGATCTTCGGCCGGCCGACCGCAGTCGGCGAGGTCGTCGGCGCGGGTTCGCGCAGCGTCGGGCTCGCGATCCACGCGGCCGCCGCGCTGGCGCTGTGTGGGCTGCTGCGGCGCAGCTGCGCGCGCGTGCCGGCGCTGGCGCCGCGGGCCGCCGCGCTCGCCTTCGCGGCGGCCGCGCTGTGGGCCGTGCACCCGGTCCAGACCGCCGCGGTGACGTACGTGAGCCAGCGCGCCGAGACGCTCGCCGGGCTGTGCACGCTTCTCTCGCTGCTGGCGCTCGCGCGCAGCGCGCAGGCCGAGCGCCCGGCGCGCTGGTGGATCGCGATGGGGCTCGCCGCGGGGCTCGCCGCGGCGGCCAAGGAGACCGGCGCCGTCGTTCCGCTGCTGCTCTTCCTCTACGACCGGGCGTTCCTCGGCGGCGGACCGCCGGACCGCGCGCGCGCGCGCCGGCGTGCGATGGCTGCGACGCTCGCCGTCACGTGGCTGCTGGTCGGCGCACTCGTCGCGAGCAATCCGCGCCCGCGCAGCGTCGCGTTCGAGCGCGACGGCCTGACACCGCTGTCCTACCTGCTCACGCAGGCGGAGGCACTGCTCCTCTACGTCCGGCTGATCCTGTGGCCGACCGCGCTGCAGTTCGACTTCGGCTGGCCCGTCGTCCCGGTGGCGAGTGCTGCGGACCTCGGGCGGCTGCTGCCGCGCTATGGCCCGGCGCTGCTGGCCACCGGCCTCGGCTTCGCGGCGAGCGCCTGGGCGGCGCTGCGCCGGCCGCGCGCCGGCTTCCTGCCCTCTGCGTGGTTCCTGCTGCTGGCGCCGAGTTCGAGCGTGCTGCCGATCGCCACCGAGATCCTGGCGCTGCACCGGCTCTACCTCCCGTCGGCGGCGCTGCTCACCGGGGTCGTCGTCGCCGCGTTCGGAGTCGCGCGCGCGCCGTGGCTCCGGAGCCTCGGGTCGCCGGCAATCGTGCGCGGCGCGGCGCTCGCCGTCCTCGCGGCGATGCTCGCCGGGCTCGTGGCGGCCACCCGGCACGAGAACGCGCTGTTCGCGTCCGAGATCGCGCTGTGGACGCGCGACGTCGAACGCGACCCGGCCAATCCGCGCGCCCTGCTGAGCCTCGGCCTCGCGCTCGGCCGCGCCGGCCAGCAGGACGAGGCGATCGAGCGGCTCGAGCAAGCGGTGGCGGCGTCGCTCGCGATCGAGGTGCCGCGCCATCCGCTGCTGCCGCTCGCCGTCGACCACGCCGGCGTCGCGCTGCGCCGCGCAGGCCACGCCGAGGGGGCCACGCACTATCTGCGCTGGGCCGTCGAGCTCTCGCCCGACCAGCCGCGCGTGTACCTCGCGTACGGATCCGCGCTGGCGGCAGCCGGCCAGCTCGAAGCAGCCGCCGACGCGCAGCGCACCGCCCTCGCCCGCTTCCCGGATTTCGCCGAGGCGCGCTGGAACCTGGTGGCGTTGCTGCTGCAGCTCGGGCGCCTCGACGAAGCGGAGACGGAGGCCCTAGGCTTGCCCGGCGTTTCCGGGGATCCGGAACTCGCGCGGCGCACCGTGGGCGAGGTGGCGGTGCGGCTCGGGCGGCCCGATCTGGCGCGCGGATCCGCGCGGCCTTCACCCGGCGCGGGCACGGGCGGCCCGTGAGCGGCCGCTGCTAGTGTGGGGACCGATGAAGGCGCGGATCCCGGCGGCTCTCGCTCTGCTTCTGGCCACGTCCATCTTCGCTGGCCCTTTCGGCTGTGCGCGCGACCGCCCGGGCAGTCCGCTTCTCGCGGTGACGATGTGGTTCCACCTGCTCGGCCGCGACCCGGGCCGGCTGCTCCCGCTGCTCACCGACGAGTTCCACGCGCGCCACGGACTCACGATTCCGTCACTCGAAGGCTGGTCCTGGGGCACCTACAAGAACCTCGAGCCGATCCTTCGCATCGATCCGTCACTCGCGCCCCTAGACGCCGCGCGCGGACTAGACTCCGCACAAGAAGCGTTCCTGTTGGTGCAGGCATCGCAGGACTTCCAGGCCACCGCGCGGGCCCTCGGCTACGAGGCTCGGGATCTCCGCGAGGAGGGAGACCGCGCGCGCGTCGTTACGCTCGTGAAGCTGAAGCGCGCCGCGAAATCCTTCCAGACCACCCGTTCCTTCCGGCAGATCTTCACGCTCGAACGCGACGGACACGGCTGGCGAATCGCCGACATCGCGCAGGATCGCGTCGACGAACGCGACGCGTTCGTCGCGTTCGTCTCCTACCCGAACGAGGAGCGGCGGCGCTGGATCGTCGAGAAGGTGCCGGAACTGGCCCCGAAGGAGCCGAAGGCGGAACCCGGTTCAATCCCGGGACGCTCATCTCCGGAGTAGCGCTGCGAGGAGCGTCCGAGCAGGCAGCGGCGTGCGCCGGGGCACGGCCCATGATAGAACCGTCGGCGGCCGTCGAGCCAGAGCCGGGGCCTCGGCCCGGTCCCAGTTGGAGGTCAGGATGCAGACGAGGATGCGCGCCCGGACGAGGATCTCCCGGAAGTCGAGACCGCTCGAACGGGGCCACTGCGCCGCGTGGTTCGCGCTGCTGGCCTCGCTCCTCCTCGCGGCCCCCGCCGACGCCGGCTCGGGCCGCCGTCGCAACACTCCCGAACCCGTGGGGTTCCAGCTCTTCGAGAGCCCGCACGTCAACCCGATCGCGCTGTCGGCAAACGGCAGTCAGCTCTACGTCGCGCAGACGACGGCGCGCCGCGTGGTCGTGCTGTCGACGGCGACGCTCGGCACGCTCGCCAGCATCGATGTCGGCGTCGACCCGGTTGCCATCGCCGTGCGGCCGGGCCACGACGAGGTGTGGGTCTCGAATCACGTCTCCGACACCGTCAGCGTCATCGACGTCGGCGCGGGCAGCCCGACGCGGTTTCGTGTCATCGACGTCGTGCAGTCCTTCGATGCGCAGGGCGTGACGAGTTTCGACGAGCCCGCCGGCATCGCGTTCAGCGCCGACGGCAGCCAGGCCTTCGTCGCGCTGTCCTCGCGGGACGAGATCGCCGTCATCGATGCCGATTCGCGTGCGGTGACGGGCCGGATCCCCGTGCGCGCGCAGGATCCGCGCGCGATCGCCGTCCGCAACGGCCTCCTGTACGTCGCCGCGTTCGAGTCCGGCAACCGGAGCGAGCTGTCGGCGTGCCCGCTCGGAGGGACGCCTCCGCAATGTACGCTCGGCGCCAGCGCCCTCGCGTCGTTCGCCACCAACCCGAATCTCCCCGGCGCGATCAAGAACATCGTCGAAGACCCCCTCGTCCCGGACCGCGATCTGTTCGTCTACGACGCCGCCACTCATGCCGAGGTCGGCGTCGCGAGCGGCGTCGGCACGCTGCTGTACGGCCTCGCGGTGTCCGGTTCCGGTCGCGCCTTCCTCGCGCAGACCGATGCGCGCAACGCGGTGAACGGCCTCGACGGGCAGAACCTCATCGATCTCGACAACAGGACGTTCTCGAACCAGGTCGCCGCCGTCTCGTGTACCGCGGGCGGCTGCGCAGCGCCGCAGATCGGCGATCTCGAGCCGCCGGCGCCGACGCCGGCGACGGCGATGGCCACCCCGTACGGGATCGCGCTGTCGGCCGACGACGCAACGCTCGTCGTGACGCTCGCCGGTTCGAGCCGGGTCGCCACGCTCGATGCGGCGAGTCTCGCCGTCCTCGATGTCCTCGATCTCGGCGCCGGCGCGAGCTTCGGCCAACAGATCCCGCGCGGCGTCGCGCTGCGCTCCGGCCCGTCCGGGGCCGCACAGACCGCGTACGTGCTCAACGCGTTCGAGAACACCGTGTCCGTCATCGACGCCTCGAACCGAAGCGCGCTGACCGAGACGGCCAAGGTGCCGCTGGCCGGCGACCCGACACCGGAGGCCGTGCGGCGCGGCCGGATCATCTTCCACAGCGGCTTTGCGTCGACGTCCGGCACCTTCTCTTGCGGGAGCTGCCACCCCGACGCCAACGTGGACCAGTTGCTGTGGCGGATCGGCGGCGCGTGCTCATTCGGTGCCTGCAACGGCCATGACGAGCCGCGCACGACGATGCCGATCCGCGGCCTGAAGGACACCCTGCCGCTGCACTGGGACGGCACGCTCGGCGATCCGTTCGGCGGCCCCAACGGCGCCGTCGGCGGCGGCGTGAACCCGCCGCCGAGCTGCGACGCCGGCGGCCCCGACGGCGACCTCGACTGTTTCCTCGATCTCGTGCTCGCCAGCCTCTCCGGCGTGATGTGTGACCAGACGGGGCCGTGCCCACCCGGCGGCAACGTGACGACGGCACAGCAGCGCAGCGATCTCGCCACGTATCTCGGCAGCGTCAGCTATCCGCCGGCGCGCTCGCGACGAATCGACGACACGCTCTCGACGCCGGCGAATCCGGTCGCCGTGCCGAACGGCGACGGCAGCCCGAGCGCGCTCGGCGCCAGCGCGCTGAAGGGCTTCCAGGACTTCTTTACGAACCAGGGCGGCTTCGGCCCGAACACGTGCGCGGACTCCGATGCCGGTTGCCATGCGCTCCCGCTCGGCACGGCCACCAACTCGGCGATCGTCGGCCAATTCGACGCGCCGACGATGCGGGGCATGACGGACCGCTTCGTGCAGTTCTCTGCGGGCATCACGGCGCCGCAGGAGATGCTGTCGGCGGCCAATGCCGGCCTGCTCGGCGGCTCTCCGCTCGAGACACCGATCCGCTGGGATCCCGCGCGCGGCTTCCGCGAGATCACGACCTTCGGCGCCGCGTTCGGCGTGTTCGAGCCGGTCTACAACGTCCGGCCACTCGACATCTTCCAGATGTTCGAGGAGGCGAGCACCGGCTTCTCCGGTGCGCAGGCTCGGCAAGTTGGCTTGAATTCGCGCACGCTCGGCCCGGCGCTGCGCGACACGACCGAGACGCTGCTCGCGGCACTCGAGCTGGCCGACTTCCGGGGCCTCGTGAACCTCCAGGTCTCTGCGCTGTACGACCCGGTCGGAGCCGGCAGCTTCGCGCCGGTGCTGCTGTCGTTCAACGGCGGGATCTACTCCGCCAGTGGCCTCGCGCTGACGCCGGAGGCGCTGCTGACGGCTGGCGAAGAAGGGCGGCTCGTCGGAACCGCCACCGCGCAGCTCCGCTCGGGCTTCGTCGCCACCGGCGGCCCGCAGCCGCTGCTGGCGACGCTCGGAACCGGCAGCAACGGCGTCACCGGCGACCCGCCGCTGCCGATCGTCGCCGCCGGCAACGCCAACAATCCGCCGCCGATGACGCTCCGGGGTCGACAGGTCTCCGTGCTGGCCATCGCGCTCGTCGACGGGCAGCCGGTCTCGGCGGGAATTTCGTGCAACGGGGGCATTTCCAATACCTTCTGCGTCGACGGCAGCGTCACCATCGATCTCGGCGTCGGCATCGGTCTCACGCGCGGCCTGCACCTGCTGCAAGTGCAGAACCCCGCCGGCCCGCTGTCGAACGAGCTGCCGTTCTGCGTCGGCAACGCGGGCGATTGCAACTAGATCCAGCGACCGGGGACGAGATGGGCTGGCGACGACGCATCCGCACCCGGTCGCTCATGATCGTCGCACTTGCCGGCGCCGCCGGGTGTGTCGTCGAAACATGGTTCGATCTCGCGGCCGATCCGCACGAGCTCGATCCACGCATACAAGTCCCCGCTCGGCTTCGCGCGGAGATCGATGCTGCTGAAGACGCGGCCAGTGCGCTTCGATCTCGGCTTCGCGCGCTCGGATACATCGAATGACGAACCGCGAGGCCGTGCACGCGCGCCAGCTCGGCTGGCAGCTCGCCGCAGGAATCGTCGTCCTGCTGTCGCTCTGGCCGCGCGTCGAGTCGATCTTCCTGCTGCCTCCGATGGCTGACTTCGATGCTCCGGGACACATGCTCAACACGTTCTCGCTGTGGGAGGGCCGCCTTTCGCCGCCGAGCTCGTGGCTCGGCTTCCATCCCCCGCTCTACCATGCGCTCGGCGCTCTCGGCTGGAGCATCCTGCCCGAGTCGATCCCGGTTCATGTCTGGCTGCGTCTGCTCTCGCTCGCCGCGGGCCTGGCGGCCGTTGGCGTCGCCTACTGCGCGCTGCGGCGCCGCACGACGCCCGCCAACGCCGCCGTCGCGTGCGCGCTCGCGGTCGGCGTCCCGGTGTTCGCCATCGCCACCACCATGGTCGGCAACGAAACGCTGTGCGCACTGTTCGTCACGATCCTGCTCGCTGCTCTGCTGCGACGATCTGAACCGCGGACCGCGCATTCCCTCGGCGGCGCCATCGGCTTGGGTCTCGCGGGGGCTCTTGCGACGCTGGCAAAATCCACCGGCTGGCTCGCCGTCGGCATCGCCGCGCTCACCGTCGCATGGCGACGACGCGAGCACCCGCGCCAGATGGCAGCCGCACTGGCTCTCGTCGTCGGGCTGCCGCTGCTGCTGGCGGGACCGTTCTACGCGCGCATCGGTGCAGCAGCCAAGGGTTCCCCGCTCGCGTTCGTGACCAGCGCGGCCATCTCACCGGATCTCGCGCTGATGATGAGCCGGCAACCCCCGGGCGAGCGTCACTTGCGCGACTACGTATCGGTGCCCACCGCCACGTTCCTCGCACCGCGCTTCGATCAGCCGGGGATGTTCGAGTCGGTCCCGGGTCTCCTCTATGCATCGACGTGGGCCGACGGCCACGGACAGTACGTCTGGCTCACCGACAGCGCGTTGCGACTGGCTCCGGTGCTTA
>JBDIVR010000059.1:0-16560 GCA_039794265.1 Myxococcota bacterium
CACGAGGTGCGCGGCGGTGTCGGCCATGCGCCGGCCGCCGCAGGACGGACAGAAGCCGCGGCCCTTGCACGAGAAGGCGACGACGCGATCGAGACCACATGCGTCGCAGTGCACGCGGACGAAGCCGCGGGCGAGGATGCCGCAGTGCAAGAAGGCGCGAAGCTCGCGCTCGACGAAGCGCGGCACCGGCCGTTCTCGCTCGTGCGCGCGGGCCAGGAAGGTCTCGAGCTCCTCTTGCACCACGCCGTAGAGGACTGTCTCCTCGGGACGGCGGCGCGCGTACCGTCGTTCCTCCCGGCTGCGCGGTGCGGCATGCGCGTGCGACGGAGGGGAGACGCGCGTGTCCACGCCAGCCGGTCGTTGCCAGGCCCGTACCGGCCGCCTCGAAGGACCGGAAGCCGCGAGCGGGCCTCCGGTGGGCGCCGCGTCTGCCCGCGTTCACGCTGCGCCGGCGAACGTGCGTTGGCAATCATCCGAGGCTCGAAAAGAGATCGCAACGATCCCCCGAGCCCGACAACGCCAGGCGCCGCGCCTATCCTCGCGCGCCATGAAACGCACGCGCTCGAATCAGCTGATGAACCGCGCCCGCAAGGTGATCCCCGGCGGCGTCAACAGCCCCGTGCGCGCCTACGGCGCGGTCGGCGGAACGGCGCCGTTCCTCGTGCGCGGCAAGGGCGCGCGGATCTGGGACGCCGACGACAACGAGTACGTGGACTACGTCGGCTCGTGGGGACCGCTGATCCTCGGGCATGCACACCCGGCGGTGTTGCGCGCCGTGCGCGCCGCCGCGGCCGCGGGAACCAGCTTCGGCGCGCCGACCGAGCGCGAGATCGAACTCGCAGAGCTGGTCTGCTCGGCCCTGCCGTCGGTGGATCGCGTGCGCTTCGTGTCGTCCGGGACCGAGGCCGCGATGAGCGCAATCCGGCTGGCGCGCGGCACCACCGGCCGCTCGCGCATCCTCAAGTTCGACGGCTGCTACCACGGCCACGCCGATTCGCTGCTCGTCGGCGCCGGCAGCGGCGTCGCGACGTTCGGCATTCCGGGCTCCCCGGGCGTGCCGCCGGAGCTCGCCGCGCTGACGGTGCAGGCGCCGTTCAACGATCTCGACGCCGTCGCCGACGCATTCCAGCGTTGGCCGGGCGAACTCGCCTGCGTGCTGGTCGAGCCGGTCGCCGGCAACATGGGCTGCATACCACCGGCGCCGGGCTTCCTCGAAGGCCTGCGCTCGCTGTGCGACCAGCACGGCGCGCTGCTGATCTTCGACGAGGTGATGACCGGTTTCCGTGTCGCGTGGGGCGGCGCGCAGGTCCGCTCCGCCATCCGGCCCGACCTCACGATCCTCGGCAAGGTCGTGGGCGGGGGCCTGCCCGCGGCGGCCTACGGCGGGCGCGCGGATCTGATGGGCCAGATCGCACCGGACGGCCCGATCTACCAGGCCGGCACGCTGTCCGGAAATCCGCTGGCGATGGCGGCGGGCCTCGAGACGCTGCGCCGGCTCCGCGATCCGCAGAGCTACGTCGAGCTCGAGGCGCGCAGCCGGACGCTGGCCGAGGGCCTCGCCGACCGGGCCGCGGCGGCCGATGTCGAGCTGACGACCGCCGCCGTCGGCGGGATGTTCGGATTCTTCTTCCATCCCGGTCCGGTCCGGAACTTCGCCGACGCGCGCAAGGCCGACGGCGAGCGCTTCCGGGCCTTCTTCCACGCGATGCTCGACGCCGGCATCTACCTGCCGCCGTCGCCGTACGAGGCGTGCTTCGTGTCGCTGGCGCACCGGCCAATCGACGTCGCGGAGACGCTGGCTGCGTCCGAACGGGCCTTCCGGAAGGCCCGCGCGGCGTCTGCGCCGGCCGCCGCGACTCGGTCCCGACCGCGTTGAGCGGCCGGGGGCCAGTCGCTATGGTGCGCGCCGCTCTTGGAGCCCTCGGGGTGCGATCGCGCGTCCCTGTGGAGCGATGCCGATGAGCGGTCCCGGAGATCGTCGCGGTCCGTCCGAGCCCCTGCGCGGGCCCGAGAACGGGCCCGAGAAGGACGGCCCTCGCGTCCGGGGCTCGCGCACGGCACACCAGGGGATGGCGTCCGCGTACCAGGGCGCCGTCGAAGCGGTGTTGGCGGTGGTGATCAGCGGGTTGGCCGGGACCTGGGTCGACCGGCGTTTCGGGACCGAGCCGACCGGTTTCCTCGTCGGCATGGCGATCGGCTTCGCGGCGTTCGGACTGCGGATGTGGCGGATGCGGAACCTGATGGGAACGACGGGCACGACGGGTGGACCGGGCGCGAAGGGCCCGGGCGACGGGAGCGGCGGACCGCCGGAGTCGAAGTGAGCAGCACCGCGAGAACGATCGACGAGGCGAACGCGCTGCAAAGCCTCAACCTGACGCTATCGGCCGGCGGCCTGGCGGTGTCAGCGCTCGTCGCCGGCCCGGCGTTCGCCACGGCCTACGCGCTCGGCGCCGCGCTCGAGGCGGTGAACTTCCGCGCGCTGTGCGCCTGCGCCACGCGCGTGCTGCAGGGCCAGCTCGACGGCGCGCGCTTCTGGACCGCGCTGCTCGGGCTGCGGCTCGCGATGCTGTTCGGTGCGATGGGCGTCGCGCTCGCCGCCGGCGCTCATCCGCTCGGCCTGCTGCTCGGCGTCTCGACCGTGGTGCCCGCCGTGCTGCTCGGCGCGTGGTGGTTCGCGCCGCCCGTCGATCCGACCGCGCCGGTGCTGCCGGCCGACGACCCGGCCTGGGACCACTGGAGCGTCTGGCGCGCCGACGTCGCGCTGCCCGCGCCCGACGACGACGACGCGATCGACCGCACGGAGGATGCGCCGTGAGCATCTACGGACCGCTCGAGCACGCCGGCATCGACTGGGTGATCCAGTCCGCGCTGCTGGCGGTGGGGCTGCTGCTGCTGGCCGGCTGGTCCGTCCGGCGCTCGCTGGCGGCGGCCGACGGCGGCGTGCTGCCGGACCGCGGCATCACCGTGCGCAACTGCATCGAGGCGATCCTCGACGGCCTCTCGGGGCTCGCCGAGCAGACGATCGGCCACGACTACAAGCGCTTCCTCCCGCTCGTCTTCTCGATCTTCTTCTTCATCCTGATCTCGAACCTGCTCGGCCTGGTGCCGGCCGTCGGCGGCGCGACCAGCGACATCGCGGTGGGCCTCGCGTGGGGGACGATCGTTTTCTTCGTCTACCACTACGTCGGCATCGCCAAGCAGGGCTGGAAGTACGTGTACCAGTTCACCGGCCCGCTGTTCGATCTGAAGATCGGCGGCAAGCACTACCACGTGCCGCTGCTGGCGCCGCTGATGGTGGTGATCGAGCTGCCGCTCAACATCGCGCGCGTCTTCACACTGGCGATTCGTCTGCTCGCGAACATGTTCGCGGATCATACCGTCGTCGCGGTGTGGCTCGGGCTGATGCCCGTCGCCGTGCCGGCGATCTTTCTGGGTCTCGGCCTGGTGATCTCGTTCATCCAGGCGTTCGTGTTCGCGCTGCTCAGCATGATCTACATCGGCTTGGCTCTCGAGGAACACCACTAGGGTTCCGCGAGACGAGCCACGAGGCCCCAACCGTCCGGACCGCGTCCGGATCGGAACGGGGCAAAGGCAAGGAGCAAGTATGGTTCCCGTTCGTTTCGGCAAGCTGTTGGTCTTCACCTTCGCCGCGTTGCTCGTCGCCGATGTGGCGGTTGCGCAGGACGCCGCGCAGCAGGGTTCCAACTGGGGTCCCGCTCTCGGTGCGGGCCTCGCGTTCGGCCTGGCCGCCCTCGGCTGCGGCCTCGGCCAGGGGCTCACGGCCAGCAACACGACGGCCGGCATCGCCCGCAATCCGGGCGCGGCTGGCGCGATGAACACGCCGTTCATCCTCGGCATGGCGCTCATCGAGTCGATCGCGCTGGTCGGCTTCGTCACCGCCTTCCTGCTGATCGGCGAGATCTAGTTCCGCCGACACCGGGAACCCCGCGCGCGCCGGTCCCCGGACCGGCGCGCGCCGTTCGTCTCGCTGCGCGAACGAAGAAGCGCCAGGCAGATGCCACGAGACGGGCCTCACCCCGTTTGAAATTCCCGGCTCGCACGACTTGCCTCTGCCCGGCGCCCCTTCTCCCGCCCGTGCCCCCGGTCCCGTTAGAGGAGCGAAGGCGAGAGGCGCCTTGCGACGCCGGTGTGCGGAGGAGCAATCGGCGTGCCATGGTTCGCGCCGATCGAGCGGCGCGCACACGGAGCCAACGCTACCCGCGCGCCACGGGGAGCCAGTGAACGCCGGTCGACTGATCGCCTTCGAAGGCCTCGACGGCGCCGGCAAGTCGACCCAACTGCGTCGCCTGGCCGGCGCGCTGCGCGTTGCAGGGCACGTCGTCGTCGAGACGCGCGAGCCTACGGACGGCTCCTTCGGCCGGAGGATCCGCGCGATGGCGAGCTCCGGCGCGAGCGTCGCGCGCGAGGAAGAGCTGCGTTGGTTCGTCGAGGACCGCCGCGAGCATGTCGCCGCAGTGATCCGCCCGGGTCTCACAGGCGGAGCGATCGTGCTGACCGACCGCTACTTCCTATCGACTGTCGCGTACCAGGGCGCGCGGGGGTTCGATGCTGCGCGCTTGCTCGCCGAGGCCGAGGCCGAGTTCCCGCTGCCCGACCTCGCCCTCCTGCTCGATGTCGACCCCGAGCGGGGACTCGCGCGCGTCGCGAGTCGAGGGGGCACCGCGGAGCCGGCGTTCGAGAACTCCGCCTTCCTCGCCGACGTCGCGGCGATCTTCCGCGCGCTCGAGCGTTCCTACGTCGTGCGGATCGATGGCCGTGCAGAGCCCGACCGCGTGGCGGAGGAGATCCGTACCGTCGTCCGCGAACGGCTCGGACTCGCCTAGCCAGGACCGTTGGCGATGGAACTCAGGCTTCGGAAGCGCTTCGCTTCGGGACCCTCGTCCCCTGCACGACGAGGAACATGCCGGCGCCGAAGAGCAGCAGCGCCGACGGTTCCGGTATCGGTGCCGTCTGTCCTTGCGCCCGGATGTCGAAGCCGATCGGAAACGCAACGGAGCTCGGGCCTGCGACGGAGTTGTTCCAGTTGTTTCCCCACAGCGCCAGCTGTGTGCCGGTCAAGCTGTTCGGCGCGCCGGGAAAGTCGACCGGCGCGAAATGGAACGTTCCGCTGTCGAACACACTCGCATCCGGACGCCGGAGTACGTAGTCGATCGTTCCGCCCGCGAAGGAGCCCGCCGCCGCGATCGCTCCTCCGGCGATGTCGAGCGTCCAGGCGCCGCTGAAGCCCCCGCCGACTCCGGCGGCGCTGAGGGAACCCGGATCCAACGTGAGGGTCGTCCCGTCGAAATCGCCAGAGAGTGTGCCCGAGAGGTCGAACAGGATCGTCCCACCCGGATAGAACGGCGCCATGCCCGCGGTGCTGGTCGCACTGTGGAGGACGCTGAAGCCGAAGCCGTCCTGCGTTCCGGTCTCGACCGTGTAGACCATCGGTGTCGCGAGGGCAGACAGCGGAAACATCCAAGCGATCAGCGCGGCGCTTCGGAGAAGGGACGAGAACGACCAAGATGTCGACATGGAAAGACTCCGTTGTTTCGTACCGCGGCGCGGGCGCGTTCCCCGCGCTCGACCCGGTTGTTCGCTTCGTATGTGTCCGTGGCGAGCACGAGGTGACACCGGAGGCGACGATCGCCGCATGGCGGAAGTCCTGTTTCCGAAATGAATCTGGTAGTCTGTGCGGTTTCTTTGCGCCCCCTCTGCTGCAGGCGTCCTGCGATCGATGGGAGCAAGATCGGCTCCGGCTGGATGTCGGGAGCCAGCGGAGAAACGCGTGCGCGTCGCGGAGCTGGCGCAGGAGAGCCCCACGAGCTAGCTACGCGCCATGTCCGCTGACCGCTGTCCGAACCGCGCGATTCCGCCCCGCGACCGACTCATCGTGGCGCTCGACTTCGCAGCTCCGGACGACGCGCGGCGGCTCGTCCGCACGCTCGGCGACGCGGTGAGCTTCTACAAGGTCGGCCTCGAGCTCTTCTGCGCCGAAGGCGCGCTCCCGCTCGTGCGCGAGCTGCGCGACGCCGGACGCCAGGTCTTCCTCGACCTCAAGCTCTTCGACATCCCCGCGACGGTCGCGGCCGCCGTGCGCAACGTGCGCACGCACGGCGCCCGGTTCGTCACGGTGCACGCGAGCCGGCGCGTGCTGGAAGCCGCGTGCGCCGAGAAGCACGACCTCGGCGTACTGGCCGTCACGGTGCTGACCAGCTTCGACGCCGGCGACCTGTGCGATCTCGGCTACCCGCCGGCAGTGACGGCCGAAGACCTGGTGCTGGCGCGTGCGCACACTGCTCTCGCGACTGGCTGTGACGGCGTCGTCGCGTCGCCGCTCGAGGCGCAGCGGATCCGCGCCGCCGTCGGCGATGCGCTCGCGATCGTCACGCCCGGCATCCGACCCGAGGGCGGCGCGGGCGGCGACGACCAACGCCGCGTCGCGACGCCGCGCGCGGCGTTCGAGGCGGGCGCCGACTACATCGTCGTCGGCCGGCCGATCCGAAAGGCGCCGGATCCGCGCGCTGCGGCGGCCGCGATCCAGGAGACGATCGCCTCGTTGTTCTCGTGAGCGAACAGCGGGACGAGCCGCGAGATCGGCGTGCGCAGCAGCGGGCCGCCGGGGCTCGCCGTCTCGCGAGGGTGCAGCACCACGACCAGCGGATCTCGCCCGGATCGGCGCTCTCCGGCAGCCCCTCGTAGCCGTCGAGCCAGCGCAGCAGCTCGGGGTTCTCGTAGGGGTTCGCGCGACTCCGGGCGGGCGCAGCGATCGGCACGGCCGCTCCATTCCAGGCTCGGCCGCCGAAGCGTATCAGCCTTCAAGCCCCCGGCTCGGCGCGTCGATGGCCCCCTGCAGAGCCGTTCGTCCGCCGCCGGCTCCGGAAAGGTCGATGAACGCCAGGTCTCGCTCCCGCTGCTGGTTCCCCCCCGCCGTCCGCTCTTCGGGAGTCCCCGATGCTGTCTGAGCTCGGCGTCTGGGTGCCGCTGCTGCTGTTCGGCGGCGGCGTCTATCTCCTGCTCGCGTTCGGCCTGCTGCACCGTCGCTACGGCCCGGGGACCCGGACGCTCGGGTTGTGCATGGTCTGCGTCGCCGTCTGGACGATCGCCGCGGTGGCCGAGTGGAAGGCCGGCTCGGCCGAGGCCGCCCTGCTGTCCGCGAAGTTCAAGTACACCGGGATCGCGCTCGTCACGCCGCTGATCCTGATCTTCTTCGCGCAGTATCTGGAGCGCCCGACGCTGCGCCCGGCGCACGTGGCCGCGCTGCTGGCGATTCCCGTCGCGACGATCGCCATCACGTGGACCAACGACGCGCACGAGTGGATGTGGGCGGGTCCGACCGTCTCGGCTTCCGGCGACTGGGATCTGCGCGACCACTGGGGGCCCTGGTTCTGGCGCGTCCATCTCCCGTACAGCTACCTGGCGATGACGGCGGGCTTCTTCCTGCTCGCGACGGAATGGTGGCGCGGCTCGAAGCTCTATCGCCCGCAGGTGGCGCTTCTATTCATCGCGACGCTGCTGCCGTCGGCCACCAACGTCCTGTTCACGTTGGGCTTCTTCCCTGGAGACTTCGGTCCGACGCCGATCGCGCTGGCCGTCAGCAGCATGTTCTACGCGTGGGGATTCCTACGACTCCAGTTGTTCCAGCAGAGTCCCATCGCGTATCACGCGGTGTTCGAGCAGATGCGAGACGGCGTCGTCGTCGTGGACTCGTACGACAGGGTCGTCGACATGAATGCTGCCGCGAGCCGGCTCTGTGGTCGCGGGGACTCACGCGACGCCATCGGCTACCGGGTCGAAGAGCTGCTGCCGCGAGCGCCCGCGCTGGTCGAGGCGCTGCGGGCGCCCGGGAGCGCAGCCGCTGCCTGCGAGGACCCGAACGGCCGTCGACTCGAGGTCACGGTGTCGCCGATCCGCGTCGCCTCGGGAAGCCTGCGCGGGCGCGTGATCCTGCTGCGCGATGTCACCGAGCGGCAGCGCGCCGAGATCGCTCTGCGGCGAAGCGAGGCGCTGGTCCGCAGCCTCGTCGATGTCTCGCCGAACGGGATCCTCAGGCTGCGGCCCAAGCGCGACCACGGCGGCGAGGTGCGCGACTTCATCTGTCTGTTCGCGAACCCGGCTGCGGCCGCGTGGATCGGTCGTTCGCAGGAGGATCTGATCGGAAAGCCGTTCAAAGGCGTCGTCCATCCCCATACGCCGGTCTTGTTCCAGGCCTTCCGCGACGTCATGCGCACGGGGGAGGCGTGCGATCTCGAGCGGGCCATCGTGCGTCACGGACAGGAGGTCTGGCTGCGCTTCCTCGCCGTCCAGACCGGCGGCGATCTCCTCGTCACTTGTGTCGACATCACCGAGCCGAAGCAGCGCGAGCGGAAGATGGAAGAAGCGGCGTACCAAGACCCCCTGACCGGCCTGCTGAACCGGCGCGGCCTCGAAGCCGATGCCACAGGACTGCTCGAAGGTGCGTCCGCTCGGATGGAGCGCGGCGCGCTGCTGTACGTCGACCTCGACGACTTCAAGCAGGTCAACGACTCGCTGGGCCACGAGGCGGGCGACCTGCTGCTGTGCGAGCTCGCCGCGCGGCTCCAACAGTGCACGCGCGGACCGGATCTGCTGGCTCGGATCGGCGGCGACGAGTTCGTGTTGCTGTTGACCGACGTGGATGCGTCCGGCGCACGCGAGGTTGCGGACCGCGTGCACGTTGCGATCCACGCACCGATCGCGATCGACGACCTCGACGTCTCGTGCGCGGCGAGCATCGGCGTGGCGTTCCTCCCGGACGACGGCACGGACCTGAAGTCCCTGCTGCAGTCCGCCGACCAGGCGATGTACCGCGCGAAGGCCGCCGGGGGCGGGGTCGCCGAGAGCGGGGTCGGAGAACCGGGTCGCGCCCGATCCGGTCCCGCGACCGCGCCCTAGAGCGGGTCGTTCCACGCGCTGGTGGCGCCGGCGGTGAGTGCACGGCCCGTATGGCTGTCGCGCGCGCGCGCGATCACCTCGGGGGGGCCTTCCGCGACGATCCGGCCGCCCGCATCGCCGCCCTCGGGCCCGAGGTCGACGACCCAATCCGCGCAGCGGATCACGTCGAGGTGGTGCTCGATCACCAGGACGGTGTTGCCGAGCTCGACGAGGCGTTGCAACACGCCGAGCAGGCGATCGACGTCGGCGAAGTGCAGGCCGGTCGTCGGCTCGTCGAGGATGTAGAGCGTGCGGCCGGTGTCGCGCCGCGCCAGCTCGCGCGCGAGCTTGATGCGCTGCGCCTCGCCGCCGGACAGCGTCGTCGCCGGCTGGCCCAGGTGTACGTAGTCGAGACCGACGTCGTGCAGCGTCTGCAGCGGGCGGCGCAGCGCCGGCAGGGTCTCGAACAGCAGCACCGCTTCTTCCACCGACAGCGCGAGCACGTCGGCGATGCTGCGCCCCTTGAAGCGCACCGACAGCGTCTCTCGGCCGTAGCGCAAGCCGCGGCACGCTTCGCACGGGACGAAGAGATCCGGCAGGAAGTGCATCTCGACGCGCAGCATCCCGTCGCCGCGGCAGGCTTCGCAGCGACCGCCCTTCACGTTGAACGAGAAGCGTCCGGGGCCCCAACCGCGCATGCGCGCTTCGGGAAGCTGCGCAAAGAGCTTGCGGATGCCGTCGAAGACGCCGGTGTAGGTCGCGGGATTCGAGCGCGGCGTGCGGCCGATCGGTGACTGGTCGACGGCAATGACCTTGTCGAGGTGCTCGAGTCCCGTGAGCGTGTCGAACGCGCCGGGCGGCTCCTGGGCACCGTGCAGGCGCGCGGCGAGCGTCCGGTACAGCGTGTCGTTGACCAGCGTCGACTTGCCGGAGCCGGAGACGCCCGTCACGACGGTGAAGAGTCCGAGCGGCACGCGCAGCGAGACGTCCTGCAGGTTGTGCTCGCGGCACCCGTCCTGTATCAGCCAGCGTTCGCTCGGCGCGCGGCGCTCGCCCGGCGGCGCGATGCGGCGGCGCCCCGCCAGATAGTCGCCGGTGAGCGACCCGGCGGTCGCGGCGATCGCAGCCGGCGGGCCTTCGGCGACGATCTCGCCGCCGTGGATGCCGGCGCCGGGCCCCATGTCGATGACCCAGTCCGCCGCGCGGATCGTCTCCTCGTCGTGCTCGACCACGAGCACGCTGTTGCCCTGGTCGCGCAGGCGCAGCAGCGCGCCGAGCAGCCGCCGGTTGTCGCGCGGGTGCAAGCCGATCGACGGCTCGTCGAGCACGTAGAGGACGCCCATCAGCGACGCGCCGACCTGGGTGGCGAGGCGGATGCGCTGCGCCTCGCCGCCCGACAGCGATGCCGCCGGCCGGTCGAGCGCCAGGTAGTCGAGCCCGACGTCGAGCAGGAAGCGCATCCGCTCGCGGACTTCGCGCAGGATCCGCTCCGCGATCGGGCGGCGCTGCGGCGGGAGCGCGAGTTCGTCGAGGAAGCGCGCGGCACGCGCGATCGGCAGCCGGCATATCGCATGGAGCCCGAGTCCGCCGAGCTGCACCGCGCGCGCTTCCGGGCGCAGCCGCGCGCCGTCGCAGTCCGGACACGGCTGCGGACTGTGAAAGCGCGCCAGCGACTCGGCGTCCTCGCGCCGCGCGAGCTCGCCGAGCACGCCGTCCCACGGGCGTCGCACGCGCTCGCTCTTGCCCGCACGCTGGAACTGGAACACAACCTCGCCGGGGACACCGTGCAGGATGCCCTGTCGCGCGGACTCCGGCAGCTCTCGCCACGGCGTTGCGATCGACACGCCGAAGTGACTGGCGAGGGAAGCCAGGAGCTCCGCGTAGTAGCGGGGACGCCGCCGCGTGGTGCCCCACGGCTCCACCGCGTCGCGCAGCGGACGTTCGGGATCCGGGACGACGCGCGCCGGGTCCAGCTCGTCGTGCGTGCCGAGGCCGCCGCAACGCGGACATGCGCCGTGCGGCGAGTTGAACGAGAACAGCCGCGGCGCCAGCTCGGGGAACGAGACGCCGCAGTCCGGACACGCGTTGCGCTCCGAGAGCAGCCACTCCTCGTCGCCGGTCCCGACGATCAGCCGCGCCATCCCCGCGCCGAGCCGCAGCGCCGTCTCGAGCGACTCGCTGAGCCGCCCGCGCGCCGTCTCGCGCACGGCGATCCGATCGACCACCACGTCGATGTCGTGCGCCGCATGCCGCGCCAGCCGGATCTCGTCGGCGAGCTCGTGCAGGACGCCATCGACCCGCACGCGCGCGAAGCCCTGGCTCCGGAACGCCTCGAGTTCCTTCTGGTACGTGCCCTTGCGACCCTGGATCACCGGTGCGAGCACCAGCACGCGGGTTCCCTCGGCGAGCGCGAGCACGCGGTCCGCCATCTGCGCGACGGTCTGGCTCGCGATCGGCTTCCCGCACACCCAGCAGTGCGGTTCGCCGACGCGCGCGTAGAGCAGCCGCAGATGGTCGAGGATCTCGGTGACGGTGCCGACGGTGGAGCGCGGGTTGCGCCCGGCGGTCCGCTGCTCGATCGAGATCGCCGGCGAGAGCCCGTCGATCGACTCGACCTCCGGCTTGCGCATCTGGTCGAGGAACTGTCGCGCGTAGGCCGACAGCGACTCGACGTAGCGGCGCTGGCCCTCGGCATAGATCGTGTCGAAGGCGAGCGAGGATTTCCCCGATCCCGAGAGTCCCGTCAGGACGACGAGCTTGTCCCTAGGGATGCGGACATCGAGGCTGCGCAGGTTGTGCTCGCGCGCGCCGCAAACCGCGATCTCGCGCGGCGCGGTGTCCGCGAAGGTGTTCACTGCAGCCGCGAGCCGGCTCCGGACGCTGCATCCGACCGCGCGCTGCCCGCGAAGACGCCCTTGCGCTCGACGTAGGTCTGCTTGCGGAGGCGTTCGAGGAAGGCCTCCATCTCCACGTCGTACTTCTGCTCCGTCAGGACCTGCCGGATGCGGGGGGCCGCCTGCTCGTAGCTGACCGGCTGGACCGCGCGGCGCTCGACCAGGCGCAGAACGGCGCAGCCGACGGGCAGCTCGATGACGTTGGAGATCGCGCCGGGCTGCATCTGGTTCACCGGCTCGGCCATCCACGGCGCGAGATTCGCCATGGCGACGAAGCCGAGATCGGGCGTGCCTTCGGAGAATTCGCGAGCGACCTCGAGGAAGTCCCGGCCGGCGCGGACCTGGCCGAGCGCCGAACCCACGAGATCGCAGGCCGCTCGCTTGGCGGCGGGCTTGTCTCCGCGCGCCGCCACGGCGATGTGTTGGAGATGGACCTCGTCGCCACTGGTGGGCTGGTCGCCGAAGCGCTCGTCGTAGTACTTGCGGACCTCGTCCTCCTCGATCCGGATTCGCGCGCGGACCATGCCGCCGACGACCTTCTGCTGCACGATCTCGTCCCCGAGGCGTTTGCGATAGGCATCCCACGCCATTCCCTGGGCCTCGACGCTCTGTCGCAGCTGGTCGGTGGTCATGTCGTTTTCGGTCGCCACGGCCCTCATCGCTTCGTCGATCTCCGCGTCGCTCGGCTGGATCTCGTTGCGTTTGGCGAACAGCGAGATCAGCGTGCGGTCGATCAGTCGCCCGAGCAGCTCGTCGCGCATCGTGCGCACGTCTGCGTCGGTCGCGCCGGCTTCGCGCATCTGCGCTTCGATCGGCCCCGCGAGCCGCGCGACGTCCGACACGAGCACGACGTCGGTGCCGACCTGGGCGGCGATCCCGTCGACGACCTCCAGGCCCTCGAGGGCGTCGTCCGGCGCCGCCGCGGCGCCATCGTCCTGCGCCCCGGTGGCCCCCGGCGCCAGCGAGATGCTCAGCAGCAGCGCGGCGCAGCCGCCCCGCAACCCGTGGTGGAACCAGGCCATGCGTCGGAACCCTCCCAGAAGCGCGCGAAGGGTAACTGCCGGTCTCGCCGCCGTCTGGCCCACGCCCCGAATCCCCACGGGGCCGTCAAGAAAGGGGCCGGGTTCGTTCGTCAACTTTTGCCCTTGGGCAAAAGTCGACGAACGAACCCGGCCCCTTTCTCGACGCCTCAGGCGGCGAGCTGCTCGAGCAGCGCGTGGGCGGTCGCGAACAGCGTGGCGGGATCGCGCGCACCGCGCGGTAGCGGGGCGTAGATGCGGTGGTTCGGCGCCACGCGGATGCCGGCGCTCGGGTGCGTCAGCAGGTTCACGAGCCGGCGCGGGTCGATCCGGGTGCTCTCGGCCGCCGTCAGCATGATCTGGTCGCCGGCCAGGTCGACCGCCGCGACGCCCAGCCGGCGGGCGGCGATCTTCAGCCGGATCACCGCGAGCAGATTCGCGGCGTCGTCCGGGCACGGACCGAAACGGTCCAGCAGCTCGTCGCGGATGCGATCCACGTCGGTGTCGTCCGGCGCGGAGGCGAGGCGCTTGTACAGAACCAGGCGTTGGCTGACGTCCGAAACGTAGTCCTCGGGAAGCCGCGCCGAGACCGGGAGCCGGATCTCCGGATCGACCGTCACCGTGCGCGCGTTCCCGCGCAGCTCCTCGATCGTCTCTTCGAGCAGCTCCATGTAGGTATCGAAGCCGACGGCGGCGATGTTCCCGGATTGCGCCGCGCCGAGCAGGTTGCCGGCGCCGCGGATCTCGAGGTCGAGACTCGCGAGCTTGAACCCGCTGCCGAGCTCCGTGAAGGACTGGATCGCCTCGAGCCGCTTGCGCGCGTCGTCGGAGAGCGTGCGCTCGCTGCCGCGCACCAGCAGGTAGCAGTACGCGCGATGGGCGCTGCGCCCGATCCGCCCGCGCAGCTGATAGAGCTGCGCGAGTCCGAAGTGTTCGGCGCGATCGATCAGCATCGTATTGGCGCGGCCGATGTCGAGGCCGCTCTCGATGATCGTCGTCGACAGCAGCACGTCGGCGCCTCCGCGCAGGAAACGCAACATGCGCGCCTCGAGCTCGCGCTCGCCCATCTGCCCGTGCGCGACGACGACGCGCGCCTCCGGCACCACGCGCGCCAGCAGCTCGGCGACCTCGCCGATCGAGTGCACGCGGTTGTGCACGAAGAACACCTGCCCGCCACGCCGCAGCTCGCGCAGGATCGCCTCGCGGATCAGCGACTCGGACCAGCGCGCGAGCTGGGTCCGGATCGCGAGCCGATCGGCCGGCGGCGAGTGGATCACCGAGAGATCGCGCAGCCCGGCGAACGCGAGCTGCAGCGTGCGCGGGATCGGCGTCGCCGTCAGCGTCAGCACGTCGACGGTCTGGCGCAGGCGCTTGATGCGCTCCTTGTCGGCGACGCCGAAGCGGTGCTCCTCGTCCACCACCAGCAGCCCGAGGTCGCGGAACTCGACGCGCTTCTGCAGCAGCCGGTGCGTACCGATGACGATGTCGATGGCGCCGCTGCGCAGCCCCTCGAGCACCGCCGCCGAATCCTTCGGCGTGCGGAAGCGCGACAGCGAATCGATGCGCACCGGATAGCCGGCGAAGCGCTTGCGGAACGTCTCCTCGTGCTGCGTACACAACACCGTCGTCGGGACCAGCACGGCGACCTGCTTGCCGTCCATCGCCGCGCGGAACGCCGCGCGGATCGCCACCTCTGTCTTGCCGAAGCCGACGTCGCCGCACACGAGCCGATCCATCGGCTTCGGGCGCTGCATGTCCGCCAGCACGTCCTCGATCGCGGCGTGCTGATCCGGCGTCTCCTCGAACGGGAAGACCGCTTCGAACTCCTCGAGCTGGCGGTCGCGCGGCGAGAACCCGAAGCCTTCGGCCAGCTCGCGCGCCGCGTGCAGGTTCAGCAGCTGGCGCGCCATGTCGCGCAGGGAGCCCTTCACCTGCTTGCGCGTCTTCTCCCAGCTCTGTCCGCCGAGCTTGTCGAGCTTCGGTGCGTGGCCCTCGGCGCCGACGTAGCGCTGCACCAGGTGCAGGCGATACACCGGCACGAAGAGACGGTCGCCGCCCTCGTATTCGAGACGCAGGAACTCGCCCTCGAGCTTCGGGCCGGCGCCTCGCAGATCCAGCGCGACGAGCCCGCGGTAGACGCCGATCCCGTGTTCGGCGTGCACGAGCGCGTCGCCCGGCTGCAGCTGCGCGAGCCCCTCGATCGCCGCGGTTTCGCGGATCGATCCGTGGTGGCGCCGGCGCTCGCGGGCGCCGAACAGCTCCTCCTCGGTGAGCAGCGCGAAGCGATCGGACGGCAGCGCGAAGCCCTCGGACAGGTCGGCGACGCGCACCTCGATGTTGCCGGCGCGGCCCCAGCGCGCGCCCGGCCGCGCTTCGCGCGCGAGCTTCGGCGCGAGCCCGTACTCCGCGAGTAGCTGGCGGATTCGTTCGGCGCCGGACAGCGCCGGCGCCGTCAGCACGACGCGCCAGCGCTCGCGTCCCCAGCGTTCGAGCGCCGTCACCAGCGGCAGCAGCGCGGCGTCGCCGGCGCGCGCACGGGTCAGATCGCGGCGCAGCTCCTCGTGGCCGGTGCAGCGCAGCGCCAGCCGTGGCGCGCCGCTCTCGTCGGCGACGTCGAGGCGTTCGAGCGACACCGGCCGGCGTTGCTCGAGCGCCTTCTCCACGGCGTCCGGCGCGAGCAGCAGCGCGTCGGGCGGCGCCGCCGGCCGCCGCGCCTCGAGCGCGATCGCGTGCCCGTGGGACGCCTCGTCGGCGAAGCGCGCGAGGCGCTCCCGGCAGGCCTCCGGCTCCTCGATCAGCAGCAGCGCGTCGGGCGGCAGCCAATCGAAGAGAGTCTCCTGCGCCGGCTGGATCCACGGCGCGAGCGACTCGGCGCCCGGCGGCAACTGGCCGCGCAGCAGGCCGTCGAGCAGCTCGTCGATCTCGCGCGCCGCCGTGCCCGCTGCCTCGGCATTGCGGCGGATCTCCTCGCCGCGGGCGATCAGCAGGCCGCGATCGATCAGCAGCTCGCGCGGCGGCGGCGCCGCCACGTGAGCGAGCCGCTCCTGCGAGCGCTGGCTGGCCGCGTCGAACTCGCGGATCGATTCGACTTCGTCGCCGAGCAGCTCCACGCGCACCGGCCGGCGGCGATGCGGCGGAAACAGATCGACGATGCCGCCGCGCACCGCGAGCTCGCCGCGCTCCTCGACGAGCGGCATCCGCGCGTAGCCCGCCGCGACGAGCTGCTCGATCAGCGCGTCGCGGTCGATGGTCTGGCCGACTTCGAGGTGTACGGTGCGCGCGCGCACCGCCTCGCGCGCAGGCACGCGCAGCGCGAGCGCGGTGATCGGCGCGACGAGCACGAGGTCCGCCGGCTCCGCGAGCAGGCGGTAGAGCGCGTCCATCCGCTGCGCGACGAGGAACGGCTGGGGCGAGTGGCGGTCGTAGGGAAGCGTGTCGGGTCGCGGGAACGGCCGCACCCGGCCGCCGTCCTCGGGCGGCGGCTCGCCGAGGAAGGTGCGCAGATCCTCGAGCAGCGCATCGGCGCTCTTGGCGTCCGGCGCCAGCACCAGCGTCGGCGCCGGCGCGCTCGCCGTGACCAGGCGCGCTGCCACCAGCGCGCGCGCCGCGCCGCGCAGACCCGTCGCGCGCACGGCTCCCGTGCGCGCGAGCGCGCGTTCCACCAGGTCGTCGAGATTGCGCGGCGGGTGGCCGTCCATCGGTCGCCGTTCGGTCCCCTGCAAGCGGTCGATCCGGGGAGCCCGCTCGGGCCCCCC
>JBDIVR010000060.1:0-14269 GCA_039794265.1 Myxococcota bacterium
CGACGGCTGCGATGCCCTCTGCCGCGTCGAGCCCGACCCCGTCTGCGGCGACGGGCGACTCGATCCCGGCGAGCAGTGCGACGACGGCAACACCGCCTCTGGCGACGGCTGCGATGCCCTCTGCCGCATCGAGCCCGATCCCGTCTGCGGCGACGGGCGACTCGATCCCGGCGAGCAGTGTGACGACGGCAACACCAGCTCCGGCGACGGCTGCGATGCCCTCTGCCGCATCGAGCCCGATCCCGTCTGCGGCGACGGGCGACTCGATCCCGGCGAGCAGTGCGACGACGGCAACACCAGCTCGGGCGACGGCTGCGATGCCCTCTGCCGTGTCGAGGTCGTCGACGACGAGCTGACCGTCCCGTACTTCGTGAACGTCGGAGGCCCGGACTATGCCGATCCGTCGAGCGAGACCTGGCTCGACGACGGGGACTTCACGGACCAGGGAACTCCGGGAACGGTCACGGCCGCGATTCGCGGCACGGAGCTCGACGCGATGTACCAGACCCGCCGCTACGGAACCCCGGAGGAGACACCGGTCACCTTCGAACTGCCGGTCGGAGACGCGGATCTGTATACGGTCCGGCTTCACTTCGCAGAGGCAGGCGGCGAGGTCACGGGGGCGGGACAGCGGGTCTTCGATGTTCTCGTCGACGATGCGCTCTGGATTCGCGATCTGGACGTCTACGCGAAAGTGGGGAATCGGAGAGCATTCCAGCGCTCACTGAGCGTGTACGTCAGCAGCGGACGATTCAGCGTCCGGCTGATCCCGAAGCGCGGGCGCCCGATGCTCTCGGGAATCGAGGTCTGGCGCGCCAGCGACGCAACCGTCGAGGGGTCGCCCGGGGCGCCTCGGATCGTGGGATGCGGCCAACGCTGCCGCTGAGGCGCGCGCGGCGCGCAGCAGGACCCGATCGCTGCGCGCCGCACCCGCCGCTTGGCCCGGCGTCGCGGGCCGGCGTCACGGGAAAGGTCGTGCTCAGAAGCTCTCGAGGAGCTTGCGCTGCAGCAGGCGGTTCACCCAGTCTGCGATCACCGGAACGGCCACGTTGTTCTCGGCCGTCAGCGGATCGAGGTGGGCGTATCCCTCGGCGATGAAGATCTCCTTGTCCGCACTCGGTGTCGCGATCGAGGACAGGTAGCTCTGATAGGACGCCTCCGTCGGCGCGAGCCCGTTGGAACCGCCGATCGCGAGCACCGGCTTGTTCATCGTCGCGTTCTGCGTGACGGCGAGCCGACTCTCGTCACCGAGAGAACTCGAGTCTCGCCCGTACGACAGATCCAGCGTGATGCGGCCGGACAGGAAGTACCACTCGAGGAAGTTCGTCTCGCCGGACTGGATGCGAACCAGATCGAAGAGATCCGACACCTCGGCGGTTCGCCCCCACCGGCTCGGCGGGTCGGTCGGCCCGGGACGCGGACCCCGATCGAGGATCGCGCAGCCGATCTGGTCGGCGGCATCGGGATCATTGGGCGGGCACGTCGGCAGGTTCGGATCGTCGAAGTTCTTCCACGCTCTCAGGCCACCGCTCGGTTCCGGTCCGGCGAGCAGGAACGGCGTGAATCCAGGGAGCGACACGCGGAAATTCGGGCCGTTGTCACTGAACCCGTAGGAGCCCGCGAGCGTGGCGACAGGCGAGTGATCGTCATCGATGAAGAGCCCGATCACCGTCTCGGAGGTCATCGGAGCGCCGAGGATCACGACGAACGGGAAGCTCGCGAACAAGGAGGTTCGCTGGGTCAACGACTGCTGTCCGGCACGGAACTCCCCGTCCAGGCCCGACAGCTCGGCGCCTGCACCCAGCGAGGACAGGACGGCGCCCGAGAAGCTGGACAAGAACACGTCCGGACCGCCGTTGGCGGCCAGCTGACCCACCAATTCGTCGTAGGCGGCCGTCGAATCGGGGCGCGGCACCGGCGGCAGACTCGAGCCGTTCGACGTGAAGCTCACGTTGGCGCTCCCGGTGCCGGGCCCGCCGCCTTCGAGCAGCAGCAGTCCATCGATGTGGTCGTGGGCCGCATCGACTCCGGGCCCGGGATCGAAATCGTAGGCCGCGAAGATGCCGGAGAAACCCGTTCCGGCAGAGTGACCGCCGAAGAGCACCAGACCACTCGGACCGACGACGCTGCGCGCCTCGTCAACGAGCACCTTCCAGTCGCGCGCATAGGTGTCGATCCCCCAATGCGCCGCGAAGCGCGCATCGTCCTGTTCCATCTGCTGGAAAGCGCTCATGCCGCCGATCGCATCGGGCAAGGCGAACGGGGGATCGAGGATCCCGTCGCCGTCCACATCGACGTCTCCGGGCCCGGTCGGAAACGGATCGGTCCCGGGGATCCCCGCTACGTCGGGAAAGTAGAACTGGAGCGCATCGACGAAGCCCGCCGGATCGGCTGCTTCGAAGCGCGCTCGCCCGTGGAGCGTCCCGCGCCGATCCTCGAGCTGATTCGGCCGGCGATCGATCGCCCAGACCTCGAGATTGCCATTGAAACGCCGGACCAGCTGCTCTGCGAGCGGCGTGAAGTTCTGCGCCCCTCCGAGGAAGCCCGGCACGAGGATCACGATCGCGCGGGGAGGAGCCCCGGATGGCTTCGGCAGGAACGTCCGCAGGACCGTGGCACGATTCAGATCCGGCGTCGCCCCGACTACGCGCTGCACCTTGATCGTCGGCGTCATCTCGACACCCGGAACGCCTGACCCCGGCGTCTCTGGCTGCACGAAACCCGGCCTCGAAACGAACTCCTGCTGCACGGGCGGCGGCGGACAGCTGGCGACGGTGGCACCGGTCGCGAGCAGACCACTCCCCGCAAGCACGGCAACGAAAAGGCGCGACTTCATCGGCTGATCTCCTGGTGGCTGCGACGGCTACGAAGTACGACGAGACCGGCAGCGAGAAGCACGGCGGTCGCCGGTTCGGGCACGGCGAGCAGGCTGAGCGAAACGATACCGCTCGGCGTATCGATCTCGAACGCCGTCGTGAGTACTTCGATCGCCGTACCGCCGACTGCGAAGACGACGCCACCCGCAACGTCCGGGATCGCGAGATCCGTCGTCTCGCCATCCGTGATGCGGACGAACAGCGTCGGCACCAGGAAGGATCCCGCCGCGTTCGATATGCCGAGCCCTGGGGCCGCCAGTGCCGGATCCAGGCCGAGCGCTGCGCCGCCGCTCGCCGTCAGGGCCAGGCCGATTACGTCGAACTTCGTGCTCGCGCCGCCGACGGGGAGCGAATCGATGCTGACGATGATGGTTCCCGATAGGGACTGTGGCGCGCCGCCCTCGGGCGTGAGGGAACTCAGCGCGGGGTCGAGGGACAGCGTGAGGATGGTGGCCGCGCCGTCGGGCGGCGCGAGCGCGACGACTGCGCTTGCCAGGAGGATCGCTCGCAGGACGGTGAGCGGACCGCGATCGGGCTCGGGAATGCTGATCACGCCCACGTGCGGCTCCGCGAGCAATACATCGCGCTCTTCGCGCGTCGTCACCAACGTCACTCGGGTTCCTCCCAGCGCTCGGATGGACCGGTACGCTACCGAGGCCGGGTCAATCCGGCCAGCGCCAGTCGAGGATCTCGGGCATGTCCTCGCCATGTTCGATGATCCATCGCCGGTGCTCGACGCGCTTCTCGCGACTCCACTGCTTCTCGTAGGCAGCGATCGGCGCGAGCTTCTCGACGCGTTCCATCGCATCGGCGAAGAGATGGAACCGATCGAGATCGTTCAGGACGGCCATGTCGAACGGCGTCGTCGTCGTTCCCTCTTCCTTGTAGCCGCGCACATGCAGGTTTCCGTGGTTGGTGCGCCGATACGTCAGGCGATGGATCAGCCACGGATAGCCGTGATAGGCGAACAGGATCGGCTTGTCGGTCGTGAAGATCGCATCGAAGTCGCGGTTCGAGAGTCCGTGCGGATGCTCTTCGCTCGGCTGGAGTCGCATCAGGTCCACCACGTTGACCACCCGCACCCGCAGCTCGGGCGCGCGCTCGCGCAGGAGCGCCACGGCGGCGAGGGTCTCGAGCGTCGGGACGTCGCCCGCGCAGGCCATCACCAGGTCCGGCTCGCCGCCGCGGTCGTTGCTGGCCCACTCCCAGATGCCGATGCCGGCGGCGCAGTGCTCGATGGCAGCATCCATGTCGAGGAACTGCAAACCGGGTTGCTTTCCGGCCACGATGATGTTGATCAGCTGACGGCTTCGAAGACACTGATCCGCGACGCAGAGGAGCGTATTCGCGTCCGGGGGCAGATAGACGCGCACGACCTCCGCCTTCTTGTTGACGGCATGGTCGATGAAGCCGGGATCCTGGTGACTGAAGCCGTTGTGATCCTGGCGCCAGACGTGGGACGTGAGCAGGTAGTTCAGCGACGCGATCGGCCGCCGCCAGGCGAGGCCGTTGGTCACGTGCAGCCACTTGGCGTGCTGGTTGAACATCGAGTCGACGACGTGGACGAAGGCTTCGTAGGTCGAGAACAGGCCGTGGCGTCCGGTCAGCAGGTACCCTTCGAGCCATCCCTGACAGGTGTGCTCGGACAGGATCTCCATCACGCGGCCTTCGGGACCGAGATCCTGATCGTCCGGCGAGATCTCGGCGACCCACGTGCGCGGAGTCTCCTCGAAGATCGCCCCGAGCCGGTTCGACTGCGTCTCGTCGGGCCCGAAGACGCGGAAGTTCGCGTGATCGCGGTTTCGTCGCATCACGTCGCGGAGATAGATCCCGAGGACGCGCGTCGCTTCGGCGAGCTCGCGCCCGGGCCGATCCACTGCGACCGCGTAGTCTCGAGGGTCCGGCTGGCGGAGCGCCTGCAGCGCCACCCCGCCGTTCGCGTGCGGATTGGCGCTCATCCGTCGCGGGCCCTGCGGCGCGATCGCGACGATGGCCGCCACGGGGCGGCCATCGTCGTCGAAGAGCTCTTCGGGCCGATAGCTCGCGAGCCATCGTTCCAGCGCCGAGAGGTGGTCCGGGTTCTCGGCGAGGCCGGCCAGCGGGACCTGGTGCGAGCGGAACGTGCCCTCGTTGCGCTGACCGTCCACCTGCTTCGGGCCCGTCCAGCCCTTCGGCGTGCGCAGCACGATCATCGGCCAGCGAGGCCGGCCGGCGAATCCACCGGATCGAGCCTGCCGCTGGATGTCGTGGATCTCCGCCATCGCGACATCGATCGTCGCCGCCATCGCCTCGTGCATCGTCCGCTCGGAGTCCCCCGCCCGCACGCGCGGCCCCGGTTCGGCCACGATCTCGTCGGGGCCTTCGACGAACAGCGGGTTCCAGCCGTAGCCGGCGAGCAGGCTCTCGAGCTCGCGATGCGGAATGCGCGCCAACACCGTCGGGTTGTGGATCTTCCATCCGTTCAAGTGGAGGATGGGCAGCACGGCGCCGTCTCGTCCCGGATGCAGGAACTTGTTCGAGTGCCAGGCGGTCGCGAGCGGACCCGTCTCCGCCTCGCCATCGCCGACGGTGCAGAAGACCACCAGATCCGGATTGTCGAAGGCGGCGCCGAACGCGTGGGAGAGCGAGTAGCCGAGTTCGCCGCCCTCGTGGATCGAGCCGGGCACCTCGGGTGCTACGTGGCTCGGAATTCCGCCCGGGAACGAGAACTGCTTGAAGAGCAGACGCATACCCTCGGCGTCCCGGGAGACGTCCGGGTAGACCTCGCTCCAGGTGCCTTCGAGCCAGGCGTTCGCCACCAGCGCCGGCCCCCCGTGTCCGGGTCCGGTGATGTGGATCGCGTCGAGGTCCTGCTCCCGGATCACGCGATTGACGTGGACATACACGAAGTTGAGTCCCGGCGAGGTTCCCCAATGACCGAGCAGCCGACGCTTCACGTGCTCGAGACGCAGCGGCTCGCGCAACAGCGGATTGTCGACGAGATAGATCTGTCCCACGGACAGATAGTTGGCCGCGCGCCACCACAGATCGATGGACTCGACATCGATGCGCTGGCGGCCGGCGGGTTGGCTGCGAGAGGTCATCGCTTTCGCTGGCTCCGGATCCGGCGGATGAGTTCGTTCGTGGAAGGGTCGTGAGAGAGTTCGGGATCCGTCGGCTCGCCCAGCTCCGGTACGATGCGCGAGGCGAGCTGCTTGCCCAGCTCCACGCCCCACTGGTCGAAGGAGTC
The DNA here is from genome assembly GCA_039794265.1 of Myxococcota bacterium. Classification (GTDB taxonomy): domain Bacteria; phylum Myxococcota_A; class UBA9160; order UBA9160; family PR03; genus CAADGG01. The sequence goes on from JBDIVR010000060.1 coordinate 6,106, forward strand.
GACGTTCCAGACGACGCCCTGCGTGAAGACCTTGTGCTCGTAGAGCGCGATCAGTGCGCCCAGGCTGAAGGGCGTGAGCTGCTCGCCGAGCAGGACCGTGCTGGGACGGTCGCCGGGGAAGCTGCGGTGGGGCACGAGCTCCGGGGCGACTCCCTCCGCCGCGACCTCCTCCGCCGTCTTGCCGAAAGCGAGCGCTTCCGTCTGCGCCAGCAGGTTCGCGAGCAGCAGTTCCTGGTGCTCGCCGCGCTCGTTGCACGAGCGCGAGAAGGCGATGAAATCACACGGGACGAGGTGCGTCCCCTGGTGCAGGAGCTGGAAGAACGCGTGCTGGCCATTCGTGCCCGGCTCCCCCCAGACGATCGGTCCGGTGTCGACCTCGACCGGACGACCGTCGTGCTGCACGCGCTTGCCGTTGCTCTCCATGTCGAGTTGCTGGAGATATGCGGGAAATCGGCGCAGGTACTGGTCGTACGGAAGCACGGCGTGACTCTGCGCGCCGAAAAAGTCCGTGTACCAGACGCCGAGCAGACCGAGGACCACCGGCAGATTGTGCGACAGTGGCGCGCTGCGGAAATGCTCGTCCATCGCGCGCATGCCGGCCAGGAACTCCCGGAAGCGGTCCGGACCGATCGCCAGCATCAGCGACAGGCCGACCGCCGACCCCACCGAGTAGCGGCCACCGACCCAGTCCCAGAATCCGAACATGTTCGCGGTGTCGATGCCGAACTTCGCAACCTCTGCGGCGTTGGTGCTGACGGCGACGAAGTGACGCGCCACCGCAGTCTCGTCGCGGAGCGCGGCCAGACACCAGGCCCGCGCGGCGCGGGCGTTCGCGAGCGTCTCGAGCGTCGTGAACGTCTTCGAACAGACGATGAAGAGCGTCTCGGCGGGGTCGAGATCGCGCGCGACCTCGGCGAAATCCGTCGGATCCACGTTCGATACGAAGCGGAACGCGACCTCCCGGTCTGCATACGCGCGGAGGGCCTCGCTGGCCATCGCCGGACCGAGATCCGAACCACCGATCCCGAGATTGACGACGGCACGAATCCGACGCCCCGTGTGTCCCCTCCACGAACCATCCCGCACGCGCTCGCAGAACTGCGTCATCCGGTCGAGTACGTCGTGTACGCCGGGCACGACGTCTTCGCCGTCCAGGACGATGTGCTCGCCCCGCGGCGCGCGCAGCGCGACGTGGAGCACGGCGCGGTCCTCGCTCGTGTTGATCCGTTCGCCGGCGAACATCGCGTCGATCCGGGCGGGCAGCTGCCTCGCCTCTGCCAACTGGACCAGCAAGCGCATCGTCTCCTCGTCGATCCGGTGCTTGGACCAGTCGGCGAAGAAGCCCGCCGCCTCGGTCGAGAAACGCTCGGCGCGGCGAGGATCGGCTGCGAAGCGAGCGCGTAGCGACACTCGACTCGCGTCGACCCGATGCCGCTCCAGCGCCCGCCACGCCGGCAGTTCCGTGAGTCGATCGAGACCCGACATCGGCGGGGACCCCCTCTGTTCCAGGAACCGGAGTGGTTCGGAGTGTCAGCGGCTCGTGCGGGTCGCCACGGCGCTGCGCAGTTCCCGATCGAGCCGCTCCATCATACGCGTGAGTGCCCGGTTCCAGGCATCGACCAGCGCCTGTGGCGGGCGATCCCCCGCCGGCTCGATCTCCGTCAGCCGGAGGTCGAGCCGGCGCACGGGCCGTACGTCGCGAAGATCGATGAGCCGAAACCGCCCCTCCAGCACGACGCGCGGACCGGACGGATCGCGCAGGTCCACATAGAACTGATCGACGTCGCTCTCGAGTCGATATTCGGCACTCGATTCTCCACTGCGCTCGATCGACGCGAAGGTCGACGCGGCGCGCAGCCACTCGATCATCGCCTCGCGCAGCACGTCGCCCGGCGGAGCGAAGAACTCGTGGAGAAAGTCGCTCGAGTAGACACTGTCGGCTGTCCGATAGACGAAGCCAGTGCCGCTGAACATCGGCGAGACGCGCACGCGATCGACCCAGAGCGCTGCCGACAACGATCGTTCGCTGGTGGCGGGCGGCGTGGCCGAGAGCAGGAAGCGAGTCCTCTGCGGGACCGGCCGCTCGAGCGCTGCACCGACGCAGCCGAGCGCGAGCGCCAGCCCGAACGCGAGTGCCGCGGCGACGACAGCCTTCATTCCGCGGCCTCCAGGTTGCTCGTCGGCGGCTCGCCGAACAGGAAGAACGACGGATAGGCCCGTGCGGTTTCGCTCGCGTCGAGCAGGTTCCGGGAGGCGGCGCGCAGGTTCTCGAGCGTCGCTCCGAGGTCCTCGCTGCTGCGCCCGAGCAGCTGCTGCGTCTGGACCAGCAGCGAGGTGGTCTCACGCAAGCTCGCGCGAAGATCCTTCCCGAGCCGCTCCGTCCCCACGTTCTCGACTCCCGCGCGCAGCGCGGCACTGGTCTTCTCGAGGTCCTCGAGCAAGGTCGACAACGATCGCTGGACGGTCGCGACGTCGGTCGTCTCGACGGCGCTGTTGACGTTGACGAGAAGCTTGTCGAGGTTGGTCAGCAACCCCTCCACATCGAGAGCGTCGATCCGCGTCATCAGCCGCTCGGCAGCGCTGGTGATCTGCGAGATCGTGCTGGGCGCCGACGGCACGTAGACGACATCCGGCTCCCAGCTGATCGGAGGCACCGGAAATCGTGCTGCATCGAGGAAGTCGGCCTCGATGAAGGAGACGCCCGTGATGCCGAGTGGGGTCAGCCGCAGTCGCAGTCCGCGCTCGACCATCTGCTCGAGCCGGCGCAGTCGCTCGTCTCTCCCCTCGCGTTCTCCCCGCTCGGTGATCTCCATCCGCACCAGCACGCGGTTGCGATCCTTCGAATCGACCGGAGAGAGCTGATACTCGTCGCCGACGAAGCCGATCCAGCGGACGCTTCCGAGCCGCACGCCCCGCAGCTTGACCGGAGCGCCGACGTCGAGCCCCTGCACGGACTCCTCGAACACGGTCTCGATGACGACGGGGCGGTCGAAGAGGCGCCCGCCGCCGACGAAGAGTACCGTCGCCACCGACACGACGATGCCGGCCAGCACGAACAGCCCGACCCGGAAGTAGTGCGCCTCGTTCACGCGGCCGCTTCCTTCCCGGGATCTGTCTCGCGGCGGAAGAAGCGCCGCACCCACTCGATCTCGCAGTGGTCGCGCAGTTCTTCCGGACTGCCCGTCGCGACGATCCCCTTCTTCTCCTTGTCCAGCATGATCACCCGGTCCGCGATCTCGTAGATGCTCGGCAACTCGTGCGTGACGACGACGAAGGTGATCCCGAGTGTCCGGGACAGTCTCAGAATGGTGTCGTCGAGTTCCGCGGAGGTGATCGGGTCGAGACCCGCCGAAGGCTCGTCGAGGAACAGGAGTTCCGGGTCGAGCGCCATCGCGCGCGCGATCGCGGCGCGCTTGCGCATGCCGCCGCTGATCTCCGCCGGAAAGCGCCCCCCGGTTCCCTCGAGCTGCACGAGCTTCAGCTTGCTCTCGGCGATCCGATCCATCGCCTCCCGCGGCAGCTCGGTGAACTCCTCCATCGGGAGTTCGATGTTCTCGCGCAGCGTCATCGAACCGAACAGCGCGCCCTGCTGATACATCACGCCGATCTTCCGCAGGATCCGCAGCCGGGCTGCTCCCCTGGCCGAGACGATGTCGTCCCCGTCGATGACGACCCGCCCGGAGAACGGCCGGTGCAGCCCGATCATGTTCTTCATCAGCGTGCTCTTGCCGCACCCGGAGCCGCCGAGGATCACGAAGACCTCCCCGCGCCGGACGTCGAACGACACGTCGTCGAAGATCGTGAGTTCGCCATAGCCGGCGACCAGATGCTCGACACGGATGATCGGCTCGCCATCGGTCGCGGTCGGCGTCGCAGAGCTCGGCATCGTTCCCTCAGATCCCGAGAACGTAGAACACGATGGCGAAGATGCCGTCGGTGATCGCGATCGCGACGATCCCGGTGACGACGGCGCTGGTCGTCGAGATGCCGACGGCCTGGGCGCCCTGCCCGGTATCGATGCCGCGCAGGCAGCCGACCGCCGCCACGATGATTCCGAACACCATCGCCTTCAGGAGACCACCGACCACGTCGAAGGGCTCCACCATGTCGACGACCCGGTTCACGAAGGTGACGGTCGGGAATCCCAGCGATCGATAGACCAGCAATCCGCCCAGCAACCCGGACAGGCTGGTCGCCATCGCCAGCGCCGGAACCACCGCCATGGCGGCGAGAACGCGGGGAACGACGAGAAAGCGGACCGGCTCGAGGCCCATCGTCGTCAGCGCGTCGATCTCCTCGTTGACCTTCATCGTGCCGATCTCGGCCGCGAACGCGGATCCCGAGCGCGCCGTCAGCAGGATCGCCGCCATCAGCGGCCCCAGCTCCCGCAACATCGAGAGGCCCAGCAGGTCCGCGACGAAGATCTCGGCGGCGAAGCGCTTCATCGGAATCGCGCCCTGGAATGCGAGGATCAGGCCGAGCAGGAAGCCGACCCCGACGACGATCGGGATCGCGCCGATGCCGGCGCGTTCCGCGATCGCGATCGTGTCGCGCACCCGCAGCTGGCGCGGATGTCTCGCGACCATCGCCAGGGCGACCACCGCCTCGCCGGTGAACGAGACGAGGCGCCGGAGCTCGCGACCGCCCTGTACCCCCCCGCGCCCGAGCCGAACGACGAACGACGGCTCCGCCGGTGGCGGCGCCGCTTCGCGCTTGGACGGCGCCACCAGCGCCACGAGTTCCCGCAGGTCGTCGCGCAGGCCGCGCAGTTCGAAGCGCCCCCCGCCGCTCTCCGCGAGTTCCTCGATCGCCGCTAGCAATGCGGCGCCGGCGCCGTCGCAGTAGTCGACGCCATCGGCTTCGACGACGAGCGCGCGGTTGCCGGCGGACCGCGCCGCTGCCGTCGCCTCGCGCCACAGCCGGGCCGTCGACGCCCCGTCGAGCCGGCCTTCGATGGTGAGCACGCGCTCCCCACTCTCGCCGGTCGTCGTGCGGAGCACGGCGCCTCGGTTGCGGCGCGCCGGCGCCGGTGCCGTCACGCCTCGCGGCAATCGGCGCAGTGGCCGTACAGCTCGTGGCGGTGGCGCAGCAGCCGGAAGCCGTACTCGAGCGCGATCCGGTCCTGCGCCGATTCGATCATCCGACACTCGAACTCGACGATCCGGCCGCAGCGGACGCACACCAGATGGTCGTGATGCTCGTGGGGAATCTCGAAGCGCGTGATCCCGTCTTCGAAGCTGCGCTCGACTGCGAGGCCGGCCTCGCAGAAAATCTTCATCGTCCGGTAGACGGTGGTGTAGCCGATGTGGGGGTGACGCTCGCGAACCCGCTGGTAGAGCTCCTCCCCGGAGATGTGGCCGGTCACTTCGAGGAAAACGTCGAGGATGGCCTCGCGCTGCTTCGTGCGCTTGAAGTTCTGCTCGTTGAGGTAGCGAAGGAGCGCCTCGCGTTCGACCTCGTGCGGCATGGCGGCGAGGGTAGAGCAGCGAGCCGCCGATTTCCCGGGTTCCGGGCCGATCTGTCGGCTCTCAGCCTGCCGCGAGCACGAACTCCGCCATCTCGGCGAGCTCGTCGGACAGCGAGCGGAGCTGCGCGCGGAGCCCCGCCGTCAGCCCGAGCCGGCCGGCGCTGAGGCCGTCGCGAAGGCCCCCCAGCGCCGCCAGCTGGACGTCGCGCTCGCGAGCATCGAGGAACGCCGCAATCAGCGCCGCGTCGTTCGGCGGGCCGAGCGCGTCGAGATCGATCTCGGCCCACGAGCGCTTCGGCCGCTCGTCGCGATCGTCGTGCCGGCTCACGGCCCCGGCTCGGACGCGCGCGCACGGATCGCATCGAGATTGCTCTGGGCAGCCGCGTTCTCGCAACTGAGTTCGACGGCCCGCGCGTACGCGCGCTCAGCATCCCCGGGGCGATCCGACGCCTCGTAGGCGATCCCGAGGTGGTTCTGGACAGCCGACGAGTCGGGCACCAGCGCCGCCGCTCGCTCCAGCTCGACGACGGCGCGCTCGGGCTCGCCGCGCTCGAGGGCGTCCGTTCCGCGCTGGAAGGCGAGCGTCGCGTCGAAGGACGCGCAGCCCGAAAGCAGCAGGACCAGCCCCACGGACGATCCGAGCGCAGGTGACCCGAGTGCCTTGACCTGCGCGATGAGGATGCGACCGAGACCCATGGCCGATCAGTGTTCCCACTCCCCCCCTGCTTCGCAACGATCGCGGCAAAACCTGCCAGGAAAGCTACGGTTCGACGTTCGAAGGAACTTCGCCCCGGTCCCGCGGAGTCAGAGGAGAACCCGGTCATGCCCCGATTCGCGGTCCGGTCCGATGCGGCGGCCGCCCTGCTGTGCCTGGCGCTCGCCAGCCTCTACGGCGTGACGGCGCATGCCGCGGACACGCCTTCGATCGTCGTCAACGGCACGGGCGAGGCCTCGGCGGCGCCTGACACCGGACACCTTGCGGCGGGCGTCGTCAGCGAGGCCGAGACCGCTGGCGACGCGGTGCGGGCCAACAGCGCCGCCATGCAGCGCGTGCTCGATGCGTTGGACGCCGCCGGTATCGCCAAGAAGGATGTCCGCACCGAGCGCTTCCAGGTTCATCCTGTGTACGCCGAGCCGATGGCGGCGCCGCGAGGCCGGCCTCCGATCGCCGGGTACCGCGTCTCGAACCAGGTCACCGTGCGCGTGCGCGAGCTCGACAAGGTCGGGGCGGTTCTCGACCAGCTGGTGGCTGCCGGGGCCAACGAGATCGGCGGAATCTCGTTCTCGGTCGGCGATCCGACGCCGCTCCTCGACGAGGCCCGGAAGCGAGCGCTCGCCGACGCGCGGCGCAAGGCGGAACTCTATGCCGCGAGCGCCGGCGTCGGGCTCGGTCGACTGCTCGAGCTCTCGGAAGACGGAGGCGACATGCCGGGCCCGATGCCGCGGATGGCTCGGATGTCCGCCGAGTCGGTGCCGATCGCGACGGGGGAGCTGGAGCTCTCGGTGACCCTTCGAGCCCGCTACGCGATCGAGCCCTGACGGAGTACACTGCCGCCCGTGCTGCGTCTCGCGCCTCTCGCTGTTCCCGCTCTCGCGCTCTCCCTGGCGCTCAGCGGCTGCGTGACAGACCAGGGAACGCTTCCGATCGTCGCGACGCGGCCGGTGCAGTTCGACCTGCGCGAGGTCGATACGCGCGAGATCTCGGTCCGGCGCGACGTCGAGGGCAGCGATACGCGGGTGACCTCGGTGCTGTTCTTTCCGACCGCCGAGACGCCGCGGCTCGAGCGCGCCGTCGATGAGGCGCTGGTCGCCGGCGGCGGTGACGTGATGACGCGAGCCCACGTCGAAACCATCGACTGGTGGTTCCTGGTCGGCGTCTCGACGGTGAGAGTGCGCGGCGACGTCGTCGACCTCACGGGGGCTCCGTAGCCATGCGACGGCGACGAGCCGTGCTGTGGGTCACAGCGGCGAGCCTCGTCGCCGCGGCCTCGGGCTGCGCGCTGCAGACGGTTCCGCACGGCCGCTTTGCTGCGCTCTCGACGCAGCCGGCGCCGGTTCTCGGCTTCCAGATGGCCGGCGCCCCGATCACGCGCGACGTCGAAGTCGTCGTGCTGTCCCAGACGTTCCTGTGGATCCCGACACGCACCGATCCGCCGACGCTCGAGGAGGCGATCGCGGAGGCGCTCCGCCGAGGCAACGGCAACCTGCTCGTCGATGCCGAGATCGATCGCCTGTTCTTCGCTGTCCCCCTGTTCTACGCGCAGGAAGGCTGGCGCGTCCGCGGCGACGTCATGCGCAGCCGGCCGGCCGTCGACGAGATGTCGGAGGCCGGCGACGCGCCGGATCGGTGACCGGCCGCGCGTGAGCGGACGTGCCCGTCCCATCCACGAGCGCCGCAACGCCTAGCCGGCGCGGCGGCGGGCCTCGACGCAGGGCGGCAGGCAGCGCAGGCGGCGGGGCAGAACCGGCCAGAGCTGCCGTGCTCGACGCAGGAGCCGGTCACGTCGACGACGACTGGCGCCGTCGCTCCGGCCGAGACCGCCCGCGTCAAGAAAGGGGCCGGGTTCGTTCGTCAACTTTTCCCCCATCTGGGGGAAAAGTTGACGAACGAACCCGGCCCCTTTCTTGACGCGCCGTTTCAGAGCAGCTTGATGCCGCCGATCACCGCCACATGGCCCGCCGCTATCCGTGACGCCG
>JBDIVR010000061.1:0-13788 GCA_039794265.1 Myxococcota bacterium
CGACGAGGTCGGACGACGGCACCCGGCGAGAGTGACGCGATCGCCCGCCGGGCGCGAGGCCCGCGCTACCCGCGCTGCGCCTTCAGCGCCGCCTCCACGCGCGCACCGTACTCGGGGTCCGCGTTCCGGAAGTACCCGATCGAGCGCTCGATGATCTCCGGGCGCGAGACCCGGGCGAGGCTCCCGGCGATGTTCGCGACCAGCCGCTCGCGCGCGTCCTCGGGCATCACGCTGTACAGCATGCCGGCCTGCACGAAGTCGTCGTCCTCGGCGTGGTGCACCGGCGCATAGGTCCCGGAGGCACCCTCGCCTGCCAGTCCGGCGTAGTGCGGCTCGTCCGTCTGCCGCGGACCGTCGAAGCTGTTCGGCTCGTAGTTCTTGCTGCGGCCTCCGTTGGTGCCGAAGCACATGGCCCCGTCGCGGCCGTAGTTGGGAGCGCCCTCGGCCACGCCGCGTGGCGCATTCACCGGGATCTGCGTGTGGTTGATGCCGAGCCGGTAGCGATGCGCGTCGCCGTACGCGAACAGCCGCGCCTGCAGCATCTTGTCCGGCGACGGCCCGACGCCCGGCACGAAGTTGCCCGGATCGAACGCCGCCTGCTCGACGGTCGCGAAGAAGTTCTCCGGGTTGCGATCGAGCACCAGCTTGCCGATCTCGATCAGCGGGTAGTCCGCATGCGGCCACACCTTCGTGAGATCGAAGGGGTTGATCCGATAGGACGCTTCCGGTGGTCGGCCGTCACGAGGATCTCGCGATCGTGCCGTTCGCGCGGCCCGCACCGTTTCGCACCGTGGGCCTGGCGTGGCGACGAAGCTCCGGCCGCAGCGCCGAGTACGCCCTGCTCGGCGACGAGCTGACACCCCGGCCCGGCTGATCCGATCGCCGAGGTCACGCGCCGTCAAGAAAGGGGCCGGGTTCGTTCGTCAACCAAAAGGTTGACGAACGAACCCGGCCCCTTTCTTGACGGCGCTTCGCCTGACGGCGCGTGGTCGAGAGCCCCGTGAGGGCGGCGGCGGCGAACGCTACCCTCCGGGGCCATGCGACCCCGGATCTTTCTCGACGGCTCCGTCGGCACCACCGGCCTGCGCATCCGCGAGTTGCTGGACCGCCGCCAGGACGTCGTCGTCGCCACACTCTCGGAGACGGAGCGCAAGGATCCGGCTGCGCGACGGGCGGCCGCCTGCGCGGCAGATGTCGCCGTATTGTGTCTTCCGGACGACGCGGCCCGGGACGCGGCGACCTGGGCAGACGACGCCCCGGTGCGGATTCTCGATGCGAGCACGGCCCACCGCGTCGCCGACGGCTGGGTCTACGGGCTGCCGGAGCTCGCGCGCGGGCAACGCGAGGCCATCCGCCAGGCGAAGCGCGTCTCCAATCCCGGCTGTTATCCGACGGCGTTCCTGCTGCTGGTCCGGCCGCTCGTCGACGCCGGTCTGCTGGCGCCGGACGCGCCGCTCACCGTGCACGCGCTCTCCGGCTACTCGGGCGGCGGCAAGCCGCTGATCGGCAAGTGGGAAGATCCGGCGAACGGTTTGTTGGCGCTTCCGTACGAGGCGCCCTACTCGCTCGGAGCTCGCCACAAGCACGTTCCGGAGATCCTGCGCTGGAGCGGCCTCACGACGGAGCCGCAATTCGTTCCGGCCGTCGGCCCGTTCCGTTGCGGCATGCGTGTCGAAATTCCCCTGCATGCTGCGCTGTTGCGCACCGGCACGGACGGCAAGACCGTTTGGGAGGCGCTGAACGCCCGCTACGCCGGCGAGCCCTACGTGCGAGTGCTGCCGCTCGCCGACGCCGCGGCGCTGGACGAGCGGAGCTTCGATCCGCGCGCGTGCAACGACACCAACCGCATCGATCTGCACGTGGTCCCGAGCGCCGCAGGGCACCTGCTGCTCGTGGCGATCCTCGACAATCTCGGCAAGGGCGCGGCCGGCGCCGCCGTGCAGAACCTCGAGCTGATGCTCGGATTGGCGTCGACCTGAACGGGCCGGCCACGAACGAGCGGCGCCCGACAGGGCGAAGCGTGCCCGGCGTCGCGAGATCTTCTCGGGCTCCGACGCGGCGACCCACTTGCGGCGCGTGGGCCGTCGTCGCACCCTTCGACCACCGCGGTCCTTCCTCGCCCCCCCGTACCGCGCAGCGCAGGCCACGCCCCGTTCCTTCCGGGCGTAGCCGTCGGTTCGTGGCCGTCGCTCGCTTCGGGGCCTCATGAAGCTGTTCCTCGTTCGACATGGCAGGGCGGCCAAGCGGTCCCGGTGGCGGGGACCGACGTGGCTGCGTCCGCTCAGCGACGAAGGCCGCGCGCAGGCGCAGCAGCTCGCGAAGACACTCGCCGGCAAAGGCGTCCGGCGTCTGATCGCCGGCCCGGCGCTGCGCTGCCGGCAGACGCTCGCGCCGCTCGGGCTGGCGACGGGGCTGCCGATCGAGATCGACGAGCGCCTCGACGAGCGGCGCGATCCCGCGAAGGTCGCCGAGCTGCTGCCGCAGCTGCGCGGCGACAACACGGTCCTGTGCAGCCATGGCGATCACGTAGCGGCGCTGCTCGAACACGTACGGGCGAGCGGCGCCGACCTCGACGAGGAGCCTCGCTGCGAGAAGGCGTCGACGTGGACACTCGAGCGCCGCGGGTCCGGACCCTGGCGCGCCTCCTACACGCCGCCGCCGCCGACCCCGGCGGCGGGCGATCCGAGCGACGACGAGGGCGACGGTCGTTCGGTGCGGCTCGCCGTGCTCGACCTCGGCAGCACGTCGTTCCATCTGCTCGTCGCCGATGCGACGCCGGAGGGCGGCATCGAGCGCGTGTTGCGCGAGCGCACGATGCTGCGCCTCGGCGCGCTGATCGGGGATGGCGCGCGGATCCCCGAAGAGGTCTGCATCCGCGCCGTCGAGACCGCGCGGCAGCTCGCCGAGATGGCGCGCAGCGCGGGCGCGGACCTGCTGCTCCCGATCGCCACGTCGGCGATTCGCGAGGCCGAGAACGGCCGGGACGTCGCCGATCGCATCAGCGCCGCCGTCGGCGTGCCGACGCGCGTGATCTCCGGCATCGAGGAAGCCCGGCTCACGTTCTCGGCGTTCCGGCACCGGCTCGCGGTGGGCTCGCGGCTGGCGCTGGGGCTGGATCTGGGCGGCGGCAGCCTCGAGCTGATCACCGGCGACGATCGCGACGTCCGCTGGGAGACGACGCTGCCGCTCGGAACGGCACGCCTGCACGCGGAGCTGGTCCGCAGCGATCCCATGACACGCGACGAGCGGCGCGCGATCCGCGCGCGCGTCCGCGAACGCCTCGCCGACTACCGCGAGGCGATCGAGCGCTGGACGCCGCAACCCGCGATTGCGAGCGGCGGCTCCTTGCGCGCGCTCGCGCGACTCGAGGCGGCCGCCGAGGGGCGGGACCCCGAGACGTCGATCCAGGGCCGCTTCCTCGAGGCGGACGTCATTCGGGAGCTGACGCGAACGCTGTCGCGTTCGAGCCAGGAGCAGCGGTTGCGGCTTCCGGGCATGAGCCGGCGCCGAGCAGACCTCGTCCCGACCGGCGCGGTGATCCTCGACACCGTCGTCGATGCGCTCCGGCTGCGCGGCCTCACCGTCTCGGACTGGGGCCTGCGTGAAGGCGTGATCCTCGAGACGCTCGAAGGCCGCTGACGCCCGATTTCTTCACGATCCGTTCATCGATCTTCACGATTCCGTTCCGATCAAGCCATCGGCTCGTGACGCCGATCTCGGAACGGAACGGCGCGGTCGCCGGAGCTCCTTCCGTTGCCCGCAGCGATCGCCGCGTCGAACCGCAGCGATCGCCGAGGAATCGCATGGAGTCCGTGGTTCGCCTCGTCCTCGGGGGGCTCATCGTCATCGCCGCGTCGCTCGCCAACGCTGAAGGTTCCGCAGAACTCCAGCTCACACCGCGGCACCAGGTCGGAGACCGATTCACGCTGTCGATCGATGCGACCACGCACACACGCGCGCGCTCGCGCAGTCCGGCGACCGACGCCGCCGGCGAGCAGGTCCGCCTCCGCTACGACGCAGTCATCGTGATCCTCGAGGTCGACGACACCGGCGCGTCCCTCCGTGAGCGTCACGAGGGCGCTCGCCTCCGCTACGAACGACCGGACGGAGCGGGATCGCTGTTCCGGGATCGCGTCGACTACGAGCTCCGCCGGCGCCGCGACGGCAGCGCGCGGGTCTACGTCGGCAACGAACGGCTCGATCGCCGCCGCGAGTCGCTGATCACGACGCTGCTCGCGAGCCGGTTCGAGGCGACGCTCGGGCCGGCGCTGCTCGCACCGGGCCGCCCGGTCGAGGTCGGCGACTCGTGGACGCTCGATCGGAAGCTCGCGAAGCGCTTCCTCCGCGAGCAGGGACTCCGCGTGCTCGAGTTCGGCGCGCCGGCCACGGCGACACTCGAAGTGATCCCGGACAGCGACGAGCGGGAACTCCGGATCCGCTACCAGATCCCGATCGCGCAGTTCGAGCTGAACGAGATGCCGCGGAACACGCGGACCGCCGTGTCGGACGCCAGCTATAGCGGTGAACTCCGCCTCGGTGCGGCGGCGCGCCACCAGTCCCATGTCTCGAATCTGGTCATCGACATGAACGGGGCCGTCGTCAAGAGCGGCGTTGCGTCATCATTCCCGTTCGAGCTGCACAGCACGAAGCTGGTGCGGCAGCAGACGCGCTGGCCGAGAGCGACGGTCCTCTCGGCACGCTAGAGCGTCTGCTCCGCCGGAATCGCCCGCTCGACGTTGGCCAGGAAGCGCTCGACGCGGGGCTCGCTCTTGATCTGCAGGGCGCGGCGCAGGACGGTGGCGGCCTTGGCGTAGTCCTTCCCGGACACCAGCAGCTGCGCCTGCCGCAGCAATGCCGGGTACTCGTAGCCTTCGAGCTTCTGCGCGCGCTCGACGAACAGCAGCGCGCGTTCGAGGCTGCCCTGGCCCTGGTGATACGCGGCCAGCTCGAGGAGCGCATCGCCGCGCGTGCCGTCGCGCTTGGCGATCGACTCGAGCAGCTTGGCCGCTTCGGCGTCGCGTCCCTTCCCGCGCGCCACCTTGGCCTTCAGCGTCAGCACGTCGAGCTGCTCGTCGTTGGTCAGCTTCGCGTAGCGACCGTCGATCGAGCGCAGGATCTCGCTCGCGGCATCGAAGGAACGCGTCCGGATCAACAGGTCCGCAGCCCGATAGGCCGTCCGGAACTGCGTCGCCCCCTTGTCCTGCTCGATCACCTCGAGATACGCGAGTTTCGCCAGATCGGGCATCCCCTCGTTCATGTAGATGTCGCCGAGCAGCACGAGGCTGCTGCTCTGGGCCTTGCCCATCATGTGGACGGCCTCGAGGTTGACGGCTGCGGCCAGCGGCTGCTCGGCGCCGATGTACGCGTTGGCCTGCAGCATCCATGCGGTCGCATCCTCGGGGTCCGCAGCGATCAGCCCGTCGAACAGCGCGATCGCGTCCTTGTAGTGCTCGAGCGCCAGCAAGGCGCGGGCGAGCCCCAGCTTCCAGTCCTTGACGTCCGGCTGCTGCAGGACGGCGTTGCGGTAGGCGATCTCCGCAGCGAGGTAGTTCTCGAGGTTGATGTAGCTGTGGCCGATCAGCCCGTAGTTGCGCCCATCCCGGTCGCCGAGTTCGACGGCGCGCGTCAGGTGTTCGAGCGCCTTCTGGAAGTCTCCGCGCTGCACGTACAGCAGGCCCAGGTTCTTGTGGGTCCGGCGGAAGTCCGGAAACTTCTCGAGCGCGGCCCGGTAGGACCGGATCGCCGGCTCCTGTTCGTCGTTCTGGAAGTGGAGATTTGCGAGCAGGAAATCGAGCGCGGCGCTGCTGCCCTCGCCGACGCGCTGCTCGAGCAACGTGACGGCGGCCGGCGGATTCGACTCCATGAGTTCGAGCACCTCCGGCAGGACGAGGCGCTCCTCCGCGGTGATCTCGGGCTCCGCACCGGACAGGAAGCCGTAGCTGCCGAGGAAGTGCTGGCGCCAGGCGGGGTCCTCGAAGACCGCGGCTCCGCTCCAGGGCTGATGCTGTCCGAACACGGGGGCTGCCGAGACGAGCCCGAGCAACAGCGGAATGACGGCGAGAGCGTACTTGAACATTGCGGTGTCCTAGTTGATGTGGATCGGGATCGGCAGGCGAGCGGTGGCCGCCACCGCCTCGCCCTCCCGCGTGAAGGGGGTGAACTTCCAGCGTTTCACTTCGCGCGTCACGAATCGTTCGAAGGCCGGCAGGTCCGACGAATCGACGTGCAGCTCCTCGACGTCTCCCGCGGCACTCAGCTCGACCCGCAGCACGATCGTGCCGCGGGCCTTGCGGGCCAGCAGGCGGCGGGGGAACTCGAAGCCGGTGACGCCGATCGGGCGCGGCACCTCGATCGAAGCTTCCGTCGCGGCGGCCTCGGCCACGGACGCGGTCTCGATCGCCGGCTCCTCCTCCGCGGACTTCGCCTCGGGCGCGAGGTCCGTCTCGTCGTCCGCCGCAAGGGTCGCCAGCATCCGGAGCGGCGACCGTGCGTATCGCTGCACGTGGAGATACGCGCGACCGCTGACGGGAGACCGCATCGAGAGCGCCGTGAAGCCGTGCTCCCGCGCGCGCTCCGCGACCCGCTCGAGCGTCTCCGGCGACGCGACGAGATCCCAGGCGAGCCCGACCCGATGCTGCGAGTGACGATGGGGTGCATATCCCTGCCTGCGGAGGCGCTCCTGGTCGGCCTCCGTCCGCGCCTTCGACGTCACGATCAGGTCCGGGAAGCCCGCAGTGATCCCGGCCATGGCCCGCTCGAAGTCGCTACGCGCTTCGATTCGGCCCTCCTCGGGAATCGACACGGGTCCCGAGGCCCCCGGCGCCGCGACCGACGCCAGCTGCAGCTCGGCACCAGCGGCCGGTTCGGCGTGGCCGGCGAGCGGGGCGAGCAGCAGGACGCCGAGAGCACCGAGAGCGATTCGCATGGCGGCATTCCCTAGTTGATCTGGATCGGAATCGGCAGGCGGGCCTGCGCATTGACGGGCTTTCCCTGCTGCGTCGGCGGCGTGAACTTCCACCGTTTCACCTCTCCGGCCACGAAGTCGTCGAAATCCGGCAGCGTGGAGGCGGCGACCTCCACGTCCATCACCTTTCCTTCGTGGCTCAACTTGAGCAGCAGCACGATCCGGCCATTGACCTTCTTCTTCAGCAACCGCTGCGGAAAATTGAGCCCCGTGACACCGATCGGACGCGGAACCTGATCGAGGTTCGAGAAGTCCACGAAGTCCCGATTCATCCGGTCCGTGTCGACTTCGATCTTCGGCAGCGCGAAATCTCCCGCGAGCGAGCCTCCTGTCCCTGGATTGAGAGCGATGTCGAGCTGATCGAGCGACAGCTGCGGAGGCTCTTCCTCGAGTTCCGGCGGTGGCTCCTCCTCCACCGGCGGCGGCTCGATGTCGAGCTCCTCGATCTCCGGCGGCTCGAACGCCATCATCGTTTCCTCGAGCCGATCCTCCGAAGGGCGGACATTCCCGAGCATCTGCGTGAGCGCCATCAAGAAGAACAGACCCACGGCGAAGGCGAGACCCAGCAGAAGGCTGGTGCGGAACTCGCCGCGCACCGGCGGCAGCTGGAACGTTCGCTTGCCCATGACCGCGTCTAGTCTCTGCGCGTCGAGATGCTGATCTTCGTCGCTCCGGCACTCTTCATCTCGCTCCAGACGTCCGAGAAGACGCCGTGGTCGGACAGGCTGTCGGCCTGGATGATCACCGGGAGATCGTCCTGCATCAGCATCTGCTTCACGCGGGCGCCGACGCCCGCCACCCCCAGCTCCTTGCCTCCATAGATGACCTTGTTGTCGGCCGAGATGGCGATGAGGATGCTGTTCTTCTCGAGGTCCTGGGCGATCGTCGCGTCGGGCCGCAGGATCTCGACGCCCGGCTCCTCGACGAACACCGTCGTCACGATGAAGAAGATCAGCAGGATGAAGATGGCATCGATCATCGGCGAGAGATCGAGCTGGACGTCGGCGTCAGATTCGCTGAGGATGCTTCTTCGAGCCATCTCGTTCCGGTGTCCTGTCGCCAGCGACGCGCGCCGGCCTGCGGCGCCGACGCGTCAGTTGACGGTGCTGAAACTCAGGATCTCGGCGCCGCCGCGGCGGGCAGCATCCCACACGCCGACGAAGACGCCGTGGTCGGAACTCTGGTGGGCACGGATCACCACAGGCGTCGTCTCGTCGACGAGACTCGTCTGGACGCGGCCGGCGACCTCTCCGATCCCGACCTCCTCGTCCTGCACCAGAACCCGGTTGTCGGCGGTGATCTGGAGGATGACGGTCTCGCTCTCGTCCTCCGTGGCCGTCACCGCCGCATCCGGCTTGCTCGCCTGCAGGCCTTTTTCCTCGACGAACACCGTCGCCACGATGAAGAAGATCAGCAGGATGAAGATGCAGTCGATCATCGACGAAAGATCGATCTTCACGTCGTCGTCGTCACTGAGGATGCTGCGTCTCGCCATCGCGTCCTACTCGAACCTGAGGTGGCTCAGCGTGAGGCTTTCGAGGCGCGCCAGCCGCGCCTCGAGCCGGTGACGCTGGCGATGGATGATCATGACGAGGAACAGGCCGGGCAGCGCGATCGTCAGACCGGTCTGGGTGGTGACCAGCGCCGCCGAAATGCCGGACGCGATGACGCCGGCCGATTCCGTGCCGGCACTCGTCGCGAGGCCGAAGAACGTCTGCAGCATGCCCATCACCGTACCGAGCAGACCCAGCAGCGGCGCCGTAGCCACCAGCGTCGCGACGAATCGCGCGCGTCGCTCGATCAGCGAGAGCAGGGCCGCCCGGATCTCGTCGAAGCGGTTGCGCACCTGCTTCGCCGAAGACACGTCCGTCTGCGTGTACTGGATCACGTCTCCGACGCGACCCTCGGCCTTCTCTGGGTTGCGGATCCAATCCCACCAATGCATCTGCGTGGACTCGTCGAGCTGAGACCGCCGCACGTAGAGCAGCAACTGGAACGCCTGCGTGTAGAGCAACGCCGCCAGCAGGAACAGCGGGATCATCACCCAGCCGCCGCCCATCCAGATGTGCCAGATCCTGTCCATCGCTCGCAGTCCTCGTTCGAACCGGTTTCATCGTCGCCGCCGCCGAAAGGGGGCGGTGGATCAACGCTCGGCGGTGTGCCGGATCGCCGCGACGCCGTTGACGAACGCGACGGACAGCTGCTCGAGCATGCCGAGCTTGTGCTTCGCCATCCGCGACAGCGCCCCGTGCACGACCAGAGCCGGGATCGCGACGATCAGCCCGGCCGCCGTCGTGACGAGCGCCTCGGAGATTCCCGAGGACAGGCTGCGCGCGTCGCCGGTGCCGAAGATCGTGATCAGCTCGAAGGTCTTGATCATGCCGGTGACCGTGCCGAGGAGCCCGAGGAGCGGCGCCGCGGCGGCCGCGATGGCCAGGAACGGCAGGAAGCGCTCGAGGGTCGGCCGGACCTGGAGGATCTTCTCGAACAGCAGCTCCTCGAGCACGCCGCGCTTCTCACCGGCATGCTCCACACCAGTGCTGAGGATGTCGCCTGCGACACCCCGGACCTGCAGCGCCTGCTGCCGCGCAGCGGAGGCATCGCCCTTCGCCAGCTCGCCGAGGATGCCGTCGAGACGCTCGGGTTCCGCCACCTCGAAGCGGAGGATCTCGACGCTCTTGAAGATCGCGAGGCCCAGCGCGGAGAGACCGAGGAAGACGATCACCAGGCCGACCGGGCCGCCGTCGGAGAGGTACTGGCGCAGCGTCTTGCGCGCCTTCTCCGTCTTGAGCGCCTTGCCGAGCGTGGCATCGAGCGGGAGCGCGCCGATGCCGTTGGTCGCGATCGCCGCGAGACCAGCCGTCAGATCCTCAGGCAGGGACACCGCGACGGGATCGGCGGCGTTCAGCTGGCTCTCGATCAGACCCCTGACGGTGCCATCGTCGCTGACGAAGAACACCGTCGGACCGAGCGCAAGGAACTTCCCATCGGTCAGGACGCCCTCCGGGCTCAGCGCCGCACCGGCGAAGCTCTGTCCGCCGAGCTGATCGCGCAGGCGTCCGAGGGCAGCGCTCACCACCTCGATCTGGGCGTCGCGCTTGCCCTCGGCGTCGAGGTTCGCGTTCTTCCCGGCCAGCTTGGCGGCTGCGGTCAGCGTCTCGAAGCGCGGCAGCTCGCTGATGTTCAGTCGGCCCTCGAAGTCGCGCACGAACTCGTCGAGCCGGCTGGCGATGAACTCATCCTGCTCGGTCAGCGACTCGACCTGCTTGCGAAGCGAGCCGAGATCGATCGTGCGGCTGTCCCGGACTTTCAGCAGCTCGGCCTGCTGCTGACGGAGGCCGAGGACCTCCTCCTCGAGCTCCGACACCTGACGCGAGAGAGGAACCTTCTCCTTGGCGATCCGGTCCCGCACCGTACCGAGCTCGTCGAGCGCGCCCGTCAGCCGTTGGTCGACGGTCTGACTGGCGCTCGAGAAGCTTTCGCCCTGCGCAGGCGTGCCGAACGAGATGCCGAGCGCCACGAACGCGAGCAGACTCGCACGAGCGGCGCGGTGCAGTGAGGATATGGGGGTCAACATGCGGTGGGGGCATCCCTGAGAAACGGGTTATTCGATCGCGGCAGGGATCTTCACGAAGCTGATCACGTCGGCGTTCCCTTCGTAGACGTCGAGCAGGCGCTTCGCGTCGCGCGCGAAGTCCGGCTGCTCGGAGAACTCCCAGCCATCGGGTCCCGGCCGTCCGATGCCGGCATGCACGCCCTGACCGTCCACGTAGATCGCCTGTCCGAGACCCCAGTAGAGCGTGCGGACCTGTACCTTCTGCTCGCCGTCGAGGGCGCGCGTCTCCGCGACCATCGTGGCGGCGCCGTTGAACTTCTCGGTCTGGCCGAGTACCCCGAGGACGTTCATCAAGCGTTGACCGAGCTGCGCTTTGGCGCTCTCCGGATCCTTCGGGATCTGCACCAACAGCGGCTCGAGCTTCTGCTGCAGCGGTACCGGCAGCTGCGGCGCGATCGCGAGGACTTCCTCTTCCATCGCACGGATGCGATCTGCCAGCACGCCGCGCGCCCGCTGCAGCTCGCCGCGCTGCAGCAGCAGCTCGCGACGCTCCTCATCCGCCGCGGTACTGGTCTCCTCCAGCTCGGTGATGCTCGCGGTGAGCGTTTCCTTCTGCTGCCGGAGAAGGTCCCGCGTGGCCTCCAGCGACTCGCGGTCGACCTCCCAGTCCGACTGCTCCTCGGAGATCAACTTGCGAGCCTCGACCCATTTCTCCATCCGGGCGCGGAACTCGTCGACGCCCGTGACGCCACTCTGTGCAGATGCTCCGTCGTGGACGACGGCGGTCGCGAGGGTCGACAGCGCCACGCCAACGACGAGCGAGAACCGGGGGATCGGCAAGATGGAGGTTCCTCCCGCGTCCACGAGGGCGTCGTGGAGCCCAAGCCGCGCGACGACGACGGAGTCGGCCGTGCCGGCTGCGAACAACCGCAGGATACCGGGAGCCCTTTCGCGCTCGGTGGCTCATGCGTGACGTTTCGGAGCAATAGACTTCACGGTTCCCACACGCGGACGACCGGATCGATCTCGCGAGTGCGCCCGGGGACCCCCTCGCGGCGATCTCGCTCCCCGCGAAGGCCCACGGACAACGCGGACCGTCCATCAATTGCGACGAACGTCGAGGTCGTCTCTCTTCCCGTCGATTCTTCCCTCTTCTGTCACGAAACTTCATGCAATCGAAACACGTCCTTGCCTGGCGCCCGTCACCCTCCGCGACCCGCACACGCGCGAGGCCCGCCCTGTCATCCCGCGGAACGAGACCGGACCGCCTCCGTTCCCACCGGAGCGCCCGCATGCAGAGTCGCATTCTCGTCGTCATCGCCTTCGTCGCCTCGTCGGCTTGCTCGAGCGGAATCGGTCCAGCGCCTGAAACGGTGCCGGCGAGCGGGAACCCGCCGTATGAGGGAACGCTCCGTGTCACGCCGGATCCCGTCCGGGTGGCCGACACGCTCGAGGGTTGCGTTCGAAGCGTCGTGCTGAAGTTCGAGAATTCGGGTTCCGATTCCGCACTCCGGATCGATCGCGTCGAGACCCCGAACGATGCGCTGCGCGTTGCCGGCGACTTCCCGCTGGACATCGCGGCTGGCAGGAGTCACTTCGTCGATCTCCACTTCGCCCCGGCGGAGGTGGGCGACGCCTCGGGCCCGATCGAGATCTTCACGGCGGAATCTCCGCTCGCGGCGTACCGCTTGGAAGTGATCGCCGTCGCCTCCGAGCGCCGCGACGCCCGGGAGAGCTTCAGGCCGTTGGACCTCGTCGTCGTGCTGGATGTTTCGACGACGATGGGAACGCTGCCGCGCCTTCGCGACGCCGTCCGGCAGCTCTTCGATTCCGTCCCGGCAGCCGGTGGAGATCTGAGGATCGGCCTCACGACGTTCGTGAACGACGTGCTCGTGCACGGAGGCGGCGCCTTCCTGGATCCCGCGGAATTCCTCCGCGAACTCGACACTCAACTCGACCCGGACACCGGGACCCCGAACTTCGATCTCCCGCGACATCAACTGAACTTCGACTTTCAGGAGAACAGCCTCGCTGCGCTGTACCGATCGGCCACGGAGTTCCCGTTCCGGCGGGATGCGCGCAGAGTCCTGCTGCTCATCACCGATGACACGTTCCTCGAGCCACCGGCGGTCTTCAGTGACGGCACCCCCGCGACCGCGTCCTTCGCGCTGGTCGCCAGCGCTCTCGAGGAGCACGGGATTCGGCTGGTCTCGATCCACGCAGGCGCCAGAGACCGTGGTCTGTCGTCGAATGTCGATGGAGAGCCTTCGCTCGTGAGCCGCACCGGCGGCACGTGGCGCGAGTTCGCCGACGTCACGTCGAACGAGCCGGGTCTGAGCGGCTTGCTCCTCGATCTCGCCGTCGGGCGGAGCTGCGACTAGGCAATCCGCCGCGAAGCCGATCAGGAGTCCGCCGGCGCGAAGGCAACCACGGAGCCTGCAGCCGCCTGCGGTTTCGCGGATTCGACTCGCGGCCTTCGACCAATCGTCACATTCGAGGATCAAGCTCTCCGTTTTCGAAGGATTCTCGTGGGCGCGTCGAAGCACATTCTCGTCGTAGACGGCGATCCGGATTGGCGCAAGCGCATCGCTGAGTGCCTCGAGGGCCCGCAGGTCGAGCTGAGAGCGGCCGCGAGCGGTGGGGAAGCGTTCGACTCTGCGTGCCTGGAGAAGCCGGACGTCATCGTGACGGAGCTGCTGCTGCCGGATCTCTCGGGGCTCGGCCTGTGTCGCTTGATTCGCGAGAACTCGTCGATCCGCCAGACCGGCCTGGTGATGGTGACCGGCTACGCCAGCGAGATCGATCGGATCCTGGCTTTCGAAGCCGGCGTCGACGACTTCCTCGCCAAGCCCTTCTTCGGGCGGGAATTGGCGTCGCGGGTGGGAGCCGTTCTCCGGCGCGCGGCGCCGCAGAACGGGATCTCCGACCCTGCCTCCGTGCCGTCCCAGGGGCTCGTGCGGATCCATGCGGCCGCAAGCGCCGTCATGGTCGGAGATCGCCGACTCGAGCTCACGCCGCGCGAATACCAGTTGCTCAGCGCACTGATCCGCCACGCCGGTCGTGTGCTGACCCGCAAGCAGCTCATTCTTCGCGTGTGGGGCTCCGAGTCCGAGCACACGGATCGCGTCGTGGACGCACACGTCAAGTCGATCCGCCGCAAGCTGGCCGAAGCCAAGGGCTGCGTCGAGACCGTCCGCGGCGTCGGCTACCGCTTCTCCGACAGCGACGCCCTGTCCGATCTCGACTGAGCGTCAACCAAGGGGCCGGG
>JBDIVR010000062.1:0-12938 GCA_039794265.1 Myxococcota bacterium
GGACTTCTTGGCATGATTGGTCATGGCGGTTCCTTCTTGGTGTAGTGACCCCCTCCGTACCACACGGAGGGTGAAGGAGCCGCCGCTCTATTCTTCTAGAAGATCAACCGTTTCTGGGACATCCCCTCCGTGGGTACCGCCTTGGGCAGCGGTCCAGGTGGCGCCAGCGGCGGTGATGTTCCCGGTGGCGGCGGCGGCGGCGGCGGTGGTGGCGGCGGTGGTGGCGGCGGAGGCGGTGGCACCGGCGGCAGCGGCGGCAGCGGTGGTGGCGGTGGCGGCAGTGCCGGCACCGGTGGCGGTGGCGGCAGTGTTAGCGGTGGTGGCGGAGGCTTTGGTGGCTGTTCCCCGTCTGCTCTCACGGACCTGCCGAGCGCTCACCGTTGGCTGTTCTTGCTGGTACCGCTGCAGGCTCTCCTCGGTGCAGCATTGCTATACCGGCGGCGGTCGATGATCTGAGCCGAGCGGGAAATGCCGATAGCTGCCAATTGGGAGACTTCGGCGATGCGACGCTAGGGAGCGCACCTTGAGCATGGCGAAGGAAGAGACGTGGCGAGCAGCAATCTGGCCCCCTCGAGTCGCGAGTTGCTTGGGCGCTCTCGTCATGGTGGCGTTCGGCCTCCAGTACCTGCTCGACATCCCGATCGAGCCCGTCGATCTCCTCGCTGCGGGTGGGCTCCCAGGGTGGCCGGAGACGCTGACCCAGCCAGACCGTCTGTTCACCCGCGTCCTACTTCACGGTGGACCCGCGCATGCCTACTTGAATGCATCCTTGCTCGCTCTGTTCGGCGCGACGCTCGAAACGAGTCTGGGCGCCCGCCGCTTGGTAGTTGTCGTCGTCACGGGGGTGCTCGTTGGTGGGATCGCGGGGGCTTGGTTCCATTCGGCATCAGTCATCGTCGGTTCATCGTCGGCCGGTTGGGCAGTGATCGGCGGACTGCTAGTAGTCCTTTGGACAAGGCCGGAGCGGCTTCCGGAGCAAGTCAGACGAGCGCGCAGTCCGATTTCGCTACTGGTCGTCCTGAGTCTGGTGCCCATGCCGTGGCTGCTGCCCCGCTTCAGCTGGGCTGGCCATCTCGGTGGATTCGCGGCTGGCGCGGCGGTCGTCGGATGGATGCTCTCGAGAGATCGGGTCACGAGTAGGCGGGAGGTCGGTCTTTCCGTGGCTTTCGTCGCTGCTGTCCTGATCGCCGTGCTGTCGACCGCCGTGGGCCTTCACCGAGCGCTCGCGATGGGACGGGAGGCCGGACTCGACGCCGTCGTCCGCCTTCTGACCCACCCCGGGTCATCGCGTGAGATCCAAGTCGCCGCCGCCCTCACGTTGGCCCACGATTCGGCTCCGGGACGCACGCGGCTCGCCGTCGCCCGCGACGTCCTCTTGGACGGAGCCACGCCGGAGCCGGACTCGGAGGCCATCGAGGCCCTGGCCGAGATCCACTTCCGGCTGGGCGAGCTCGAACGCGCGGTCCTGCGTGGCCGCGAACGGCTGGCGGAAGAGGACTCGAACGACGCGGCTTCCGACCTGGCGCGCTACCTCGCCGCACGCGCAGCCGCTGGCATCGAAGCCCCGGTGGCGGCGACGGTTCGATTCGTTCCTCGGAGCAATCCCGAGAGCGAAGTCGAAGTGCGTTGGGCCGATCCGCCGCGATCCGGAGCCGAGCTCTTCGCGGGGGTGTTCCGGGACCAGCGACTCGTGGCCTTGCTGCGCTTCGAAACCGGTCCGTCCGCCGCCTCGTCGGAACGATTCGCAGTTCCCGAAACGGTCTTGGAATCCGGCCTCGAAGGCGCAAGTGCGGAGCTCTGGCTGCTGCGAGAAGGGAGTCCGTCAGCCTTGTCCCCCGGAGCTTTCCGCTGGCAGGTCTGGCCGTTGCGAAGCAATCCAACCGTCGAGTGGTAACTCCCGCGAAAGATTCCGGGAAGGCTGTCCGAAGCAGCGTTAGCAGTTCAAGTCGTTGACAGTTCGAGAGGGCGCGAGAACCTTCGTTCGACGCGCACTTACGATCGATCGACCCAAAACGTGTCGGACACTACCGACAATGGGTATTCCTGGAAGCCGGCGGTCGGTCCCGAAGGGAACTGGGCCCTCCAGCGTCGTCGAGGTCGGCTGCTGGAGCCACTGCCGCCGCTACTTCTTCAAGGCCCTCACCTTCGAGCCCGAGCGGGCCCGGGAAGCGTAAGCGCTCAACGAACCCCAGGTTTCGCCCGGGCCCCCACGCCTCCACTCTCTCGGCCAAGGAGGGTTGGGAATGGCGAGCAAGTCGCAGGCGAGAGGCACGGGCAAGCTGACGGAGCGGGATCGCTTCTGGCTGGGCCACCACGAGGCGTGCCAGGCATCGGGCCAGACGGGGAAGGTCTACGCGAAGGCGAACCGGCTCTCGGTCCATGGCTTCTACCAATCGGCGAAGCGTTTGCGCAGTCTCGGCGCACTCCCGCCGATGGCTACGGTTGCGAAGCGCGACGCGCCGGCACGTGACACGGCGGTACGGTTCCAGAAGGTCGGAACGTTGCGGGCTCCGGTGGAGTCGCCGGCGACGCGCTACCGGATCCGGCTTCCGAATGGGATCCAGATCGAGTGGGCCGGCCCCGCCGAAGCGAGCGAGCTGGCGTCGGTGCTGCGCGCGGTGGAGACGGCGGCGCGATGATCCGGCCCGTCGCGGCTCCCCTCGGGATTTGTCATAGCGTCCCTACCCGGACCTTGACGGGGAACGCAGCGTGAACCTCTTATGCTCGTTCCGCGTCGGCGCCGAGGGCGACGACGGCAGCGGCATCAAGCTCGGGATCGCAGCCGGCGCGGCGACGCGTCACCTCGACAAGGCGTCGATCTCGCTGCCGGCGACGCAGCCGTGGGGTCTGAAGCGCGGCGTGCTGGTGGACGCGCGCGGTCAGCGCTTCGTCAACGAGGACGCGTACTACGGCCGGCTCGGCGAGTACGCGCTCTTCCACGCCGGCGGCCGCGCGTGGCTGATCGTAGACGACGCGATCTTCGAGAAGCCCGAGTATCCGCGTCGCGTCGCTGCGGTCGGCGAGGCGCCGACCGAGATCGCGCACGAGCTCGGGCTGCCGGCCGGCGCTCTCGAAGCGACGCTCGCGCTCTACAACGAACACGCGGCGCGCGGCGCTGATCCGGTCTTTGGCAAGGCGGCCGAATACGTGACGCCGCTCGTTCGCGCGCCGTTCGGCGCGTTCGACTGCACGGTGGACGCGTCGATCTATGCCGCGTTCACGCTCGGCGGGCTGCACACCGACATCGACGGTCGCGTGCTCGATCCCGAGGGCGACGCGATTCCCGGTCTCTTCGCCGCCGGCCGCGCGACGTCGGGTCTCTCGGTCGGCGGCTACTCGAGCGGCCTCTCGCTCGGCGACGGCACCTTCTTCGGCCGCCGCGCGGGGAAGGCGGCGGCGGGAAACGCCTCTTCACGGTCGTCGTGAACGGCCAGACACCGTGCCGCACGGAGTGTCGGGCGCGCTAGATTGGGTTCACCCGCAGGAGACGCCCACCGTGCGCAAGTTCACCGCCGTCGTCGAGAAGTGCGCTGAGACAGGTCTCTATGTAGGACACGTTCCCGGACTCCCCGGCGCACACTCTCAGGGAGCGACCCTCGACGAACTCGCCATCAATCTGCGCGAAGTCATCGAGCTGCTGATCGAAGACGAAGTGCGGGTCGAAGATCTGCTCGCGCGACGATAGACGCTAAGCAGCGCCGTCCTTCGCTCCAGACATCCGCAGTCCACCATGCAGGAACGGGCCCTCGCGACGCAACGCCGCGTAGAGGCGGCGGTCGGCGGCGTAGCTCCGCGTTCACATGGAGGTTCGAGCCGAGCCTCACTAGCTTTCGAATCTCCAGGTCGGTGAATCGGGGCCTGCGCCTGGCGGAGGCCGCTCTAGCCGGGAGCCCCGCCGACAAGCGGGCCGAGCCGAGCGACCGCCGGCTGCGGCGGCTTGACAGGTGTATATACGAAAGTATGTTCCGTGCGCTTCTCATGGGATCACTGGAAGAGTGCGCAGAACCTGAGGGATCGCGGGTTCGACCTCGAGTTCGCGACGCTCATTTTCGAGGGTCCCACGTTGGAGCGCGAAGACGACCGCCGGGACTACGGAGAGAGACGGATCGTCGCCATCGGGGTGGCGCAGGGGATTCCTCTCACCGTCGTCTTCACCGACCGAGCCGAGGCCGGCGGTGTCATCCGCCGCATCATCTCGGCTCGATCGAGCAACCAACGTGAGCGCCAGGCGTACTTCCAAGCCCTCTCGCAAGAGTGAGAAACCTCGCCGGGGGCGTGCAAAGCTCGCCAGCCTCCGGAACGCGTCGGAGACCACGATCCGGCGAACCTCACCTCCCGAGCTGGCCGATCTTCCGGCGGACTTCTTCGCTCGCGCATCGATCGTCCATCCGGTCCCCAAGCAGCCGATCTCTCTTCGCGTCGATGAGGACGTGCTGCTCTGGTTCAAGCAGCAGGGGCCACGCTATCAGTCGCGGATGAACGCCGTTCTGCGCGCCTACATGTCCGCGGTGCAGAAAGGCGCGGCGTGAAGGCTGCACGCATGCATCGCGCGCGACTCGTCACCTAGAGAGGCGTGGCGTAGTGCTCGACGACCGGGAACGGATCGTAGAAGCGGTGGAGCAGCGCCTTCCATCGCTGGTATTCCGGTGAGCCTCGGAAGCCCACCGTGTGTGCTTCGAGCGAGTCCCACCAGACGAGCAGCAGATAGCGGTCTGCATTCTCCATGCAGCGGCGCAGCTCGTGGCGCTGGTGGCCGGGCATCGACGCGATGATGCGTCGCGCTTCGGAGAAGGCCGTCTCGAACGCGTCGCTCTCGCCCGCACGCACGTCGAGCACCGCGACTTCGAGTACCGCGTCGGCGTCGCTCACGGAGCGGGCGGCGTGGCGCGGATCATCGCCTGGAAATCCTCGGTGGTGTTGACGCGCGGGAACGGCTCCGCGGGCACCGGCAGGCCGAGTCGCTCGCAGATCGGGCCCCAGCCGTCCTTCGCGGTCCACTCGAGCAGGCGATGCTTCGGGATGCGCGCGCGGGCGTCGGCGTACCAGCGATCGTGGGCGGCGAGACACGCGGCCTTGTCGTCGAGCCGATCGGTGAAGCGGTTGCGCATCATCGTCATCACCATGGTGCGCCACTCGGGAGAGGGACTCTTCGGGATGGCCTGGAAGATGGTGTCGTTCGCGCTCTTCCACCACGACTCGGGATCGCGCGTCGAGAGCAGGATCACCGCGTCGGGGAACGCAGCGCTGATCTCGGGCCAGTACGCCGCGGCGGGCCAGTCGACGGCGGCGCGGTAGTCGCGGAAGAGAGCGTGCCAGTCGGGCATGCGTCCGTTCGCCGCGGCGTCCCAGAGCGGGATCTGCTCGGGATGCGCGAAGAGTTCCGTCATGTGGTGACACGGGCCGCCGAGCAGCTGCGTCAACGCGACCTTCAGCGAGGTGGTTCCGGTCCGGCCGAGTCCCGCACCGCCGATCCGCAGCGTCATCCCGATTCCTCCTGGCGCACGCGCGGACTCTATCAGCTCAACGATCGTACGGTCGTTCGGGCTCGTAGAACTCGCCTTCGAGGTCGTCGAGCTTGCCCTGCAGGAACGCGCGCGCGTCCTGGATCGCCTGGTTGTAGACCGGCGCGCCGAGCTCCTTCACGAAGAAGTCGAGCACGCGCGTCGCGGCGAGCTCGCCGACTTCGAGATCGAGCGCTTCGGCGAGAAAGCGCTGCGTGCCGCGCAGCATGCGCTCGCGGCGCTCGTCGGTGAGACGGATGCGCATCGGGTGGGTCATGCCGGTCCTCCTCCGGGCGCGAAGCAGACGACGCTGATCGCGACCGCGGGCTGGCGCGCGTCGAGATTGCGGTAGCCGTGGCGCTGATCGCCGCGGAACACCAGCACATCGCCGGGGCCGAGCTCCCAACGCTCGCCCGAGGCCGCGAGCTCGATGCGTCCGCTGATGCAGGTCAGATACTCGCGTGTGCCCGCGGTGTGCGGGATGCCCGCCATCATGCCGCCGGGCGCCAACTCCATGCGCGAGATGTCGAGGCCCGGCAGCGACTCGGGCAGCAGCGGCCGCAGCTGCGCACCCTGGCGCTTCTTCACGCGCACTTCGCTCGCGGCGTAGAGTCGCGCCGCGGTGCGCGGCGGGCCGATCAGCTCCTCGATCGAGACTTGCAGCGCGCCCGCGACGCGCAGCAGCACGGCGAGCGTCGGATTCGCGGAGCCGGATTCGAGACTCGCCCAGGTCGGTCGCGGCAGATCGGCCAGCTTCGCCATCTGCTGCTGCGAGAGCCCGCGAGCCTCCCGCAGCCGCCGCACGTTGGATCCGAGGTTCGTCGCGGTGGTCGCCGTGGTGTCCATCGTGGTGCCACGATAGCCACCTGACAGTTCAATGGCCATGTGGTTGTTTTGATGTCCGCATCCGGTCGATGCTGCTCCCACGACGCCCGACGAAGGAGACACTGCGATGACCGTCCGACTCGAACACGCCAACCTCGCCGTCCGCGATCTCGACGCGGGGATCCGCTTCCTGCGCACCGCCTTCCCGGAGTTCCGCGTGCGCGCCGAGGGCGAATGGGACGCCGGTCTGCGCTGGGCGCACGTCGGCAACGACGACGCCTACGTCGCGTTCGTCGAAGCCGCGACGGGCGAGCCGTGGACGCCCTACACCGGCCGCCCGGGCCTCAACCATCTCGGCTTCGAGGTCGCGGACGCCGCCGGCTACGCGGAATCGACGGTGCCCAACACGCATCCGTATCGCACGCGCGTCTACTTCCACGACGCCGAAGGCAACGACTGGGAGTTCGTCGAGTACCGTTCCGCGGACCCGGCGAAGCGAAACGACGCGAGCTTCGACGGCATCGCAATGGGGAAGGAGAGCGACGGTGCGCGCTGACGCTTCCTCCGACTACTCGCAGCTCGATGCGGCGCTCGAGCAGCTCGCCGGCTTCGGGCCGGATCTCTCGAACGGCATGACGAGCCACGCGCCGATGGTGGTCGAGGCGCTCGCCGCGCTCGGCCGCGCCGACGCGACGCTGCCGTGGCTCGACACCTACCGGCATCTGCTGCTGCCGCGGCCCGCCCCACGCGAACGGATCGAACGCAGCGCGTGGCGCGCCGCGCTCGCGAAGCCCGAGCGCACCGGCGACTGGAACGCGTTCTTCGAGAACGAGCTGGCGGACGCGCCGTGGCGGGACGTGCTCGCGCGCTGGACTGCGCGGCTCGCGTCCGGCTACTGCGCGGCCGCGACGCACGGCGTGCTGCGCGTCGGTCACGCGGCGCGCGCGCTCGCGCACGGCGAAACGCCGCTGCGCGTGCGCGAACTCGGCGACGCGCTCGCGTCGTGGGCCGCCAACTACCAGACGCTGCCGACGGGCGCCGCGAAGCAGAGCCGTCACCCGGTGCGCGACGCGATCGCCGCGGTGCCGCTCGTGCCGGCGGGCGAACGCGTCTTCACCGGCACGATCGTGTCGTCGCTCGAAGGGCTGGATCGCTTCGCGCCGTTCGCCGGCGTGCTCGACCTGCTCGACGTCGCGCCG
This sequence comes from Myxococcota bacterium, assembly GCA_039794265.1. GTDB lineage: Bacteria > Myxococcota_A > UBA9160 > UBA9160 > PR03 > CAADGG01. The sequence goes on from JBDIVR010000062.1 coordinate 7,526, forward strand.
CCGGCCGAGGCCCTGCTCTCCGCGCTGACCGAGGGCTTCGCGCGGGTGTATCTCGCCAATGCGCGCGACTTCCTGACGACGATCGTGTTCGTGCACGGCGTCACGTCGATCGCGGCGCTGCGCGGCATCGCGCCGGTTCTCGCGCCGGACGATCTGCGCGCCGCGACGCGCTACGCGTGGCAGTCGAGCAGCGCGCTCTACGCGGCGTTCGGGTCACGACAGGCGGTCGTCGGGGAGATCGAGGCGCCGCGCGAGTCGGCCGAGTCGATCGTCGCGCGCGCGATCGCGACCCACGACGACCATGCGATCAAGTTCACGGAGGCCTGCCTGCGCGAGCACGCAATCGCGCCGTCGCCGGCGTACCTCGCCGCGGCGTCCCACGCGATCGGAGTGCTCAGCCGCCAGACTTCTTGACGGTCCATCCGAGCTTGGTGAGTTCCGCGACGAGCAGGTCGCGGTGGTCGCCCTGGATCTCGATCACGCCGTCGCGCACGGTGCCGCCCGAACCGCACAGGCGCTTCAGCTTCGAAGCGAGTTCGTCGAGCGCGTCGCCGCCGATCGGCGCGCCGGTCACCACCGTGACGCCCTTGCCCTTGCGGCCCTTGGTCTCGCGACCGACGCGCACGACGTGACCGCCGGGCCTCGCCGCGGCCGCTGCCGCCGCCTTCGCATTGCACTTGCAGACGGCGGTCGGCCGGCCGCATTGCCGGCACACGCGGCCGTGCTCGGAGGAGTAGACGAGCTTCGAGTTCGACATCGCGACGTTCAGTGTTCCGCGAGCAGGCGCCCGAAGCCAGTCGCGGCGTCCGCGACGCCGAGTGCGCGCAGTGCCTGCCAGTAGAGCGCCGCGTTGCACGCGACGAGCGGCTTGCCGTGCGTCTGCTCGAGCGATGCGACGAGGTGCAGCACGGGGAGCCCCGTGCCGACCTGCACCAGCGCCTCTGCGCCGTCGCCGTCGGCTTCTCCGAAGACGCGCCGGATCGCGTCGGCAGGCGTACGCCCGATCGCGTCGATGCTCGGACACGCGAGACCCGCGATGCGCGCGACCTCGAAGCCGGCCGTCTCGAAGGCGGCGCGCACGCGCTCGTTCGCGGCGGCGTCGAACGGAGTCACCACGCCGATGCGTCGCGCGCCGAGCGCGCGCAGCGCGAGGTGTGGCGCGTGCGAGGCGGTGAAGACGGGACGCTCGCAGCGCTGTGAGAGATTGGCGGCGACCGATTCGAGCATTGCGAGCCCGTTCGGGAAGGACTCGGTCGCGAGGCCGATCAGCAGCGCGTCGGGCGCGCAGGCCATCAGCTTCGCGGCGGCGTCGCCGACGTCCTCCACGACCTTCGCGTCGAGCGTGAAACGCGCCGTCTGGTTGCTGACGCCGGCCGGGCGCAGCGCGTCGAGCTCCGGCTGCACGGCCGTGTTGAACCAGGGCACCAGCACGCCGAGGATCCGGCGCGGGGCGAGCGTGTCCGTCATCGAAACTCCCGTCGGCGTGCGGGCAGCATCGCACACCGGCGTCGCGCGCGGCCCCGGAGTGCCTCGCAACCGGCCGCGCGGCGCGCCATCCTCCGCCGGCTGCTCCCGACGGCGCAGCCACGCAACGATCGGCCCTGGCGGATTTGTCCAGCGGGGCGGGATCCCGGGAGTCGGTCCCGGGAGTAGGAGTGGGGAGCCGGAGTGGAAGAGGGCGCGCGCCAGAGAGAAAGCCTCCCGCTCTCTCTCCTGCTCCTGTACGGACTCCCGAGCTTCGCCGGCGCCGCGATGCTGGTCCCCATCTACATCCACCTGCCGAAGTTCTACTCCGACGTGGTCGGCGTGCCGCTCGGCTTCCTCGCGATCGGCATCGCGGGCGCGCGCGCTCTCGACGCGCTCTCGGATCCGCTGGTCGGCTGGCTCTCGGACCGCACGCACTCGCGCTTCGGGCGGCGGCGTCCGTACATCGCGCTCGGCGCGCCGCTCTGTGCGATCGCCTTCTACGCGCTCTTCGCGCCGCCCGAGTGGCTCGACGTCGGCCAGGCCTCCACGTGGTTCGCGATCTCGTTCGTCACCTACTTCGTCCTGCATACGGTGTATGCGCTGCCGCACTACGCGCTCGGGCCGGAGCTGACGCTCGACTACCACGAACGCACGCGCCTCTTCGGCTATCGCGAGGCGTTCGCGATCCTCGGCACGGTGATCGCCGCGGCGGCGCCCGGCGCGCTGATCAGCACACGCGGACTCACGGAGCGCCAGGCCTTTGCGGATCTCGGCTTCGTGTTCGCGATCGCGCTCGCGGTCTCGTGCTGGATCCTCGCCGCGCGCGTCAAGGAGCGGCCGGAGTTCGCGACGCGCACGTCGAACCCGTTCGTACCGGGCGTGCGGCGCGCGCTGCGCAACCAGCCGTTCCGCGTGCTGCTTGGCTCCTACGTCGTCGGCTCGGCCGCCGGCGCGATCCCCGGCACCTTCATGCCGTTCTTCAACGCCTACGTGATCCGGCCCGAGAACGAGGCCGGCTGGCTCGCCACCTATCTCGCGGCGTACTTCGGCGCGGGCTTCCTGTTCCTGCCGGTGTGGATGTGGGCCGCGCGCCGCTTCGGCAAGAAGCCGACGTGGCTCGCGAGCTTCGCGTTCGGCATCACCGGCGGCGCCGGCATGTTCTTCCTGGACCGCGGCGACACGCTCGCGACGCTGGCACTGATCATCTGGTCCGGTTCGTCGTTCGGCGCCGGCCTCTTCCTCGGCCCGTCGATCCAGGCCGACGTGATCGACTACGACGAGCTGCACACCGGCAAGCGCCGCGAGGCCCAGTACACCGCGTTCTGGGCGATGCTACCGAAGTTCGTCGCGATCCCGAGCGCGGCGATCCCGATCGCGGTGCTCGCCACGCTCGGCTACAAGCCGAACGTCGAGCAGACGCCCGAGGTGGTGCTGGCGATCCGCGCGATCTTCGCGCTGCTGCCGGCCTTCTTCTCCGCCCTCGCGTTCGTCGTCGCGATGCGTTTCCCGATCGACGAGCGCGCGCACCAGCGCATCCGCGCCGGCATCGCCGCGCACGCGCGCGGCGAGAGCGCGATCGACCCGCTGACGGGAGAGCGCGTGCTGCCGCCGAACCAGCGCGCCGTGGACGAGGACACGGGCTGGTTCCTCGATCACTTCTCGCGCCGCGAGCTGCAGAGCTATCTCGGGTCCGGCGGCGGCGTGTTCCAGCTCCGCGTCGCGCTCGCGGTGACGCTCGCGCTCGGGGTCTGCATCGGCGCGAGCATGATCGTCGCGTCGCGCGTGACGAGTCTCGAGGAGGATCCCGGGCCGCTCGCGGTGATGGCGATCGTCGTCGCCGGCTTCGCGCTCGCGGTGACCTGCTACCACCTGGTGCGTCTGTGGCAGGCGCGCCGCCTCGTGCAGGGCGCCGTCGATCGCGCCGTCGTCACCGCGTGGCTCGACGGCGCGGCGCGCGACGAATCGATCGTCGTCGCCGCCGCGGAATGACGGCGGTGACGAAGCCGCTCCGCGCCACCGATGCCGCGAAGATCCTGCTCGTGCGCGCGATCGAGGAGACCGTGCCGGCGAGCGCACTCGCGCCCGAAGCCGACGCGGCCGCGAGCGCGGAGGACGCGCACGGCGAAGCGGACTGGGTGCTGCGGCGCGCGGCGCACCGGCTCGATCACGACCTCGCGGGCCATCGGCCGCTGCTGCAACTCGCCGCCGCACCGCACGCGCCTGGCATCGCGCTCGCGCTGCCCTTCCTGCTCGGCGCGCTCGCCAACTCGTTCGGTCCGACCGCGCAGATCCACGTGCTCTACAACCCGATCGCGGTGCTGGTCGCGTGGAATCTCGCGCTCTACGCCGCGCTCGCGATCGCGCCGTTCGCGTGGCGCGCGCGCCGGGTGCGATCGGAGGCGCCCGTAGTCGTCGCGCAACCGGCCGCCGCGCCCGCGCACGAGGTGCGGCCCGGTGGCGCGCGCGGCTTCCTCCTGCGCCGCATGATCCCGAGCTTCTTCTTGCGGCTGCACCGCGGCGCACGCGAGACGGCGGCCACCGCCTCGCAGTCCGGCGCCGTCGCGCGGCGCTTCTGGGCACTGTGGCTCGACGCGGCGGGTGCGCTGCCGGCGGCGGGTCTGCGGCGCTGGCTGCACGCATCCGCGGCCGCGCTCGCGGTGGGAGCCGTCGCGGGCATGTTCGTGCGCGGCGTCTTCTTCGAATACGCGATGGTGTGGCGCAGCACCTTCGTGCGCGATCCGGAGAGCGTCGCGACGTTGCTGCGCCTCGTGCTCGGTCCCGCGCGGCTCGTGCTCGGCGATCCGCTGCCCGACGCCGCCGACGCGACGCAGATGATGGGCGCCGAGGGCGTGCCCGCGGCCGCGTGGATCGGCGCGTGGGCGGTGACGGCGGGGCTCTTCGTCGTCGCGCCGCGCATCGTGCTCGCGCTCGTCGCGACGCTGCGCCAGCGGCTGCGCGCGCGCCGCATCCCGCTGCACTTCGAGGGCGCCTACTTCGAGCAGTTGCTCGCCGGCGTGCACAAGGTCCAGATCGAACGCATCGAAGCCGCGATCGGCGACGACGTCCGCAGCGCCACCGCGCAGCTCGCCGACTCGATCGCCGAGTTCGTGTGTCTGCGTCTCTACGACGAACGTCTCGTCCCGAAGCTCCGCGACTTTCGCGCAAAGGGAGGCAGCGTCGAGGCGCTGGAAGACGAGATGGAGGCCGCGTGTCAGGCGTTCCAGTCCGAGCTCGACGCGGAGCTCGGGCGCGCGCGCGCGACCTTCGAGACGACGCTCAAGCGCGCGATCGAGCGCACGCTCGGGCAGGACTTCGGCCTCGGCGAGTCGAAGGTCGCCGTCCACGCAGGCGAGCTGCCGGTCGCGCTCGGCGGCGCCGTCGGCCGCGAGATCTCGAACGCCGTCGGCGCGGCGGTCTCGACGGGCGTAGCGCTCGTCGTCGCGACGCTCTCGGGCGGCTTCGGCCATCACCTCGGCGCGGCGATCCTCGTCGCGCTGCTGCACACGACCGGTCCCGTCGGCTTCCTGATCGGGGGACTCGGCGGACTCGTCGTCGCGGGCGCGGGCTGGTATCTCGGCCGCGACCGGATGGCGCGCGAGATGCGCAGCCTGAAGCTGCCGCGCTGGCTCGCGCGCATCGTGCTGCGCGAGGGCGCGCTGCTCACGCTCGTGGCGGACGGACGCTTGCAGTGCCGCGCCGCCGTGCGCGAGCGGCTCGCCGCGGAACTCGAGCCGCTCGTTCCGCAGCTCGCCGAGGAGATCTGGGCGAAGCTGCGTCGCGCATTGCCGGTCGCGGCGCTCGCACCCGGCGCGCCCGAGGGGGGGATGTCCCAGAAACGGTTGATCTTCTAGAAGAATAGAGCGGCGGCTCCTTCACCCTCCGTGTGGTACGGAGGGGGTCACTACACCAAGAAGGAACCGCCATGACCAATCATGCCAAGAAGTCC
>JBDIVR010000063.1:0-12929 GCA_039794265.1 Myxococcota bacterium
GTCGCGCAGGAGACGCGGCGCGTACGTATGCGGCTCGGTGTCACGCTCCAGGAGAACGCGCTCGTCGAGGTGCTGACCGCCGTCGAGAACCTGCGCATCTTCGCGCGCTACCACCGGCTGCCGCGGGCCGAGGTCGAAGCGCGGATCGAGGAGCTGCTGGACTTCCTGGAGCTGCGCGCGCACGCGACGCTGCCGGTGCGCGCGCTGTCGGGCGGCTTCCAGCGGCGGCTGGCGATCGCGGTCTCGCTGATCCACCGGCCCGAGCTGCTGATCCTCGACGAGCCGACCACCGGGCTCGATCCCGCCGTACGCCTCGCGTTGTGGGAACGCATCCGCGCGCTGCGGCGCAACGGAACGACGGTGCTGCTGACGACTCACTACATGGACGAAGCGCAGCGGTTGTGCGATCAGCTCGCCATCCTGTCGGCCGGTCGCATCGTCGCCGAAGGCGCGCCGGGGGCGCTGATCCGCGAGCACCTGGCGCTCCAGGCGCTGGAGCTGGACCTGCCGGTCGCCGAGCAGGCGCGGGCGCTGGCGGAGCTGCACGACGTGCGCCGGCTGCGCTCCGGCAATCGCGTCGTGCTGTTCGCCGACGACGCGGCTGCGCTGCTCGACACGCTGCGCCAACGCGGCGGCGCCGGCGATCCGAGCGCCGTCGTCGTGCGTCCGGCGAACCTCGAAGACGTGTTCCTCGCGCTGACCGGCACGGCGCTCGAGGGCGGCGCATGAGCGTGTCGCGCTACGCGCTGTCGGTCTGGTCGCGCAACCTCGCGCTGTACCGGCGTACCTGGAAGCTCAACATCCTGCCGAACTTCTTCGAGCCGTTGCTGTACCTGGTCTCGATCGGGATCGGTGTGGGCGCGTACGTCAGCGAGATGGCCGGCATGTCGTACGTCGCGTTCCTGGCGCCGGGCCTCGTGGCCGTGGCGGCGATGAACGGCGCGAGCTTCGAGGTCACCTACAATGCGTTCGTCCGGATGAACTTCGAGAAGACCTATGCGGCGATGCTGACGACGCCGATCCAGCCCGACGACGTGCTGGCCGGCGAGATCCTGTGGGCGGTGACGCGCTCGTGCATCTACGGCGGCTGCTTCTGGATCGTCGTCGCCGCCGTGGGACTCGCGCCGTTGCCGGCGGCCCTGCTGGCGCTGCCGCTGATCCCGCTGACGGGCCTGCTGTTCGCGGCGCTCGGCATCGCGTTCTCGCTGCGTATCCCCAGCATCGACCTGTTCAGCTTCTACTTCACGCTGTTCCTGACGCCGTTGTTCCTGTTCTCGGACGTGTTCTTCCCGCTGGAGGAACGGCTTTCCGGAGCCTGGTTGTGGGTCGCCGAAGGGCTCCCCCTACTGCACCCGGTGCGGCTGATGCGGCACGCGTTCCGCGGCGAATGGGCGCCCGTGTTGCTCTGGGACCTCGGCTATATCCTCGTGCTCTCGGCGGGGCTGCTCGCGCTGGCCGCACGCGTGACCCGCCGGCGGCTCGCGGCATGAACGGGAGAACACCCGTGCGGGGAACCGGCAGGGCAATCGCGGTTCTGGCGCTGCTGTTCGCGCTTTCCTCGTGTGCCTCGACACCGATCCTCGAGCGAAGCTGGACGGAGGTGCGAACCGCGAACCTCGTGCTGATCAGCGATGCCGATCCTGCATTCGCCCGCCAGCTCGCCGGCGAACTCGATTGGTTCCACCACTTCGTAGCAGTCACGATGCGGCAGGCGATCGCCCCGGAGGCACTTCCCGCTCGTTTCGTCGTCCTCGCCGATCACGCCTCCTTCCGGCGCTTCACCGAAGCGAAAGAGTGGACTGCGGGGTTCTTCCGTCCCGGGCTGATCCACCCGGCGATCTTCGTCGATGGCTCCCTGCAACACGCCCTCGCCTACGAGGTCGCCTGTCACGAGTACGTGCATCTGTGGCTCCGTTCGATCCCCGAGCGGCGATTCCCGCTCTGGTACGAGGAGGGGCTGGCGATGCTGTTGAGCCAACTCCGGCTCGAAGGCGACGAGATCGTCCTGGGAGGCCCCTCTCGTTTCGGCGTCCTCCCGTTCTCGTCACCGGTGTCGGTGGACCTCCGCTCCCTGCTCACGCAAGGCTCCGGCTCCGAGACCTATCACGACGTCGAAAGCGGTCGCTCCTTCCACAGCAGCGCGTGGGCACTGACACAGTATCTGATCATGGACGAGACACGCCGGAACCGGCTCGAGAGATACCTCGAGCTGTGGAGCGACGGGATGCCGGCCGAGCAGGCGTTTCCCATCTCGTTCGGAATGGAAATTGCGGACGCAGAACGCGAGCGGACGACCGCTTTCCGGAAGGGGCTGCCGCGCTGGCGCGTGCCGCTCGCGGCGATTCGGTTCCCTCCGGGCCGCGTGGAGAGTCGCCGACTCGCTCCGCACGAGGCCGCCCGCGCACTCGGTACGATCGCCGCCGACGGCGACGGGCGACTCGGCCCGTTCGCGGTGCCCCTGCTCGAGACCGCTGCGGAGAACGCGCCCGAAGATCCGCAGATCGCTGCATGGCTCGGCCTCTCGCTCGCAGCAGCCGACGCGGACGCGCGAGCCCGAGCGCCGGCCTGGATCGAGGCCGCCGTCTCGGCCGCCCCCGAGCAGGGCGATGTCCAGGCACTCGCCGGCGAGGCGCTGCTGACCCTTGCCGTGACCTCGGCGAGCTCCGCGGCCGATCTGGATGGCGAGTTGCTGGCTCGCGCGGAGACGCATTTCGCGATCAGCGAACAGCGGCCGCCCCGGCTCCCGGTCGCCCAGCGCGGACTCGGCGTCGTGCGTCTGCTCAGCGGGGCCGAGCCCCGTGCGGCGATCGAGATCCTCGAGTCGAGCCGCGCCCGACGCCCCTCGGATCCGCTCGTCGCGTGGGCACTGGCGACTGCCTGGGCCCGAGCGGGGGATGCCGGCCGAGCCGCCGCGCTCCGGGAACAGGCCCGCTATTTCGGTCTCGGGGACTCCGTGATCGACCGCCTCGATGCGCTCGCACGCCCCGTCGTGACGCCCGGTTCGCGACCCCGCTAGACGAAGCGGCGCATCGCGATGCGCTGCTCGGGATCCGGCAGGCAGCGGCGCTGATCGGCGACGTGGTGCGCCACGTCGGGGCCACAGTCCGCCTCGGGCACGACGACGAATCCCTCGCGTTCGTAGAACGCGCGATTGAACGGCAGGTGGCCGTACGTCGTGAGCCACAGGGCGGCGCCGCCCTGCTGCGCGGCGCAGTCGATGGCCCGGCGCAACAGCCGCCGGCCGAGACCGCGCCGCATCGCGTCCAGACGGACCGAGAGCTGCTCGAGATACGGCTCGCCGTCGACCCACCCGAGCGCCGCGAAGCCGATTCCGCGACCCGCCGCATCGACCGCGAGGAACACGTGCCCGCGGCCAGCGGCGTGTCGCCAACGGGCCTGCTCGGCCACCAGGAAGGGATGGTCCGGCGCGAGCTCGATCGGAAGGCCCGCCTCCTCGTACAGTCGGCCCGCGTCGTCATCGATGGCGACGAGAACCTCGATCTCTTCGGGCCGCGCGAGGCGCAACGTGGGTGCAGCGAGGTCCATCGGAGGAATCGGTAGCGAAGCCCCGAGGATGCGACCAATCCCGGGAGTCAGGCCGATCGAGCCCCCCGGACCTCGAACGCGAACTCCGCGGCCGCCACCGGATGCCCGAGCAGGAATCCCTGGGCGAAGTCGCAGCGATGCCGTCGGAGATGCGCCAACACGCTTTCGCTCTCGACGCCCTCGGCGATCACGCGCATGCCCATCTGATGGGCCATCGCGATCATCGAGGCGACGACATCCCGGCGGCCGCGACGCTGCAGCAGGCGATGATTCATGAAGCTGCGATCGATCTTGAGCACGTGGAACGGCAACGCGTGCAGGTAGCCGAACGACGAATAGCCGCGCCCGAAGTCGTCGAGGAGCAGGCGCGCGCCCATCTCGGCGAGTTCATGGAGCGAGGCGACGGTGTCGCGATCGTCCTCGATCATCTGGCTCTCGGTCACCTCGATCTCGACTGCGTCCGCGGGGAGCTCGAAGCGGGCGAGCGCGTCGGCGAAGTCCGTCGCGAAGCGCCGCTGGCGCAGCTGCCGTTCGGAGACGTTGACCGCGACGCGGAAGCCGGGATCGCGCTGGTCGCGCCACTCGCGGCATTGCCGGCAGGCCTGCTCGAGAACCCAGGCGCCGATCTCGACGATCTGTCCGGTCTCCTCGGCGATCGGCACGAACAGCGTCGGCGGAACGGAGCCGAGATCGGGGCCGTGCCAGCGCAGCAGCGCCTCGGCCGCGACGACCCGCGAGCCGTCGAGTTCGACGACCGGCTGGTAGTGGAGCGTCATCTCGCCGCGTTCGATCGCCACGCGCAGCGAGCGCTCGATCTGCAGCCGCTGCTGCATCCGGCGGTCGAGTTCGGCGCCGTAGAATTCGAAGCGATTCTTGCCGGCGGCCTTCGCCTTGTACATGGCCATGTCGGCGTTCCTCAGCAGCGTATCCGCGTCCGAGGCATCCTGGGGGAAGATCGTGATGCCGACGCTGGCGCTCAGGTAGACCTGGCTGCTGCCGAGCCGGTAAGGCAGGGTGGTGGTCTCGATGACTTTCTCGGCCACCTTCGCCGCCGCGAGATCGGGACGGCGAGTCTGCGTGAGGATGATCGTGAACTCGTCGCCCCCGATCCTGGCGACGACGTCGCCGCGCCGCAGGATCGCGCGCAGCCGCTCCCCGGTCTGCCGCAGCAACTGATCCCCGGCCGGGTGCCCCAAGGTGTCGTTGACGTTCTTGAAGCGATCGAGATCGATGTAGAGCAGCGCGAATCGGCTCCCGACGCGGCCCGCCGCCGCGATCGCGAGATCGAGCCGATCCCGGAACAGGTTCCGGTTGGGCAGACCGGTCACGCTGTCGAAGTGCGCGAGGAGGCGGTTGCGCCGTTCGCTCTCCGACAGCGCAAAGGCCGTGCGATCCATCTCCCCGACCGTCACCGAGATCCCGCGCGCGAGCGTCAGGGTGCCGACGGCGATCAGCACGGCCGACACCAGGAAGAGTGCCAGCATCCCGCGGACGCTGGCCTCGATCGTCGTCGCGACAGGACCCAGGAAGTCGGACGAGTGGCGGCGGAATTGGTCCGCACCGCTCCGCAGGTCGGCCCACAGGGCGTCTTCCGACAGGATTCCGCGTTCCGCGCGATCGAGCGCCTGCAGCAACCGGTCCGCGACCGCGACGTCCTCCTCGCACAGGCGGATCGCGAGTTCCGTGGCGAGCACGCGCATCAGCAGGCGGTCGAAGCGCGTGATCAGCTCCAGACACTCGACCGGCTGCACGCGGATGTCGTAGATGACGCGGCGCAGGTCGCCCGGGTCCGGCAGCGCCGCCGCGCTGGCGCCGGTGGCCTCGACCAGCTCGAGGACGTGTTTCAAGTGCAGCGCGTTCAGCTGGTGGAAGCGCGCACCCTTGTCGACCTGCAGCAACCCCAGCACGAGCGCGGCGCAGAAGAGCGCCGTCGTGAACAGCATCAGGGAGAGCCGTCGCTGGACGGAGATCCGCGGCGTCATGGCACGTCCGGGCACGAGGGAGAGCAAGGCCACGGCGGCCTCCCGAACCCCTCTCTTCGACACGATGCGTCCCTCGGGTGAGCGCTCGCGTGACCGTGGACTCCTCCGAGGCGATTCCCCTCTACCCTCGAGGTTTCCCTCTACCCTCTATACTGGCTGTCACCGACAGCTGGGTTCGACCGACAGCCGGGTCCGACCGACAGCCGGGTCCGACCGGGCAGACGGGAGCCGATGCGCCATGCCGTCGAACGAGGTGCTGCTGGTCGAGGATGATCCGCCGACGCGGACGCGGCTGGCTTCGGTGATCGAGCGACACCCGGACCTGCTCCTCGCCGGCGCGGTCGGGTCTTGCCGGGAGGGCCGGGAGGCGCTCGAGCGCGGGGAGCCGGCGGTCCTGCTGACGGATCTCGGCTTGCCCGACGGCAGCGGCATCGATCTGATCCGGCTCGCCCGCGAGCGCGGGGGCCGGACCCAGTGCATGGTGATCACGGTGTTCGGCGACGAGGCGCACGTGGTCGAGGCAATCGAGGCGGGGGCGCTCGGCTACCTGCTGAAGGACGCGACGCCCGAGGCGATCGGCCGGTCGATCCTCGAGATGCTGGCCGGCGGGTCCCCGATGAGCCCGCCGGTGGCGCGCTATCTGCTGAAACGCTTCGGACCGCCGGCGGCGAGCGGCGCGGAGAGTCCCCCCGTCGAGGCCGAAGCGAGCAGCGTTCCCGCGCTCTCCGAACGCGAACGCGAGGTCCTCGTCTACATCGTCAAGGGCTTCACGTACGCCGAGATCGCCAGGATCGCGGGGTTGTCGGCGCACACGGTTGCCACCTACGTGCGCCGCGTCTATGGCAAGCTCGAGGTCCACTCGCGCGGCGAAGCGGTGTACGAGGCGATCAGCTCGGGCCTCGTCAAGGTGGACGAGTAGCCATCGGGCCTTCGCTCCCGTCCCCCGACTCGCGCGGCAGCCGCAGACGCACCGTCGTTCCGCCGTTCGCCGTGTCGATCGCCAGCTCGCCCCCGATCGCCGCAGCGCGACGATGCATGTGGCCGAGCCCACGGCCCCGGCCCGCAGCCATCGCGTGCCCGCTGGCATCCGACGCGAAGCCCCGACCATCATCGGCGATCTCGAGGACGACCCATCTCGTCCCGTCGACGTCGCGTTCTTCGCAGGTGCGCACCGCGATCGTGCGGGCATCGGCATGCCGCAGGACGTTGCCGACGGCTTCCTGGAAGATGCGCAGCACGTGGAGCGCCGTGTGTGGCCCGAACTCCGCCGGGCGACCCACATCGCGCAGCTGCCAGACGAAGGCGACCCCCAGCGCCTCGAGCCGCGGTTCGAGGCGCGCCCGGGCGGCACCGAGCAGCGAGAGCAGGTCGGGCTCCGTGGGATCCAGGGAGTCGATCGTGAGGCGCAGGTCCGCGAGCGCCTCGCGCAACAGGTCTGCGACGGCTCCGGCGTCGAAGTCGCCGGTCTCGACCATCGCCAGCGCCGAGACGAGCTGGCCGCCGGTCCCGTCGTGCATGTCGCGCATCATCCGCTCGCGCTCGGTCGCGATCGCGCGCTCTCGCTCGAGGCTCGCCCTCTGCGCATAGCTGTCGGCGAGCTGCCGGCGCTTCTCTTCGACGCGCTGCTCGAACTCGACGTTGAGCGCGCGCGCTTCGGCGAGTCTCGTTCCCAGCGACGCGACGAGCGCCACGGCCGTCCCGAGGCCGACCAACGCCGGCGTGTAGGGGAGCAATGCGGTGCCGAGAAGGGCCTGCCGGGCGAACAGGCTGACCACGTCGTGGAGCCCCGCGGCGACGGCCAGCGCGATGCCGACGGCGAGCACACCGGACCGCGGAATGGCGTTCTCCCGCACCGTTCGGACGCCGAGCGCGACGACGTAGAGCCCGATCCCCGCGTCGACGAACCACCAGAGCCAATCGACCGGCGGGATCAGAACGAGCGGCACCGCGAGGCGGAGGCCGGCCCCCGCGGCCAGCGTGCCGAGCAGCAAGCGCTCGAGCCGCGGCCGACGCAGACCCAGCGTGCGGTGGAAGCCGATCGCCAGCAACGGCGGGAACGCGTGCAGCAACGCCGACGCGACGAAGTCGTGCCCGACCGCGAGCAGCGCGGGCGGCGCCACCATCGGCAGACACCACGCCAGCAGGCCTGCCGCGAACCAACGCGAGGAATGGCGGGGATCCCAGCGCCCGAGCAGGGCCACGATCGCGCTGCACGCCAGCGCGAACCACGCGAACGAGGTCGGCAACGTCGCGCGTAGGAATTCCAGTCGGTCGTGATGGTCGCGCACCGCCGCGGCAGGGCCGACGGCGATCGCCCCGAGGTGGCCGATCCGCCACGCGTCGGTCGCGAAGCGGATCGACATCGAGTTCGTGCCGGGGACCAGGGCTTCGGGGGGCAGGATCGCGAACACGCTCGGTTCCCGTTCGATCCCGGCGCGACGACGCGTCAGCGCCGCCGGCTGGGGAGCGCCGTTCAGCTCGATGCGGAGCGCGCGCCAGTCGCCTTCGATGGCAGCCGCCCAGCGATCCCCCGCATCCGGCGGGCAGACGAACTCGACGCGGTACCAGCCCTCGAGGCGACGGAGCCGGCGCCGCAGGTCCCACCAGTCCGGCAGCGACGCCTCGCGCCAGCCCGGGTCGTCGGCCGGCGGCGGGTCCTCGGACGGGGACTCGTGTAGCCACACGTGCTCGATCCGCGTTCCGCCCGCGGCCTCGAGCGCCGTCGGATCGCCGGCGCACGCGAGCGCCGCCGCCGCGAAGACCGCGAGGAGGAGCCCCAGCAGCGAGTCTGCGACCCGACGGTTCACCGGGCCCGATCGTACCGGCCGCGGCGCCGGGTCGCGCCTCGCCGTCCCACCGGCGTTTCGGGTGCACGGGCGTCGACCCACGGATCGCCTCCGGGTGAGCGAAGCGAGCATCGCGGAACTCCGGGGCGAACGTCGTCCCCAGATCGGACGACAAGGGGCCGGACCCCGTCGCGCATCTTGGGGACAGGCGGACCGGTGGCGGCGTAGACGCGCAGCTAGCGCCGGCGGCTGCCGTAGTCCTCGAACGGGTCGTCGCGCTCGCGGACGGCCTGGCGGAAGCCCACGTCCTGCGCGCGGCGCACGAAGTCGAGACCCTCCTGGGTGTGACGGGCGACGCCGTCGAAGAGCGTGCCGAGCGTTCGGCTCGCCTGCAGGCCCATGTGTTCGGCGGTCTGGTTGCACAACAGCTTCATCATCACGAGCTGGTTCGTCGGCAGCTTCGCCATCCGCTCGGCGAGGGCGGTCGCGTGGGCCTCGAGCGCATCGGTGCGGACGGCTTCGAGGATCAGCCCGATCTCGGCGGCCTTGCGGGCCGGGATCTCGTCGCCCGTCAGCAGGTAGCGTTTGGCCTGTTCGAGCCCCATCCGGCAGACCCACATCGCCGTGGTCGGCGTGCCCCAGACACGGGCGGGCGGATAGCCGAAGACGGCGTTCTCGGCGGCGACGATGAGATCCGCACACAACACCATGTCGGTGCCACCGCCGATGCACCAGCCCTGCACCGCGGCCAGCACCGGCTTCTTCGCGTTCCACAGCTTCATGTAGGTGTCGACGAAGCGCCCCATCATGCGCAGGTCGGCGACGGAGTCCCAGACGCGGCGCCCCTCGTCGCTGGCGCCGCCGCTGCGCGCGGCGTCCGAGTAGACGGTCTGCGCGGATTCTGCGTTCGTCGACCAATCGAGGCCGTAGCCGGCGCAGAACGCGGGCCCCTCGGCGCGCAGCAGGATGACGCGGACGTCGCGATCGTCGTCCGCGGCGTCGATCGCAGCGGCCAGCTCGTCGCGCAGCTCCGGCGTGATGGTGTTGTACTCGGCGGCGCGACACAGGACGAGGTGGCGGACGCCGTTGCGGGTCTCGCTGCGCAGCGTGTTCATCGGTGCTCCTTCTTCGCGGGGCGCGGCGGCTGCGCCACGTCGAGTTTGTCGGCGACGACGCGCGACAGGTGCGCGAGCACCGCCGCACGCCACGGCCCGTCGTCCGCGTCGCCGACTCGGATCCGGCGAGCCAGCGCCTCGTTGCGGGCGCGCAGCGCGTCGTGCCAGACAGCGCGCCCGCCCTCCGGAAGCGACGGGTCGGCGTCGAGCAGCGCCGCGAGGCCCTGCCATTCCCGCCGGAGGTGTTCGTCCTCGGTCTCGAGCTCGCGCGCAACGATCCGCACGACGTTGGCTGCGACGCGTGCGTGGTAGCGCGCGGGTCCGTCGAGAGCCGGCACGGCGGTCTCCTCGAGGAAGCGCTCCACGGCGCCCAGCAGCTCCGTCGCACTCGGGCGATCGTTCATGCCTCCCCTCTCAGGAAGCGCAGGAGTTCGTCCTCCGCCTCCACGGTTCGGCGCCCCAGCGACGCGAGCTCGACCGAGCGGACGCGGCCGTCCAGGTACACGCGCGACTGCATCAGGAACACGAGTGCGAGCTTGAAGCTCCCGAACGCCTCCCAGAAGCGCAGGGCTTCGCGGTCGACGCGCGTGCCGCTTTCGCGCTCGTAGGCATCGACCAGCGCTTCGCGAGTGCCGATGCCTCCGGCCGGCAGCGGCGCGCCGAAGCGCCAGGCGCGCGTGCACAGCCAGCCGAGGTCTTCGATCGGGTCGCCGATATGGACGAGCTCCCAATCGAGGATCGCCCGCACGCCGGTCTCGTCGAAGACGACGTTGCCGATCCGGTAGTCGCCGTGCACGAGCGTGACCCGAGGCGGTTGCGGCGCGCGCGCGAGCAGCCAGCGCTCGGCGAGATCCAGCACCGGATGCGGCTCGACGGCGAGTTCGCGGATGCCCTGCGCCGTGCGCTCCACCTCGCTGCGCGCCGGCGAGTGGCCGGCCGGCGGCTTCGCGAGCTCCGCGAGGTCGGGATCCGCGAGATCCAGCGCATGGATCCGTGCGAGGATCGCGCCCAGCTCCGCCGCCATGCCGGCACGCGCCCTCGCGTAGCGCTCGTCGCGCAACAGCCGCCGCGGCAGGGTCTCCCCGTCGATCCGCTCCATCAGGAAGAACGGGGCGCCGATCGTCGCAGGATCGCGGCTCACCCAGTGGACGCGCGGGACGCACACGCCGCCGCGGTGCGCCGCCCGCAGCACGCGGAACTCCGTACCGCGGTCCCCGCCATCGCCGACGCGACCGGGCGGATCCTTGCGCAGCACCAGCGGCAAAGTCTCAGGGCGGCCCGGGACGCGCTCGAGCGCCACGTCGAGCGACCAGATCTCGCGCGACGCGCCGCCGGCCAGGCGTCGCAGATCGGTGACGCGCACGGCGTCCGCCGGCAGCTGCTCCTCGGCGGCGAGAAAACCGGCTAGGGCGGCGGCCAGCGCCTCGCCCAGCGGAGCACCTGCGCTCAGCGGAGCACCTGCGGGTTGCGGGCCAGCTCCTTCATCAGGTTCTTGTGGTGCGCCTCGAGCGTGCCGCCGCCGATCTCGATCAGCTTGGCGTCCCGCCACAGCCGCTGCACCACGTACTCGCCCATGTAACCGTAGCCGCCGAGAACCTGGATGGCGGCATCCGCGGCGCGCTTCGCCATCTGCGCCGCGAACAGCTTGGTGGCGTCGGCATCGATCCGTTGGCCCTTGCCGCGCACGTCCATCCGGCGCGCCACGTCGTACACGAACGTGCGTGCCGCGCGCCACTCGGCGAAGCTCTCGGTCACGTGGCGCTGGATCTGGCCGAACTCGCGGATCGGCTTGCCGAAGGCCTGACGCTGCCCCGCGTAGTCGACCATCACCTGCAGGCAGCGCTGCGCGATGCCGAGCGACATCGCCGCGAGCGTCAGCCGCTCGATCTCGAGGTTGCGCATCATGTGCAGCGTGCCCTCGCCCTCCTCGCCCATCCGGCTGGCGACGGGCACCGGCACGTCCTCGAAGACGAGTTCGGCGGTGAACGAGGCGCGCATGCCGAGCTTGTCCGTCCACTTCTGGCCGAGGCGGAAGCCCGGCATGCCCTTCTCGACGAGGAACGAGCTGATGACGCCCGGCGCCGTCGCCGCGTAGACGATGAAGCAGTCGCCGGTACTGCCGTCCTCGAGTCCGCCGTTCGTGATGAAGGTCTTGCAGCCGTTCAGGCGGTAGACGTCGCCGTCGCGCCGCGCCGTGGTGCGCAGCGAGAGGACGTCGGTGCCGACTTCCGGCTCGGTCATGCACAACCCGCCGATCCACTCGCCGGTGACCGAGCGCGGCAGCACGTGCTTGCGCTGCAGCTCGCTGCCGTTCACCGAGACGTTGTGCGCGAACAGGATGGCATGGGCCAGCACCGACAACGCAAAGCCGGGATCGGCCGTCGACAAGGCCTCGCAGACCTGGACGGCGGCCACGGCGTCGAGGCCGGCGCCGCCGTACTCCTCGGGGATCGTGACGCCGAGCAGGCCGAGCCGCCCGGCGCTCTGGAACAGCGCGTGGTTGAAGCGTTCCTCGCGGTCGTGGGCGCCGGCCTGCGGTTCCACCTCGCGCGCGACGAACTCGCGCAGCGTGTCGGCCAGCAGCGCGTGCTCCGGCGTCGGGGCGAGCAGGTCGAAGGCGCCGGCGGTGGGGGTGGCGCGGGGGTCGTGAAGACTCATCGAAGCTCCGTCGTTCTGACCCTGGAGACGAGGACGTGGAGACTACCGGCTCACGTGCCGAGGCGCCGCCACGGCGCGCCTCGTGTAGGCTCCGTCCTCGTGCAACGCGGCATCGAGTGGGCGGGCTGGATCGTCACGCGTCGCGCAGCGATCGAGCAGGCGCTGGCGCTGCAGCTCGGCGACGATCGGCCGGCGCCCGACAGCCCCGAGAGCGAGGCGCTGCGCCGCTTCCGCTCGTGGGTTGCGGCGTCGCTGCGCCACGGCGCCGCGAACGGTGCGCCGCCGCTCGACGGCCTGCGCGTCGATCCGGCGCGCATCGAGACGCTGCTCGATGGCTGGTGCGCCGCCGCCGTCGCCGTCGCCGGACCCGCGGGCTCCGAGCTGCGCGCGCAGCTCTCGCCGCTCGCCGCGCGATTCCAGGTCGCGCTGACCGGCGGCCGCCTCGCCCGGCAGGCGCAGCGTGCGCCGCGAACGCCGCGGCGCGCCGTGCCCGGCGCCATCGACCGGATCGCCGACGCCTTCCTGGCCGTCGACCTCGACGACGGCCGCATCGTCGACGCGAATCCCGCGGCGGCGGCGCTGCTGCGCACACCGCGCGAAGCGCTGGTGGGCGTCGCCGTCCTGCCGTTCGTCCACGAGCCAGACCGCCCGACCTGGGCCGACGAGCTCGCCGAGCTGGTCGAGAGCGACGAACCGCGCCGCTTCCGCGCGGTGCTCGTCGACGCGCTGGCACGGCCGGTGGCCGTCGAGGCGCACGCGACGCGCCACCTCGCGGGCCGCGAGCGCGTGCTGGCGCTGGTCGTCGCGCGCGTGCTCTGACCCAGTCCCAGAGAATCCGGAGC
>JBDIVR010000064.1:0-12068 GCA_039794265.1 Myxococcota bacterium
CGTCGCCGCGCTGCTGATGGAGAATCGCCCGGAGTTCCTGGCCACGTGGCTCGGGTTCGCGAAGCTCGGCGTGACGACGGCGCTGTTGAACACGCATCTGCGTGGGAACGCGCTGCGCCACGCGCTAGCTTCGGCACGCCCGCGGCTGGTCGTCGCCGGGAGCGAGTGCAGCGAAGCGCTCGCGAGCCTCGGCGGAGACGCGGGAATTCCACTGGTGGTCGCAGCGGATCCCGAGCGTTCGGCCGCTGCGGCTTCGCCCGCCATCGCGCGTGACAGCTGGGACGACCGGCTCGCGGCCGCGCCCGACGCGAACCCGGACCCGGCCTGGCGCGCCGGCCTGGTCGCCGGCGACGATCTCTTCTTCGTCTACACGTCCGGCACGACCGGCCTGCCCAAGGCGGCGCGGCTCTCCCACATGCGCTGGCTCGGCGTCGGCGACGGCATGTCCGCGATCGCCGGCTACGGCCCCGACGACGTGATCGCGTGCGTGCTGCCGCTGTTCCACGGCGCGGCCGGGATGGTCGTCGTCTCGTGTGCGCTCGCGCAGGGCGGCTCGCTGTGGCTCGCGCGGCGATTCTCGGCGAGCCGGTTCTGGGACGACGTCCGCCGGCACGGAGTCACCGGCTTCCAGTACGTCGGCGAGATCTGTCGCTACCTCGCGGCGCAGCCGCCGCGGCCCGACGACCGCGATCACCGCCTGCGCACGATGATGGGCGCCGGCATCGGCGCGGACGTCTGGCGCGTGTTCCGCGATCGCTTCGGCGTCGAGCGCATCCTCGAGGGTTGGAGCTCCACGGAGGCCAATACGTCGCTGATCAACCTCGACGGCGTCGTCGGCTCGTGCGGGCGCATCCCGTTCCCCGAGCTGCACAACGGGCGTTTGATCCGCTTCGACGTCGAGACCGGGACGCATCCGCGCGAGGCGCGCGGCTTCTGCATTCCGTGCGCTCCTTTCGAGGTCGGGGAGTTCATCGGCATGATCCCGGATCTGCCAGACTCGGGCGCCGGACGCTTCGAGGGCTACACGGATTCCGAGGCGACCGAGCGCAAGATCCTGCGCGGTGTCTTCCAACCGGGCGATCGCTGGTACCGGTCCGGCGATCTGCTGCGGCGGGATGCGGAGGACTACTACTACTTCGTCGACCGCGTCGGCGACACGTACCGCTGGAAGAGCGAGAACGTCTCGACGCAGGAGGTCGCCGATGCGCTGGCGGAACTTCCGGGCCTCGCGATCGCCAACGTCTACGGCGTCCGGGTTCCGGGCGCCGAGGGGAGGGCCGGCATGGCGGCGCTGGTGCTGCACGCCGGTGCGGACTTCGACGGACGCGCGTGCTTCGCGTGGCTCGCGGAGCGGCTTCCGGCCTATGCAGCTCCAGTTTTCTTGCGCTTGTCCCGCGCGGCGGATCTCACGGCGACGTTCAAGCTGCGCAAGATCGACCTGCAACGAGACGGCTACGACCCGACTCGCGTTGCCGAGCCGCTCTACGTCCGCGACGCGGACGCGGGAAGCTACGTACCGCTGACGGCCGCGGCGCTCGAGCGGCTCGGGATCGCCGCGTTCGTCGCCGAATAGCAGCCGCGCCAACGCGGGGGGATTCGGCCCCTGCCGGCCGGAGAGACGTCGCGCTCATCCCTCCTAGCGTCCTGGCGTTCAAGCATCGACCGTTTTGCGCCGACGCAGCCCGGAGCCCACGATCATCGGCGCCTTCGAAGCGCGGGCCGCCGGAGAGGAGATCTTGCTGATGAGCGCCCGCATCCGTCCCGTCGATCTGAGCGATCCCGACTGCTTCGCCGACGGCGTTCCGCATGCCTTCTTCCGGCGGTTGCGCGCCGAGTCGCCGGTCTGCTTCATGCCCGAGAAGAAGGGAGGGCCGGGCTTCTGGGCGGTGACGCGGCATCGGGACGTGGTCCACGTCTCGAAACATCCGGAGCTCTTCGTCTCGAGCCAGGGCACCAACATCGAGGACCAGAGCGGCGAACAGCTGGCGCGGCTGCAGACGATCATGCTCAACATGGATCCGCCCCAGCACGGGAAGTACCGGAACCTCGTGCGCCGCGGATTCACGCCGCGGAAGATCGCGGCGATGGCGCCGCACGTGCGCGAGCTGGCGCGCGAGATCATCGGCCGCGTCGCGCGCAAGGGCGAGTGCGAGTTCGTCGCCCAGATCGCCGCCGAGCTTCCGATGGTCGTGATCTGCGAGCTGATGGGCGTTCCGCAGGACGACCGGCACCTGCTGTTCGATCTCTCGAACCGGCTGATCGGATTCGACGACCCGGAGTTCCAGAACTCGCCGGAGGACGCAGAGCAAGCGGCCGTCGAGATGTGGGCGTATGCGCACCGGCTGGGTCAGCAGCGCCGCGCACGTCCGGTGGACGATCTCGTCAGCGATCTGGTGACCGGCAGCGTCGATGGCCACCAACTCAGCGAGCTCGAGTTCGACAACTTCTTCCTACTGCTCGCGGTCGCCGGCAACGAGACGACGCGCAACGCGATCTCCGGCGGCCTGCTCGCGCTGCTCGAGCACCGCGACCAGTGGGAGCGGCTGCAGCGTCAGCCACAGCTTCTGGCGACGGCGGTCGACGAGATCGTGCGCTGGGTCACGCCGGTGCTGCACTTCCGCCGGACCGCCGTCGAGGACACGGTGCTCGGCGGCATCGAGATCGGCGCCGGCGACAAGGTGGTGCTGTGGTACCCGTCGGCCAATCGCGACGAGGCGGTCTTCGAACGCCCGGATACCTTCGACGTCGGGCGCACGCCGAACCCGCATCTCGGCTTCGGCGTTGGCGAGCACTTCTGCCTGGGGTCGCACCTGGCGAGGCTCGAAATGCGAATCGTGTTCGAGGAGCTGCTGCGCCGGCTGCCGGATCTCGAGCTCGCCGCTTCCCCGCGCCGACTGCGCTCCAACTTCATCCACGGGATCAAGGAACTGCAGCTCCGCTTCACGCCCGAACGCGAATGAGCGGCCGCGCTCGGCGCATCAGCGCGCTCGACGATGGCCGAGGGGGCCTCAACCCTCGACGATCGTGATCGCCTGACGCGGGCACACGCGCTCGGCCTCCTTGAGCTTTGCGCGCAGCGCATCGGGCGGGTTCTCGTCCAGCACGTTCAGGTTGTCGTCGTCATCGACCTGGAAGACCTCCGGGCAGGCTTCCATGCAGCGCGCGTTGGCCTCGCAAAGGTCGTAGTCGACCACGACTTTGAGTCCCATCGAAACGGTCTCCTCTCCCGGCCGGTGAACATGTTGCGTGAGAGTACCACGAGGGGGCGACGGGTCGACTGGTCTCGCCGGTTCGACCGGGCGGGTCTTCGACGCGGTCTCGGGTGCTCCCGTCCCCGCCCGGACGCCGGGCGGGTCGTGCGTCCGGAATTGTCCCGGTCGACGCTCAAGTGTGCGATCCGCGCCGCCGAATCCGCTGGTCCGGGACCGCGCAGGGTCGTGTGATAGCGTTATCCCACTTGCCGAACGAGCGAGCCAACGTGCTTCGCGTCTTTCTTCGACACACGCTCTTCGAGCGCTTCCCGCAGTTCGCGGGTGTCTGCGTCGGGATCGCCGCCGCGACTCTCGCGGCATGGGTGCTCCTGCTGATCGGGGGGATGGCGGCGCTGCGACCCGGCCCCCTGGCGATCGCGGCCTGTGCGGCGATCGCGCTGAACGGATGGGGAGTCCCGCGCGCCGGTCTCGCGCGACTGCGGACGCCCATCGCCCGCGCGTCGACGCAGGTCTATCTCGCCCTCGGGTTCTCGCTGGTCGTCGTCGCCGGTATCGTGACGGCGACCGCCGTCCTGATGACGTTCTCGTTTTTGTTGCTCGCGCCGGTTGGTCTGTCCTCCGAATCCGGCTTCGCTCTGTTCCGGATCGGAAGCGTCGCGACGGCGGGTGCCACCGCTGTCGCGTTGGCCTGGGGATTCTGGGGAGAGCCGCGCCGCTTCGCGGTGACGAGGATTCGAGTTCCCCTCCCTGGGCTCGATCCCGCGCTCACCGGCCTGCGCATCGCGCACTTGTCCGATCTTCATATCGGGAACGGTCTCGAGGACGTGCGACTCGCGCGCTTGGTCGCCGCGGTGAACGACCTGCAGCCAGACCTGATCGCCATCACCGGCGACCTCTTCGATCACGACCCCGCGGCGCTCGACGAGGGCGCGCGCGGACTCGCCTCGTTGCGAGCGCCCCTCGGTGTCTTCGCGGTGTTGGGAAACCACGACCTCTACACTGGCGCCGATGCGGTTGCAGCGGCTCTGGCTGCGCATGCGCCGAGCATCCGATTGCTACGCGGAGACCATCAGCGTCTGCCAACGACGACGCCGTTCTACGTCGCCGGCGTCGACGACCCGGGCAGAGATTGGACGTTTCGTGGGCAAGGACTCCCGGCGATCGAGAAGCTTGCCGCGGCGGCGCCCAACGATGGCCCCGTGCTGCTGCTCGTGCACCGTCCCGACGCGTTTCCGCAGGCTGCCGCACTGGGTTTCCCGCTGGTCCTGGCGGGTCATTTTCACGGAGGCCAGATCGCGCTGCCGGGGGCCGGAGGCCGCTGGAACGTCGGCGCTGCGCTCTCGCCGTTCCATCGCGGCGTCTACCGACGCGCCGATTCGGTGTTGTACGTGAGCCGCGGAATCGGTTTCGCAGGACCGAGGATCCGGCTCGGCAGCCCACCGGAGATTGCACTCCTCGAACTCGCGCACGCCGGCGCTGCGCCGCCGGCACCCGAATCGCACCGTTGACGGACGCGAAACCGCACGATCCCGTCGTGGCTGCCAGAAGCGGCGGATGGCTGCGCAACCTGGCGATCGGGTTGGTCGTCGGCGTGCTCTTCTTCGGTCTCGCGCTCTGGGGGGTGCCGCTCGCGGCGCTCGCAGATGCCTTCGCGCAGATGCACTGGTTCTATCTACTCCACATCGCGGTCGCCGTCGTCGTGCAGTATCTGTTGCGGGCCTGGCGTCAGCAGATCCTGGTGCGACCGCTGGCGCCCGAGATCGGTTTCCGAGCACACCTTTCGATCCTGACGGTCGGTTTCTTCTGTGTGAACGTGTTCCCTGCGCGGCTCGGAGAGGCTGTCCGTCCGTTGCTCTTCCACGATCGAGCGGGTGTCCCGCTCGGCGCCGGCTTTGCGGTCGTGCTGGTCGAACGCGTGCTGGACCTGGTAGCGATCCTCTTGACGCTGCTCGCCGTGGTTCTCTGGGTGGAGCTGCCCGCACGGACGGTCGAGATCGCCGGAAGAAGCCTTCCGATTGCGGACATGGGCCGCACGGTGGCGCTCGCGCTGCTCGTCCCCCTGCTCGCGGGTCTTCTCGGCCTGGCCGTCCTCGGTCCCGCGGCGCTGCGCCTCGGGAGTCGCGTCGCAGCGGAGCTCGAGCGGAGGGTGGATCTTCCGTTGTTGCATCGCGTGACGAACGGACTGCTGCGTTTCGCCGCTGCCTTCGTGGAAGGACTGCAGACTCTGCGCAGCCCCGGCCGGCTGGTCGCGTTGGTCCTGCTGACGGCGCTGCTCTTCGTCGCGATGGGGCTCGTGGTGAGCGCGCTTGCCCTCGCCTTCGGGCTCGAGGACCTGCTCGGCTTCGGGTCCGGCATGGCAGTCCTCACGATCACCATGCTGGGCATCGCCTTGCCGGCACCTCCCGGATTTGCCGGGGTGTTCGAGGCGTCCGCGCGCGCGGGGCTTGCCATCTTCGGCGTCGGCGGCGAAACGCTCGCGGGCCGGGCTCTCGCGTTCGCGCTGGTCTTCCACTGGTGGCCGCTGCTCTTGCTGTCCGGAGCAGCCGCCTTCTTCCTGTGGCGCGACCGCATCGGCCTCGGGCGCTTGTTTCGCTTCGCGCGCGGAGGCTCGTGAGAGCTGCGCCCCGGCGACAGCTCGCTACGCTTCGTCGATGTTCAGCCGCCGCACCAAGATCGCACTCGCCGCGTTCGCGCTCGTTGGCACGACGCTGTCGCTGACTCGCGACCCGCTGCATCGCTATTTCTTCGATGAGAACCTGCTGGAGATCGTGCCCGGCGAGATCTGGCGCAGCGCCCAGCCCTCGGGCCCGGAGATGGATGCGTTCATCACGAGGCTCGGCCTGCGCTCGGTCCTGAATCTGCGAGGGGAGCGCGGCGGTTCTGCCTGGCTTCGAGAGGAGCGATCCGTCACCGCCGCGCGCGGCGTCGAGCTCCATACGGTGCGGCTCAGCGCCAAGCAGATGCCGCCGACCCCACGGCTGCGGGAGATCGTGCGGGTTCTCGATACGGCTCCGCGTCCGCTGCTGCTGCATTGCAAGGGCGGCGTCGAACGCAGTGGACTCGTCGGCGCCGTGGCGGTGCTCCTCCACGACGGTGACCTGGCGCAAGCCCGCGCGCAGTTCGCCCGGTCCAAGGGGTACATCCAGATCCTTTCGGGTTCCGAGCTGCCGTTGGTGCTAGACGAATACGAGCGCTGGCTGAGCAGGCGGGGCGAGACGCATGCGCCGGAGCGCTTTCGCGCCTGGGTGGCCGGTGACTATCACCCGTACTTCTATCGCGCCGGCATCTCGGCGACCGGCGTCCCGGCGCAACTGGTCTCGGGACGCGAGAACACGATGCGGTTCCGCGTCACCAACCGGAGCCTGCGGCCGATTCCGTTCCGCGCGGCACGCGACCACGGCGTCCATCTCGGCGCCCGGCTGCGCGCCGCCGGAGCCGAGGAGCCGATCGAGCTGCGCGATGGCTTCGTCGACGTCGATCTCGCGCCGGGCGACACGAGGGAGTTCGATCTGACGCTCCCGCCGCTGGAGCCCGGATCGTTCCTGCTCGAGGTCGACCTGGTGGACGAGGGATACAAGTGGTTCCAGGCGATGGGATCGACGCCGCTGCTCCTGCCGCTCGAGCTGGTGCGCGAGGGCTGATCCGGCAGCGGCGGGGGGGGATCGGAGCCGTCTCCGATGACGATCTCCATCGATCCGCGCGCGGAACGACGTAGAATGACTGGTCGTCCAGCGGATTCCCGTCCGAGCGAAGGACAGGAGAGTCGGGGCCATTCGGTTCGAGGAGCCGCAGATGTGGGTCTCCAAAGTCAACGAGCTGATCGGGTCGTCTCCGGCGGGCTTCGAGGAGGCGGCGCGCAGCGTCGTGTTGCGCGCGAACCGGACGCTGCGCGGGATCAAGGGGATCGAGGTGCTCGAGAAGCGCGTCAAGGTGACCGCGGGCCGCATCACCGAGTACCGCGTACGGCTCCGGCTCGTATTCGACATGGCGCCCGAGACGGCGCTGCACTGGTAGGAGGCCACGTGCCATGGCAGTTGCATCGGTGTCCACGATCACATCGGCGTCGACGGTCGGTTGGCAGGACGCGATCGAGCGCGGCTTCGAACGCGCGAGCAAGACGCTGCGCAACATCACGGGGCTACAGGTGCTCGCGGAGAAGGCCCGCGTCGAGGACGGGTGCATCACGGAATACCTCGTGACCATGCAGGTGATCTTCATCCTCGAGGAGCCGCGCGGGTAGCGCGCGAGCGGCGGGGAGGCAGTATGCACATCCCTGCGGTCGTCGCCGCCGGAGACAAACGCGCAGCGAAGGCGATCTACGGCGAGAGCAAACCCTACGTGCAGCTCGGCGGACGCCCGTTGGTGGCGTACGTCGTCGAAGTCCTCCAATCGGTGCCGGAGGTCGGCGAGGTGTGGGTCGTCGGCGACGCCGATCGGCTGGAGGCCGTATTCGCCGAGCCCCGGGAACGAGAGCGGCTCGCCAAGCCGCTGCACGTGGTGCCGCAGTTCCGCAATCTCTACGAGAACGCTTGGGAGACCTATCGGCGCCTGCTGCCCGGCGCAGGTCCCGAGGGACGCGATCCGGGCCCCGCGGACGAATCGCTTCCGGTGCTCTATCTCTCGGCAGATCTCCCTTTCGCCACACCCGAGGAAATCTCGCACTTCGTGCGCCAGAGTCTCGCGACGGACTGTGACTACGCGGTCGGGTTGTCTACGGAAGAGTCGATGACCGGGTTCTACCCGACGGCGCCCGGGGAACCCGGCATCCGCATGGCGTACTTCAATCTCCGCGAGGGTCGCTTCCGACAGAGCAACCTGCATCTGGTGCGGCCCGCGCTGCTCGGCAACCGGCACTACATCGAAGACATGTACGAGCACCGCTACCAACGGGAGTTCGGACAGATGCTCGCACTCGGCTGGCGGCTGTTGCGCATCGAAGAGGGGGGTCCGTCCATTCTCTACTATTTCCTCCTGATGCACTGCGCCGGCGTCGCCGATCGCCGCGGTTGGCGCCGGCTGGCGGACTGGCTGCGGAATCGGATCCCGATCGAGCGCGTCGAAAAGGGCGTGAGCGGACTGCTGCGCACGCGGTTCCGCTTCATCGTGACGGAAGGGGGAGGCTGCGCCGTGGACCTCGACAATGATGAGGACTTCGACGCGGCAAAGGCGTGCCTCGACGATTGGCGTTCCCGGCAGCGCGCG
Organism: Myxococcota bacterium; assembly: GCA_039794265.1. Taxonomy (GTDB): domain Bacteria; phylum Myxococcota_A; class UBA9160; order UBA9160; family PR03; genus CAADGG01. Next base: position 8,415 of record JBDIVR010000064.1, read on the forward strand.
CGGGTCGAGCAACTGTATGGGTCGCCGGCGCTGGCCGAACGCGCAGGTGCCGGCGCGAGTGACGCGGGAGTCCGTCGGTGAGCGTCGCTGGAGCGGTCCGGAGCGCCCGCACGACGGCGGCGGTCTTCGCGCTAGCGGATCGCGGTGTCGTCGAAGTGCGTGGCGACGATCGTGTCCGCTTCCTGCACGGCCAGCTGACGAACGACATCGCGAGCCTCGGCCCGGACGGCGCGCGCTCCGGGTGCCACGCGCTGGTGTTGACGGCCCAGGGGCGGATCGTCGCCGAGTTGCATGTGCTCGCGCGCGAGGATGCCTTCCTGCTGGAAACGGATCGCGCCGCCGTCCCGGCGCTGATCGCCCGGCTCGAGAAATACATCATTGCCGACGACGTCCGGATCGCCGATCGCAGCGATGCATGGGCGCGTTTCGGCATCGAGGGTCCTCGGGCGGCCGATCTCGTCGCTGCTGCGGCGGGGGCGCCCGTCGCGCTTGCGCCCGATGCCTGCGCCGCGATCGCCATCGCCGGCGCAGAGACGATCGTTGCGGCGTTCGGCTGGAGTCGAGAGCCCGCGTTGCAGCTGCTCGTGCCTTCCGCGTCGCGCGACCGCGTCGCCCGCACACTCGCGGAGTCCGCCGAACGGCTGGGAGCGGTCTTCGCCGACGCCGCGGCGCTCGAGATCCTCCGCGTCGAAGCCGGCGTTCCCCGCTTCGGCGCTGAGCTCGGGCAGGAAACGCTGCCGGCGGAAGTACGACTCGTCGAGAGCACCGTGTCCTTCCGCAAGGGTTGCTACACCGGCCAGGAGATCGTCGCGCGGATGCAGTCGCGAGGGCGTGTCGGGCACCTGCTGGTGGGACTCTCGCTCGCCCCGGACGGGGAGGGTCTCCCGGAACCAGGCACGGCATTGCTGTGCGACGGTGCGAAGACAGGTGAGATCACGAGTGTCGCGCTCTCGTCTACGGCGGGGCGGATCGCGCTGGGTTTCCTGCGGGCGGCGCATGCCGAGCCGGGGTCGCGCTGTGAGCTCCCGGACGGATCGTCGGCAACGGTCGTCGCGCTGCCGTTCGTGCAGCGCCCGTCCGCAGCGAGCCGGACGGAGGCGGGTTGAAACGCGGCTGGCTGGTCGTCTTCGCCAAGTCGCCGCAGCCCGGATCGGTGAAGACGCGGCTTTGCCCGCCGTTCACTCCAGACGAAGCGGCCGATTTGTATCGATGCATGCTGGCAGACGTGCTCGACGAATCCGCGCGCGCCGCGGTCGCCCTCGATCTCGAAGCCATCCTGGCGGTCGATCCGCCGGCCGCGCGCGCCGCGCTGGCCGCCGAGGCACCCCGAGGCTTTCGCGCGCTGGCGCAGGGAGGCGCGGACCTCGGCGCGCGGATGACGAGAGTGGCGCGCGAGACGGCTGCGGCGGGGGCGCGCCTGGCCGTCCTGCGCGGGAGCGATAGCCCCGCTCTCGCGTCCTCGACGATTCGCGAAGCGGTGGAGGCGCTGGTCGCGGCCGACGTGGCGCTCTCGCCGGACCGCGATGGTGGCTACGGACTGGTGGCTCTCGGTCCGCGAGCGCTGTTCGCGGGTCTGGGTCGCCCCAGCCTCTTCAGCCATCCGATGAGCACGCCGACCGTCCTGTCGGACACGCGCGCCCAGGCGGCGCGACTCGGTCTACGCAGCTGTACGATCACCCCTGGCTTCGACATCGACCGCGCGGAAGACTTGCGGTGGCTTGCGGAGCGCCGACACGAAAGTGAGACACTCCCATGTCCCCGCACGCTGGCGTTCGTCGAAGCGCGCGGGCGTTGAGCCGAGTCGTGCTCGCCGCTGTGGGTCTTTCCCCTCTCATAGCTGGGCTGGTGCCCCCCAAGAGGGCACCGTCTGGCGAAGAATCGTGCGCCGCCGCCGGTGACGACCCGTCACAGGAGCCCTCGCGGATCGAGGGCTTGGGCATACGCGTTGCACTCCTTCCGGCAGTGCGGTATTGACCTGAGGCGCTCCGAGAAATCGGTAAAGTGCGCATGCATTGCTTCCGAAAGGCACGCCAGAAGAGGCAGGCCAGAAGGCAAGCTTCCGAGGCTCTCGACGGGTAGTAATGCACGGGAACCGTGGTGATCCGGCAGCCCGATTAGATCGGGATGCAGGTGAGTGGGTTGGTCTCGGCGGGCGCTGGCAACCGGTGGGGAACCTCGGGTTCCAGCAAGCGTCTCCCGACCCTCGGCGGTCTCCCGACCCTCGGCGGTTTGGAGTGGCAGGCTGATCAGGGGGGTCAGCCTTTCATGTAGGGATTCTTCCTCAGGGTCGGATCCCTACAGCAGGACCTCGGCGATCGAGACGCGGAAGCAGTCCCGTTCGGTGCCAGCGCTGCGAGACAGTTTCTCGGTGAAGAGTTCTTCTCGCGGGTATCGCTCTGTCCGGGACGTTCGTTAGATTTCGTCGTCGCTCGGGGATCGGCTCCAGTCTGCCGTTCGCACCAAGCAACGCGACAAGGAGGGGTACGAGGATGCGTTCCAGGTTGACGGCCGCATTGACGGCTTTCGCCATGCTCGGGCTCGCGCCGTCGTTCGCGATGGCGGGAGATGTTCAGGACCAGTTGCAGCAGATGCAGAATCGCCTCCAGCAGATGGAGGACCGGCTCCAGGCGACGAACGACCAGCTCGGCGCGGCCAACCAGCGCGTCGAAGACCAGGCGCAGCTCATCGAAGGCGCGGGCCTCACGGATACCCGTGGCGCCAGCTCCGGCCTCGGCTGCCTCGTCTGCGACTGGACGATCGGCGGCTGGGTGGCTGCCAGCTACAACTACAATCTCAACGATCCGCAGGACGCCGATCGCGGCGGCCTTTCCGGAACGAACACGGGAACGAGCCCCTCGGGCTCGGCGCTTTTCTTCGACCCGCTTCACCCGGACCACAACAGCTTCGCGCTGGACCAGGTCTGGTTCGAGATCGAGAAGGAGGTCTCGGAAGAGAGCCGCGCGGGCTTCCGCACGGACTTCGTCTACGGCAAGACGGCGAAGTACCTGAACGGCGGCGGCCCGTTCAACTCCAGCATCAATGACGACACCGCTCTCTATATCCACCAGGCCTACGTGCAGTACGCGCCGCCGGTGGGCCCCGAGGGCACCGTCATGAAGTTCGGCAAGTTTGCGACGCTCGTCGGCGCGGAGGTGGCAGGAACCATCTACAACTACAACATCACGCGAGGGCAGCTCTGGAACCTGCTCCAACCGATCGACCACATCGGCGTCATGGCCGGAGGCCCGATCGGCGAGAGCGGCTTCGACTGGGCGCTCGGTGGTGTCAACGGATTCGCGCAGGATGACGCGGACATCAACGACGGGAAGTCGGTCACCTGGCACCTCGGCTGGGCCAATGACCAGTTCTCGCTGGGCACCAACGGCATCTGGGGACCGGAGACCGCGGGCTTCGACGGGGACGAGGCAGGTCTCGTGGACCTGATCGCCAAGTGGAACCCGTCGGATCGCTTCGGCATGTACATCAACGGCAACTTCGCCTGGATGGACGAGCCGCAGGGTACGGACCTCGATCCGTACGCCTGGGGCGTCTCGATCGCGGGCCGCTACGGAATCACCGAGCGGACGGGCTTTGCGCTGCGCGGCGACTACGTGGAGGACTCGGACGGCTTCGTTCTCTTCAGCGGCCGCACGG
>JBDIVR010000065.1:0-11653 GCA_039794265.1 Myxococcota bacterium
GCACGGCTCCCGTGCGCGCGAGCGCGCGTTCCACCAGGTCGTCGAGATTGCGCGGCGGGTGGCCGTCCATCGGTCGCCGTTCGGTCCCCTGCAAGCGGTCGATCCGGGGAGCCCGCTCGGGCCCCCCCGGAACACACGTGCCCCCGGCCCACCCCGGATGCGGGGTGGGTCGAGGGTGCGCGGAGTCTAGAGGACGCCAGAACCCATCTCCCGTGACGCCCATGCGGGTCTCGACGCAGTCGCTCGGCTATCCCCTCGCACCGAGATGCCCCTCCCCCCGCTCCCGCGCGCGGCGCCGCCGGATCCCGCCGAGTCCTTCGACCCCGCCGTGACGCCCGCGAGCGCGCGGCCCGGCGGCCGGCTCGTCGACGGCCCGGTCGGTCGCACACTCGCGTCGCAGGCAGCGCCGATGTTCGCGGGCATCCTCGCCAACATCGGGTTCCAGGTGACCGAGACGTGGTTCATCGGCCGGCTCGGCGCGGGCGAGCTGGCGGCGCTGGCGTTCTGCATGCCGGTGGCGATGAGCGTCGTCAGCGTCGCGATCGGGCTCAGCGCCGGGACCTCCGTGGCGGTCGCGCGCGCACTCGGAGCGGGCCAGCCCGCCGCTGCGGGTCGCCTCGCCACCGACGCCGTGCTGCTGACCTTCTGCGTCATCGCAACGCTCGGAACCGCGACGGCGTTGGCGATCCGCCCGCTGTTCCTCGCGCTCGGGGCCGGCCCGGATCTGCTGCCGCTGATCGAGGGCTACATGCGGATCTGGCTGCCCGGCGTCGCGCTGTTCATGGTGCCGATGGTGGGCCTCGGCGCCGTGCGCGCCGCCGGCGACACGCGCTTCCAGGGCGGCGCGATGATCGCCGCCGTGCTGCTCAACGCGGCGCTCGACCCGCTGCTGATCTTCGGTGCGGGACCGATCCCGGCGCTCGGCTTGCGCGGCGCCGCGCTCGGCAACGTGGCGGCCTGGTCGCTGCTGTGCGCCGCCGCCCTGTGGAAGATGCATCACGAGGGCCTGCTCGAGACCCGGACGCCACCGCGCTGGGCGGCGTTCCTGGCGTCGACGCGCAGCATCCTGCACGTCGGCCTGCCGGCTGCTGCGACGAACGCGATCATCCCGCTGTCGACGGCGATGATCGTCGGCATCCTCGCCGGCTTCGGCCCCGAGGCAGTGGCGGGTCTCGGCGTCGCCACGCGCATCGAAGGTCTCTCGATGATCGCGTTCCTCGCGCTCTCGGCAGTCGTCAACCCGTTCTTCGCGGCCAACCTCGGGGCGCGCCGGACCGATCGACTGGTCCTCGCGCTCGACCTGCTGCAGCGTTTCGCGCTCCTGTTCGGTGTCGTGGCGGCAGGTCTGTTGTGGATCGTTGCTGCATGGCTCGCGGCGCTCTTCACCGCCGATCCGGCCGTCGCCACCGTTGCACGGGTGTACCTGCGCCTGGTCCCCCTGTCGTACGGCGCCGCCGGCATCCTGATGCTGTCGAACGCCGCGTTCAACGGCCTCGGCCGTCCGCTCGCTGCCACCGCGATCTCGGCGCTGCGCATGTTCGCGCTGAACGTACCGGTCGCCTGGCTCGGCGCACGCTGGTTCGGCGTTCCCGGCGTGTTCCTCGGCATCGCCACGGCGAACGTCGTCGTCGGCGCGCTGGCTGCGGTCTGGATCCGCAGGAGCGCGCGGGAACCCGCCGAGGCGGGTTCCCGCGCGTAGTCCCCCACGCCGACGATGGCGAGCGGCATGCCCGGGTCGACCCACGCCCGCAGGGTCGCGAGGAACTCGACGCGCCGGGACGCGGACCGCTGCTCGCGGCAGAAGGCGACTGCACGGAGCTGCTCGGCGTTCGGAGTCGCGACGGCCAGGGCCTCCGGAGTCGCGCTACGTCCCGCCCGCGAGGCCCGGCGGCGTCTCGAGCAGGCGCAGCGTCTCGCCGTGCAGGCCGCGCTTGAGCTGCGCTCGCGTCGTCGGGTCCTTGTCCGCGAACTCTTCGGCGAGTGCGATCGCCCGCGGCAGCACGCCGGCCTCATCGGCCACCTCGTCGACGATTCCGCGCGCGAGCGCGTCGGCGGCGCCGTAGCGGCGGCCGGTCACGATCGCCTCGTGCGCGACCTGCTTGCGCAGCTTCGCCTGGATCAGCGCCGTCATCGCCGGTTGCAGGTTCAGCCGCAGGTCGACCTCGGGCAGGCAGAGGTAGCCGCGATCCGCGCGCATGACGCGCAGGTCGTGGGCGAGCGCCAGCATCAGGCCGCCGGCGAACGCGTGGCCGTTGACGGCCGCGACGGTGATGCGCGGGAACGCGAGCACGCGTCCGAACAGCCGGTGCACGCGCCCGACGTAGGCGGCGAGGCCGCCTCCGCCCGCAGCGCCGGCCGTAGCGAGCGTCGCCATGTCGAGTCCGTTCGAGAAGAACTTGCCTTCGCCGGTCGTGACCAGCGCCGCCGGGCCGGGTGCCTTCTCGATCTGATCGAGTGCCGCCTCGAATACGTCGAGAAACGCCGGGGTGAAACGATTCTCCCCGTCGCGCGCGCGCAGGACGAACACAGTTCCCTGTCGATCGATGTCGATTCCCACGGCCCCCCCCCTTCGCGCCCGGCACGAGAGGCTCCGAGTTGTCGGGCCGCCAAGTGTAGGCGATGATAACCGAGCTCGGTCCGACGGCGGGAGCAGGAGGGGAACCATGGCCAACGAGGGATTGCACGAGCGCTTCGAGGACCTCAGCGATGCAACGCGCGACATGCACCGGGCGATCGTGTCGCTGATGGAAGAGCTGGAGGCCGTCGACTGGTACAACCAGCGCGCCGATGCCTGCAAGGATGCCGAGCTGCGCGCGATCCTGATCCACAACCGAGACGAGGAGAAAGAGCACGCCGCAATGGTGCTCGAGTGGATCCGCCGCCGCGACGGAACGTTCTCGAAGGAACTGAAGGACTATCTGTTCACCGAGAAGCCGATCGCGAAGCTCGAGTCCGAGCACAACGGCTGAAGGGGTCGGCCATGGAACGACTCGCTGGCGCCTTCGTCCTCCTCGTCGCGATCCTGCATCTCGGTTTCCTGGTGCTCGAGATGTTCTTCTGGGATCACGCCGTGGGCCGGCGACTCTTTGCGATGACGCCGGAGCAGTCGGCGTTCTCGGCAGTGCTCGCCGCGAACCAGGGGCTCTACAACGGATTCCTCGCAGGGGGGCTGTTCTGGGGGCGGATCACGGGGAAGCGCGATGTGCAGATCTTCTTCCTGCTCTGCGTCGTCGTCGCCGGCTTGTTCGGCGGCATGACGGCGAAGTCGACGATCCTCTTCACCCAGGCGCTGCCCGGCGCGTTGGCGCTGGCCCTGGTCCTCGCATCGCACGGCGCTGGGGATCGAACTCGTGACTCGGGACTAGAGCGGTCCCCGCGATGACCGGCCGGTTCTCGGCAGCCTCGTCAGTAGACCGCTCCTGCGAAGACCACTCCGACCACTCGAATGTCGCGGAGCCGCGTTGTGCCGACGCGGTAGGGGTTCTCGTCGAGCACGGCAAGGTCCGCGCGCTTCCCGGCCGCGATCGACCCGACCTCGGCGTCGAGGCCGATCAGCTCGGCGGCCTCGATGGTCACCGCACGAAGCGCCTAGTCGAGTCGTCACTTCGGACGTCATCGGCTCTCGATCGTGTTCGAGTCCGTCCAGCTCGCTGAGCTTCGCAATACACTCGATCGGCGTCAGCCCGGCCTGCTGGGCGGAAGCAACAAGGCTCTGCGCAAGCAACTGGTCTGCTGTCTTCCCAAAGCGCGCACTCAGGCGGAGCTCGACCGCGGTCCGGTAAACCGAAGCCGGTCGCGAAGTCCCCGGCGAGCATGGAAGATCAAGGCCATGTCCTGCTTCCAGGCCCCGGTCGGGACGCTCTGGAGGCTCTCCCAGCGGCGGGGAGATCGAGAACGGTGGCGAGGTCGTCATGGGTCCGTCTCGGGAAACCGCGACGAGAGCGTCATCGAGCGCGCGAACGAGTTCCTGATCGATCGCAAGAACGCCCGGCAGCATCTGTCGTTCTGGCGCGGTCGAACTTCGCGAAGCGCTTCAGCGAGCTGCCGGTTCGCGTCCACGCCGGGTCGCCGCGCGCGTGAGCAGTGCGAGAGCGAGTGCGGACACGAGTCCGCCGGCCGCTGGGCCCGGCTCGGGCACCTTCGTCGCCAACGCCCAGACGGTGTCGAGCGAACCGCCGATCATCGCGGCGGCGCCCGTCCCGGGATCGACCGAGTAGAGCGTGGCGCCCGCCGCGAGCAGTGCGAACCCTGGCGCCGAGCGATCGATGGCCAGGCTCTGCGCGGCGTCGACACCGAGCCCTGTCGGTCCCACCAGTGTTGCGACGCCGGTGCTGCGATTCACGCGGTAGAGCTCCGAAGGGCGCGTATCGAAGACGCCGGTGATCGCCCAGAGTTCGCCTGCGGCATCGCAATCCATTCCAGTGATCCTGACGTTGGTCGGCATCGTGCTTCCGACCAACGTGCCGACGCCCGACACAGGGTCGATGCGCACGAGCTGTCCGTCGTGGCCTGCGAAGGTCTGGCTGTAGAGCATCCCGTCGGCGGCGCAGTAGGCGAGCGCCTCCAGGCCGCCGAAGCCGGTGTTCGTTCCGATCGCGATGCGCGAGCCGCATCCGACCACGCTCGTATCGAGGAATCCGAGCGCGTCCGGGGGACCCGACTGCACCATGTAGAGCGTGCCGCCTCCGTAGGCCCAGCCGGTGACGAAGCCCGCCGAGAAGACGACGTTCGGCGGCTCGAAATTGCACATCGCGTGCTCCGGCGGAACCGCATCGGCCCCCGTCGCGGGATCGATCGCGACGATCAGGCCAAAGGACACGAGGTCGTTCCGGTAGCCCCGCGTGTCGGCCTGGGTCCTGCCGCAAGGAAACATCGAAGCGACAACGAGCAGCGCGAGGGTCCCCGAGTGGATCTTGTGCATCGGGCCATCCTACGCGAGGCGGCGTCTCGATGGAACCCCAGGGTGTGCAGGTGCTCGACGATCTCGAGCACGGCGTCGAGACCCTCGTCGCCGTTGACGTGGGTGTGGAGCGACCAGCCGGCCTTCCAATAGGTCTCTGCCTGACGGGCCAGCTCCGCCGGCTCCGTCAGCCATTTGCCCTGGTGGCCGTCGGTGTAGCCAGGCGCTCCCATGCGCATGCCCTGCGCGAAGAAGGCGCCGCCGGCGAAGAGCTTGATCCGGCGCTGGAGTCGGACGCGATCGCTGGCGAACCTCGCTTGCGCGGCGGCCAGATGCGACGCGAGCGCCGCCTCGTCCCCGGCCCACTTCATCCAGCGCGCGGCGATCGGAATCAGCAGCGTGCGAAGCGGCACGTCCGCGCCACCGAGGTGCTTCGCGATGAGGCCCGCTTCGGTGTCGAAGTCGGCAAAGATCCCGGTCGCCATGTCGGCGATCGTCGTCACGCCCGTGTTGCGCAGGATCGTGCGGAGATCGGCGAATCCCCGCGCCAGCCTGTCCGGCGCGAGCAGGTAGGGACGCAGCGGCAGCAAGGCGGCGGCGAGCGCGGTCTCGGAGAAGTAGCCGCGGTCGAAGTCGCCGTGCGCAGGATCGGCGCCGACAGACGCGAGGGCAGCAGCGAAGGCTGCGCGTTCGTCGAGCTGCATGAGACGCAGCGCTGCGCTGTTCGCGATGATGTCGTGGAAGCTGCGTTGCCAGACGACGACTGGCCGGTCGGGCGCCAGCCCATCGAGCTCCGCGCGGCCGAGGGCTCCGTGCCAGAGCTCGTGGTAGCCCCAGCTGAAGAACGGGCCGTCCTGCGGGTCCGACACGATGGCAGCTCGCAAGCGTTCGTGATATCCGGCCGCGTCTCGGATGCCCGGCGATCGCCCGGAGGGAAGGTCCCAGTCGTCTGGCGCGAGGAACGCGACCGGCAGCATCACCGCCGCCTGCATCGGATGCAGGTGCGGGTCGATGAATCCCGGCACGATCACCTGGTCCGCATAGCGGCGGTCGAGCGACCAGTCGTCCCCCTGCAACCATGCTGCGAGGTCATCGCGGCTGGCGCCGACGCCGAGGATCGTGCCGTCCCGGACGGCGACGAAGCGCGCCGTCGGCTGCGCGGGCTCCATGGTGACGATCTCGCGCGCCTCGTAGACGGTGATCTCCGCGGCACCCGCGAGCGGGACCAGCAGCGCGATCCCGAGTGCCAGAAGCAGCCGCTGGGCCAGCATCGTCAGGCGATGCCCCGCGTGCCTCACTCTCCTCCGCGTACGGCTCGGACGAAGGTGGAGCCGGTCTTCAGGTTCGCGGTGACGAAGCCGTTGAAGAACTCGACGGTCCAGCCGAACGCGGGAGTGCCGACGACGGTCGTCGACGTCCAGTATCCGTTCAGCGCCGAGCACGAACAATCGAGGACCGTGCAACCCGGCGTGCAGCTGTCGTCGAAGACCGGAGCGATACTCGGACTCGAGCGCTCGAGATCGAGCAGGCTCACGAGTTCCTTGTAGTTCGGCACCCGCCAGTCCGAGAACCCGGCGAATACGCTCGCATTCAGCGCTGCGACCTTGTTGTCGAATGCGTTCATCCAGGTGAAGAGATTGTCGCGGTCGTGGATCGTGCCGTCGTCCGCGAGCTTCTCCCAGACGAGGCCGGTGCGCACATCGGTGATCGTCCCGTTGCCGTTGTCGAGGAACGCGGGGGAGGCGCCGGCCTGGATCTCCCCGTCCTGCCCGGTCCCTACGCAGCCGATCACGCTCCCCGCGACGTCGAAGCAGCTCGTCTGGCCGGTCGCGACGAGCTGATTGGCTGGCTCGAGCGTGCAGGTCGCCGAGCAGCCGTCACCGCCGACGAGATTGCCGTCATCACACTGCTCGGGAACCTCGGCAGCGCCGTTGCCGCAGACCGCGATCACCGTGGCGCCGCCGGCGCACGCCCGGATGCTGCCCTCGCGGAACACGCGGGCGAGCCGCCCGCACCGTCCTCCGGTGCCGCACTGCGCATCGGCCGTGCAGGACGCACCCAACGTCGGACCGTCGATGCAGGTCTCATGGAGTGGTTCGAGGATCGCGACGATCTCGTCGGCGAGCGGATGGCTCTGCAGCACGATCCCGTTCACCAGGCACTGCAGCCCGCCCGGATCTGCGTTGACCGCGTCCGCCAGCTCGGCGGCATTGGCTGGCTCCGGATCGAAGCCGAGGCCGGTGTCCGGATCGCCCAGCTCGGCGCCGGTCGAGATGCACTTCGTGCCGAGCGTACCGACGTACCGGTTCATCTCACGGACGAGTGCTGCCTTCGACGCCGGCGTGGTCGACGCGCCCAGCGCCGAGCCGGCGCCGATCAGGCTCAGGTCTTCGTCCACCTTGCCGACGGCGCATTTTCCGGTGCCGGTTCGGAGCAGTTTTCTCCGGCAGGTCAGCGCGCGGGCGGCGTCCTGCTGTTCGTCGCACTTGAGTACGGCTTCGAGACAGCCCTGCAACGAGGCGGCGGCGCGGGAGGCATACTTGGTCGCGCCCTTGCCCGTGAAGGATTGACACCTTTGGGTGTTCTGGGAAACCTTCGTGGCCGTGTTGGAATCGTCACCGCCCACCGCGGACGCCCCCGTCGGCGCCAGCGTCAGCGCGACGGCCAGGAGGACGCAGCGAACGGATCGCCGTCGGGAACAGGTTTCATGGCGCATGGCTCGTCTTTCGACCTCGCTGTTGAGGGATCTCGCCTTCGAGGGATCTCTTCCTCGTCGGGCCTCGGAGCCGCGGATCCGCGGTGCGTCGAGTCCCGCGGCCATTCTAGACCCAAGGGGCGCCCCGGCGTGGGAGATTTTCGCAGTCCGGACGCGATCCGGCGGCTCGGAGGCGCCAGACGGGCGATTTCCGGGCTCGGATCGCAGTAGACGCTCTGCTGCGTTGCTGCCGGAGAGCGCTTTCGCGTAGCATGACCGCGTGCACGCCAGTCGCTTGCGGGTTCGGCCGCGCGCGGGTGCCGGGGGCCGCCTGCCGTCGCCGGCGAGCCCGTCCCGCACCGTCCTGCTGCTCGTCGCCGGCGCCGCCGGGATCCTCGCCTATCGCCCCCTGCTGATGGCTCCGGGCCGGTCGGGGCTCGCGGGCGGCGCCGAGCATTGGGTCTTCGACGCGGGCTCCGTTCCCCCTGCACTCCTGATCCTCGTCTCGCTCGGATTGGTCGCGCGAATCTGGCGGGAACCGCCGGGCGGCCCCTCGAACGATGCCCGCGCGCGCGCCGTGGGATGGCTCGTGGTGAGCTTCGGACTCTTCGCATGGGCGACTGTGATCTCGGCGCCCGACCTGCTGCCGCTGTCGCTGTGGAGCGCGGGCCTCGGCTGGGGGCTGTGGCTGCGCGGATCGGCTGACTTTCGCCGACTGCAGTGGGCATTCGCGCCTGTGCTCTTCGCGCTCCTCCTGCCGGGCCCCCTGCGCAACGCGCTGCTCGACGTGCTCCAGCAAGGAATGGCCCGCTGCCTGACTGGGACGCTCGCACTGCTGGGCGTGGCGGTCGAGCGTTCTGGCGAAATGCTGTGGATCGACGCCGCCGAGCCGTTCGCCGTGATCGAGACGTGCTCGGGCCTGCGTTCCGCCGAGGGACTCGCGATCGTCGCGCTGATCCGCATCTCCCTCCGCGACCGGCAGGGCTGGCGGGCGTGGGCTCTGCTGCTGGTCGCGCCGCTGATTGCGCTCGCGCTGAACCTGGTTCGTCTGCTCGTCTCCGCGCTCGCACCGGCGACGACCCGCGATCCGGCGCTGCACACGCTCCTCGCGATGGCCGTGCTCCTGCTCGGTGTCGTCTGCCTGCTCGCGGTCGATGCCCGACTCGCGCGATCCGAACGCTCGTCGTCGGCTCCGTCGCCCGCTCCGTCGACGCGCCGCTGGCCGGCTGCAGGGCTCTGCGCCTGGGCGCTCCTCCTCGCGGCGATCGGTCGGGTCTCGTCGGTGCCAGAACCATCCCGCTGGCCGCTTCTGCCGCTGTCTGCGGCGTCTCTCGGCTCTCTTGCTCCCGGAAACCCGGAAGCCACGGCGCCGTCGCCGCTGACCCCGGAGCGCTGGGCTCTCGGCACGATCGCGCTCCATCAATGGCTCTCTCTTCGCTATGCCGACCCGTCGGGTGCGCCGATCGATCTGTGGATCGCGGTCGGGGATCCCCGCCTGCGTGGTGCCAGCGCCATCGCGCCTCGCCTCTCCCGCCCGGATTTCGCCTTCGAGACGCGGGAACGAGAGTTCCTGACCTTGGGAGCCGCGGGCACCCGCGTGGAGCAGAGGTTCGGGAGCCAGCGCGACCGTCCTGTCCTTTCCTACTACTGGCAGGAAGGCGTACACGGGCTCGCGACGGAGTCCTGGCGCGCATTCATCGGACTCGATCGTTCCCCGTGGGCGCACAGGCCGCCCCTCCTTTTCGCCCGCGTGTCGACCCCCTGCGATGTCCCCGCCGGTCGCGCCGGCGCGGAACAACGGCTCCAGGCGTTCTGGGCGGCGCTGGAACCGCGGCTCGCAGCCCTCAGCAAGGTCGCGAAGACCCGTTCGGGCCAGGACGACGATCGAGGAGGAATCGACGCAGACACCTCGAATTGGTGGACGCCGTATCGAAAATCGCGTCCATCCGGGACCGGGACGGGTGTAGGATCGAACTCGAAGCATCCCGGTTGCGGGCAGGCTGATGGTGGACTGCTCGACGACTGCGAAGATCGAATCGAGCGGGGAGGACGTGACGATGGACCGTTCCGCGAGAGACCTTCAGTTGCGCGAGGAGACCCGACAGCCGCAGCGGCGATGCGCGGCGGCGGCGCGCGACTTCGTCCTCGCGTTGCTGGCGTTGGGACTCGCGGCGACGGCATCGCCGCCGAGTGCGTTCGCCGGTGCGGCGTCAGAATGCGGAGACGGCGCCATCGAGGGTTCCGAACAATGCGACGACGGGAACACCACTCCGGGAGACGGCTGCGACGCCGCGTGTCTCGTCGAGACCTGTTTCGAGTGCAGCGGGGCGCCGTCTGCGTGTGTGCCTGCTTCCGACGGAACCGTTTGCGACGACCTCGACGTCTGTACCGAGACCGACGTCTGTGTCTCCGGGGTCTGCGAGGGGGGGGCTCCTCTCTCCTGTCCCGATCCCGGCGCTTGCGCCGTCCCGGTTTGCGATCCGATCGGCGGCTGCGGGTCCCAGCCCGAACCCAACGGCACGTCCTGCGACGATGGGAACCCGGACACCGATCCGGACACCTGCCAGTCCGGCACCTGCCAAGGCGTGCCGCTCACGAGCTGCGTCGGTCGCCCCGATGGTTCCCCGTGTGACGACAACAATGTCTGTACCACCGGGGACAGCTGCTTCATGAACTCCTGCAGGCCCGGTACGCCGGTCTCCTGTACCGCCCTCGATCAGTGCCACCTCCAGGGCATCTGCAATCCGGTCACCGGCTGCAACAACCCCGTTCGGCCCGACGGATCGCCGTGTGACGACGCGGATCTCTGTACGCAGCTCGATAGCTGCCAGGCAGGCGTGTGCACCGGAGGCGATCCAGTCGTCTGCACCGCACAGGGGCCGTGTCGCGACCCGGGCACCTGCGATCCGAGCACCGGAATCTGCAGCAACCCGGCCAAGCCCGACGGCACCGCCTGCGACGACTCCGATCTCTGCACGCAGCTCGACGTCTGCCTGGTCGGTCTGTGTATCGGAGCGGATCCTGTCGTCTGCGTCGCGCCGAGTACGTGCAGCGTCGCCGGAAGCTGCGACGCGGCGACGGGTCTGTGCTCGCCCAGTACGCCGCTTCCGCCCGGAACGTCCTGCGACGACGGCGATGCATGCACGGTGGGGAGCGTTTGCGACGCCGCTGGCGTCTGCCTCGTCGGGACGTCGTCCTGCGGCGACGGCACCCTGAGCCTCCAGTGCGACGAGCAATGCGACGATGGCAATACGCTCGACGGTGACGGCTGTTCGAGCACCTGCGCCGTCGAGACGTCGATCGTGCAGAGCCGCGACCAGGAGCGCTGCATCAACGAAGCCGTCCGGCGCGGTCTCCGAGTCGCCAGCGTGCAGGGCCGGCAGGCGAGCGACTGCGTGCGCTTCGCCGGCCTCGGAAGGGCGGACCGGCTGGCCGACGCCGGGGAGGAGCAGACGGCGAGTGCGTGTCTCGGAAACGACGTGAAGGCCCGCGTGCAGAAGGCCGTCGATCAACTTTCCACCGGTGTGGGGAAGCGCTGCACGGCGCCCGAACAGATCCCCGACTTCGCGTTCTCCGGCGCGTCCGTCCTCAGCGCGGCGGCGCAAGCGGAAGCGATCGGGCTGATCGAAGACATCTTCGGCAGCGATTTGTCCGGGGCGATCGTCAGCTCTGCGACCGACAAGAACGGCGCGCGCTGCCAGAGCGAGTTGGCGAAGCGCAGCCGGGTTCTCTACGACGAGCTCTGGAAGCTGACGCGCCGACGGGCGCAGGACGCACTTCGCTGTAGCCGGCCGAACGCGCCGAGCAGCTGTGCCAGCAAGGGGATCGTTCCCCTCCCCGTCGGGACCGGTTTCGAGCTGCAGCTTGCCGCGCTCGGCTACGTCGTCGCCGATCCGAAGGCCAAGATCCTGAAACGAGCGAACCAACTCGGGGACCAGGCGGTCAGGTTCTGCGCACCGGCGAGCACGTCGATCGGCGATCTGGCACCGGGGCTCTGCAGCGCCTCTGCGGATGCCGCCGCGCTTGCCACGTGCGTCAGCCAACAGACGCGGTGTCGC
>JBDIVR010000066.1:0-10911 GCA_039794265.1 Myxococcota bacterium
CCAGAGGGGCTGCGGCAGCCCGCCAACAGCAGCGTGACGAGTGCGAACGCGACGAATCGCATGCGGTCCCTCCGGTGCAGCCCGGACGCGTAGCAGGTCTGACGCGGGTTCGTCAGCGCCGCCCTCGAGATCCCCCTTCCGCCGTCGTCGAGAGGGATCGCGGGCTGGGACGGTGTGCCTTCGAGTCTTTCCGGGTGGGGCGCTTCGCCGCACCCGATCGCCGGGCGCGCCCCGGGCGCTAGCCTCCGCTCGTGAAAGACCTCTCCCGATTCGCGTTCAGTGAGTACGGTCCCTGGACCGTCGATCCCGACCAGATGCCGTGGCGCCGCGAGATCATGCGGCTGCGCGTCGCGAGCCAGGCGCGAGTGCCGGCCTGGGTCCGTGTCCAGAAACTGCCGCCGCTGCGTCGCTTCGTCTCCGCGGGGGCACGCGTCGGGGGAGCGTTGCTGGCGTGGCAGCTCCGCGAGCGCCGGCGGGGCGGCGAATCCGCGCGCGCGGGTTTGTCGCTGCGGCTGCGTCGGGCCTTCGAGCGATTGGGACCGTCGTACATCAAGCTCGGACAGATCGTCTCCTCTGGGCGGGGCCTGTTTCCGGGCGAGCTGGTGCAGGAGTTCCAGCAGCTTCGCGACCGCGTGCCGCCGGAATCGTTCGACATCGTGCGCTGCGTCGTGGAAGAGGATCTGGGCCGGCCGATCGAGGCCGTGTTCACCCGCTTCGATCCCGCGCCGATCGCATCGGCGTCGATTGCACAGGTGCACTCCGCCTGCCTGAAGACCGGCGAGGAGGTCGTCGTGAAGGTGCAGCGGCCGCAGGTCGCTGGCCTGGTCCGCCAGGATCTGGCCGCGATGGCGTGGATCGCGCCGTGGCTGGTCGGACGGATTCCCGTGGCGGCGCTGGCGAATCCGCCGGCGCTCGTCGAACTGTTCGCCGAGACGATCGCCGAGGAACTGGATTTCCGCCTCGAGGCGGAGAACATGCTCGACATCGCGCACGTGCTGCGCGACGCCGGGCAGACCATCGTCGTCGTGCCGCGTCCGCACCCGGAGCTGGTGACGCGCCGCGTGCTGGTGATGCAGCGCCTCGACGGGTTCCACTACGACGACATCGACGGCATGAAGGCCGCGGGCATCGACACCGCGCAGATGATCCACTCGCTGATGGTCTCGTTCCTCGAGGGCGCGATGATCTACGGGGTTTTCCACGGCGATCTGCACGGGGGGAACCTGGCCGTGATGCCGGACGGGCGCGTGGCGCTCTACGACTACGGCATGACTGGCCGCATGGAAGAACCCCAGCGACTCGCGTTCCTGCGCATGATGATGACCGGCGCGGTCAACGACGTGCGCGGACAGCTCGCCGCGTTCCGGGATCTCGGGGCGCTGCCACCCGACGTGGATCTCGATGCGCTGATCCGCGTGCTGAAGATCGACCAGCCCGTGCGGGATCCCACCAGGATGTCGTCGGAAGAGCTGGCGCACGAGATCCAGGACGTCCTGAAAGGCCTGCTGCGGCAGGGGGCTCGGCTCCCGAAGCATCTCATGCTGTACGTGAAGGGCATGCTGTTCTTCGACGGCTCGGTCGCGCAGTTCGCCCCGGACGTGAACCTGTTCGCCGAGATTGCGAAGATCTATGCGTACTTCGCGCAAAAGCACGGTGCGCGCATCGCCCGCGACATCGGCTTCGATCCCGGCGGCGCGCAGATCGATCTCGAGGGCATGAAGAAATCGATGGGCCTCGAGAACGACGTCGAAGCGCTGACCCACCGAGAACTGCAGCAGCGCCGGGAGACGATCCGCGAGCGGCTCCTCGAGGCGAGGCCGCAGCTGCGCGCGCGCTGACGGTGCGCCCTCGCGCTCGGCCGACTACAGGCGCGCGATCAGCTCGGACGGCGTCGGACAGCGCGGATCGAAGCGGACGAGCGCCTTCTCGATCCGGCGCGCGGCCCGCGGCGCGAGCGGCAGTCCGAGTTCGGCGAGGAAGGTCCGAGCATGGCAGCGGCAGAACGCCAGCGCCTGCTCGCGGTCGAGTGCCTCGGGATCGAGGCCGAGCTCGCGCAGGCGCAGCCACATGGCGTAGCGAGGCACCACGCTGCCGACGCCGATCGA
Organism: Myxococcota bacterium; assembly: GCA_039794265.1. Taxonomy (GTDB): domain Bacteria; phylum Myxococcota_A; class UBA9160; order UBA9160; family PR03; genus CAADGG01. Next base: position 2,106 of record JBDIVR010000066.1, read on the forward strand.
GAGCTCCGCATGCAGATGATCAAATGCGCGCCGCACCTCGCCTCCGGCCTCCCGATGAGGAAGTGGCCACTCGCGGGGTCGCGTGGCAGATCCAGCCGGAACGCGGCTCGCGGGGCGCCGATCAGACCTCGAGCCCGACGGCGCGCATCAGCTCGATCGCATTGCTGCGCGTGACGACGCCGGACTGCATCCGGTAGTCGAAGTGCATGCGGCCGTCGATCATCGCGTCCTCGAAGTGCACGTTGGCTGCATGCAGCTCCGGGGCCTCCGCGAGCTTCGCGAGCGCGAGATCGTGGGTAGTCACCAGCCCGATCGCGCCGCGGGCGACGAGAGAGCGGACCACGGCCTCCGCGCCGATCCGCCGGTCGTGCGAGTTGGTTCCGTGCAGGACCTCGTCGAGCAGGAACAGCACGGGTTGCTCGCCGGCGGTGAGGTCCACGATTCGTCGCAGGCGCCGGATCTCCGAGTAGAAGCGCGAATGCCCCTCCTGGAGCGAGTCTCCGACGCGGATCGAGGCGCCCAGCGCGAGCGGGGACAGACGTAGCGCCTGCGCCCGCGCCGGCGCGCCGGCGAGCGCCAGCACCGCGTTGCTACCGAGAGTCCGCAGCAGGGTGCTCTTGCCGGACATGTTCGATCCCGAGACGACGAGCACGCGCTGGTCCTCGTCGAGCCGCACGTCGTTGCGGACGCAGCGAGCCTCGGCCAGCAGCGGATGCCCAGCCCCGCGCACGTCGAGAAGAGGGGGCCCCGGGACCATCACCGGCCAGCAGTCGTCGGGATGCTCATGGGCATGACAGGCGAGCGAGGCCAGCGCCTCGAACTCGGCGACGGCCTCGATCCAGTCCTGCAGCGCAGGGCCGTGCCGGGCGCGCCAGGCGTCGATGGCGAAGGCGACCTGCGTCGTGAACAGCAGCACCGCGCCGATCGGCGCGAAGAACTGGTTGCGGCGGGCGTCGAGGAGCTGGGACAGCCGCTCGAGTCGTGCGATCGCGTGCGAGGCGGCTTCGCCTTCGGCGCGCAGCTGCGCGCGCAGCTCGACGAGGCGTGGCGCCTGGAACGACGTGCGCTCGAGGATCGCGACCAGCTCCGCCAGCAGGCCGAGATCCCGCGCCGGTGCGTCCGTTTCGCGGAGAACGCGGTGCACGCGAGGCCGCACGGCGCTGGCGAACGCGGCCGCGATGGCCAGCACGAAGAGCCACGGGATCAGCACCGGCTGGCCGAGCAGCAGGGCCCCGACGAGCGCGACGGACGTGAGCGCGAGCACGAGCGCGGCCACCCGCAGCAGCGGCCGCGGCGCCGGCGGCGCCGAGCGACCCCACGCGGTCAGCGCCTCGCCGTGCAGCCCGGCGGCCACCCGCTCCCCGGCGAGCGCGAACTCCTCGCGCAGATCCACCGCTTCGCGCAGCTCCGCGACCGCCTGCTGGCGCGCACAGACACGCTCGGGTGCGGCCGGCGCCAGCAGCCATCGTGCGAGGAGGTGTTCCCCGGCGCGCGTGCGGGCCCGGCACAACAGCTCGAACAGCGAGCCGACGCCGAAGAGATCGAGATCCTCGGCGTAAGGGTGTTCGGGATCGCGGAAGCGCTCGCCACTCGAGCCGCGACCGGCGAAGCGCGCATCGAGGCGGGCGAGTCCGTCGTCGTACCAACCGCTCGCGCGTTCGGCGGCGTCCTGGCGGCGCAGAAGCCGATCGTGCCAGATGACCAGTGCGAGGAAGCCGAGCGCCGGCACCCACAAGAGGAACCCCGGCAGAGCCTGCGCGCCCAGGACCAGTCCGGCGGCGATTGCGCCCAGCAGGAAGACGACGAGGCGTGCATGCGAGACGCGCCGCGCGCTGCGGGCGGCGCTGGCCGCAAGCGCCTGCCGATCGGCCCGGCGCTGCTCGTACTCGCGATGGACGGGCGTGGGGACAGCGGCGGCGGGAGGGGTCTCCATGGGCGCGACAGTCTGATCCAGTATTGCCGGCGGCGCATCCGGCGGCCGCCGTGCGTTCGAGTCGTTACGTTGGGTTCCGTTTCACCGAGAGGGGAGGCCATGCTCCGACGAGTTCTGGAGGGGGTCGTCGCGCGTTTCAGCAGCGTCTCGCTCGTCGCTCGCCGGGCCGGTGCGTTCGCGTTGCTCGCGGCGCTGGCGATCGCCGGTTCGGCTTCGGCGCGGGACGGCTCTCTGCTCCCCCTCGACCCGGACGACCCGTTGGAGCTTGGAACGGCCTGGGACCGAGTCGACAACCGCCCGATGGGCGAGAGCGGGACCTGCGTGCTGGTGCGCGAAACCGAGCGCCGCGAGGGAGGGCCGACGACCTACTCGCTCTTGGTGCTCTCGCGAGCGGGGGGCCGGCTCGTGCTCGGCGTCCACGTCGGCCGGACGATCGCGACCGAAGGAATGGGAGGCGCGCGGATCGCCGATGCGGCCCGGCGGCTGGCCGGTCGGGACCGCGAGGATTTCGACGCGCTGTGTGGCGGCGGTTTCCTCGCCGCTCGAGCCATCGGCGGTCAGTACGTCGGCGAGCTCGCGTTCGAGCCCGATGCAGCCCGACGGGCCTCGGCACGGCTCCAGACTGGCGTGTGGACCGATCCGACTCCGTTCGCCGCCGCGCTCGAGGCGCTGATCGCCGGTGCGGCCGTCGAGGCGCGCGAGCTGCCGGGCGGACGCCGCGCCGACGCTCGCATCGTCGAGCCCGCGCAGTTGATCGGTCGGGCAATCGGATTCCCGGAGACCGTGACCGAAGAGACCGCGAAACCGTTCCTCGGTGCGATCCGTGACTATCCGGACGCCGCCTTCGCCGGCACCGAGATCGCAGTCGATCCGACGCTCGGCTGGGGCGATGCGGCGCGCCAGGTCTTCCTGTTCGACCAGGCCGAACGGTCCGGCTCGTCGGCCGCCGTCCGGGCTGCCGAAATGCGCAAGGCCGTGGTCCAGCGCCGAGCGCCCACGCGCGAGGAGAGACGGCCCGCCTCGTCGCGCGCTGCGATGGTGCCGCAAACCCCGGCGGCCGCCGCCGAGGATGCCCTGGCGTCACCGCCCGCCGCGCTCGCGCCGGCGCCGTCCCTCGCGGCATCCGCTCCGGTCCTGCGAAGCCGGATGGCGGCGCTCGTCTACGCCCTTCCCGACGGCGCGACCGTGTTCGCCACGACGCATGCACCGCCGGGTGTCTACGCGGAGAAGGTGAAGCAACGCGAGTATTGGATCCCCGGCGTCGCCGCTCCCGACGCCGCCGTCCAGGCGACGCTGGCCCGAGCGGCACGGGAGGCGCCGAGTCGCGGCACGACGATCGTGGTGGCCGAAGTGGGAACGACGGGCGTCGTGATGACCGACGTCGCGCCCGCGGCCGGCATCCACGCCGCGCCGGCCGGCCCCCTGCAAGCGTGGATCGCCGGCGTGAAGACGCCGAACCCGGCGCAGCAGGAGGCGCTCGCCGCCGCCGTCCGGTCCGCGGACTGACGGGTTCCGCGCCCGGGGGTACGCTCGGCGGACCCAATGCAGGGAGCGTCGCCGTGCTCGCTCTCGAAATTCGCGCTTCCGGCAGCCGAACCGACGCGGCGGATCGGCGATCTCGTCGGCGCCTCGTATGACGGACGGCGGAGCCATGCTGCGCGCCGATGCGATCGTCGTCGGTACCGGCGCGGGCGGCGCGCCCGCAGCGGCAGTCCTCGCCGAGGCGGGGCTCGACGTGCTGGTCCTCGAAGCGGGCGCGCGCTGGGAGACCCGCGACTTCGACGGCGAGCCTGCAACGATGCTGCAGCGCCTGATGAGGGCCACGACGGCGCCCGACAGCGGCATGGAGCTCTATGCGGGGGCCTGCGTGGGCGGCTCGACCGTCGTCAACGATGCCCTGTGCTGGCGCCCCCCGCCCGAGGTCCTGGCGAGCTGGCGCGACGAGCACGGTCTGCACGGCCTCGGCGATCTGGTTCTGTCCCCGTACGTGGAGGCCGTCTGGGAACAGGTCCACGCGACGCCGACGGGTCGCGACGATCTCTCGCGCAACGCGCGTCTGCTCGAGCGCGGCGCACGGCGCCTCGGGTGGGCGGGCGAGGCGATGCCGCGCAACGTGCGCGGCTGCGCCCATCTCGGCCTCTGCAACCTCGGTTGCCCCACCGGCGCGAAGCAGTCGGCGCTGCTCACGTGGATCCCGCGCGCCGAACGGGCCGGCGCCCGCGTGCTGCCGCTCGTCCGCGCCGAGCGCGTTCTCGTCGAGGTCGGCCGCGTTCGCGGCGTCGCGGCGCGCCGGATCGATCCCGATAGCGGCCGGCCGCTCGCCCCGCTTCGCTGCGAGGCGCCGCTCGTCGTCCTGGCCGCCGGTGTGCTCGAGACCCCGGCGCTGCTCCTGCGCAGCGGAATTCCGGCCGGCAACGGCCTCCAGTTCCACTCGAGCGTGTATGTGACGGCGCGTTTTTCCGATCGCGTCAATGGCTTCTTCGGACCGACGATGTCCTACGCGGTGACCGAGTTCAGTGACGTCCACGGGCGGCGCGGCCCGGGCTTCATGTTGGAGAACGTGACGGTCTCGCCGATGACCACGGCGGCGTCACTCCCCGGCTTCGGCCTCGATCTCGAGCGCGCCATGACGGCGTTGCCGCATCTCGCGCGCACCGTCGTGGTGCTTCGCGACGAGACCCGCGGACGGGTCACGCTCGACCGCAAGGGCGCTGCTGTGATCTCGTACCGGCCGGTCCCGCACGATCTCGAGCGCCTGCGCGTCGCGATTCGGGAGCTCGCGCGGCTCTACCTGGCCGCCGGCGCCGAGGAGGTCTGGCTGCCGATCGAGGGACTTGCACCGGTCCGCCGCGAGGCCGATCTCGCCGCACTCGATGCGCGCACGCTCGTGCCGCGAGACTTCACGCTGCTCTACGCCGTCCACCTGTTCGGAGGCGCCTCGATGGGCGCCCGTCCCGACGCAGGGGCCTGTGACGAGGCGGGGAAGGTGTGGGGCGTCGCGGGTCTCTACGTCAGCGATGCGTCGTGTCTGCCGACGAACACCGGCGCCAATCCGCAGATCACGATCATGGCCAATGCGCTGCGGATCGCTGAGGGGAGCGCGGCCACGTCGTCGTCGCAGCGTGCGCGGACCGACCCGTTGGCAGGGAAGTCGCCGTGAGTTCCCATCCGGAGACACCGAAAGCGGGAATGGACGCACTGGCACCGCTTCAGCGCCGGGCTTTTCTACGGTTCGCTGGCGTCGTGGCTGCCACGACTCTCCTGCCGAGTGGCTGCAGCGCCGTCTCGAGCGATCTGCGACCGCTGTCGGCGGACACGCTTTCCGTCCTCTCGCCGCGCGCCTATGCGACGTTCCAGGCCTTCTCGATGCGCCTCGCCGGGCCCGGGCTCGCCCGCGAGATCCGCGCACGCAACCTCGATCCGGCGGGCGTCGCCGACGCTTGGGTCGCGCGTCGACCGGCGCTCGGCGATGCGCTCGGGCAAGGGCTCGTCGTGCTCGAGTGGGCCGTGTGGCCGCTGTTGCCGAAGTGGAGACCCTTCACGAGCCTGCACGACACGGGACAGGATCGCGTTCTGGCGAGTCTCGCGGCGTCTCGAATGGATCTCCTGCGGGATCTCTACCGGGGTCTCAAGTCGCTGGCGACCCTGGCGCTGTACACGCAGCCAGCGGTCCGCCGTTCGCTCGGCGCTCCGGACCCTTTCGACGTCCCCGGGATCGCGCTCGCGCTGCGGGAGCTGCCGAGAGATCCGAAAAGTTCAATGAAAATAGAGCCCTAGAGAGCCTCTTGGATCGGCGGAGGCGGCGAGAAGAGGTCTCGCCGCGGGAGCATTTCGCCTCTGGAGACGGGCGTCGAACGTCGGGATCTCCGGAGGGCCCTCGCGGAACGGCCTGGCTTCGCCTACAAGACGCATACAGCGCCGGCTTCCAGATCGGCGGATGGGCGGAAGCGACATCCGAGGCGCGGGATTCGGCGGCACCGATCCGGATGTTCGCGGATCCGGTCGTTCGGGACCGCCACTCGTGACCGGGCGGGAGTTCCGTGGCTGGCCCGCGCGGACCAAGTCGGAACGGTCAGCTCCGTGCACCCGAGCAGGGGATCGAGCGCTCCGTTCGTTCCGCCGGGTCTGCGCGGAGTGCAACGCGAGCGACCAGCCGGAGCGGGAGGCTCGAACAGGCGGTCCGGAGAGCGGCTGCTCGTGGCCGCGAGCAGGCACTCCGGTTCTCCAGCGACCATCTCGGTTCCGCTGCGGTGCGAATCGAGACGGCAGGCTCCGCAGCGGCGCCGGGCCGATGGCCGCTACGACGGGAGAGGACAACGCTGGATGGTCGAAGAGAGCGAGAAACCGAGGGCGCGTCGGTCGAGGCAGCCCGCTGATCCCGAAACGACGGCGAGCGCCCCGGGCGTCCGGTCCCGGCGTGCGACGAAAGCACCGGTGAACGAAGAGGTTCCGGCGACCGTTCGGAAGGCCCCGAAAGCGGCAAGGACCGCGAGGCCGAAGGCGTCGACGCCGCGGCGGACGCGCGACGCCGATGTCGCACGCGAGGATGCCGCGCACGTCGAAGAGTTGGTCGCTGCGCTCACCGCGAGCGACGGAGCGGAGGGATTCCCGGATCTCGAGGCTGATCTCCAGGCGCCGGAGCCGTCTCGAATCGACCCGCCCGCAGCAGAGTCCGCTCCCGCCGAGCTCCCGCCGCGGAGGCGGACGACGAGTCGAGCGCCTTCGGCACCGCTCGAGCCCGTGCCGGAGCCGCTCGCGGTCGACGAGGCGGCGCGTCGCATCGGCATCGCGGAGCTCTATCCGGAGCAGGCGCAGGTCGTGTCGGCCGTGACGGCTGGCCGCGACGTGTTGATGGTGCTGCCGACCGGTTTCGGCAAGTCGGCCTGCTACCAGGTTCCCGCGATGGTCCTGCCGCGGCCGGTGGTATTGATCTCTCCGCTGCTGGCGTTGCTCGAAGACCAACACACGAAGCTGCTCGCGCGGGGCGTTCGCGTCGCGCGTCTCGATGGCACCGTCCGGGGAAACGCGCGCAAGCGAGCGCTCGCGGACGTCGCCCGGGGCGGACCGATCCTCGTGATGACGACGCCCGAGACGCTGGCGAACCCAGAGCTCCGGACGGCGCTCGCGAGCTCCGGCGTCGGGCTCGTCGCCGTCGACGAGGCGCACTGCATCTCGGAGTGGGGCTTCGACTTCCGCCCCGCGTATCGGCGGCTCGGCGCGCGCGTGCGCGAACTCGGCGAACCGCCGGTCCTGGCGCTCACGGCGACCGCGACGGAGCAGGTGCGCGAGGCGATCGTCGGGACGCTCGGCATGCGCGATCCCGAGATCGTCGCGTCGTCGCCGCACCGCTCGAACCTCGCCTTCGAAGTGCTCCCCTGCGAAGGAGATGTGCGGCTGCGTGCCCTGCTGCGGCTGACGCGCCGCCTGCATCGCCCCGGCATCATCTACTGCTCGACACGCCGGGAGGTCGAGCTGGTGTACATGCTGATCCGGCGCTTCGGAATCCCAGCGCACCGCTATCACGGCGGAATGACCGGCAAGGAGCGAGACACCGAGCAGGAGCGCTTCATGGACTCGGGCCGCCGCGTCGTGATGGTGGCGACGAGCGCGTTCGGCCTCGGGATCGACAAGCCCGACATCCGCTTCGTGTTGCACTACCAGGCTCCGGCCTCTCTCGAGCAGTATGTGCAGGAGGCCGGGCGCGGCGGACGGGATGGCAAGAAGGCAAACTGCATCCTGCTCTACGACGGCAGCGACCGGAGCATCCACGAGGCGCTGCTCGCGCGTAGCCGCGTGCGACCGGATCAGCTCTATCGGCTCGCCGCTGCGCTCGCAGCCTGGGCGGACGAAGAGCGCGAACCCTCGCTCGAGGCATTGGCGCTGTCGGCCGAGATGGGGCCTCGCATCGCGGCAGCGTTGCTCACGAAACTCGAGGAGGCGGGTCTCATCCAGTGGGACGAGGAACACATCCGCGTCTCTGGCAGCCAGGAGACCCTTGCGCAGGATGCACGCGCGCTCGCCGGTCAGTTCGAGACCTTGCGGACGGAAGACGGTCATCGCCTCGATGCGCTCGCGGAGTACGCGCGCAACGATGGTTGTCGTGCGGTCTTTCTACGAGCGTACTTCGGGGAGTCGGAAGGGGAGCCGTGCGGCTTGTGCGACGTCTGTCTCGGGCGTCCGGAACGGTCCGAGGCGTTCTTCGCACCGATCGCGAAGCCCGCCGCTCCAGTGCGCGGGAGGGGACGCGGCGGCCGGCGAGGCGGCGCCCGGGAACGGGAGCAACCCGCGCGCGTCGCGCGGGGCCGTCGCGGCCGCGGCGGTGGGGATCGCGATCGCGCGCGAGGCGGGGCCGACGGCCCGCACGCACCGCGTGTCGACGACCCGCGCAGCGGAGAGGTGCGTCGCCGCCGTGGGCGCCGCGGCGGGCGCAAGGCGCGGGAAGGAAGCGTGCCGCGTTCGGTGATCGCGCCGGAAATCCTCGCGCAGCCGTTCGTGCTCGACGATGTGTCACCGCCGAGCGGGCTGCGCCCGCGACCTGCTTCTCCGCAGGGTGCGCCGCGGGCGCTAGATCCGGCCCAGCCGAACGGGGGCGGAGACGGCGCGCGCCGCCGACGCCGCGGACGTCGCGGCGGCCGTCGCCGGCGCGAACGCGACGGGGGCGGTTCCCGTCGCCCGGCCTCCGAGGACGGCTCCCGTCCGCCGCACGAGCCGGACGCCTGAACGCGCGGTCCCGCCGAGCTTCTAGGCCGAAGTTCCGGCCCCGCTGGTGAGGTTTGTTGTGGAGTGGCGGGGGGTTGACCTGATCTTGGCTCCAAAAATGTAGCCACTAAATAATGATCTTTGTTCTTGACGACGGGGCCAGTTCTGGGCCAT
>JBDIVR010000067.1:0-10373 GCA_039794265.1 Myxococcota bacterium
CGATCGCGCAGGTGCAGCACTTCCCGCCCGTTGATGGTTTGGATGTCATGTTTGGTGATGCGGACGGCCTCGATGACGGTGCCCAGCGGGATGGGCGGCAATGCCTGCGATCCGCTCTTCGTGCCGGAGCCGGGCGCCGGTGCAGGTGCGGTCGCCGCGGCCGGCGTCCTCGCGCTGCTGGCCGCGCGGCGGCGACGCCGGGTTGCATAGCCTGGTGCGCGGCTTCGCCGTCTGCGCCGTGGCGGCCTGGGCGGGACTGCTGGCGCCCGCCGCGGCATCCGCCGGGGAGCAGACGGCGGCGGCGGACGCCGCAGCCGTCCACCGCGACGCGATCGTCATCGACGGCCACAACGACGTGATGTCGTGGATTCTCGACTTCGGTTTCGATCTGGGACTCGACGGGTGGGAGCCGGACGATCGCTGGGGCTGGGCCCATCTGCTCGCGCCCTGGCTGCCGGGACGACCCGCTCCGGAGCGGCTCCGGACGCACACGGATCTCGCGCGGCTCGCGACGGGCGGCGTGGATGCGCAGTTCTTCTCGATCTGGCCGAGTGCCGCGTACTACGACCCCGACGATCCGCGTTCCGGGCGTTCCTTCGCGCGGGCCAACGAGATGATCGACGCACTCCTGGGGCAGATCGAACGCCATCCGGACCGACTGGAGATGGCGCGCAGCAGCGCGGACATCCGCCGCATCGCGGCGGACGGCAGGATCGCCGCGCTGCTCGGTGTCGAGGGAGGCCACGCGATCGAGCACGACCTCGCGAATCTGCGCGCGCTCTACGGTCGCGGCGTCCGCTACATGACGCTGACCTGGAGCTTCTCGCACAGCTGGGCCGATGCGTCCGGGGATCCGATGCAGAGCGCCGAGCGGTTGCACGGGGGGCTCACGGAGTTCGGCCGGTCCGTCGTGCGCGAAATGAATGCGCTCGGGATGCTCGTCGACATCTCGCACGTCTCGGACGAGACGTTCTGGGATGTGCTCGACGCGGCCAAGGCGCCGGTGATCGCGTCCCATTCCTCTGTTCGCGCCCTCGCGCCACATCCACGAAATCTTTCCGACGAGATGCTCGCCGCCGTGGCCGCGAACGGAGGCGTCGTGATGATCAACTTCTCGACGATGTATCTGGACCCCCGCAAAACGACACCCAGGGCGTACGCGTGGGACTGGCTTCGACATGCAGGTGGCTCGGCCACGACGGTCGGGCACGTGGTCGATCACATCGACCACGTCGTCCGCGTCGCCGGGATCGATCACGTCGGCATCGGCTCGGACTTCGACGGAACGCCCTTTCTGCCGGGAGGCCTTCAGCACGCCGGCGAGTTCCCGAACCTGACGGCGGAGCTGCTGGTCCGCGGCTATGCGGAGGGCGACGTTCGCAAGATCCTCGGCGAGAACCTGCTGCGGGTGCTCGACGCAGCGAAGATCGGGCGCTGAGGTCGCCCCGGCGTTTTCCGTCAGGATCTCTCCCCGAACGGTGCTCGAGTGGGGAAACCGCCCCGACGAGATCCGGAATCTCAATCTCGCACGCGATCGATCCGATCGAGCAGACTCGCGAAGGAGCCGCTCCGCTTGACCGCTGCCGATCTCCGAACCCTACGTTTGCGCTGGATTCTCGTCTCGATGGTCGTGTCGGCGGTAGCCGTCCTGCTGGTCACGCTGTACCTCGGCTCGCTGCTCCAGCTTTCGTCCGCGCAATGGCGCAGCTTCGGTGGCTTCGTCGTGCTGGCGTTCGTCCTGTGCACGCTGCCGTATCAGTGGCAGGGCATGCGCGCACTGGCGCCCGTCTGCCTCGCGCTGCGCCGGCCGGAGAGCGCGCCCGCAGATGCCGAGCAGGATTTCGCCGGCCTCAGGGCGGCGCTGTGCGCACCGTTCCGCGTGGCGGCGGCGGGCATTTTCTGGTGGGCGCTCGGCGGGGCGATCGTCGTCGCGGGTGTCGGCTTCGTGCATCCCGAGCTGCGCGGCTACGGACTCGCGGTGATGTACGCATCAACGCTGTCGGCCGCCTTCGTCGCCGTGACGATGCACTTCCTGCTCGCCAAGCGCGTGCTGCGCGAGGCGCTCGCCGCCTTGTCCGCGCGGGTCCCGGATCCCGACCGCCGCGAGCGCGCGGCCTCGACGCTGCCGCTCGACACCAAGCTGCGACTCACCGTACTCGGGGTGGTCGTCGGCTCCGTGGTGTTCGCAGCGTTCCTGGCGCAACGGCGCAGCGGCGATCCCCTCGAAGCCGCCGAGGCTCGCCACCAACTCCGCTTTCTCGAGTTCGCGCTGGAGCGCCAGCCGTACGACATCGAGCGGCAGATCGGCGCGCTCTCGCGCGAGGCGGTCGCGCTTGGCGTCGCTCGCGCCATCGTGCTCCTCGACGCCGATGCCGAGACGGTTCTCGCGGGCCCGAACGATCTTCTCCAACCGTCCGAGCTGGCGAGCATCCGGTCCGCCGATACGCCCCACGGCGACGGCTTCGACGTCTTCAGCCCGAACGTGTTCGCATGGACGAGGCTCCCCGATGGGCAGGGGATCCTCGCCGCCGCGACACCGTGGGGAGACGTCGCCCCCAGCACGCAGCGGCTCACGCTCGCGTTCGCGCTGCTCACGGGGGCGTCCGTATCCCTCGGGCTGGTGCTGACGCAGCTCCTGGCGCGCGATGCCGGCTTCGCGATCGGACGGCTCCGGCAATGGTCGCGGCAGGTTGCTGCCGGCGATCTGCGCACGAACACAGCGATCGAAAGCGAGGACGAGTTCGGCGCCCTCGGACGGGACTTCGACCGCATGCTGGCGGACCTGCGCGGCCTGCTCGAGCAGGTAGCGCTCGCCCTCGACGGCGTCGAAGGCACCGCGGCGGACCTCGGGGCCGTCTCGACCGACGTCGCCCAGGCGACGCGCGACCAGGTCGGTGCCATCGGGGAGACGCGCGGCGCCGTCGATGATGCCAACGGCCGCATCGCCGCGATCGCCGGCTCGGCCGACGAGCTGGCCGCAGCGATCGAGGAATCCAGTGCGTCGATCCTGGAACTCAACGCGTCCGGGGAAGAGCTGAGTACGACCGCGTCTGCTCTCGCGGCGCGCGCGGACGCGATCGCGGCGTCCGTCGAGCAGGCCGCAGCCGGCAGCCATCGAATCGGCGAGAGCACCGAGCAGCTGTCCGGTGCGGCGGAAGAGACCAGCTCTTCGATGGAGGAGATCGCGCGCTCGATGCAGTCGGTGCACGGCTACGCCGAGGAGAATGCCTCCGTCTCGCGGCTCGTCGCCGAGGCGGCCGAACGAGGTCGCGACCGCGTGCTCGAGACGGCGGCCGGCATGGAAGCAATCCGCGGATCGGCCGCGGCTGCGCAAGCGGTGGTGCGGGCGCTCGACCGCCGCGCCGGCGAGATCAGCAGCGTGCTCGACGTCATCGAGAACATTGCCGACAGCACGCACCTGCTGGCGCTGAACGCGGCGATCATCGCGTCCCAGTCCGGCGAGTCCGGGCGCGCCTTCTCCGTCGTTGCGGCGGAGATCAAGACGTTGGCGAAGCGCGTACTCGGCAGTGCCCGGGAGATCGGCGAACTGATCGGGGCACTGCAATCGGAGAGTCGTCATGCAATGACGACGATCGACGAGGGGGGCGAGAGCGTCGAGCGGGGAGTCGCGTTGTCGCAGGAGGCCGGCAAGTCGCTCGGCGAGATCACGGAAGCGGCCCGGCAGAGTGGGCGCCGCGCGCAGGAGATCGTCGCAGCCGTGCGGGAACAGACACGCGCGGCCGCGCACGTCTCCGAGCAGATGGATCGGGTGCGCAGCGGGGTTGCCGAGATCCGCGCGGCGAGTGCGGACCAGCGGCAGGGCAACGAGGCGCTGATGGACGCGAGTCGCGACATGCGCGACGTCGCGCAGCGGGTCCATCGCACGACGGAAGAGCAGGCTCGCGGCACCGGACAGATCGGCCGCAGCATCGAGAGCATCCGCGAGAGCATCGAGCACATCCACGGCGCTCTACGCGAGCAATCCCAGGCGATGCAGAACGCTTCGGGCTTTCTCGCGAGGATCGACGGCCGTACCGAGACGCATGCCGAGACCACCGCCGCGCTCGGCCGCGCCACGCACGACCTGCTGGAACGTGCGGGTGTGCTGCGGAGCACTCTGTCTCGCTTCCGGGTCTGAGGTTCTGCGCGCGGACGTCGGCTCCTCGGCCGCTCAGCGCCGCTCCGCGCGATAGCTTGCGCAGCAGGTCTCGGTTTCCCACAGCGTCACGTCGTGAACCGGGTAGCCTGCCTGTTCGACGCGCTCGAAGATCATCCGCGCGATCTGCTCCGCCGTCGGGTTCCAGTCGACCACGACGATGCGCTCGCCGGCGTTGCGCAGCACCGGCACCAGCGGATCTTCACGCGACAGGATCATCTGGTGATCGAGCTCCGCGTCGATCCAGCCCTTGACGACGCCGCCGAGCTCCTGGAAGTCGACCAGCATGCCCTGCGCGTCGAGCGTCTCGCTCTCGAGCGTGATGACGGCGCGGGCGTTGTGGCCGTGCAGGTAGCGGCACTTGCCGGCATGCCCGAGAAGCCGATGGCCGTAGCAGAACGAGATCGACCGGGTGATGCGATACAAGGGACGTCCGGGGCTGGAGAGATGCCGGGGATGCTAACAAGCCGCGCGCCGGGCGCGGTATGCTCCCGGGCGGTGCGCCGCGGGGCGGTTCGGGAGTCCAAGGGCACATGGCCACGATCTACTACGAGGACGACGCCGACGTCGCGCTGCTGGCCGGCCAGGACATCGCCGTCGTCGGCTACGGCAACCAGGGCCGCTGCTGGGCGCTCAACCTGCGCGACTCCGGCTGCGCGGTCCGCGTGTGCGTGCGCGCCGATGCGACCCGCGCGCAGGCCGAGGCCGACGGATTCGTTCCGGCCGCTCTCGAGGCCGCGAGCGACGCGCCGATCGCGTGCCTGCTGATCCCGGACGGCGCGATCCCCGCCCTTCCGATCACCCGGCCGGCGGACGGACTCACGCTCGTCGCAAGCGGCTACACGCTGGCGTTCGGCCGCTACGAGCCGCCCGGCGACGTCGGTCTGGTGGCGCCGCGCATGCTGGGGCCCGAGGTTCGGCGCTGCTACGAGGAGGGGTCCGGCTTCATCACCGCGGTCGGCGTGCACCGCGACGTCACCGGCACCGCGCTTGCCCGTACGCTCGCCGTCGCGAAGGCGATCGGCGGCCTGCGCCAGGGCGCCATCGAGCTGACGCCGCAGCAGGAGGCGGTGCTCGACCTCGCGGTCGAGCAGATCCTGTCGCCGGCGCTGACGCACGTGACCGGCGCCTTCGTCCGCACCATGCTCGAGCGGGGCATCCCGCTCGAGGCGGTGCTGACGGAGCTCTATCTGTCCGGCGAGGTCGAGCGCAACTATCGCCTGCTGCGCGAGATCGGCTTCGTCGGCCAGCTCGAGCTGCACTCGCCGACCAGCCAGTACGGCCAGCTCTCGCGCCGCGGCCGCTTCGATCACCTCGACGTCGCCGCGCGCATGCGCGAGCTGGCCGACGACATCGAGTCGGGACGCTTCGCCGACGAGTGGGACGCCGAGAGCCAGGCCGGTTTCCCGTCGCTGACGAGGCTGAAGGCCGAGCACGCGGGACCCGCCGTCGAGGCGTTCGAAGGCGCCGTGCGCAGCAAGCTCGGGCGGAAGCGCCCCGCGCCGCAACGCGACTGAGCGGGACCGCGGCGCGACCGCCGGAGGAACGGAACCGCAGTGCAGGACGGGCTGCCCCTCGTCGCCGTGTTCGGGATCGGCGTCGCCGCGGGCACGATCGGCGCGATGGTCGGCGGCGGCAGCCTGCTCTCGATCCCGCTGCTGATCTTCCTCGGCCTGCCGGCACCGGTCGCGATCGCGACGGATCGCTTCGCGGGGCTCGGCGTGGCATGCACGGCAGGATTTCGATACGGGCGCGCCGGCAGCATCGTGTGGCGCTGGGTGCCGTGGCTCGGGACCGCGAGCCTCGTCGGCTCGCTGCTCGGCGCGAACCTGCTCGTCCGCACCGACGCCCCACGTCTCGAGCCGATCATCGGGCTGCTGGTGTTGCTGCTGCTGCCGGTGCTGTTCTTGCGGCCGTCGTTCGGCGTCGAATCGCGGGACACGCCTCGATCCTGGCAGCTCGCCGGCTTCGGCCTGTACTTCGCGATCCAGCTGTTGACGGGCTTCTTCGGCGCCGGCACCGGCCCGTTGGTCTTCACCACGCTGATGGCGTGCTTCGGGCTGACGATCGTGCAGGCGGTGGCGACGCAGGTCGTGCCGTTCTTGCTGCTCACGCTGTCCTCGGTGTTCGTGTTCGGCAGCCACGGCCTCATCGACTACCGGATCGGGATCGCGCTGCTGCTCGGAACGGCGGTCGGAGGCTCGGTCGGCGCGAAGCTCGCGATCGAACAGGGGGCCGGCTGGGTGCGTCGGATGTTCGCGGGGATCGTGGCCCTGTCCGCGCTGCGGCTGCTGCTGCGTTGACCCGAGAGCCGCCGGCGCCCCGTCCGGAACTGCGCCGGCGTCGCGCCGACCGTCGGCCGAGCTCATGCGAGAAGTGGGCGGAGTCTGCGAAGCCGACATCGGTCGGTGCCGAGCAGGACGACCGGCGATGCGGAGGTCAATCCGGCTCGATTGTCTCGCGCTCGCCTCGGAGCACGTTGAGGACCGTGCCGTCCATGCGCAACGAGTCGTCCGTCTCGTAGCGATGTCGCAACTCGTCGAAGTGGGCGTCCGGTTCGACGGTCAGCTCGGCCACCGAGTCGAAGCAGGCGAGCAGCTCGTCGGTCGGGCGGTCACCCGGCTTCCATCCGGCTCCCCAGACGTCCCACGGGAGCATCTCCACCTTGTTGAGCGATGCGAGGTCGAGCCGAAGATTCCCCGCGATCCAGTGCGGCCCGTGCTCGTCGATCGATGTCAACCCGCACCTGCCGGCGTCGAGGTCCCCGCGCCGCCAGGCCCGCCATGCGTGCCCGGCGGTCACGAACTCGGTTTCCGTGACGTCGAACGGGTCTCCGACGTAGTTCATCCTCGACCGCCACGTCGCATCGAGCTGCGCGTCGACCTTCTTCCACCGGCCGGTGTCGCCGTCCCAGTACTCGGCGACCCAGTGATCCTCGAGTTGGCCCGGGAGGAAGTAGCCGGCGAACCCGCAGCGTGCGCGAGCAGGCACGCCAGCGGCGCGCAGGAGCGCCACGGTCAGCCGACTGTAGACATGGCAGCGGGCACCGACCCGGTTCGCGGGCGGTCGTGGTTCGCACAGGGGCCGCGCATCGACGCGTCTCGCTGCCTCGAGCAGGGCAGCGGAATCCCGCAGGTGGATCGTGTCCGCCTGCGCCGCCGTGAGCTCGACGCCGTAGAACGGTCGAGCGACGAGGTCGTACACGAGCAGACCCTGGACGACCTCGACGATCGTCTTGATGCCGCTCAGTCCTTCGTCGCGATCCAGCTGGGTGAAGCGACCCGGGACGGCATAGAACTCGAGCGCCGACAGACTCACGACGAGATGCTCGCACGTTGGTGGACCCCCCGGCCAGGTCGCCCCGTCGTACGCTGGATCGGTATCAGTGCGCTAGCGGGGCTGTCCCCGTCGGTGACGCCCGTCTGTCCACAGGAGACCGCGCCTCGTCCCCGCAGACGAAGAGCGTCCTCGCAGGCGAGAGCCGATCTCGGAAGAGCGACCCGCTCGACACCCGCAGGCGGCTCCGCCACCCTGCTGGGACCTCGCCCGCGGTCCCGTGGGTGAAACGAATGGCCCGCATGGACCTGCGATCCGTCCTTCTCGAACTGCACGCCGCCCTCGACGCCGCCGGGATCGAGCACGCGCTGATCGGCGGTCTCGCGCTGGCGGCCCACGGGGCCGGGCGGGCGACCGTGGATCTCGACTTCCTCGCGGCCGCCGAGCGCGCCGACGACATCGATCGCATTCTTCGTGGGCTCGGGTTCGAGCCGTTGCAGCGCACGCCCGACGTGGGCAACTACGCCTCGGAGGATCCGGCGCGGGGCCGCGTGGACTTCTTGTTCGCGCGGCAGACCCTCGGACGTGCGATGCTCGACCGCGCCGCCGTGCTCGACGTGCTCGGCACGCCGCTCCGGGTCGCCGACGCCTCCGACCTGATCGGACTCAAGGTGCAGGCGTCCTCGAACGACCCGCGCAGGACACGCCAGGATCTCGCGGATGTCGAGAAGCTCCTGCGCATGGCCGAGATCGATCTCGAGCGCGTGCGCGAGTACTTCCGGATCTTCGAGCGGGAGAAGGAGCTCGAAGCGCTTCTCGCGATGGTCGAGGAGTGGGAGCGATGACGCGCCCGACGCGCGAAGAGCTGGCGGAGATGCGGGAGCTGCTGTCACCCGAGGCGCGCGAGGGTTTCGCGGCCTCGCGCCGCGCCGTCGCCGCTTGGGAGCGTACGCACCCGACCGACATCGCGGGGATCCTCGACTGGGTCGACCAGCTCCGCGCGCTGTTCGGGGATCCGCCGGTGGATCGCCGCCGCTGGCGGGGTGACGACTTCCGGCTCTGAGCGCTGGCACGAGGGAGGGCGGTCGGGAGATCGCTAGGCTCCTCCCGTGCGGGAGCCGGACCCGAGCTGGCCGCCGCGACCCAGGAGCCCCGATGACCGAGCTTGGATTCGAGCCTGGATTCGAGCCCTTCGACGCCGACAACCACTACTACGAGTCGGAGGACGCCTTCACGCGGCACGTCCCCAAGGCGATGCAGCCCCGCTGTGTGCAGTGGGCGGAGATCGACGGCCGCAGGCACCACGTCGTCGGCGGCAAGCTCTCCCGCGCCGTTGCGAACCCGACCTGGAATCCGATCGCCAAACCCGGCGCGATCGCCTCCTTCCTGCGCGGCAATCCCGACAGGATCCAGCCGCAGACGCTGCTGAAGGAACGGGAACCGCTACCCGACTACTACCTGCGGAGCGAACCGCGACTGGCCAAGCTCGACGAACAGGGCCTCGAGGCCGCCTGGCTGTTCCCGACGCTGGGCGTCCTCTACGAAGAACTCCTGAAGCACGACACCGAAGCCGTGAAGGCGCTCTTCCACGGGTTCAACCGCTGGCTCGACGAGGACTGGGGCTGCAACTACCGGGGCCGCCTCTTCGCCGCGCCGTATCTCTCGCTGGCCGACGTCGACTTCGCCTGCGCGGAGCTGGAATGGGCGCTCTCGCGCGACGCGCGGGTCGTCGTGATGCGGCCGGCCGCGGTCCACACACCCGATGCAGGCGTGCTCTCGCCCTCGCACGCGAAGTTCGATCCGTTCTGGGCGCGCGTGAACGAGGCCGGCATCACGGTCGTGATCCACGCGGGCGACTCGGGTTATACGACGCATGGGTACGTGCGGGACGGCTTCAGCGCAGCGGGCGTCGGTTCTCCGCTACTGCCGAACATCAAGCACTTCAACATCGAGCGCGCCGCATACGACTTCCTCATCACGATCGCGTACGAACGCCTCTTCGAGCGCTTCCCGAACCTGCGCATCGCGTCGGTCGAGAACGGCGCCGAGTTCCTGCCCGACCTCTTCCGCAAGCTCCGGCAATCGCGAGACCGGCTGGCCGTGATGCACTACTACAAAGAGGACCCGGCGCTGCTGTTCCGCGAACACGTCTGGATCAACCCGTTCTGGGAAGACGATGTCTACGAGGTCGAAGCCTGCATGGGCGCCGATCGCGTCCTCTTCGGCTCGGACTGGCCGCACATCGAGGGCATGCCCGAACCGCTCGACTACGTCGCCGAGCTCGCCCGGTTCGACGACGACAAGCGCAAGCGCATCCTGCGCGACAACGCGCGCTTCCTGAACGAGCGCAGGCCCGCATGAACCGGCCGCGTGCTCGCGGAGAGGGATGAGGACCGAAGCGAGCGCGTGCGCCAGCGGGCTGCCAGACGCTTCGCGTCGAGGGCCGAGGCTCATGAAAGCAGCTCGATGCGAATCCGCGGCTTCGGGAGCTCGGCCATACGGGCATCCGAGGTGAGGAGGGGCGCACCGAGCGCCTCCGCCAATGCGATGTAGGCGGCGTCGTAGGCGGATGCGTTGTGACGAAGCGCCCAGATCCGCTCGAGCAGCAGATCGTGTGGATAGCGGTTCAGATCCAGGTCCCGGAGGTCGCCCAGCGCCTCGGAGGCTCGCGCTTCGTCGATCTGCCGGCGCAGGACGTAGCGTCTCAGGACCTGCGCGACCTCGAGATCGATCAGATGGGGAGCGTGCAGCGTCTCTTGCGGCGCACGGATCCGCTCAGCGACGCGGCGGCCCGTGTCCGTGACGAGCAAGAGTTCGAGCAGGGCGGAGGCGTCGAGGACGATCACCGACGGTTGCGTTCGGCTCGGACGGCGTCAGCCGGCGCCGGGCGCGGACGGACGGGTGCGCGCTTCGCGAGGCGGCGCAGCAGATCTTCCCGGGT
>JBDIVR010000068.1:0-9637 GCA_039794265.1 Myxococcota bacterium
GACCGCCAGGAACTCGAGCGCGCTCTCCACCATGCCCTGGGCGGTGTCGCCGTAGCGATTGAGGATGCGGTCGCTGAGCGAGCCGTGGTTGGTGCCGATGCGCATCGCGCGGCCCAGCTCCTTGCAGCGCCGGACCAGCGGCCGGAAGCGGTCGGCGACGCGCGCCTGCTCGTCGCGCCACTGGGCGTCGTCGTACTCGCGGATCTCGAACTTCTTCTTGTCGGCGAAGTTTCCCGGGTTGATGCGGATCTTCTCGACCCAGCGCGTCGCCTCGAGCGCGGCGTTGGGCGTGAAGTGGATGTCGGCGACGAGCGGCGCGCGCACCCCGCGGCGCGTCAGCTCGGCGCGGATCTCGCGCAGCGCCTCGGCGTCGCGGAGCGACGGCGCCGTGATGCGCACCAGCTCGCAGCCGGCGGCGACCATGCGCTCCGCCTGCGCCACGGTGCCCGCGACGTCCTGCGTATCGGTCGTCGTCATCGACTGCACGCGGATCGGATTCCCGCCGCCGATGCCGACGTCGCCGACGCGCACCTCGCGCGTGTCTCTCCGGCGCGGCGCGAACGGGTTGCCGGGGAACGCCAGCGTCATGCGCCCGCGGCCCCGATCTTCTCGCGCACCAGCGCGTAGAGGCGCTCGAACGCCTCGTCGATCTTGCCGGGATCGCGGCCGCCGGCCTGCGCGAAGTCCGGCCGCCCGCCGCCCTTGCCGCCGACGATCGCCGCGACCTCGCGGATCAGGTCGCCCGCCGCGAGGCGCCCCTTCAGATCGGGCGTCACGCCGAGCGCGAGCGTGACGCGCCCATCCGCCGGCGTCGCCAGCAGCACGACGGCGCTCCGCAGCTTGTCGCGCAGCTCGTCGACCAGCGCGCGCAGGCTGTCGCCGCCGACTCCCTCGACCTTCGCCGCCAGTACCTGCACGCCGCCGATCTCCTGCGCCTGCGACGCGAGATCCCCGGACGCCGCCCGGCGCTGATCGGCGCGCAGCGACTCGAGCTCGCGCTCGAGCACGCGTCGCTCCTCGAGCAGCTTCTCGACGCGCTGCTCGAGACCGCCGACGGGCGTGTGCAACAGTTCCGCCGTGCGCTCGAGCGCGTGCTCCTGCTCGCGCCAGCGGCGCAACGCCTCGGCGCCCGTCAGCGCCTCGACGCGGCGGACGCCGGACGCCACGCCGCCTTCCGAGACGACCTTCAACACGCCGATGTCGCCGCTGGCGCGCGCGTGCGTGCCGCCACAGAGCTCCTTCGAGAAGTCGCCGAAGCTCACGACGCGCACGTCGTCGCCGTACTTCTCGCCGAACATCGCGATCGCGCCGGCGCCGATCGCATCGCGGTACGGCATCGTCTCGACCTGCGCCGGCGCGTTCTCGCCGATCCAGCCGTTCACCAGGTCCTCGATCGTTTCGAGCTGCTGGCGGCTCAGCGGCGCGTCGTAGCTGAAATCGAAGCGGAGCCGGCCGGGCGTCACCAGCGAGCCGCGCTGCGTGGCGTTCGGCCCGAGCACCTCGCGCAGCGCGCTGTGCAGCAGGTGGGTCCCGGAGTGGTGCCGGACCGCGCCGAACCGGTGCATCGAGTCGACGACGAGCCGGGCGGGCTGGTCCACGTGGACCTCGCCGCGCACGACCTTGCCACGGTGTACGAAGAGGCGGCCCACGGGCTTGCGCGTGTCCTCGATGTCGATGCGGCCCGTCGGCGTCTCGAGAATTCCCCGATCGCCCACCTGGCCGCCGCTCTCGGCATAGAACGGCGTCTGCTCGACGACGACCTCGACGACGTCACCGTCGCGGACCTGCGCGACGCCGGCGCCCTTCGCCACCAGCGCCAGCACGCGCGATTCCGCGCTCAGCTCGTCGTAGCCGACGAAGCGCGTCTCGAAGTCCGACGCGAGCTGCGCGTAGAGCGGTCCGACCGCCTCGCTGCCGCTGCCCTTCCACGCGGCGCGCGCGCGCTCGCGCTGCTCGTTCATCGCCGTCTCGAAGCCGGCGTGATCGAAACCGAGCTGGTGGCCCGAGAGGATGTCCTCGGTCAGGTCGACGGGGAATCCGTAGGTGTCGTAGAGCTTGAACACGACGTCGCCGGACAGCATGGCGAGACCGCCCGCCCGGGCCTTGCGCACCTCCTCCTCGAGCAGCGCCAGGCCCTTCGACAGTGTCTCGAGGAAGCGCTCCTCCTCGCGGCGGATGCGATCCTGGATGTAGTCGCGGCGCTCGCGCAGCGCCGGATAAGCGTCGCCCATCTCGTCGATCACCGCATCGGCGACACCGAACAGGAACGGCCGCTCGACGCCGAGCAGGACGCCGTGACGCGCCGCCCGGCGCAGGATCCGGCGCAGCACGTAGCCGCGCCCCTCGCTCGACGGCAGCACGCCGTCGGCGATCAGGAAGGTGACGGACCGCGCGTGATCCGCGACGACCCGCAGCGACACGTCCTTCTCGGGATCGCTGCCGAGCCGGACGCCGGAGAGCTCCTGCGCCCGGTCCAGGATCGCGCGGAACAGATCCGTGTCGTAGTTCGAACGGACGCCCTGCAGCACGGACGCCACGCGCTCGAGGCCGGCGCCGGTGTCGATCGAAGGCTTCGGCAGCGGGGTCATCGTCCCGGAAGCGTCGCGGTCGAACTGCATGAACACGAGATTCCAGATCTCGAGCCAGCGGCCGCAATCACAGGACGGATCACAGTCGCCGCCGTGCGCGCCCTCCTGTCGGCCCCAGTCGTAGTAGATCTCGGAACAGGGGCCGCAGGGGCCGGTGTCGCCCATCTGCCAGAAGTTGTCGGCCTCGTCGAGCCGTGTGATCCGACCCGCCGGAACGCCGACCTCTTTCGCCCAGATCTCGGCCGCCTCGTCGTCCTCGCGGAACACCGTGACGGCGAGCTTCTCGGGCGGGATCTGCCAGACCTGCGTGATCAGCTCCCACGCCCAGGCGATCGCGTCGCGCTTGAAGTAGTCGCCGAACGAGAAGTTGCCGAGCATCTCGAAGAACGTGTGATGGCGCGGCGTGCGGCCGACGTTCTCGAGGTCGTTGTGCTTGCCGGAGACGCGCATGCACTTCTGGGAACTCGTCGCCCGCACGTAGTCCCGCGTCTCCTCCCCGAGGAAGAGGCGCTTGAACGGCACCATGCCGGCGTTGACGAACAACAGCGTCGGATCATCCTCCGGCACCAGCGGCGCGCTCGGGACGAGCCGATGCCCGCGCTCCTCGAAGAAGCGCAGGAACGACGCGCGGATCTCGCGGCTGCTGAGCGGCAAGGGGCAGGACTCCTCTCGACCGGGAAGAGGCGCAGTCTAGCGAAACCCCTTGGGGGAGCCGAGCCCGCGCCTTCCTGCGCTGCGGCGTCCTCGCCCACGCACGCACGGCTTCCTCCGCCCACACTGCGACGCGTGCCGTCGCGATCGACGCGAGCCGCGAGAGCATCGGCCCGATCGGCACGAAGCGCAGGACCATCTTGTCCTTGGTCGTCAGCGCGAAGGCGCGCGGCCCCGTGCGCTCGAGCGTCCCGTGGAACCACGCCGGGCTCGTGAGCGTGCCCGTGCCCCGTTGCAGCGGGTCCTCGAACGCGATCTCGCTCCCCTCGCCGTCGACGTAGATCACGCGATCGTCGGCGGGATCCTCCGGGTCGCGAAGGTCCACGCGCGGGTGCTGGTCGTAGGTATGGACCCAGCCATGGCCGAAGGGACCGTCATAGTCGAGCCGCGAGTGGTAGGTGCGGACCATTGCCGCGTCCATGCCGCCGACTGCTGGGATCGAGGAATCGGTGTCGATCTGTACGCAGCTGCCGTTGAAGAGTCTCACCGGGTCGCCCTCGGCGACGGATCAGGCGGCTCTCTTCTTCCGCGACGGCTGGATCAACACCTCGGCGGAGATGCCGAGATGATCGTGCAGACGCCGGATCATGCCGATCGAGAGGTTGCGCTTGCGGTTCAAGACCTCCGCCACGCGCGTTCGCGTACCAATCAGGGGCTCGAGGTCCTTCCGCGAGAGGCCTTGCTGCTCCATCCGAAACTTGATCGCCTCGATCGGATCGGGCGGGTCCATCGGATGATGCTCGGCCTCGTACGCGTCGATCAGCGTCGCCAAGATGTCGAGGCGGTCGCCCGCGGGCGTCCCGCTTCTGGCGCCCCAGAGGCGATCGACCTCGGCGAGGGCTCGTCTGTAATCCGCCTTCGTCCGAATCGGCTTCATCTCACCGGCCATGCCTCACCTCCGTCACGTCGATCCGGTCGTAGTCTCTGTGCGTACCGATCCACTTGATCCAGACGATGCCCTTCTCGAAATCGACTGCCACGACCAGTCTGTATGCGTTGCCCTCGATGTTGAAGACGACCCGCTCGGCCGTCACGACGCTGGCTGTCGCGTAGAATCGCTTGATGTCGGCCGTGCTCTTCCAACGCGCTCTCTTCGCCTCGTAGAACCAAGCATCCAATGCGGCCTTCACGGCCGGCTGATCCTTGTGCCCAGCCAGCGACTCCACGAAGGCCCGCAAGGTTCCCCGGGCGATGATCCGCACCCACCTACCCTACCATGCGCCCATTTTGGGCGCAATGATTCCGTGAGCGGTGATGTTCGAAGCTCATGCAGGGTTCGACGATGCGCACGGCGCAGATCAGCACGCGCTCCCCGAGCTGTCGGCGATGAGCCGGCGCACGGGGTCCTGCTTGCTCACTGCCGTTCGTGAGCGTCTCCGTGCGGCTCGAGGATCGGGAGCAGCACAGGGCGCGGGAGGTCGTGATCCGATTGGCCGATCGCCGCGTCCTCGACGCCTTCGAGTGCTGCGACGGCTGCATCCGTACTGCGGCAGGGCGATGCGCATGCTCGCAGCGATCGAAGATCCCGTCGTCGCGCGCAAGATCCTCGCGTGCCTCGGCCTCCCCGCCCGGGCGCCGCCCCTCGGCCCCGTCGCTGGCGATCCGCGCGACTCCGCCCATGACGAGGCACCCGCCGAGGACGACCGGGACCTCGATCAGACCCCGTCGAAGACGACCCGTAGCGCGTCGCCGGGCCCGCCCCCGCGAAGCGAATCGCTACCGCACCGGCTCCCGAAAACGAGCCAGCCGGCCTCGACCCAGTCCCGAGGCCCTCGCTCGCCCCCGAACCGCCGCCGACGCCGCCGCGTCCGCAACCGTGGCCCAACGCCCCCCCGCACCGCGCCCCGCATAGCTTGAAATCGCCCACCGCGGGAATCCTCTCGGGATTTGTCATGGCGTCCCTACCCGGACCCTGACGGGGAACGCAGCGTGAACCTACTATGCTCCCCGAGGATCCGTACTCCGACCGATCGGATGAGGGTCATGACCGGCGTCTTCCGCGCGGACGAACTGGCTGGGCGCTCGACTGCCGGAAAGGGCTGCCGCCCGAAGCCGAGCGGAGCGCCTCTGTCCGGCGCCAGGATGCTCGAGGAAGTCGCGGCCCCTCCCAGGCCGGCCATGGGGTGAGAGGCGCGAGCCGCTCGCTCCCCGGTGCGATCGCCAGCGGGAGGGCCGATCCCGTGCTCGGGCGGCGGCATCTCATCCGGCAGCGCCAGGGGCGCAACCCGCTTCGTCACAACCGGTTGCGGGCGTCGCGGTCGCCGAGCGCTGCTCGTGGTTCGACGCTGCCTCGAGCAGGAGCGTCTGTAGCTCCGCGCCGAGCAGGAGGTCGTCGTGGGCGCCAAAGACCTGCCGGCGAAGCCGTCCCTGCGCGTCGATGAGGACCGTCGTCGGCGTCCCCTGCATGCCGTACGCACGCATCGTCTGCGGGATGGGTTCCCCATCGGGGTCGGGCGCATCCACGCCGATCGGAAAGCGCACGCGGTACTCGTGGAGAAACGCCCGAAGCGACTCGACCTTCATCCCGTCGTGGTGCTCGAAGACGGTGTGGAGACCCACGACGACCAGAGGCGCGCCAGCGAACAGCTCGGCGACACGCTGCGCCTGCGGGATCCCTCGTGAAACGCAGCCGGGGCAGAGCATCTGGAATGCATGGAGCAGCACGACGCGGCCGCGGAGCCGCTCGAGGGTGAGCGGCTCCGGTGTGTTCAGCCACTCCGTGACTCTCCAGGGCGGGGCGAGAGCAGCCGTCGTCACCATCAGAAGTCACCGTCCTTCACGAAGGGGTGGCTCCACAGCGTGAGCTGGAGCAGGCAAGACTTGACCCATGCCAGATACATCCCTTCGACGTCCTCGGCCGAGTGTCCCTTCTTCGCCAGGAACGGGCGAAGGGTGAAGGTCACCGGGAAGATCAGCGCGAAGAGGTTTCGGAACGGGACGAGATCGGTCGAGGGGGCTCCGTCGGTCCTGTTCTTCTTGGCCCGGTGGTGCCGGAGGCCGATCTCGTGCTGGTAGTCGAGCCACTTCTGATCGTACTCGGCGTGGGCGGTGTCGAGGATCCACTGACCGAAGCGCTTGCGCACGGCGCCGAGGTAATCGCCGAGGGGCTTCCCGTCCGTCTTGCCTGTGAACGACGCGAGCAGGTTCGGCTGGCTCCCGACGAAGCCGTACCAGACGTCGAGGATGGCCTCGACCTCGTCCTTCACGACATCGTGGGACATGCGGAGGTACTTCACGTCGTCTTCGCCGAAGAGAACGCTCGCCTTCATCTCCTCGAAGTCGGTCAGGGTCACAGGGGACTTGGCGACCGCGGAGGTGCCGTGGGTGTAACCGGGAATGCTGCTCATGGTGTTCGTCTCCTTCTCGGAGCAGAGCTCCGCTTTGCCGCGGGCCGACATGGCCGCGGGAACTCGTGTCATGGAACCTCGAGGCGTCCGCTCAGGTCGGGCGCACGAACTGCGTCCAGAGCTCCCTTCGAACCGCCTCGGCCGCGAGCTCGTGCTCGGGGCAGTCGAGCCGGACCTGATCGTTCGCGAGCGGTGCGTCGACGAGGGCGCAGTGGTGTGGCGTCGCGCCAGGCCGAACGTTCGGGCGGAAGTGCACGCACGTCACGCACATGCCGCTCACCGGGACGAGCCCCTGATCCTGCAGGGAGCGGATCATCTTCACGACGCCGGAGAAGAACGCGCGCTGTTCCTCCGCGGTCAGATCCGCCACGGCGGCAGCCATGAACTCAGGCCACGACCGCGCGCGCGCGCCGAGCTGAGCGCCCTTCCTGGTCGGCGTGAGCAGGCTCGCCCGCGGATGACGCGGATCGGGGGACTTCGCGACCAGTTCCTTCCCGACGAGCACGCGAACCGAGTCGCTGATGGTCGGTAGCGTGACGCCGAGCCGCTGACTCAGCTCCGAGCCGGTGAGCGCGCCGTGCGTCACGAGCGCCGCCAGGATCTGCCCCTGCGTGGCGGACAGCCCCTCCTCGTTTGCCTGCTGCCAGGCCTGCTGCTTCATCGCGAGCCCGATCTTGTGCAGGCCCGCTGCGATGCGCGTCGAGAGCGGCTCGGTGCTCTCGACGAAGTACCGAAGGTTTGTCCGAGTCATGATGGTCGAGGGTTTATATTAGGAGTCCTAAGTTGTCAATGGCGTCCTCCCCCTAGAATGGGTGGCGCCCTGTCGAACCGGAGCTGGATCCCCGGTGGGCGTTGCCAGAGCCGGGGGCGGAAAAGCCGCGGCCTCCGACTATCCACCCGCCGCAGCGTCGAGATGTGCGCCGCCGGGAAACGTTCCAGGCGTCGAGTGGCAACGCAGCGGCGAGCAGGCCATCGGTCAGGGCCGGCCGGTCTCCGTGACCCGTGGCCGCGAGACGCGTCGAGGGCTCGGGGCCTGGGATGCGCGATCCCATCTGGAGAACATGCTGGACATGCGTTGTGCATGTCCGTAGACTTCGCGCATGCCGATGGTCCAGATCCGCGATGTCCCCGAAGATCTGCATCGAGAGCTGAAGGCCCGGGCTGCTCTGGCCGGGATGTCCATGTCGGAGTATCTCCTGCAGGAGCTCCGCCGTTCCCTGGAACGTCCGACCCGGGAAGATCTGCTGCGCCGCCTCGCGAAGCGCGCACCCGTCCGTCCGCGCCCGGCGCCGGCTGACGCCGTCCGAGCCGAACGCAACCGTCGGTGATCGTCCTCGACGCCTCCGCCCTGCTCGAGCTCTTGCTCGTCACGGACACCGGGCGCCTCGTCGCCGAGCGCATCCGCGCGCCGCAAGAGACACTGCACGCTCCCCATCTGATCGACCTCGAGGTCGCGCAGGTCCTGAGACGCTACGTCCTGCGCCGGCAGATCGACGAAGCACGAGCCTCCGAGGCGCTGGGCGACCTCCGGGACCTGGATCTGAACCGCTATCCACACGATCTCCTGCTCGAGCGGATCTGGGCGCTTCGTCACAATGCATCCGCCTACGACGCCGCCTACATCGCATTGGCGGAGGCGCTCGGTGCGCCCCTCCTCACCTCGGATGCCCGTCTGGCCGAGCTCCCGAAGCCGCGGATTCGCATCGAGTTGCTTTCATGAGCCTCGGCCCTCGACGCGAAGGGTCGGGCAGCCCGCTGGCGCGTGCGTTCGCCAGCGGCGAAGCCCTCCGTCATCCACGATCGGGTTGTGTTTGCCCGGGAGCTCGTTCGTTCGGACCAGCCGCAATGCCAGTTGGGTCGTCGAATTTGCGCGTTCCACCGGATAGCGCCTGTCGGCGAGCGGGGCCTGTGCCACCAGCAGCGCCGTCGTGCAAGCGCAGGTAGAGGGGATCCTGCGCACGCGGGCTGCCGCTGAGAAGTCCTCGTCTTCCGAGTGGAAGGCGACGGGCGTGGACGCGTTCGACGATCGCCATTCCGACGCACCTGGATGTCGCTAGAAGCGCTCGAGATCGGTGTCGCCGCCGGCTGCTTCGTCGGGGGCCGGCGATCTCCCCCGAACGGGGTAGTCCGTTCGGACGATTCTCGCGGACGCGCCGCAGCGTATGATGGCTCCGGATGGCTTTGGATCCGGGGAGCACCGGACGGCCGAGAAGGAGCCCCCCATTGTCTCGCGCCACCGTCGCCAGCGTACTCCTCGGTGCGTTGCTCCTGCTGGCGGCGGGGGCTGCCGAGGCCCGGACGCGCTCCTTCTGCGCTGGCGCCGTGACGCGCTCCTGCGGCGGTCACCTGCAGCCCGCCTGCACCAGCGGCGATGCCTGCGACGCGGGCCACACGAGCTACTCGGGCTCGCCGTTCCCGATCAAGATCCGTTGCCCCTCGATCATCCCGGACGTGACGATCTCGAGCGGCTGCTACGACAGTCGCCCGAACTGCGGCGACTGCAGCGCCAGCGGCCAGATCCCCTGCCCGGCCGAAGCCGAGCCCTGGTGCACCGCCGGCTGCGACGCGGGCCTGGCGCCGGACCCCGTCACGAGCCTGTGTCGTGCGCCGCGCGTGGCGGGCGACTCGTGCGGCCCGGCCGAGCCGTGCGCCGCGGGCTTCGCCTGTGATCCGCTCGAAGGCTTCCGCTGCGTGGCGAAGGCCGGCCCCGACGAGTCGTGCGCAGATCCGTTCGTGAAGTGCGACGACGGACTCCAGTGCACGCTCGCGCTGCGCTGCTCGCACGAGCCGGCGCGGCTCGACGAGACCTGCGACGCCACGGCGCCGTGCGGTCCGGAGCTCTTCTGCCAGGCCGGGATCCCACAGCGCTGCGCGCCGGTCCGCGAGCTGGGCGAGGCGTGCGGTCCCGCCGCCCACTGCCGCGAGGGCCTCTCGTGCGATCCGTTCGCGGGCTTCGTGTGCGTCGCGCGGGCCGGCCCCGGCGAGTCCTGC
>JBDIVR010000069.1:0-9633 GCA_039794265.1 Myxococcota bacterium
CGCCTTCAGCTCCTCGACCTCGCTGCCGCCAACCACGACCTCACGAGATCACACCTCGATCTGCCTGTCGATCCCCGATCTCTAAGTGATCGAGATGATCCGCATCTCGCGGGGGCTGAACGGTTACCCCTCGTCGCCACACGCCCCTACGAGCGCGGCGAGCAGGATGACCGCAAAGCCCCGTCGTCCCCTCATCCGGTGGGACCATAGACGGAGAGCTCAGGACGGACAACCGGCGTCAGAGATAACGCGTCTCGCGGGCGGCTGCTCCCAGCGGTCGGCTCGACCGTCCTCGTACCGGATCGGCAGGCTCGCGAGGTCGCTCGGCGTCCGGTCGTCGAGGCAGGCGACGTCGATCGCATCCACGGCGCTCGGTAACGGCACCGCGCCGCAGTGGCAGCTCCCGCGGTGACGGCTCGTCGCCACGTCAGTGCTGCTCGATGACGGAGAGGACGTTGCCGGCGGGATCGTGGAACCACGCGATGAGCGGGCCGCCGCCGCGGAAGATGCCTCGTTCGTCGGTCTCGATCTCCGTGCCCTCGTGGTGCTCGAAGCGCACGCCGCGCTCGGTCAGCGCGGACACGGCCGCCTCGATGTCGTCGACCGGGAAGTTGAGGATCGTGAACGACGCCGGGGTGTGGTTGGGTTTGGGGTAGACGAGGACGTCCCGGTCGCCCGCGAGGTGCAACGTCATCAGGCCGTTCTCCTCGGACACCCGCAGCCCCAGCGTGTCGCCGTAGAACTCCTTCGCCCGCGCCAGGTCGTCGACCGAGAAGCCGCTGAACGCCTTCGTGTTCGTGAACATGCTTCGTCTCTTCTCCCGCTCCCGGGCCACGCCAGAGGGTCAGACTTCCACGGCTGGCGCGCCGCGCGCGCGGCGGCTCACGGGAGATCACCCCGGCTGGGGTGATGTTGGGCGCCGCGTCTTCGGGTACCGTCCCTCGCATGGAGGCACGAGCCGGCATGCACGCCACGCAGACGCTGCGGTCGCGACTCCCCGTGTTGCCGGTCCTGCTCCCGGCAGTCCTGCTGGTGCTCGCCTGGGTGGCCCACCTGCCGCTGATCATGCTCTCCGAGGGCGCGATCGCGACTGCCACGTGCATCCCTCTGCCGACTGCGACCATCACCACCGTCCTCGTCGTCGTGTCCCTCGTTCGTTTCCGTTCGGGAGCGACCTGGGCGCCCTGGTTGCTGTGGGCCGCCATCAGCCTTTGCATGGTCGTCTCCGCCTACTGGCTCTGGCGATTCGAGACGATGATGACCGGTGCCATCGCCGCGGCCGACGCGCGATCGGCGGAGGTCATGCAACGCAATCTCGGGGCGGACCGACTCTGGATGTGGGTGGGCGCGCTGCTGTCTCTCGTGCCCGTCCTCGGCGGCGGCGCAGGTGGGTACTTCTGGTTGCGCGCGGTGCGCCGCCGGCTGGGAGCGGAGCAGGCCGCGCTCGGGGCGCGATGACGGGAAGACCGGAGAGCCGCTCGAGGTCTTCGCAGTTCATGGTGGTGAATCGGCAGCGAGCTCTCCATCGGGCCGGCCGGCATCCTTTGCGCGTGGTGCCGGTGTTCTTCGTCGTCCTCGCTTTCGTCGCGGGGGACGTCGAGCTCGCCCGCGCATGCACCTGTCGGCGCTGGACGCTGGCCGAGGTCTGTCAGCAGAGCAGGCTCGCGTTCACTGGACGCGTGGAGTCGATCGAGGAAGTCGGTGATACCTATCGCCTTCGAGTGGCGGTAATCAGGTCCGTTCGTGGTGACGTTCCGCCGGCAGTCGACGTCACCATGGCGATCAATGAGTTGGCCGCTGCGCGGGGGCTGATGGACACGTGTGCCGCGTGGAGGCCATACGACGTGGGCGCATACGTCCGTGTGTTCTTCTCGGACGATGTCCGCTACATTGCGACCTGCACTCCTTCCGAGCGGATCTCGGCCGCTGATGCCCACAGAGACCCCTGTTCGGCGGCTAACCTCGATGATGAGCGGAGACGGCTGGAGGCGGAGGTGAGGCGAGCGGAGGCACCGGGCCAGGGCGGCTGTGCGAGCTGCTCTGTTGCGCGCGCAGACGGCTCCGAGCCCCACCTTGCGGTCTGGCTCATTCTCGTCCTGCTGTGCGCTAAGCGCGTGACCACGAAGGGTCCGTGCTAGCCTTGCCGCGTTTCCGGGTTAGTCATGCGCTATCAGCTCCTCGATACCGTCGTTCTAGTTCGGGACCTGCCCGACGAGGGGCTGCGCAGCGGGGACCTCGGTGCGGTGGTCCAGGTCTACGAGCCCGACGGGCTGGAGGTGGAAGTCGTTCGCGCCTCCGGCCACACGCAGGCGCTCGTCACGCTCCGGACCGGCGACGTGCGGCCGGTCCGGGACGGCGACCTCGTCGCGGTGCGGTCGCTGGACCAGGCGGGCTAGGCCCTCGCCGACGCCAGAAGGGCAGCTGGCGCGCCGCTTCCGGGCTTGCGTGGGCCGGCTTCCGCAGCGCTGCTGCTCGAATAACGTCGCGCAGGCCACGCGGACGGCCGAGATGCCGCTCGTAGATCGAGCACGGCGCCTCGCGTACCCTGGGCGGCGGCCATGCGCGCTGTCGCCAGCCTCGCCCTGCTCTGGCTCGTCGCCTGCGGCGGCGACGCTGGCCCGGCGGGAGACGGTGGCGCCGCCGACGCGAGCGATCGCCCCGACGGGCGGGTGACCGACGGTGGCCCCGGGCTCGACGGTGGCCCCGGCCCGGCCGACGGCGCCGCGGCGGACGGGGAGCCGGGCGCGCCGGACGCGGGCCCGCCACCCTGCGATCCGACCCGCGTCGACACCTCGTCGCCGCCGGAGAACGCGAGCTGGCGGTTCGGTGGGGGCGTCGGCTACCCCGATCGCCCGCCGTCCTGGGGCACCTGCGTGACGACGGTGCGCACGCGCGAGGAGCTCGAGGCGGCCCTCGCGGACGCGACCGCGGGCGACGTCGTCTTCGTCGCCGGCGACGCGCGGATCGATCTCACCGGGGCGTCGCTGTGCATCCCGGGCGGCGTGACGCTCGCGAGCGACCGCGGCGTCGGGAGGAGCGCGGGCGCGCTGCTGTACGTGACGCGCACCGAGAGCCTCGCGACGCTGCGCGCGTGCGGAGACGACGTGCGCATCACGGGCCTGCGCCTGTTCGGGCACGAGCCGACCCAGTGCCCCGCCGAGTGGGACAGCCCCGATCGGCGCGACTGCACCGGCGACATCGCCGGCGACACCAACTGCCGCGACTGCATGCCCCGCTCGCGCGGCATCCGCGCCACCGACGTCGATCGCCTGGAGGTCGACAACTGCGAGCTGGCGGGCTGGACGTACGGCGCGATCGAGCTGGCTCGCTCGCACGACAACCAGGTCCACCACGACGAGATCCACCACAACCAGCGCCAGGGCCTCGGCTACGGCGTCGTGCTCTCGGGCATCGGAAACCCCGGGGACGTGCTCATCCATCACAACCGCTTCGACTACAACCGCCACTCGGTGGCCGGGAGCGGCGCCATCGGCCAGAGCTACGAGGCGCACGACAACCTGGTGCTCGAGCACGCCAACGGCCACGTGTTCGACATGCACGGCATCTCGGAGTCGGCGAGCTACGACGCGGCCACGCACGGCCCCGAGGACGTCGCCGGCACCGACATGCGCATCCACGCGAACCACGTGCTCCCGACGAGCCACTACGCGCTCGTCGTGCGCGGCCGGCCGACGGAGGGCGCGTGGCTGTACGACAACTGCCTGGGGCGAGACGCGGGGACCGCGGCCCTGCAGCGCCGGTACACGGGGCGCTTTCACGTCGACAGCTCGCCGGCCGGCTCGGCGCCGAACCGCTACGGCCAGAGCGCCTCGGACTGCCTGCCGCCGCGCTTCTGCAGCTCGGCGGGTGGCGCCGGACCGTGGCGCTACCACGCGACGTCGTCCTACCCGCTGAGCGCGCTCGCTCTTTCGGACTTCGACGGCGACGGCCGCGCGGACGTGTTCCGCACCGACGGCGACGCATGGTGGTGGCTCTCCGGCGGCGCCGGCGGCTGGGCGCGGCTCAACACCTCGTCGGCGGTGCTCGGCTCGCTCGCGTTCGGGGACTTCGACGGCGACGGTCGCGCGGACGTCTTCCGCGCGACGGGCAGCGAGTGGGTGGTCTCGCACGGCGGCACGGGAGGCTGGACGCGCCTGCGCGCCGAGGGCGCGACGCTCTCGAACCTCGCCTTCGGCGACTTCGACGGCGACGGTCGCACCGACGTGTTCCGGGCGACGGGCTCGGAGTGGCAGGTGTCGTACGGCGGCACGGCGCCGTTCGCGCGCCTCAACACGTCGTCCCTCGGGCTCGGCGCGCTCGGCTTCGGCGACTTCGACGGCGACGGGCGCACGGACGTCCTGCGCACGAGCGGCGGCGAGTGGCTCGTGTCGGACGGGGGCGCGTCGTCCTGGTCGAGGATCAACCGTTCGGGCGTCACGCTGGGCGCGCTTCGTATCGCCGACGTGGATGGCGATGGCCGCGACGACATCGTCCACTTCACGGGATCCCGCTGGAACGTCTCCTGGGCCGGCCGCACCGGCTGGCAGACCCTCGCGTTCCGGAGCGACGCCGAGATCCGATTCGCGGACATGGACGGAGACGGCGCGGCGGACGCCTTCCGCGCGCGCTGCCTCTGACGAGACGGCCCGCGAGGCCGGGGCCAGGGACATGGGGCGGGAGCGGGCGCTCACGCAGCGTCGGGAGGGTTGCGTGGCACCGGAGTAGGGGCCTATATTCAAATGCGTATGTGGCAGATCTTCGAGAAGAAGTCTGTCGCACGCGCGCTCCGCAGGGCGCCACGCGAGATACGTGTCCGTTATGAAGCCTGGAAACGAATCGTCGAGCTCGAAGGGCCTGCCGGGCTCCGGCTCATGAAGGGGTTCCACGACGAAGCGCTGCGAGGACAGTGGAAAGGCAAGCGGTCATCCCGGCTCGGAAAGCAGTGGCGCGTGATCTACGAAGTGGAGAAGGATGTGTTGCTCGTCTACGTTTTCGAGGTGAATCCACATGAGTACTGAACGTCGACGGGGATTCGTGCGCGCGCGAGTGCGCGAGGAGGTCACGCCGGGCGAGATGCTGCGGACGATCCGGGAGCTGCAGGAGCTCTCGCAGGCGGAGCTCGCGCGTCGAACCGGCCTTTCGCAGTCGAACATCTCGGCCCTCGAGACCGGGACCCGAAACATGGGGCGGGAGCGGGCGCTCGTGCTCGCGCGCGCGCTTCGCGTGCACCCGGCCGTGCTGCTCTTCCCCTCGTTCGACATCTCCGAGGTCGCGTAGCGGGCGGTCCCACGAGGTCCAGCAGAGGTGTGCTGGCTCTCCGATCCGGTCTCTCGCGACGTAGCCGTCACAAAGGCAGCCGCGAATCGGACACTCGCATGTTAAGCGCTTAACGTGGCGGGGGTGGAAACGCCGGCGCGTTCAGCGAGCCAGGCGCAGGAACGCCGCTTCGGCGAAGTCGTAGGCGGTGTCCGGCTCGGGGAGCTCGCCGGCGCGGGCGGCCGCGCGGTGGGCGAAGCTCGTGACCAGCGCCATGTGCGTGAACGCCTGGGGGAAGTTGCCGAGGAGCTCGCCGGTGTGGGGCATCGCCTCCTCGGAGTACAGGCCGACGTCGTTCTCGAGCTGGAGCACGCGCGCGAGCACGCGCTCGGCCTCGTCGAGCTCGCGGGCGTGGATGAGCGCGTCCACGAGCCAGAACGAGCAGAGGAGGAACGCGCCCTCCCCGCCGGCGACACCGTCCGTGACGTGGTAGCGGTAGACGATCCCGTCGACCTCGAGGTCGGAACGGACCCGCCGAATGGTCTCGAGCACCAGCGGATGGCGCGGCGGCAAGAAGCCCACGGCCGGCACCAGGAGCGACGAGGCATCGGCCACCTCGCTGCCCACTGCCTGGGGGAACCAACCGGGTGCGGCGGCCTCGTCGAGCAGGTAGTCGCGGATGCGGTCGAGCTCGCGACGCCAACGCGCCGTGTCCCCGGGCAGCCCACGCGCGCTCGCGATGGAGAGCGCCCGGTCGAGCGCGGTCCAGCACAGGAGCTTCGAATGCACGAAGTGGCGCGGCTCGTCGCGGATCTCCCAGATGCCCTGGTCGGGCTGCTCCCACGAGTCGCACACGACCTCGGCGAGGCCGCGCAGGTAGTCCCAGTTGGTCTCCGTGAGCGTGCCGCCCGCGCGCGCGTAGATGTACGCCGCCTGGAGCAGCGAGCCGTAGACGTCGAGCTGCAACTGCCCGACCGCGCCGTTCCCGATGCGGACCGGCGCCGAGCCCCGGTGCCCCGCGAGGTGCGGCAGCACGATCTCCGGCAGCCGCCGGCGACCGTCGATGCCGTACATGATCTGCAGGTCCCGGGACCGGCCGGCCGAGGTGCGCCGCACCCACTGGCGAAACGCATCCGCCTCCGCCTTGAAGCCGAGGACCAGGAGCGAGATCAGGGTCAGCGTCGTGTCGCGGATCCAGGTGTACCGGTAGTCCCAGTTTCGAACGCCGCCGATCTCCTCGGGCAACGACGTGGTCGGGGCCGCGACGATGGCGCCGGTCGGCGCATAGGTCATCGCCTTGAGCGCGAGCGCCGAACGCCGCACGACCTTCGAGACCTCCCCTCCGAGGCGGCACTGGCCGATCCACGCCTCCCAGAACGCCACCGTCTCGGCCATGCGGGCTTCGAGCTCGGAGACGCTCGGGTGCTCCTCCGGGGTCTTCTCGACGAAGGAGCTCGACCAGGCCGCCTCGACCACGAGCTGCTCGCCGGCCTCGAGGTCCACGAGAGCGTCGATGCGCTCGGCGTCGTGGGCGAGCGGGTGGCTCGACGTCACCCACAGCGCGTCGGCGCCGCCGACGATCTCGATGGTCGTCTCGGACGTCGCGCGCACGCGCGGGATGAAGCGGCCGTACTCGAAGCGGGGCTCGAGGGTGACGCGCACCTCGACGCGCCCCTCGGTGCAGCGCACCCGGCGTAGGATCGAGCCGTGAGCGCTCACGTAGCTCGTGCGCTTCGGGTCGAGGGCGCGCACCGGCATGCAGTCGTCGAGCTCGATCCGCCCGCCATCGGTCTCGAACGAGGTCCGGAGCACGTTCGTGTCGCCCAGGTACGCACGCGAGACGCGGGTGGCCTGCGCGGGCGCGATCCGGAAGAACCCCGCGTCGGGATCGACGACGCGCGCGAACACCGCCGGGGAGTCGAAGCGGGGAAAGCACGCCCAGTCGATGGAGCCGTCCTTGCCGACCAGCGCCGCCGAGTGGCAGTCGCCCACGAGCGCGTAGTCGCCGATGTGATTCATGGAGCTCCTCCTGGGACCGCGCGGCGCGCGGCAGCCTTCGATACTGGAAGCCTAGCTGGACGTGCCGTCAGGCCGCCAAGCCGGGCCCGTGCGCACCCCTCGGGGTGAAGACGTGGCCGGCCCGATCACCTACCGTGTACCAACCGCGGGAGCGCGGCTGACGGACTGAGGAGGGATCGGTATGACGCGTGACATCTCGCTTCTCGCCTGTGTGTGGGTCGCCGTGGCCGGCTGTGGTGGCGCGGGAGCCGGTCACGAGAGCACCTCCAGCCGAGCACCGACGCCCGGTGGAACGAGCGCGACCGCGCAAGATGACCCGCGGCCCGACTCCGACCGTGGTCTAGCGACCTGGCCGCGTCCGGACGCGCCGCCCTTTCCCGTCGACGAATTCGTGGTCGTCGCCAGCCCGCTGGGAGAACGCCTTCCCCCGGAACGCCTCGCAAGGATCGCGGCCTTCATCCGCTGGTACGAACAGGACCCCTACGATCCCGGGATCAATCGGTGGGGGGAAGCTTCCATGTCCACGCGTGCCGCCGTGCTGGCGTGGGTCACCGAGTCTCCGGACGTCCAGGTGAGCGTCGCCATGGTCCTCCCGCAGCTCGCCGCCCAGCGAGGCGAAGACCCGGAGCGGATCGGTCAGTACACCACAGTGGGTAGCGTGCTCGGCATGGCCGCACACGCCATCGAGAACCCCGGCCTGGATCCTCGAGATCCGCGCCGCCAGGCCGAGGGCATCGCGTCCGGCCTGCGCTGGTACGAGGCGGCCGTTCGCCGAGGCGCCCCGCGTAGCGCCTTCCTCGACGAGCTCATCACGATTCGCGACCGCGGGGAGCTGCCCACGTGGTTCTCGGAGCGGGTGACGTTCAACGACTGAGGCGGCCGAAAAGCCGAAGCGAGCTCGGTCGGGCGGCGGATACCTTCTACTCGACGAACATCCGCCAGGCCCGAAGCTCGGAATCCCACTCGCGCCACGCCTCTCCGGGTCGCAGCTTGCCGGAGTGAACGGTGATGAAGCGGTTCGGCCCCCAGCCGATGATCCGGTGGTGCGCGCGACGATGGGAGCCCACTTCTGCACGCGGTTCGTCCGGGCCGATCCGGACGAGCTGCATGCGTGGAAGAGGCGGGCGCGCTGCCGAGTGATCGGAATCTCGCCCGACGGCCGCCGCGACTTTCGCGAAGCGCGCTATCGAGGGCGCACGTTGCTCATGCAATCGTGCAGATCCCGATGGAGCCCGGGGTCGACTCGCTCAACACCGCGGTCGCCGCGAGCGTGGTGCTCTACGAGGCATGCCGGCAACGCGGCGCCGGAGCCGGCGGTCCGTGGCCGTCGGAGCTCCGCTCGACTCCCCCGCGGATGTAGCCGGTACACCGCACTCGCCAAACTCTAGCTGGATGGAGAGCCGTGGGCGGTGCTCACGGAGCGCGGAGGTCACGCCGCGCGGCGCTTCTTGCGTCCGCGCACGATCATGAAGGGCTGCCGGCCGAAGACGAACGTGAGGCCGTGGGGCGCCTCGCCCGAGACCTGGAGCGAGCGGAGCTCGTGGACGTTCTTCAAATGGCAGCTCGAGCACATCGATAGAAGGTTGGTCCACCGGTCGTCGCCGCCGAGCATGCGCCAGAGGACGTGGTGGAGCGTGCACAGGCGCTTGTCGCAGCCGGGGCTCGCGCAGCGGAAGCGGTCGCGGCGGTGGATGGCGTGCCACTTGGTCTGCGCGGCGCGGGCCTCGTGGATCCAGGTCTTCCAGTACCAGACGCACAGGGCCATCAGGAGCGTGCTCGGGCGGCCCTCGTCGCGGTACTGCTTGCGCGCGGCGCGGTAGAAGCTCGCGACCTCTTCGTTGGTGCGGATGCGGAGGGTGATCTCGCCCTTCGATCGGCGCCGTCGGCGGGCGTGGACGGCGCGGGCGAGCTCGTCGGCGAGCTTGGCGAGGTCGCGGTCGGGGGTG
This sequence comes from Myxococcota bacterium, assembly GCA_039794265.1. Taxonomy (GTDB): domain Bacteria; phylum Myxococcota_A; class UBA9160; order UBA9160; family PR03; genus CAADGG01. The sequence continues at coordinate 9,222 of JBDIVR010000069.1, forward strand.
TTGGAGGTGCCGGAGATCTGGATCGGGTCGGAGGGGGCGCCGGTGGTGGCCTGGGCTTCTGCTCCGTTCTCGTCGATCCAGATCTCCGCCTCGGTCTCTGTCTCGTCCCCGGCCGCGAACCGGTCGAGGGTCTGGCCGATGGTGTCGCCCGAGAGCATGTCGCGCTCGAAGGCCTCTTCGTCGGCCATCTCCTCGTCGGTGGGCGGCCAGGGGTCGGCGCCGGTCTCGCGCAGGCGGACGGCCGCCTCGACGACGCGGACCTCCTCGCGGAGGTGCTTGAAGGTCCGCTCCTTGGCGCGGGCGATCCACGCTTCGACGGTGCGGGGGGTGGCGATGCGGGCGATCTCTCTCGCGGCCTCGAAGCCGATCTCCATGGAGGACATGGCCTCGGCGAGGGCCGGGAGCTTCTGGC
>JBDIVR010000070.1:0-8673 GCA_039794265.1 Myxococcota bacterium
GGCGTCGCTGCGCTGATCTACACCGACATCGCTCGCGACGGCATGGGCAGCGGCCCCGACCTCGACGGCGCCGTCGCACTGGCTGCCGCGGTGCCGATCCCGGTGATCGCGTCCGGCGGCGTCGGCGCGCTCGATCACGTGCGCGCGGCGGCGGCCCGGGCGCGCGACGGCGTCACCGGCATCATCGTCGGCCGGGCGCTCTACCCAGGCGCCGTCGATCTGACGGCCGCGTTGAAGGTGGCGGCATGCTGTTGAAGCGCATCATTCCGTGTCTCGACGTCGATCAGGGCCGCGTCGTCAAGGGCGTGCAGTACGTGAACCACGTCGACGCCGGCGATCCGGTCGAGGTTGCGCGCCGCTACGACGAGCAGGAAGCCGACGAGATCACCTTCCTCGACATCACGGCGAGTCACGAGCGGCGGCGGATCCTGCTCGATGTCGTCGCGCGCACGGCGGAGACGGTCTTCATGCCGCTCACGGTGGGCGGTGGCGTTCGCTCGCTGCAGGACATCCGCGATCTGCTGAACGCCGGCGCCGACAAGGTCGCGATCATGACGGCGGCCGTCGAACACCCGGAGCTCGTCGGCGAGGCGGCCGTGAAGATCGGCAGCGCCAACTTGGTGGTGGCCATCGACGCGCGGCGGGTCGAGCCTGCGACCGGCGCGACCGGCGCGACCGGCGCGACCGGAAGGGAAGGCAGCGGGCCGGCCGGCCCGGGGCCCCGATGGGAAGTCTGCACACACGGCGGCCGCCGGCCGACGGGGCTCGACGCGGTCGACTGGGCGCGCCGGATGGCCGCGGCCGGCGCCGGGGAGCTGCTGCTCACCAGCATGGACCAGGACGGGACCCGCAGCGGCTACGACCTCGAGCTGGTCCGGACGGTGTCCGACGCCGTGCCGATCCCGGTGATCGCATCCGGCGGCGGCGGCAGCGCCGAGGACCTCGCCTCGGCGCTCGACGACGGCCCGCGCGGTGGCCACGCCCAGGCCGCTCTGGCGGCGTCGATCTTCCATTTCCGCGAGACCACGGTCGGCGAGGTGAAGGCGCGCCTGCTCGAGCTGGGCGTTCCGGTCCGGGCACCGGTCACCCGGGGCTGAGTTCCGGGCCGCGGTCTCGTTGCCGGCCCCGGACCCCTTCGTTACTGTCGCCGATCGCGTCGAGATCGGACGCAGATCGGGCTCCGCAGCGCATCGCATTGTCGCGGCGCTTCGCATCCTGGTTGCGCATCCGCAGGGCGCGGCAGCTCGGGGTCTGCGGCCGGATCTGACACTTCCGGAGCGGCTACCGACACTTACCCCTTACGGAGATGCTCCGCGGCAACGGCGCTGACGCAGTCGCGGACGCATCGAGAAGAGATGGAGAGATTCCTTGCCGGTCGTGAAGCTCAAGGACAACGAGCCCATCGAGGCGGCCATGCGCCGCTTCAAGAAGCAGGTCGAGAAGGCCGGCATCCTGACGGAACTGCGCCGGCGTGAGGCCTACGACAAGCCGAGCGTCCGGAAGAAGAAGAAGGCAGCGGCAGCGCGCAAGCGGGCGCTGAAGAAGCTGCGCAAGATGGTGCGCTGACGGAACCGAGGGGGCGCGCCGAGGGCACCCCCGGACGATCCCTCTCGCGGCTCCCGGCGTGACGCACTCCATGGAGTGAAGGACTGGACGGAGGCGGCGTGGGACGGATCCCCGAGGAGACGATCGAAGCGATCCGCAACCGCATCGATCTCGTCGATCTCGTCGGTCGCTACGTCGCGCTGAAACAGGCCGGCCGCTCGTTCAAGGGGCTCTGTCCCTTTCATCACGAGAAGACGCCGTCCTTCCACGTCAATCCCCAGCTCGGCATCTTCCATTGCTTCGGCTGCGCCGCCGGGGGGAACGCGTTCGCGTTCCTGATGCGGCACGACAACCTCACGTTCCCGGAGGCCGTGCGCTCGCTTGCGCGGGACTGCGGGATCGAGGTGCCCGAGGAGCGCAGCGACGTCGAGGCCGGGATCGGCCGCCGGCTGCGCGGTGCGTGTGCGGTGGCCGAGCGGTTCTACCGCGACGCGCTGAAAAGCCCCGAGGGCGCCGCCGCGCGCGCGTACCTGGCGAAGCGCGGGCTCGACGACGAGCAGGTCGCGCGCTTCGGCATCGGGTTTGCGCCGGATCGCTGGGACGCGCTGGTGCGCGCGCTCGCGGCCGCCGACGTGCCAGCGGAGCTCGGCGTGCGCGCCGGGCTGCTCGGCGAGGGCCAGCGCGGGCACTACGACCGGCTGCGCGGGCGCGTGATCTTCCCGATCCGCGACGTGCGCGGCGACGCCATCGCGTTCGGCGGCCGCGCGCTGCCGGGGCGCGACGGCACGGCGCCCGAGCCGAAGTACCTGAACACGCCGGAGAGTCCGCTGTTCCGCAAGCGCGAGGCGCTGTACGGCATGCCGGACGCGCTCGAGGCGATCCGGCGGGCCGGGCGCGCCGTCGTCGTCGAGGGCTACTTCGACCGCATCGCGCTGGCGCGTGCGGATGTTGGCGAGGCGCTCGCGACGTGCGGCACCGCACTCACGCCGGACCACGCGCGCCAACTGTGCCGGCGCACCCAGGAGGTCGTGCTGTTGTTCGACGGCGATGCCGCCGGGCAGCGCGCTGTCGAGCGCTCGTTGTTGTTGCTGCTGCCGGAGGGGCTGCGCGTGCGCGCCGTGGAGCTGCCGGCCGGCGAGGATCCCGACACGTACCTCGAGAAGCACGGCCGCGACGCGCTGCGCCAGCTCGTTGCGGACGCGATGCCGGCGCTCGACGGCGTGATCCGGCGCGCCGTCGCGGGGGGCTGCGCGACGCCGTGGGAGAAGGCGGATGCCGTCGCGGCTGTGGCGCCGCTGCTGGTGCTGCTACCGGATCCGGTCGAGCGCGGGGAGACGGCGCGCCAGCTCTCGTTCGCCGCGGGCGTGCCGGTCGCCGAGGTCGACGCTGCCGTGCGTCGCGAGCGCGCGCGGATCGCGGGGAATCGGCCGAGCGACGCGGACGGCGCTTCGCGATCGGACTCGGTCCAGGAACGGACGGGATCCGAGCTCCGTTCGACTCCGACCCGTTCGACTCCGACCCGTTCGTTGTCGGGCGCGGCGACGTCGAGCGGGCCGCGCGTCGAAACAACGGAAGCGCGCTGGGCGCGCGCGCTCGCGCGAACGCTCGTGCATTTCCCGAAGCTCGCGAGTTCGATCGATCCGGACGAAGTGGCCACGCTGGTTCCAGCGCCGTGGGACCGCGTGCTGTCCACTCTGGTGGACACCCTCCGCGATCGCAGCGACGCGGACCTCGGTGCGCTCGCCGAGCAGCTCGGCGGCGAGGCCGCCGCCGAGCTGTGTGCAGTGGCCGTCGAGGCCTCGCCAGAAGCGGAGGAAGAGGCGGCAATCGCCGCGATGCGCGATACGTTTCGGAGACTGCGCCAGCGTCGGCTCGCCGAGGAGGACCGCCAGCTCACGCAGCGCCTCCGCCTGGCCGTCTCGGATGCGGAACGGCAGGCGATTCTCGAGGAGAAGCATCGGATCCAGCAGCGGAAGCGACTCGAACCGGAACTCGCGTCCGGCCGGGCCGCGACATCGTGACGCGACAGTGTGACGCGAGAGTGTGACGCGCGAACGAGGAGCCCCCATGTCCAGCTCGACGCCTGCGCCCGGTCGAGGCAGTACCCGACGGCGGAATTCCTCCGCCGAGACACAGAGAACTGTCACTCCGGAGTCGCCTGCTGCTACTGCGCCTCCGCCGCCCATCTCTGGTTCGGCTTCTGGTTCGGCTTCTGGTTCGGCGGCTGGTCCGGCCATCGGTTGGACCGCGCCCTCCGCGGCGCTGGCGACGCCGGGGTTCGAACGGTTGCTGCGGGACGGCCGCCGCAAGGGCTACGTGACGTTCGACGAGGTCCACGCCGCACTCCCGGAGCGCGTCTCGTCGGAGCGCATCGATGCGGTGTTGGCCTTCTTCGGCGAACACGACATCGAAGTCATCGAAGCCGTGCGGCCGCGCCAGAGCCGCGGCCGTGCGCTGGGCGAGGGGACCGCCGCCGAGTCGGTGGGTCCGAGCAATGATCCTGTTCGTGTGTATCTGCGCGAGATGGGACAGGTCTCGCTGCTGACCCGTGACGGCGAGGTCTCGATCGCGCAGCGCATCGAGGCGGGCATCGAAGCGCAGATGCGGGCGGTCGTCGCGTCGCCGTACGGAATTTCCGAAGTGCTGCGGCTCGGCGACGAGCTCCGAAAAGGACGTCTGGAGCTCGCGGATGTGGTCGACGGACTCGCCGGCGAAGTCGCCGATGCGGACAGCGACGAGGACGCCGGCGACGAGACGTCCGAGCCGGTCGCGCGCGGCGCCCGGTCCGAGGGCCGCGGTCCGGGTTCTGGCGAGACTTCCGGCGCTGCCTCCGGAGTGGCGGGCGCGACGGCGCTTCTCGAGGATCCGTTCGAGGAGCGCCGGCGCGAGTCGTTGCGTTGCTTCGCTCATCTGCGCCGGCTCGACGGCGAGGTCACGCGCCGACTCGGCACGATGGCGAACCCGCGTACCGGCGAGGTCGCTCGCGCGCGGCTTCGCGGCGAGATCGCCGAGCTGCTCGACCAGGCCGCGGCGCAGTTGTGCGAGATGCGCTTCTCGGCCGCGCGCGCGGCGGCGATCAAGGCGGGATTGCGCGCGCTCGGCGAAGAGTTCGACCGCCTCGAGGTCGCTGCGTTCCGGACCACGGAGCCGTTCGGCGTGCCGCCGGACGAGTTCCGCGACCTGGCGCTGTTGGCGACGCGCAAGAGCCGCCGCGGGCGCGAGGCACTGATCCGGCTCGGCGCTGACGGCGAACGCATCGCCACGGCCGCGCAGCAGCTCGCGCAGGTGGAGGATGAGATCCTTCGCCGCGAGTCCGCGGCCCGGATGTCGCGCGACGACGTGCGCGCCGCGCTCGACGCGCTCTCCGATGCCGAGATCCGTACGGATCAGGCGAAGTGTGAGCTGATCGAGGCAAACCTGCGGCTCGTCGTCTCGATCGCCAAGAAGTACACGAATCGCGGGCTGCAGTTCCTGGACCTGATCCAGGAGGGCAACATCGGCCTGATGAAGGCCGTCGACAAGTTCGAGTGGCGGCGCGGCTACAAGTTCTCGACCTACGCCACCTGGTGGATCCGTCAGGCCATCACGCGCTCGATCGCCGACCAGGCGCGCACGATCCGGATCCCCGTGCACATGATCGAGACGATCAACAAGCTGGTGCGCACGACCCGCTACCTGGTGCAGATGTACGGTCGCGAGCCGACGCCCGAGGAGCTTGCGGAGCGCATGGAGATTCCGCTCGAGAAAGTGCGGATGGTGCTGAAGATCGCGAAGGAGCCGATCAGCCTCGAGACGCCGGTCGGCGAGGACGACGACAGCTACCTCGGCGACTTCATCGCGGATCAGAACACGCCGACCCCGCAAGACGCGGTGATCCAGGGCGACTTGCAGGCGCACACCCAGAAGGTGTTGTCCACGCTGGCGCCGCGCGAGGAGAAGGTGCTGAAGATGCGCTTCGGGATCGGCGAGCGCGCGAACCATACGCTGGAAGAGGTCGGGCAGGACTTCGATGTGACGCGCGAGCGGATCCGGCAGATCGAGGCCAAGGCGTTGCGGAAGCTACGGCATCCGAGTCGGAGTCGGTTGCTCAAGGGGTTCATGGAAAGCTAGGAATCCGCTCGGAAACAGGATCAGGTGGCGGGGACCGAACTCCCCGGAAGCGATGTCCTCTTGCTGGCGGCGTAGAGCGGCGCCGTGCTGCACCAGTTCCCAGAGCTGTTCGCGCAGTTCGTCCGAGAAGGCCGGATCGATCGGCAGCGGGGAGTGGTCGGCGGCGAGGAACTCGGCGAACGCAGCGAGGTCGCCGTCTTCTCCCGGTCCGACAGATGTCTCCCAGCAAGCGACAGATGTCTCCGAGCAAGCGACGGATGTCTCCCGGAAGGGATCGGACCCCGTCGTCGCAGCGGGGGCGCGCTTCCCTTCCGGCTGCACCTCACCGGCGGCTCGTCGATGCTCGCGGCGCGGCCGTCCCGCGAAGGCCAGCCCGGTAATGCCCGACAACAGCAGGCCGAGCGGCAGCGGCTCGGGGATCGGAATCACCTCGAATCGGCTCGTAAACGAGGCCGAGTCGCCGGGGGTCAGAGAGAACGCCAGCCGGATCGCGATCTCGTTCGCGATGGCAGGTCCCGGCTCGTTCGGACCGGCGAGAGTCGCCCCGAAGGAGAATCCACTCGCCGTGACACTGGAAAACGGCGTTGCCGTCACACTGTTGTCGAAGTCGAGCAGGCTGCGGAACGGGATGCCGTCCACGGAGGCGAGGTACATGGCTTCGGTGCCGACGTGTCCGAGCACGCCGCCATCGCCGTCGGCGGTCAGCGTCGCTGCAACGGATCCCGTCGTCAGCGAGGATGGGCTGATCGGCGGGATGATCGGGAGCGTGAAGGTCAACACGAAGCTCTGCGTCGTGGCCGCCGTGTTGGTGACCGCAAAGATCCCGTTCACGAACGGATCGGGGTCGGCCAGGACATCCCATCCGAGCGACCAGGACCCCGGCGACTCCGTTGCTCCGTGGTCGCCGAGATAGGCGAACGTTCCGTCTCCGTTGTCGAATTCGTTGAGCATGGCTGCGTCGAGGATTTCGGGTTCGCTCAGGGTCGCCAGGGTTTCCTGATCGGGGCCCCAACGCACCTCGAGCGTGACGGGGAGCGCCTGCGACGCTCCCGCGGCGAGCATGCTTCCCAACAGGATCGATTCGAACAGCATCGAGCGGAATCGCACCGAGCGGATCCGCGAAGTCCACGAGCACATCGAGCAGTACCTCCCGTCTGGTTTCGACGAGCACGATACGACTCGCAACGATCCGGTGTCGGCTCTTTCGCACGACGTATCGGGGAACGAAGTGGCGGTGGATGGCTCGAAGTCGTCATCGAGCAGCTGTCGAGATGGCGGGAAGATGGCTCGACCGTGCGCGAACTTCGCTTCGTAGCGTGTTCGTCACACGCGCCGCGGTCGTGACGCCCGGTTGTTACGCCAGGTCGGGTGGCGTCACGCGGGTGATCCAGACTTCGTAGGATCCCGTATGGCCGACGGCGGTCTGGCGCTCCCGGATGCGGGCTGCGAGTCGCTGCAGCGCGGAGGCGTCGTGGGGAGGGTGGTTCGCGACTTCGCGGGCGATTCGCTCGGTTCGTGCTCTCGTCGCTTCGTCGGGACCGGGTAGCAGGTCGGCTTCGGCGCTGCGGCTTGCTTCGTCGAGACCGAGGAACGCGGCGACGGCGCGTTCGGCGACGTGGCTCGCATGTTTTCGTGACGCGACGATGTTGCCCTTGCCGGTGACGACGTTGCCGGCGGAGAATACGTTCGGGTAGGCGTCGAGGCGGCCGAGCTCCCAGTCGGAGAACGCGAACAGCTCGCCCTTCATCGCGATGCCGGGGATCGGCTGGGGGATGCTGCCGATCGACGAGATCACGACGCGGCCGCGGCGTTCGAAGGTCTCGTCGGTGGTGACGAGCTTGCCGTTCTCGATCCGGGTGCGGCGGAAGCGCAGGCCGACGAGGCGGCCGTTCTCGACGACGAGGCCGTCCGGGGCGGCCAGCGGCTCGACGCGGAAGCGGTACTTCTCGATCGCCTTCTCGAGCAGCTTGCGGCGGGCGGACTCGGCTTTCGCGCGGCGGTCGGGGGTGGCGCCTTCGGGGATCTCGACGAGCGGCATGTCCTCGAGCCGGCGGCGGTAGAAGAGGGTGCAGCCGGTGAGGCCGAGGTCTTCGAAGCGCAGGCCGTGGCGCTCGAGCACCCTGGGGATGCCCTTCAGCTCGAGCGCGAGCAGCGGCTCGTCGATGCCGCGCTCGCGCAGCTTCGCGCGCGTGGTCTCGAGCATCAGCACCTTGGCGACGTCGATCGATGCGAGGCCGCCGCCGAGGACGATCGCGTCGTCGATCGCCTCGAAGCGCTCGCCGCTCCAGTCCTTCTCGTCGGCGTGGTTGAACCAGATGATGAACGGGTTCTGGTACACGAGGCCGCGGCCGATGTACGCGTCCGCACCTTCGATCGGGAGCGGCCGGTCGCGCCACGCGCCGTTGGCGAGGATCACCGCGTGGAAGCCCCAGCGGCGCGCGAGGTCCTCGAACTCGACGTCGCGCCCGATGCGGGTGTTCGGGACGAAGTGCACGCGCGGGTGCGACAGCTTGGCGTCGATCGTCCGGTACTCCTTGCGGCGCAGCTCGTGGTGCCAGCGCGGCAGGCCGTCCTCGATCTTCCCGTACGGGCGCGGGTTCTGTTCGAACACCGCGACGAGCGCGCCGGCCTCGGCGAGCCGGTGTGCGACCTCCGCGCCGGCCGTGGCGCCGCCGATCACGGCGATGGCGCGTCCGGCGAGCGGTTCGAGTGCGGCGGGCTCCGAAGAAGAAGCGGCCTGGCTGGGGGTCGAGGTCGGCTGGGACATGGCGGCGAAGGATCGCACTCCGGGCCGGCCGGCTCAACGCATGCTTCCGGCAGCGCCCACGACGATGTCGCCCGAGCGATAGCGCGCGAGCGGCGGCGCATCGGGCCGCACGCCGAGCTCGAAGACGAGCCGGTCCGGCGCGAAGCCCCGGATGCGCAGCCGGCCGGCGTGCAGGCAGCGCTGGTGGTGGAACGCGCACAGCGTCAGGAGGTTCTCCATGTCGTCCGAGCCCTGGTGCGAGCGGAACACCA
>JBDIVR010000071.1:0-8634 GCA_039794265.1 Myxococcota bacterium
GAAGAACGCGAGCCCGGTCACCACGAGGCTGTTGGCTGCCAGGAACCCACACCAGATCGCCGTGACCCGCCGGCAGTATGGAAGCGTGAACTCGGGGAGATCGTCCTCGATGGCACGCGCGAACCGCTCGATCATCGGCGGGCCGCGGCGAAGGCTCCTGGCGAAGGTTCCGAGCAGGTAGAGGCTCACGAGCACGGGGAGCAACAGAAGCAGCGTGCGGTTTCCGAGTGCGATGGCGGCGACGATCAGCGCCATCAGCGGGAGGTGCTGGCGTACGATCCGCCACAGCTCTCCGGCGGAGCCGCGCATGCGCAGCAGCATCGAGGCCCCATAGAGGGCCAGCAGGATCCCGCCGACGCCGCGCGCCGACAAGCGCGTGTGCGCCAGGTAGAGGATCAGCGGGTAGCTGAGATAGAAGCCGCCTTGCAGGGCGCCGGCGACGACCTGGCGCGCGCGGATCGTGGGTCGGGCGGGTGCCATCGCGCCGCCACGGTAGAGGGCGCCGCCGCTGCCGACAATCCGAGCGGGACGGCCCCGGATTGCGTGGAGTGCGGCGGGACGGAGATACTCCGGTGGGATGTCTCGACGAACCATTCGCAGGGTGGCGATCGCGGGAGACGGGCCGGCGGGGACGACGCTGGCGGCGCTGCTGGCCCGGGAAGGCGTTCGCGTCATGTTGTTCGCGCGCGGCCGGCCGACTGGACTGGTCGTCGGCGAATCGCTGATCCCCGCCGTGATGCCGATCCTGCGCACGCTCGGCATCGAGGACGAGGTGCGCAGCTACGGGGTGCGGAAGCCCGGCGCGACCTTCGTGCAGCGCGACGGCGAGACGGTCGCCTTCCACTTCGCGGCGACGGCCGGCCGGCTTCCAGGCTACGCCTACAACGTGCCTCGCGATCGGTTCGACGCCACGCTCCTCGAGGTGTGCCGCCGGAGTGGCGCACACGTCTTCCCGGATCCCGCGCGGCTCGAGTGCGATCCGCACATCCGCGGCCGCGTCCAGCTGTCGGCTCGCAGCGCGGAAGCTGCGGCCGATCTGCTCGGCGGCCCCGTCGATCTCCTCGTCGACGCCACCGGTCGCGCCGACACCATCGCGCGCTTGCTGGACCTCCCCGTCGATGCCGGCGACCGTCGCGATGCCGCGCTCTTCGCCCACTGCGCAGGGGTTCCGATCGACAACGCCGGGCACGTCCACATGGACCACCTCGAGAACGGCTGGTGCTGGCGGATTCCCGTGTCGGCGGAGCGCGTGTCGCTGGGGATCGTCGTGCGCCCCGACGTCGTTGCCGGCTTCGGCCGCGATGCCGCCGCGCAGTTCGACGGGATCTGCGCAGCGGATTCCCATCTGAAGCAGCTGACTGCGCACGCGAGACGCGTGTCTTCCGTGGTTCGCTATGGAAACTACCAGCGGACGACACGGGTCGGTGTGGGTCCCGGCTGGGCGCTCGTCGGGGACGCCTTCGGCTTCGTCGATCCGATCTTCTCGAGCGGGCTGCTGCTCGCGATGGACGGCGCGCGCGCTCTCGCCGATGCCGCGCGGGTGGGGACTCCCGCGGCGTTCCGGGGCTACGAGGCCCGCACGCTGCGGCACCACGAAGCCTGGCGCCGACTCGTCGGATACTACTACGACGGCAGGATCTTCGAGCTGATCCGGCTGGGCCATCCCGCCGAGGTCAACTGGATCGGGCGCTTCGTGAATCCCCATGTCAGCAAGCACGTGTCGCGGATCCTGACCGGGGAGTCCACGACCGCCCGCTACAGCCGCTGGCTGCTCGATTTCATGATCGCGCGCGGTCTGCGCGGCAAGGAGCCGAGCGATCTGCGGATCCGTTGAGCACCGCGCACGGATCCGGGACGGTCAACGCGAGCGCAGGAGCTTGCGAGTCTGCGCAGCCATGATGCGGATCGTCATGCGACGCGGCAGCAGGCGCCGCATCATCCAGGAGGCGATCCGGTTGAAACGCCCCGGGATCATGAAGGGGCCGTGCGAGAGCCGATCGAAAGCCTCGCGCGCCACCTGATCGGGTTCCAGCTCGCCGGGCGCACCGCTGCCGGATCGACGCAGGTAGGCCGGTGTGCGCGTCGCGCCGGCACACACGGCGAGCACATCGATGCCCGAGGGCGTGAGTTCGAGCCACAGCGCCTCGGCGAGCGAGAGCGCGAAGGATTTGGTGGCGCCGTAGGTGGCGACGAACGGCGAGCCCTGGAACGCCGTGAGCGAGGAGAGCAGTACGATGCCGCCGCGGCCGCGCTGGGCGAGCCGGCGCCCGAAACCGTGGGCCATCGCGACCGGCCCGCGCACGTTCACCTCGACGGCGCGAAGCTGCTCGTCGAGGGGAAGCTCGAGAAACGATCCGATGGGGGACAGCGCAGCGTTGTAGACGACCAGCCCGACGTCGAGATCCGCGAGCGTCTGATCGAGCGTCTCCGCTGCGTCGCCGCGCGCGAGGTCGAGCGCGATGCAACGCACCTCTCGCCCCGCTTGCTCCTCGATCTCCTTGCGCACGATCGCGAGCGCATCGGCGCGCCGCGCGACGAGCACGACATCGAGCCCGCGCCGCGCCGCCTCTCGCGCGAACGCTGCACCGAGACCCTCCGAAGCGCCGGCGATCACGGCCCATCGGCCGTAGCGCTCGGCGAACTGCTTCGGCGCGGCCACGATCAATAGACTCCGGGAAGGATCCGGTACGGAACGCGCCGGCAGTATTCCTGCCACAGCGGGCCGTACTTCTCGGCGCAGCGGCGGTCGTCATCCAGTTGCCGCGGAATCAGCAGGGCGAGGTAGTAGAGCGGATACAGCCACGGGCCGATGGCAAACGGGTAGCCGAGACTCAGCGCCAGTCCGGACGCCATCAGGATCTCACCGAGGTAGTTCACATGGCGCGAAAGGCCCCAGAAGCCGCCGGAGAGCACGTGCTTGCCATCACCCGAGATCGGACGCGGGTCGAGCATCCCGAAGGCCTTGGCGTGCGGATCCCGCTTGAACTGGAATTTCTGCAGATTCGCGCCGCGCGCGAGCGTCCAGCCTGCGACGAAGATCGCGGCGTACAGGACGAGCAACGCGGGCGCGGTGTGCGGATCGGGGCGATCCGCGACCGCCCACAGGCCGACCGGATAGAAGAACGGGTAGAAGACCAGGCACCCCCATCCCAGCTTGAAGCCGACCCGCTCCGCCATGAAGTCGTACGTGTAGAGGTGGACCTCCTCGAAGTACAGGTACTCGGCGACGAAGAACGAGAACAACACTGCGTACAGCACGACGCCCGGCGACGGATCGGAGGGATGGAGTGCGAAGTGGTGGGCGGCGAACGACAGGATGTTCAGCTCCAGCAGGATCGCTCCGACCAGATACAGCACCATCTTCGCGTCGAGCCGCCCGCCACCCCATTGTGGATTCTCGAGCCGTCCTCGATAGAGGTCGACCAGCAGGGAGTCGACGGGCTTCGCGGGCAAGACGATGGCCAACGTGAAGACGAGACCGAGCAGGCAGGCGCCGGCCGCCATCTCCCATCGGTGCACGTAGAACACGTCCGGCGAAATCCAGCCGAGTCCGCTGGCGAGCGCGTAGCAGCCGATCACGACGACCAGGACGCGGAGTCCGTTCAGCCGGTAACGCAGTCGCTCGCCGGTGCGGGCATCGCGGACGTAGCCCTCGACCCAGCGGCCGGGAACGACGACGTGCAGCGCGAGAACGAACGCGTAGAGAGCCAGCGGCCAGACGATCGCCGTCATCGAATCGTCCCGACGAGCCGACCCACGACTACGGACACCCCTCGACGACCGCGCCGGAGCCGTCGATGCCCACGCGGCACTCCCACGGCTGCGACGCATTGCAGATGCCATCGTCGTCGCAGAAGTTGCGGATCGTCCCGCCGGGCTGTGCCCACTCGACGAGCGTCTGGATCCCGGCGGGAATGAACGGCCGGGCGCCGTGGGGATCGCCCGTCGGGCTCGCGACGACGAGATTGGCGAGCGGTGGGATCGATGCCTGGCCGGCGGGATCGAGGATGTCGTGGAGCCCCGTGTCCCACATGACGAGCGCCGAGTCGAGTGCCGCCCCGGGCGCCGCGTCCGCGATCGACGAGAGCTGCTTCTGGACCGACCCGGGTCCGCTCTCGACCCCGAGCGTGCGCGCGGTCGCCTCGGTTCCGTGGTTGGAGACCTGGTAGTCGAGCCACGCCGGCGAGAGGTAGACCTTCTTCGCGAACTCGTTGCCGGGCAGCAGGTTCTCCGGATCCGTCACGTGAGTCATGTAGCCGGCCGGATCGGCAGAGACCCACAGCTCGTGCAGCAACCCGAGCCCGACCAGCTGATCGAGCGGATCGTCGAGACCGATGCTCGTGAGCAGCGCGTCGAAGATCGGGAACTGGGTCGAGCGCTGGAGCAGGAACGAGAAGTTCATCGATCCGACGTCGATGCCGAACTTCTCGATGTCCTTCGACAAGGCCGCATGGAAGAGCCCCTGCACGCCACCCATGCTGATCCCGTAGTAGTACTGCTCCGTGTCGGCGGGGAAGATGCCCGTGCCGTCCTCGTACTGGAGGGCTTCGTGCGCGTTGAAGGCTCCTGTCTTCATCATGCGCGACAGCACCAGCGTGTTGAGCTGGCCCTGGCGATGGCGATCCGGCAAGGCCGGGAAGTTGTGGAGCTGGCTCGAACCGAGCCCGATGATCTGGCTCCCGATCCACAGACCGTCCTGCGCGCCGGTCGTGAAGCCACTCCAGCCGGTCCAGTTGGTGGCGCCGGCAATGTAGTTCCAGCGGCGCGTGGTTCGCGTTCCGCCTCCCGGTGCCGGCGAGCCGTCGAAGTGATCGAGCACGATGGCGGCGGCCGGCGGGATGCCTTCGACGAGCTGTTTGCCGGTGCCGAAGATCCCGTGCCCGAGGAGCATCGTGTAGAGCTCGGCATCCGGATCGCCGAACTCGGGATGCGCGATACAGGGAATCGACAGGTCGAAGGGCGGATGCATGACTCCGTTCATCACCGGGTTGTCGTCCGCGTCGACCGTGTGCTGGGGGACGTTCGACGACACCGGAACGGCGGAGAGGAAGAGAGGGCTCTGGTAGGTGCCGGCGATCTCCTTCCAGATCGCCTGGCCCGGCTGCGAGCAATCGAATTCCTCGACACTGTCCACGGTGAACGTGGGCTGCGTCTGTTCGCCGAGCCACTCGAAGGCCGTCTCGCGCATCGTCAGCATCTGCTGCGTGAGCTGGTGATCGCTCTGCACCGTGAAGTCGAAGGCCAATACGAGTTCGTCGCGGTCGATGCCGGCCCGCTCGAGGCGGCGGAAGATCCGGTCGAACCGCTGGCGCCGTTCGACGAGCTGGGGGATGTCGGTCGGACGGCCGTCGCGCAGCGCCGCGAAGGGCGCCTCCGCCTCGACGGGGCTGCCATCGACGCCCACGAGCCTCCGGACGGCCACGATGTAGCGCTCGCCCGGAACCAGGCTCTCGGCGGGGCGCAGCACGAACGCCTGGCGATCCGCGTCGACCGCCGACGCGTCGAGCTCGGTCCAGTGCAGGACCCGTCGCCCGCTCCAATGCAGCAGGACGGTGCCGTGATCCGGATCGCGGACCGAGCGGTCGTCGTGGGTGCGGACGCCTTCCCAGGGCGTGGTCGTGTCCGGAACGCATTCCGGATCCTCGCCGGGGGTTCCGAGGCAGACCGGAAGCAGGCGCGAGAGCCCCGAAGCGACGAGGTCCACCGGCTGCGAGAATCCCATCAGCACCTGCACCGTCGGGCTGAAGCCGTCGAGGGAGTTCACGAGGGCGGCGGGGACGGGCGTTCCGATGACTTCCGGGATGGCGATCTGCGGTACGTCCAGCTGGACGCCGGTGACGGTGTCTGCGCGGCGCAGGAACTGGGATGATGGATAGGGAAGCGCGCAGTGCATCGCATTCAGGATCTCGCAGTCGGGATCCTCGACGTCGATGGTTTCGAACTCGACGCGGCCCTCCCGCTGCTTGCCATGTGCGGCGGTGACGACCGCTACCAGCTCGTGGAGTCCGGCGGGAGCGAGCACCGTTCCGGTGGCTCTGCGGCCCTGCACGGTGAGAGACGCCGTCACATCGACGCCATCCAGCGTCACGGCGAACGCCTCGATCTTCACCAACGGCGGCAGCTGCAGCTCGACGGCGATCTCTCCGGAGAGCGAGAGCTGCTGCGCTCGAGGGACGGTGAACTGCGGGCCGGCGCCGGGCCGACAGGGGCCTGCGAGCAGCGGCGAGAGCAGGAGGAGCAGGAACGCGATCAGGCCATGCATCGGCATTCTCCTTGGGGGGCCGGCTGCCGGGACTGGAGCGGCGTCGGCAGGACCCGAAGGGGCCTCCGATGGCGCTGGTTACCGGGCGGTCGGCTCGGGCGAATGCCAAAGCTACCCTAGAAAACGAGAAGTGGGGTGGGAAAAACGCGCCGGGGTGCGCCCCAGTCGGTTCGACTGCGGTCGGAGGCCAAGGCTACGGAGTGATCCGGACCGGCAACCCGTCCGCATAGTGCATGGCAACGCGGCGTTCCGCCCCGTAGAGCAGGATCTCGCGAACGCCCGCCTCGGTCAGGCGGTCGATGATCTGCCAGGCGCTGCTCTCGCGCTGCTCGGGCCGCAAGACTTCCCAGTCCGCGGCGACGGTTCCGACGAACAGACGCCCGGCTCCGCGTTGGTCGCGGTAGCCCGAGTCGAGCACCGTCGAGACGACTTCGAGCTGGCTGCGCGGGAGGCTCTGGACGGCCGTTCGGGAGTCCATCCATGCGAACAATCCGAAGCCCGTGCAAACGGCGATCACGCCGCCGGCCGCGATAGGCCGGTAGCCCCTGCGGCGACGCGATCGTTTCGGCGGGGACGCGGCCGGCCGCTCGTCGAGACGCCAGCGAACGGTCTCTGGCGCCGGTGCTGGGGCTCCTGCGCCGTCGAGCGCCGCTGCGGCGGCCGGCGGCAGCTGTCGGACGGTGGATGATTCGATCGCTCGGGCGCTCGTCGCCGCGAGGTCGGAGGGTCCGTCGGGTTCCGCCGCCGCCGCCCGCGTGTCTGCATCGCCGACGGCAGGCGCCGACCGAACGTCCCGGCGTCCCACGAGGTGGTTCCAGACGACGGTGTCGAAGAAGATCACGGCGCGCAGGATACGCGGCGCGAGGAGACCGAGCCCGAGCAATTCGCGCTGTTCTTCCACCGCGTGCAGAGCGGATTCCAAGGCTTCCAACTCGCAGCGCCGCGCCGCCGCGAGGAGAGCGGCTTCCGCCGCGGCGAGGTCGTTGCCGGCGATCGCGGCCGAGCGGCTGCAGGCGGAACGCAGGCGGGTCGTCAGCGACGCGGGGTCGCGAACGACGCGCCGCGTTCCTCGTTGTTCGTCGGTCGCGAGCAGCAGGACGAGATCCTCGACGAGGGCGAGACGCGACGGGATCGATGCCTCGTCCTCGAGGAGAAGATCGAGCAATACGTCTGCGCCCTCGGGCGGCTTCGGGGCCCCGAGCCACGCCTCGCGCCGGCGGGAGGGCTCGCAGCGCGCCAGTGCAGAGACGAGCAGTTTCGCCTCCTGGGCGAGCCGCGCATCGATCTCCCCGAGCGCATCCCGTAGCGACTGGACCTCGCGGGCCCACGCGGGATCTTCGGAAGGACCGGCTGCCCGCGCCGAGCGGAGGTGGTCCCCGAGTTCCTCGAGAGCCGTCGCGATGTCCCCGATGCGCTGCTGGCTCGACCGCCACTCCCCGTCGGGCACACACGGAACCAACGGCTGCCACGCCTGCCGGAGCACGCGACACCGGGCCGTTCGATCGTCGATCTCGCAACCCTTCATCGGCATCGGAGGCGGCATCACCGCTTTCCGGGCTTCGCGGGCTTCTTCGGCTTCTTCTGCTTCTTCGGTTTCTTCGGCTTCGCAGGCTTTTCCGGCTTCGCAGGCTTGGCTGCGATCGCCGGCGTCTCCGGCTGGCTCCCGAGATCAGAGCCAGGCGCGGCACTCCCGCCGTCGTTCGGCGTCCCCGCCGATTCCTGGTTGTGCGTCACGCCCGTCGTCTTCTTGTCGATCTCATCGGAGAGGATGATGATCCGATCGGCGTTCACGCGTTGCTCCGCGCGGCTTTCTCCCGCAAGCCACACGCTTCCCCCGGAGATCACGATCCCCAGGACAACGGCCTCGATCCAACGCGATCTTCTCGGCATGGCATTCTCCCCGAACGGAAACTTCGAGCGCCACGGGACGAGTTTCAGGGCGCCACCGCCAGGTGGTTCTCGATCATCAAGATGTCCAGCATCTCGTCGCTGGGATCGAGATCCCCCGTCGCCAGAGCCTGGAAGTTGCCCCGCGGATCGCCGTCGAATGGCAGCGCTCGTATCGTATAGGTGTAGGTCCGCCCCGCGATCGTCCGGGCGTCGAGGTTGCGCCCGCCATCGAGCGCAAAGCCGATCTCCTCGAACGTATCGCCATACTGCTGATGCATCGCGTAGTACATCAGCTGGGCGCTGTGGATCGCGTCGAGGACCTGGATCGCCTCGGCGCGCTTCGCACGCATCGTCTGCTTCTTGAAGACGCCGTACGCGACGGTGCTCAGGATGCCGATGATCGCGACGACGACCATCAGCTCGAGAACGGTGAAGCCCGCTCGTCGGGGAGTCTTGGGTCGCCGGGACATCCGATCACCTCC
>JBDIVR010000072.1:0-7351 GCA_039794265.1 Myxococcota bacterium
CGAGCGCTTCGCTGCACTCGCTCCCGGCGACGACCAGCCGCGGGCGTGCCGAAGCGAGCGCGTGGCGCAGCGCGTTCCCACGCAGATGCGTGTTCAACAGCGCCGTCGTCACGCCGAGCTTCGCGAACCCGAGCCACGTGGCCAGGAACTCCGGGCGATTCTCCATCAGCAGCGCGGCGACGTCGCCCCGTCGAAGACCGAGCGCGTGCGCCGCATGCGCGCTGCGATTCGCGAGCGCATCGACGGCGCCGTAGCTCCACAGCTGCTGCTCGAACCGTACGAACGGCGCATCCGGGCTTGCCGCCGCCTGCTCTTCGAGGCGATCCGCCACCGTGTAGACCTGGCTCGGTTTGTGTCGGAGCGTTGCCGCCGACAAACGGGCGAGCTTCTGCTGGGTCTCTTCGCGCGGGACAGCGGACACGGGCGCCTCAGGGCAGTTGCTGCACCCAGTCGCCGCGCTCGAGCCAGCGCGCACGGAGCGTGCTCATGATGCCGCCGGCTTCGAGTGCGTTCAGCGCGTTGTTCAGGTAGTGGATGAGCGGCGCCTCGCCCACCGACACGGCGAGGCCGATGGGCTCGATCGTGAGAGGGGTCCGCAAGCTGGCCAGACCCTCCTTCGGATGCAGGAACGCCGTGAGGGCAACGACCTCCCGATCCGCGACGAGCGCGCTCACCTTGTCGGCCAGCAGCAACTTCACCCCGGCGTCATAGTCCGGTGTCGTGACGAGCTTGGCTTTCGGTAGCACCGTGCGAACGAACCGTTCGCTCGTGGATCCCTTCAAGGCAGCGAACGTCAGGCTGGCCTGATCGAGATCGCCGGCAGCGCTCACCCCGGCGAGGGTCGCAGACCGGGTCAGGATCGACTTCCCGGACAGGAAGTAGGGTCCGATGAAGGCGGCGCGCTGGCTCCGCTCGGGGGTCGCCGTCATGCCGGACGAGACGACATCGACCTGCCCGGCGGCGAGGGCGCCGAGCAGCTCCGCGAACGGAGTCTCGACGATCCGAAGCTCGACTCCCATGAGTCCGGCGAGGGACCGCGCGAGATCGACCTCGAGGCCCTGCATCGCTCCGTCCTTGCCCTTGAAGTTCAGCGGCGGCTGGGCGCCCGACATCCCGACGCGGAGCGTGCCGCTCGACACGATGCGCGAGAGCCCCGAAGACGCGGCCGTCTTCTCGGCGGGCGCCGGAGCGGCGACGACCCCGGTGAGCACGAAGGCGAGCGCTGCGAGCAGAGCGGCGACCGGACGAGTCACGAGATCCTCCTCCCGATACCGACCGCTTCGAGAATCGCTTCGCCGTCGGTCGGTGTCGCACGGTAGCAGCCTTCCTGCCATCGCGAGCGGTCCACTCCGAAGAGTCGGGCGGCGCGCGGCGAGCGGGCTAGTGTCTGCCGGCGATGATGGTCCGTACCCGCGCCTTCCCGCCCAGCGTCCTCCGTA
The DNA here is from genome assembly GCA_039794265.1 of Myxococcota bacterium. Classification (GTDB taxonomy): domain Bacteria; phylum Myxococcota_A; class UBA9160; order UBA9160; family PR03; genus CAADGG01. The sequence continues at coordinate 1,440 of JBDIVR010000072.1, forward strand.
TCGAACCACTCGCGGTTGCGATCGTCGCGGGCCTGCTCGGAACGGCCTGCGCGTGGGACCCGTGGATTCCCGGCGAGCGCAATTGGAACCCTCCGATCGTCGTGAACCCGGGCGATCTCGTCGATCAACTCCCGCTCGATACCCGCCACGTCGGCGAACTCGGGTGTTACACCCGACTATGCGAGAAGCGCTTCCGCATCGTGCTCGAGCAACCCGGCGATCTCGCCGTGAGCCTGATCCCGGAGTTCAACAGTGACGACGACCAGGTGCGGTTGGTCCTGGAGGGGATCCAGGGCGTCCTGGCGCGCGCTGGCACCGGCCGAGGGCCGCACCCCGACGTGCCTGCGCTCGCCGTCAGCCAGACCGTCGGCTCCGGCATCTACTTCGTGCTGATCCAGTCGGTCGGCAGCGCGATCCCGTACCAGGTCACGGCCCGCCTCACGCCGCGCGACGACATCGAGGTCGCGCCGGTCGCCGAGACAGACGCGCCGCGTCCGAGAGCGCCTGCCAGCGATGAGCCCGCGCCGCGACTCGAAGAGGTCCACCTCGCGGGCGCCGCCAGCGCTGGTTTCGATCCGGCCGTTTCGTTCGCCACGCTGCAGACGTTCCGCTTCCCGGCCCCGCCGGACGGCGATCCGCGGCAGCCCGGCCTGCCGTTCGAGCAGCCGATCGACCGGCAGATCCGCCGGCATCTTGCAGAGGCTCTCGAGCAGCGGGGATTCCGACAGGCCTCCGGGCGCGAGGATGCGGATCTGATCGTCGATTTTTCCCGGGGAACGACGAACCGCGCCTTCCGCGGCATCCCGATGCTCTACGAGCGCTACGGCTTCGGCGCTGGCGTCGAGTCGTTTGCGTTCGGAACTCGCACCGAGACGCGGGCGACGCTGATCGTCGACATCATCGATGCGCGCAGCGATCGCATTGCCTGGCATGCAAGGACGTCGACGGGGATGGGGCCCGGCATCACACCCGGCGAAAACACCGATGCGATGGTCCGCGAGTCGGTGATGGAAGTCCTCGCCGCGTTCCCGCCGCGCTAGGCGTCTGCATCGTGGAGAAAGCGATGCATTCGTGCTGATCCGCTCCCTCGAGCGCGCCGCTCTGCTCCTCGGCGTGTGTCTCGTGACGGTACTCTCCGTACGCGCCTGGGACTCCCAGCGCGGGCGCCCACTCGACCCGTGGCACACCTTCGTTCCGAACGAGCTGACGCCCGCGGAGATCGATCGCTCCGATTGGGTTGCGTACGGGGTCGCTGAGGACGCCCTCCTCGCTGCGGTGCAGAGCCGGGTCACGGCGAAGCTGGCGCCCGACGTCCGGGTCCCGATCAATCGCTACTTCGACGGCAGCCCGATCTACCCGGGCCGCTTCGAACGCGACTGGAACCGCTCGTTCGTGCTCGAGCCGGAAGGCGAACCGCGCGGGGCTGCAGTGTTCCTTCACGGCCTGACCGACTCTCCGTACAGCGGGCGCCAGATCCTCGATCGCTACCGCTCACACGGCTTCGTCGGCGTCGCGATCCGGCTGCCCGCCCACGGAACCGTGCCGGGTGCGCTCACGGACATCGAGTGGGATTCGTGGGCCGCTGCGGCGCGTCTTGCCGTGAGGGAGGCACGCCGCCGGGTGGGTCCGTCGAAACCGCTCCACCTCATCGGCTACTCGAACGGCGGCGCACTCGCGATGCAGTACGCGCTCGACGCGATCGAAGACCCGGCACTCGATCGGCCCGATCGGATCATCCTGCTCTCGCCGATGATCGGCGTCACGGCATTCGCTCGCTTCGCGGGAATTGCGGGGCTGCCTGCGATCTTCCCGGCCTTCGCGAAGGCCGCCTGGCTCAGCATCGTGCCGGAGTTCAATCCGTTCAAGTACAACTCGTTCCCGGTCAACGCCGCGCGCCAGAGCTTCCTGCTGTCCGACGCGCTGCAACGCCAGATCGCGCGCCTCGCCGGCGCGAACCGGCTGACGGAGCTCCCGCCAGTCCTCACGTTCCAGTCCGTGATCGACTTCACCGTCAGCACGCGCGCCGTCGTCGAGGCGCTCTACCAGAACCTGCCGGCCAATGGCAGTGAACTCGTACTCTTCGACCTGAACCGCAGCCCCGTCTTTCGCATGATCCTGCGCGCTCCCGCCGACAGCGAGTTCAGCCACCTGCTGCCCGCGGTGCCGCGACGGTACCGGACGACGATCGTCGGCAACGCGGACTTCGAGACGAGAGCCGTCGCCGAGCGCGTCGTCGAAGCCGGCGCCGACGTCGAGCGCTCTCGCCCGCTGGCGCTCGAGTTCCCGACGGGCGTGTTCTCCCTCTCGCACATCGCGCTGCCGTTCCCGATCGACGATGCACTCTACGGCCTCCAGCCCGATCCGGACGAGAATTTCGGGATCCGCCTGGGCTCGATCGGCCTCCGCGGAGAACAGGGCGCGTTGATCCTGGGCCTCGACTCGCTGATGCGGATGTCGTCGAACCCGTTCTTTGCGTATCAGGCCGAACGCATCGAGGAAGCGATCCGCGCCGACGCGTTCTAGATTCTCCCCGTCCCACTGGAGGTTCTCGACGTTCGCATGCTCCCGCACCCGCGACCTGGCATCACGCACGACAATCGCTTCTTCTGGGAGGGCCTTCTCGAGCACGAGCTGCGTATCCAGCGGTGCGTCGCGTGCCATCAGCTCCAACATCCACCTGCGCCGATGTGCACGGGTTGCCATGGCTTCGAGCTGGATTTCGTGGTCTCGAGTGGACGTGGCACCGTCCACAGCTTCGTCGTCGCGGAGCATCCGCAGGTTCCTCCGTTCTCGTATCCCAACGTAGTCGTACTGGTGGATCTCGAAGAGGGGACGCGTCTCGTCTCGCGCCTGGTCGGCGTCGAGCCGGACGCCGTGACGATCGGCATGCCGGTCGCCGTGAACTACGAGTGCATCGATGAGGAGCTGACACTGCACTACTTCCGGCCGATGGGTCGCGAGTGACGGATACACGCTTCGCGGGCCGCACGGCGATCGCCGGCATCGGCCAGACGGAGTTCTCGAAGCGCTCGGGGCGCAGCGAGCTGCGTCTCGCATGCGAGGCCACGATGGCCGCGCTCGGCGACGCCGGTCTCGAGCCGGCCGACGTCGACGGCTTCGCGACGTTCACGATGGACAACAACCCGGAGATCGAGCTCGCGCGCGCGATCGGCGCAGGGCCGCTGCGCTTCTTCTCGCGCGTGCACTACGGCGGCGGGGCCGCGTGCGCCGCGGTCCTGCAGGCGGCACTGGCGGTGGCTTCCGGCATCGCCGACGTCGTCGTCTGCTATCGCGCGATGAACGAACGCTCCGAGCAGCGCTTCGGCATCGGCTCGATTCCGCTCTCCCCGGTGGCGACGACGGAGACGGCGCACTTCGGCTGGTACGCTCCGTTCGGGCTGCTGACTCCGGCCTCGTGGGTGGCGATGCAAGCCCAGCGCTACCTCCACGACTTCGGCGCCACGACGGAGGCGTTCGGTCGTATCTCCGTCGCGTGCCGGCGCCACGCGGCGACCAATCCGAGCGCCTGGTTCTACGAGCGTCCGATCACGCTGGCCGAGCATCAGGCCTCGCGTTGGATCGTGCGTCCGCTACGCCTGCTCGACTGCTGTCAGGAGAGCGATGGCGCTGTCGCCGTCGTCGTGACGTCGGCCGAGCGCGCGCGGGGTCTGCGGCAACCGCCGGTCGTCATCCGGGCCGCCGCGCAGGGCGCCAGCCGCGACCAGCAGATGATGACCAGCTACTACCGCGACGCGATCGGTGAGCTGCCGGAAATGGAATTCGTCGCGCAGCAGCTCCACGCGCAATGCGGCGTGCGGCCGCACGAGTTCCAGACCGCCGTCATCTACGACCATTTCACGCCGTTCGTGATGGCCCAGCTCGAGGCGTTCGGCTTCTGCAAGCGCGGCGAGGCCAAGGACTTCGTGCGCGACGGCCGGATCGAACTCGGCGGCGCGCTGCCGATCAATACCCACGGCGGGCAACTCGGCGAAGCGTACATCCACGGCATGAACGGCATCGCCGAGGGCGTGCGCCAGGTCCGCGGCGCGGCCGTGAACCAGGTGCAAGGCGTGGAACACGTGCTCGTGACCGCGGGAACCGGCGTTCCGACCAGCGCGCTGGTGCTCGGGCGCGCCTGACGCCGCGCGGTCCGTTGCTCTAGACTGGTCCGGAATGACGAACGCTCCTTCGGATGCAGCGGGCGACGCTGGCAACTTCGTTCGCGAGCTGATCGCAGCGGACGTCGCGGCGGGTCGGAACGGCGGCCGCGTCGTCACGCGTTTCCCCCCGGAACCGAACGGCTACCTGCACATCGGCCACTCGCGAGCGATCCTGCTGAGCTTCGAGATGGCGCGCGAGTTCGGCGGCCGCTGCCACCTGCGCTTCGACGACACCAACCCGGCGGCCGAGGAATCCCGTTTCGTCGAGGCGATCCTCGCCGACGTCCGCTGGCTCGGTTGTGACTGGGGCGAGCACCTCTACTACGCGTCGGACTACTTCGACCGGCTCTACGGCTATGCCGAGGAGCTGATCGGGAAGGGGCTCGCGTACGTCTGTGATCTGTCGTCGGAACAGATCCGCGAGCACCAGGGGACGCTCACGGAACCGGGACGGCCGTCGCCGTATCGGGAACGCAGCGTCGCAGAGAATCTCGATCTGTTCCGGAAGATGCGCGCCGGCGAGTTCTCCCCCGGTGCACGCGTGCTGCGTGGCAAGATCGACATGGCCTCGTCGGTGCTGCCGATGCGCGATCCGATCTTCTATCGGATCGTCGACGCGCACCACCACCGGACCGGCGACGCCTGGCCGATCTATCCGATGTACGATTTCGCGCACCCGCTCTCCGATGCGATCGAGGGCATCACCCACTCGCTGTGCACGCTCGAGTTCCAGGACCACCGGCCGCTCTACGACTGGCTGATCGAGCACTGTTCGGTCCTGCACCGGCCCGTCCAGACCGAGTTCCCGCGCCTCAATCTGACCCACACCGTGATGAGCAAGCGCTGGCTGAAGCGGCTCGTCGACGAGGGCCACGTAGCGGGCTGGGATGATCCGCGCATGCCGACACTGTCCGGCATGCGCCGGCGCGGCATTCCGCCGGCGGCCATCCGAAGCTTCAATGCCGAGCTCGGCCTGTCGCGGCGCAACCTGACCGTCGAGCTGCCGCGACTCGAGCACTCGATTCGCGAGGAACTGAACCACACGGCGCCGCGCGTGATGGCCGTCCTGCATCCGCTGCGGGTCGTGATCGAGAACTTTCGAGAGGACGAAGTGCTCGAAGTCGAAGCCGTGAACAACCCGGAGGATCCGGCGGCCGGCGTGCGGAAGCTGCCGTTCTCGCGCGTGCTCTACATCGAGCGCGAGGATTTTCTCGAGGACCCGCCGAAGAAGTTCTACCGATTGGCGCCGGGGCGCGAGGTACGGCTGCGCTACGCGTGCCTGATCCGCTGCCAGTCCGTCGTGAAGGACGGCGCCGGCGAGATCGTCGAGCTGCGCTGCACGTGGGATCCCGAATCTCTCGGCGGCAACGCGCCGGACGGCCGCAAGGTCGGCGCGACGCTGCACTGGGTCTCCGCAGCGCACGCGCTGCCCGCCGAGGTGCGGCTGTACGAAACGCTGTTCACCGTCGAGGATCCGATGCGCCAGGCCGCCGCCGAGGAGCGCGACCAGAGCGAGTACCTGAATCCGGAGTCGCTGGCGGTGTTGCGCGATTGCCGCGTCGAGCCGAGCCTCGCCGACGCCGAGGTCGGCGCTCCGCTGCAGTTCGAGCGGCTCGGCTACTTCACCGCGGACCCGGATACGGAACCCGGCGCCCCGGTCTTCAACCGCACGGTCACGCTGCGGGACGAGTGGGCGAAGCTGAAGAAGCGCGGGTAGTGGCGGTGCCGGGAATCGCTCGATGGCAACGCCTC
>JBDIVR010000073.1:0-7242 GCA_039794265.1 Myxococcota bacterium
ATCGCGCGATTCCAGCGCCACACCGTTCCGTGATGCAGCCGCAGCTCGGCGAGCTTCGGCACGCCGCCGGCGCGTGCTATCGCGAGGGCGTCCTCGTCGCCGCAGACCGGCAGCAGCGGCGGGTGCAGCGCGACGCCCTCGGCGAACAGCTCGTGCGCGCCCTCGCGCACCCAGCCGTTGCCGAAGGACACGCGCGCCGGCGGCCGCCATGAGTCCGGCAGCTCGCCGCGCTCGTCCACCGCCTGCTTGAACAGCGCGATGCGCGTCTCCTCCCACAGCCGGTGGCCGAGGAACAGCGGCGAGTTCCCGGCCACCGCAACGGCAGGCGCCGTCGCGAGCTGCGCCGCCGCGTGCGTCGCGGCAAACGCCGCCGGCGGGACCCGCAGATGAAGCTGCAACGACGTTCCGGCGCCCTCGGCGGTCACGTCCTCGCAGCGCTCGGTCAGGGGATCCTCGCCGTCGATGCAGAGCACGAAGTCGCGCTCGCGCAGCCGGCGGATGCCGGCCGACAGCGCGCGGAAGCGCGGGCTGTCCGTCATCATCTCCGGGACGAGGTCGCCGCGTTGCACGGTGGGCAGGATGCCCACGAGGATCGGCCGCCCGCCGTGCCGGCGCGCCGCCGACTCGATGCCGTCGAGGGCGTTCTGGAGTTCCGCGTCGAGCGCCTCGAACGGCCGCCCGGCGAGCGACACCGGACGGCTGTTGCACTCGAGGTTGAAGCGATCGAGCTCGATGGTGAGCCGCGGATCCGCGGCGTCGGCCAGCACCGCCTGGTTCGCCGGGAGGGGCCGCCACGCCGCATCGACCAGCGACAGCTCCACCTCGGCGCCGATCGTCGCGGGACCTTCGCCGAAGCCCGGCCGCGCGAGCAGCACCGCCAGCGCGCCGAGCTGCTCCCGGAGCCGCTCGCCGAAGCGCCGGTGATCGTCGTCGTCGAAGCGCTCGCGCTCGATCGGGAGGCCCATGCGGGCGGGAGGGATAGGCCGTTCGTCGGGTCGCGGCCAGCGCCGGCCCTGCAATCTGCTATCTCCCGGAATTAGGATCCCCCGAAACACGCGGCGACGCGTTGGGAGATCCCTGTGTCCTACCGATCCTGCCTTCCCGTCCTGTCTGCACTGGCGCTGCTCGTCGCCGCGCCCGGTTCCGCGCAGGCCGTCACCCAGTACGCATTTTCGGCGACGATCGCGGACGCCGGCACGTCGTTCGGGCTGGCCGCCATCCAGTACACCGGCTTGCTCACGGACCCGACGCTGCTGGACGGCGAGGGTCTCGCCAGCCTGGTCGAGACGTCGGAGCTGATCATCGACGGCGTGCCGCAGACCGGCGTCCAGGCGGTGGTCCTGATGCTGTCGAGTCCGACGAACCGCTTCGAGCTCTTCGTCAGCTTCGACGGCGCCAACAATCCCGACATCACGATCGTCGTGGACCTTCCGGGCGGCATCGAAGCCGACTTCCCCGAGATCGACTTCGAGCTCGCGGACGTCCAGTTCCTCGTCGCCGAGATCAACGAGGATGGGATCCTGCCGAAGGACATGACGCTGCACAGCCTGACCGGCACCGTCCTCCCGGAGCCCGCCGCCGCCGGCTCCGGCGCGCTGTCCGCCTTCACCCTCGCCGCCCTCGCCAGACGCCGTCAAGAAAGGGGCCGGGTTCGTTCGTCAACTTTTCCCCCGGATGGGGGAAAAGTTGACGAACGAACCCGGCCCCTTTCTTGACGGTCAGGCGTCGTAGTCGAACTTGCTTGCGGCGAGTCGCTGCCAGCGGCGCTGGCGGTGGGCGAAGAAGCGCTTCGCGAACCAGCCGACGAACGGCGTGCGCCAGCCGGCCTCGAGCGACACGCGGTCGCAGTAGCGCGTCCGGCCGTCTCCCGCCGGCGAGACCTCGATGCTGTGATCCCACACCGGGATCCGGTCGCTGCTGCCGACGTCGTGGACCAGCAGCCGCTCCCCGCGCTGCTCGACCGCGCGGATCCGGATCCACTGCGTGCCGATCGGGACGACGCCGAACGCCTTCATCCGCACGAGGTACTCGCCGGGCGTCCATTCGTCCGGCAGCGCCGGCGGCTCCACCGGCTCGAAGCGGAGCCACGGCGCGGCGACGTACGCGAACAGACGCGGAGTCCGGACGTGGCGGATCGCCTCCCCGGGCGGACAGTCGAGCACGATGCAGCGGACGAAGTGGACCGGCATGTCACGGCGCCGCCAGTTGGAGGAAGAGGAACGCGACGGTCGCGGCCAGACACAGCAGATGGTCACGCGCGATCGCGCGGGCCAGCGCGCTCTGCCTCTCTGGCGGATCCGTGCGCGCGCCGAGCCGGATGGCGCTCGGCAGGATCCGCGTTGCGGCAAGAACGACCGGCACGGCCAGCAACGCGAGCGACACCGCACGCACGCCGAACGGCCGCGCGCCGAAGGCCAGCTCCCACCCCGCGACGCCGACCGTCGCGAGCATCACCGCGCCGACCAGCCGCCCCATCGGCGACGCCTCCGTCGTGACGCGCCGGTAGTAGCCGGCGATCGACGCCAGCACCGGCTCCGGCAACACGGCGCCGCGATACGCCCGGCGCAGCGCCTGCACGTCGAACATCAGGTCGAACCACAGCACGGCCACGAGGAACCCCCCGCCCGCCGCCAGCACCGCCCTGCCTTGCGCCTCATCCACGCCGTCTCCGTCGCGCGTGCGGCGAGAGCGTATCACGGGGTTGGTCGCAGCGGTGTCTGCGTCCAGATCGTTTCGCGAAGCGCGTCGAGGAAGACGCACTACGCTGATCGCAGGAGGTCCCCATGCCCACCCCCTACGAGCTCTACTACTGGCCCAACATCCCCGGCCGTGGCGAGTTCGTGCGCCTGGTCCTCGAGGAGGCCGGCGCGCCGTACGTCGATGTCGCGCGGAGGCCGCGCGCCGACGGCGGCGGCATCGAAGCGGTCATCGCCTTCTACGCAGGCAAGCACGAAGGCCACCCGATCTTCGCGCCGCCGGTGCTGAAGCACGGCGATCGGGTCCTCGCGCAGACCGCCGCCATCTGCGACTTCCTCGGCCGCCGGCACGGCCTCACGCCGGACGACGAGGTCGGCGCCGCGCACGCGCTCGAGCTCCAGCTCACCGTCGCCGATCTCGTCCTCGAGGCCCACGACACCCACCACCCCCTCGGCGCCGCGCTCTACTACGAGGACCAGAAGCCCGAGGCGAAGCGTCGCGCGGCGCAGTTCACCGGCGAGCGGCTGCCGCGCTTCTTCGGCTACTTCGAGCGCGTGCTCCGGCACCACGGCGGCGACTGGCTCGTGGGCAGCGCGATCTCGCACGCGGACCTCTCGCTGTTCCAGGCGCTCGAAGGTCTCGAATACGCGTTCCCGCGCGCGTACGCGCGCGCCATCGCGGATGCGCCGGGCCTGCTCGCGCACCGCGAGCGTGTGCGCACGCGCCCGCGCATCGCGGCGTACCTCGCGTCGGAGCGGCGGATGGCGTTCAACGAGGATGGGATCTTTCGGCGGTATGCGGAGCTGGATGCGGATTGAAGCTCGGGTCGTCGGGAGCGATGACTTCGAGCTCGTTGCCCTTCCGAACCGCCCAACTCTTCTGGATCAGATGTTTCGTTCCCCGCGGGGCGCTGCCACCGGGCCGGCCGGGCGTCATTCAAAATTGCAAATCATGGAATGAGACTCCATGATCGCAAGGCATGAAGGCCCGCAGCCTCTTGCCGGTCCTCGAACAGCGGCTCGCCACGGTCCCTGCGGTGGTCCTCCTCGGCCCGCGCCAGGCGGGCAAGACCACGCTGGCCCTGGCGCTGGCCGAAGAGCGGGACGCGCTCTACCTGGACCTCGAATCCGAGCGCGATCGCGCCAAGCTCACCGAGCCCGAGCTGTACCTGGCCGACCGCCTGGATCGGCTCGTCGTCCTCGACGAAATCCACCGCGCCCCGGGGCTGTTTCCGGTCCTGCGCGGCCTCATCGATCGGGCGCGCCGCGCCGGCCGACGCAGCGGTCTCTATCTGCTCCTCGGTTCCGCGTCTCTCGATCTGCTCCGACAGTCGGGCGAAACCCTGGCCGGGCGGGTGAGCTACCTGGAGCTGCATCCGTTCGACGTTCTGGAGGTGGGCGACACGCCGGCGGATCGCGACCGCCTCTGGCTGCGCGGTGGTTTCCCGGAGAGCTTCCTCGCGTCGGGTGACGCCGAGAGTCTGCGCTGGCGGCTCGACTTCATCCGCTCGTATCTCGAACGGGACATCCCGCAGTTCGGGCCGCGCATCCCCGCGGAACGGCTGCGGCGTTTCTGGACCATGTTGGCGCACCATCAGGGCGGCATGCTCAACGTCGCGCAGCTGGCGCGCAACCTGGGGGTCGACCCCAAGACCGCGGCGGCCTACATCGACCTGCTCGCCGACCTGCTGCTCGTGCGCCGGCTCCCCGCCTGGCACGCCAATGTCGGCAAGCGGCTGGTCAAGGCACCCAAGGTCTATGTCCGCGACAGCGGCCTGGTGCACGCGCTCCTCGGCATCGGCGACAAGGAAGCCCTGCTCTCCCACCCGGTGGTCGGCGCGAGCTGGGAGGGCTTCGCCGTCGAACAGCTTCTGGCCACGGCGCCCGAGGGCGTGCAGGGCCATTTCTACCGCACCAGCGGCGGGGCCGAGATCGACCTGCTGCTGAGCTTTCCAGGCGGTCGCCTGTGGGCGATCGAAGTGAAGCGCAGCCTCGCGCCGCGCCCCGAGCGAGGCTTCCACAGCGCCTGCGCGGACCTCGCACCCGAGCGCCGCTTCGTGATCTACCCCGGCGAAGAGTCCTATCCCCTCGGCGACGACGTCCAGGCTCTCTCCCTGCTGGCACTGACCCGGACTCTCAAAGAAGCCAGCCCGTGATCGTCGGTCTCGAACCCTAGCCGGAACGTCCTGTCTACCCGCAGGCCTCTCGCGGCCTCGTGCGCGAGCGCAGCGCACGTCGCGCTCCTTACTCCCGCCAGTCCCTGCCCGGCATGATGCGCCGCATGAACTCGTCGAAGAGCGGTACGGTGAAGGCCGTGTCGCCGTGGCTCGGGCTCCAGACCACGCCCTTGCGATCAGCTGGCTCCGCTTGGGCCCGTGGCGACCGAGTTTATAGCGAGATTATCGATCTTACGGGATGAGAATAAACTCGCGAATCTCGATCAAAATGGGCAAGCCCGTCCCCTCCGCCTCTCACGATTCAGCGTTTCCCCTCGGCGAAATTCGAGCGTAAGACCGCGGCTGTCACAACACTCCCCGATCGTGAACCGGAGTCCACGCCGATCGAGGTGCGGAGGATCGCTGCGACGTCGCCGCAGCGTGCGGCCGCAGCAGGCTTGAACGGCGGAACGACTCGCCAAACGGGGAGAATTTTTCCTGGAACCTTGATCCACGGGACGGATTCGAAGTACAACCCAACGGGCCGTCGCCGCTTCCGGACGGCCACCCAAGACGACAAAGAGACGACGCAGACCAGGAGCCCGATGCCGATCGATCCCGCGAACGAGAACGCCCAGCCCCCCGCCGGAATCCGGCAGACGCTGGCCAGCGGCCTGCGCAGCCCCACCGGGCGCCGCTGAATTGCAGCCCCAGCACCTCAACTGGATCGCCAGCTACATCTGGGGCATCGCCGACGACGTCCTCCGGGACCTCTACGTCCGCGGCAAGTATCGAGACGTGATCCTGCCGATGACCGTCCTGCGCCGGCTCGATGCCGTGCTGGAGCCGACCAAGCAGGCTGTGCTGGAGATGAAGGATTCGCTCGACAAGGCGAAGATCGTCCACCAGGACCAGGCCCTGCGGCAGGCGGCCGGCCAGGCGTTCTACAACACGTCGAAGTTCACGCTGCGAGACCTCCGGGCCCGCGCCAGCCGGCAGCAGCTCAAGGCCGACTTCGAAGCCTACCTGGACGGCTTCTCGCCGAACGTGCAGGACATCCTCGAGAACTTCGAGTTCCGCAACCAGATCCCGCGCCTCTCGAAGGCCGATGCGCTCGGCACGCTGATCGAAAAGCTGCTCTCGCCGGACATCAACCTGAGCCCGAACCCGGTGAAGAAAGGCGACGGCTCGGTGAAGCACCCGGGCCTCGACAACCACGGCATGGGCACCGTGTTCGAGGAGCTGATCCGGCGCTTCAACGAGGAGAACAACGAGGAGGCCGGCGAGCACTGGACGCCGCGCGACGCCGTGAAGCTGATGGCGAAGCTGATCTTCCTGCCCATCGCGGACGAGATCGAGTCCGGCACCTACCGGCTCTACGACGGCGCCTGCGGCACCGGCGGCATGCTGACCGTCGCCGAGGAGACGCTGCAGGAGCTGGCCGCCGAGCACGGCAAGCAGGTGGCTACGCACCTCTACGGCCAGGAGATCAACGCCGAGACCTACGCCATCTGTAAAGCGGACCTGCTGCTAAAGGGCGAGGGCGACGCCGCGGACAACATCGTCGGCGGGCCCGAGCACTCGACGCTTGCGAACGACGCGTTCCCCTCGCGCGAGTTCGACTTCATGCTCAGCAATCCGCCCTACGGCAAGAGCTGGAAGAGCGACCTCGAACGGATGGGCGGCAAGGGCGGCATCAAGGACCCGCGCTTCGTCATCGAGCACGCCGGCGATCCCGAATACTCGCTCCTCACGCGCTCGAGCGACGGCCAGATGCTCTTCCTCGCCAACATGCTCTCGAAGCGGAAGCAGGGCACGAAGCTCGGCAGCCGCATCGCCGAGGTCCACAACGGCAGCTCCCTCTTCACCGGCGACGCCGGCCAGGGCGAGAGCAACATCCGCCGCTGGATCATCGAGAACGATTGGCTCGAAGCCATCGTCGCCCTGCCGCTGAACCTTTTCTACAACACGGGAATCGCCACCTACGTCTGGGTGCTGAGTAACCGCAAGCCGGATCGTCGCAAGGGCCGCGTGCAGCTCATCGACGCCACGCAGTGGTACAAGCCGCTGCGCAAGAACCTCGGCAAGAAGAACTGCGAGCTCTCGGAGGACGACATCCAGCGCATCTGCAAGACCTTCCTCGACTTCGAAGAGACCGATCAGAGCAAGATCTTCCCGAACGAAGCCTTCGGCTACTGGAAGGTCACCGTCGAGCGGCCGCTGCGGCTCGCCGGCATCGACGCCGAGAAGGCGTACAAGCCCGCCGAGATCAAGAAGCTGAAGGAGAGCCACGAGCGCTGCGCTCGCGCACGAGGCCGCGAGAGGCCTGCGGGTAGACAGGACGTTCCGGCTAGGGTTCGAGACCGACGATCACGGGCTGGCTTCTTTGA
>JBDIVR010000074.1:0-6941 GCA_039794265.1 Myxococcota bacterium
CCCCGAAGCCGGCGCCGGTGAGCCGCGAGCCGTAGCAGCCGGGCAGCGCGTCGGCGATCTCGCACAGCGCGTCGAGTTCCGGAACGCTCACCTCGAAATCGTCGCGCACGCTGGCGTGTCCAGCGCGCAGCAGGGATCCAGCGAGCGCGAGGTCGCCGGCGGTGAATGCCGCACACACGGCGTCTACGCGGGCGTTCTCCGTGAGGACGTGGCGGGCACGTCGCAGGTACACCGGATCGAGACGCCGCTCGAGATCCGCGAGCGCCGCGAGCGGCACGTCGCGCCACGTGCGCGCATCCGCCGGTGCCAGACCCAGCGTCCGGGCCTGCACCAGTCCCTCCTCGCACTCGGCGCGGCGCCGCGCATACCCGCCGGCGGCCAGTCGGCGCCGGACTCCCGAGTCCGCGATCAGCAGCGCCAGCCGGTCGCCGGGCAGCGGTACCGGCGTCGTCGCGAAGTCGCGGCAGTCGATGCGCAGCGCTTGGTCGCGCTCGCCGAGGGCGCTCGCCAGCTGGTCCATGCGCCCGCACGGTACGCCGACGAACTCGACCTCCGCGCGCCACGCGAGCCGCGCCCGCTCGGCCGCCGAGAGCCCGAGCCCACCCGCAGCGTCGAACAGCGTCGCGATCGCCACTTCGAGCGCCGCCGAGCTCGACAGCCCGGACTCTCGCGGGAGATCGCTCGCCAGCGCAACGTCGAGGCCTGGCACCGGCAGACCCTCGGCGCGAAACGCCGCGGCGACCCCCGCGACGTAGCCGAGCCAGGCCGCGCTCGGCGGATCCGCTGCCGCACGGAGCGGCCACTCCGACTCGATCGCGCCGGTCGCCCCGAGCGTCGCCGAGTGCACGCGCAGCCGGCCGTCGTTCCGGGGCGCCGCGACGGCGGCGGTTCCGCGGTCGATCGCGCACGGCAACACCAGCCCGCCGTTGTAGTCCGTGTGTTCGCCGATCAGGTTCACGCGTCCGGGCGCGTGCACGGCATGCACCGGCTCGCGCCCGAAAGCGGTGCGCAGCGCGACGGAGGCTTCGTGCACGGTGGCGGCCAGCACGGCGCGCACGCTACCGGATTGCTGCGCGAGCGACCCGGCCCTACCCTCCGCCCTCCTTCGCACCCGCCCCCGGCTCCCCGCGGAACGAATACGCTCGCGGGTTGCGGCGTCAGCACGCGGGACGTCTGCAGGCGAGGATGATGAGGTCTCGCACCAACACACTGCTGCTCGCGCTGATCCTGGCTGCCGCCGGGCCGCCTCCGGCTGCGACGGCGGCGGATCCGTTCCTGCGTCGCACGGCGGCCGTCGAGGTCGCCCAGAAAGTCGGGCCCGCGGTGGTCAACGTCCTCACCGAGGTCGAAGTCCAGCAGCAGAATCCGTTCGGGCGCTTCCGCGGGGATCCGTTCTTCGACCGTTTCTTCAGCGACTTTTTCGACCCCGGCATACCGCGCACGTCCCAGAGCCTCGGCTCCGGCGTCCTCATCGATCCAGACGGACATGTGCTGACCAACGAGCACGTCGTCGGCCGCGCAGCGCGGATCAAGGTCAGCCTGCAGGACGGCCGCGAGTTCGACGCCACCCTGGTGGGCGCGGACCCGAACAACGACCTCGCCGTCCTGAAGATCGAAGCCGGCGAGAAGCTGCCGTGGGTTCGACCGGGGACGTCGGACGATCTGCTGGTCGGCGAGCCGGTCATCGCGATCGGCAATCCGTTCGGGCTCTCGCACACGGTGACGACGGGGGTGATCTCGGCGCTCGATCGTTCGATCCGCGCCTCCGAAGACCGCTCGTTCTACGGCTTCATCCAGACCGACGCCTCGATCAATCCCGGGAACTCCGGCGGTCCGCTGCTCAACGCCGAGGGGACGCTGATCGGGATCAACACGGCGATCTACCAGGGAGCCGAAGGCATCGGCTTCGCCGTGCCGATCGACGTCGCCCGCCGGATCGTCGATGAATTGCTTCGACACGGCGAAGTGGCGCCCGTGTGGCTCGGCCTGGACCTCCAGGACCTCGACCCCCGACTGCACGCGGCGCTCGAGCTGCCGCGCGGCACCAAGGGTGCGCTGATCTCTGCCGTCGCCACCGGGTCGCCTGCGCAGCGAGCCGGCGCGCGCCGGGGAGATCTGGTCATGCGGGCGGATGGCCACGCGGTGCAGACGGCCCGGGACTTCTTCGGCATCGTCGAGCGAGTGACACCGGGCCAGGACGTCGCCCTCGAGGTCTTGCGAGACGGGAAGAAGCTCCGGCTTTCGGCCCGCGCCGAGCGCGTCGCCGACGCCGCCGTCGGCGAGCTCGCCGAGCGGCTCCTGGGTCTGGCCCTCAGCCCGAACGAGCGAGGGGGCTTCCGTGTCGGGTCGGTGCGAGCGCGCAGCCGCGCCGAGCAGATCGGGTTCCGACCGGGCGACGTCCTGGTCGCGATCAACGGTCGTCCGCTCGCCGATCCGGAAGCGTTTCGGCGCGCGGTGCTGGGACTCCAGGGCCGACAGCGTGCGCTGGTCGTGGTTCAGCGCGGAGCGGGCCGATACCATGTCACCGTGCCGCTCACCTGAGAGAGGCTGAGAGAGGAACTCGAGAAGATGACTGCCCGCCGGATTCTCATCGGACTCGCCGCCGTCGGCGTCGTCGCCTCGGCCGTCGTGATCACCCGATCTCTCGATGTCGACGTGCAGTGGCGCGCGCACGACGCCGAGGCCATCGACCTGTTCGGCAGCAAGAAGGACGAGAAGAAGGCTGAGACGCCCGCAGGAGGTGACGCGTTCTGGGTCGAGTCCCGCGACGCAAAGCCGCTCGCCGAGGTTCCGGGCGCCGGCTCGTTCGCGGATCTCGCGGCCCGGGTCTCACCATCGGTCGTCAACATCCGCACACAGAAGACGGTTACGGGCGGTGGACCCGGCGGACGGATGCAGATTCCGCCCGGGCTCGAGCCCTTTTTCGGCGGCAACCCGTTCGAGGAGTTCTTCGGAGGCCAGCAACGCGAGTTCCAGGTGCCGAGTCTCGGTTCTGGTTTCGTGATCTCGAGCGACGGGTACATCGTCACCAACAACCACGTCGTGGAGGACGTCGACAAGATCGAGGTGGCCTTCGCCGACGGCACGACGCTCCCCGCGGATGTGATCGGGCGCGATCCGGCGACGGATCTGGCGCTGATCCGTGTCGAGAGCGACCAGGAGTTGTCGCCGCTTCCGCTCGGTGACTCGAGCTCGCTGCGACCGGGCGACTGGGTCATCGCGATCGGCAACCCGTTCGGACTCGAGCACACGGTGACGGCGGGGATCGTGTCCGCGTTGCATCGGCGCAACATCGGTTCCGGCCGCTACGACGATTTCATCCAGACCGACGCCGCCATCAATCCAGGCAACTCCGGCGGACCCCTGATCGACCTGCGCGGTCAGGTGGTCGGCATCAATACCGCGATCAACCCGCGCGCGAACACCATCGGCTTCGCGGTGCCGGTGAACATGGCGAAGGACATCCTGCCGGCGCTTCGCACGGCGGGATTCGTGACCCGCGGCTGGCTCGGAGTCGTGATCCAGCGCATCACGCCGGATCTCCAGGAAGCGATGGGCCTCGAGAGTACCCACGGCGCGCTGGTCTCGCGCGTCGACCCGAAGGGGCCGTCGCAGACCGCCGGCGTCCAGCGCGGTGACGTCATCGTCGAGTTCGACGGCGAGCCGATCGAGGACATGGAGGAGCTGCCGCGACTCGTCGCGGCCGCTCCGCCCGGCAAGAAGTCGACGGTCGTGGTCCTCCGCGACGGCGAGCGCACCACGCTCGAGATCGAGCTCGGCAAGCTCGACGAGGGCCAGCAGGTCGCCGAAGCCGAGAGCGAGCCCGGCTCGGAGGGCCCCGCGGCGCTCGGCATGCGCGTGCAGCCGCTGACGCCGGAGCTGGCCGAGCAGCTCGGCGCGGAGGACGCCGAGGGCGTCGTCGTCAGCGAGATCGAGCCGAACAGCCCCGCCGCCGAGGCCGGGCTCCGCCGTGGTGACATCGTCCTCGAGGTGAACCAACAGCCTGTCGGCTCGGTGACTGACTTCGGGCGCGTGATGAAGGGCCGCGACAAGGCGCTGCTGCTCGTCCGTCGCGGCGACGCCACTCTGTTCGTCGCCGTGAGCAAGAAGCCGGAGTAGCCCTCTCGATGCCCCGGGGGCTTCACGCCGGGGGTTGTCGCGGCGATCGGCGTGCTTAGCGTTCGTCGTCATGCAAGCCGACAAACTGACGATCAAGAGCCAGGAAGCCCTCTCCCAGGCGCAGGCGCTCGCCGGCCAGCGCGGGCACGGGAACGTCGAGGCCGCGCACCTGCTGCGCGCGCTGCTCGAGCAGTCCGAGGGCACGACGGTCGCGATCCTCCAGAAGCTCGGCCTGCCGGTCGACGCCCTTCGGCGTCGGCTCGACGACGAACTAGGACGGATGCCCAAGGTGTCCGGTGCCGCCGCGCAGGCGCGCGTGTCCGAGGCGCTCGGGAAGGCGCTCGAGGCGGCCTTCCAGGAAGCGCAGCAGCTGAAGGACGAGTACGTCTCGACCGAGCACCTGCTGCTCGGCATCGCCGCGAGCGATCGCGACGCGGCGGGCCGTGCGCTGCGCGAAGCCGGTGCGACACGCGAGGCGCTGCTGAAGGCGCTCGAGTCCGTGCGCGGTGGCGCGCGCGTGACCGATCCCGACCCCGAGTCGAAGTACCAGGCGCTCGCGAAGTACGGCCGCGACCTCACCGACCTTGCCCGCACCGGCAAGCTCGACCCCGTCGTCGGGCGCGACGACGAGATCCGGCGCGTCATCCAGGTGCTGTCGCGTCGCACCAAGAACAACCCGGTGCTGATCGGCGAGCCGGGCGTCGGCAAGACGGCGATCGTCGAGGGTCTCGCCCAGCGCGTCGTCGCCGGCGACGTCCCGGAATCGCTGCGCGATCGCCGCGTGGTGGCGCTGGACCTCGGTGCGCTGATCGCCGGCACCAAGTACCGCGGCGAATTCGAAGACCGGCTGAAGGCGATCCTGCGCGAGGTCAGCGAGGCGCAGGGACAGGTGATCCTGTTCATCGACGAGCTGCACACGATCGTCGGCGCCGGCGCCGCCGAGGGCGCGGCCGATGCTGCCAACATGCTGAAGCCGGCGCTGGCCCGCGGCGAGCTGCGCTGCGTCGGCGCGACCACGCTCGACGAGTACCGCAAGCACGTCGAGAAGGACGCGGCGCTCGAGCGGCGCTTCCAGCCGGTGCGCGTCGGCGAGCCCACCGTCGAGGATACGATCTCGATCCTGCGCGGCCTGAAGGAGCGCTACGAGGTCCATCACGGCGTCCGCATCCAGGACGCGGCGCTGGTGGCGGCCGCGACGCTGTCGCATCGCTACATCACCGATCGCTTCCTGCCGGACAAGGCGATCGACCTCGTCGACGAGTCGGCGGCGCGCGTGCGCGTGCAGGTCGACTCGATGCCCGAGGAGCTCGACCAGATGCAGCGCGAGCTCGTGCGCCTCGAGGTCGAGCGCGAGGCGCTGAAGAAGGAGTCCGACGCGGCGAGTCGCGACCGGCTCGCGCGCGTGGAGCAGGAGGTCGCCGAGCTGCGCGAGACGCTCGGCGGGCAGAAGGCGCGCTGGGAGTCGGAGAAGGCCGAGATCGGCCAGGTCCGCGAGCTGAAGGAACGGCGCGAGGCGCTCGGCACCGAGCTCGAACGCGTCCAGCGCCAGGGCAACCTCGAGCGCGCCGCGGAGATCCGCTACGGCGAGCTGCCGCAGGTGGAGAAGGCGCTCGTCGAGGCGCAGCAGAAGCACGAGACCGGCGGCGGCCTGGTCTCCGAGGAGGTCACCGCCGAGGAGATCGCCGAGCTGGTCTCCAAGTGGACCGGAATCCCGGTCTCGAAGATGCTCGAGGGCGAGCAGCAGAAGCTCCTGCACATGGAAGAGAAGCTGCGCCATCGCGTCGTCGGCCAGGACGAAGCGCTCGTCGCGGTGTCGAATGCGGTGCGCCGGGCGCGCGCCGGCCTGCAGGATCCCAATCGCCCGATCGGCTCGTTCATCTTCCTCGGCCCCACCGGCGTCGGCAAGACCGAAACCGCACGCGCGCTCGCCGAGTTCCTGTTCGACGACGAACAGGCGATGGTGCGCATCGACATGAGCGAGTTCATGGAGAAGCACTCCGTCGCGAGGCTGATCGGCGCCCCTCCCGGCTACGTCGGCTATGACGAGGGCGGCTACCTGACCGAGGCGGTGCGGCGGCGCCCGTACAGCGTGGTCCTCTTCGACGAGATCGAGAAGGCCCACCCGGACGTCTTCAACGCGCTGCTGCAGATCCTCGACGACGGACGGCTGACGGACGGCCAGGGCCGCACGATCGACTTCAAGAACACCGTGCTGATCCTCACGTCGAACGTCGGCAGCCAGTTCATCGTGGAGCTCGGCGAGAGCGAGCGCGACGAGATGGTGCGACGGGTCGAAGAGGCCTTGCGCGCGCAGTTCAAGCCCGAGTTCCTGAACCGCGTCGACGAGACGATCATCTTCCGCCAACTTGGTCGCAGCGAAATCGGCCGGATCGTGGAAATCCAGCTGGGCCGCGTGCGCAAGCTCCTCGCAGACCGGCGCATCGAGCTCGACGTGACGCCCGAGGCGATGCACCTGCTCGCCGAGCGCGGCTACGATCCGCACTACGGCGCCCGGCCGCTCAAGCGCGTGATCCAGCGCCTGGTCCAGGATCCCCTGGCCGTGCGGATCCTCGAGGGCGAGTTCCCCGAAGGCTCGAAGGTGCTCGTCGACGCGCGCCTCTCCGGCGACGCCCTGGAATTCCGCAAGGCGTAGCGGGGCCGCGCGGCCGGGACGGGGGGGGGGGGGGAGCGGGGAGTTTCTTGCAAGGGTTTCTTGGGGGGGTTGCCAGGGATCGGGAGAGTGTCGGCTGGGGAAAGGGTGGGTGGGTTCGTGAGGGTTTGGGTGGGCGATGTAGACTTAAAACAAATAGTATGAGTATAGC
>JBDIVR010000075.1:0-6885 GCA_039794265.1 Myxococcota bacterium
ACGAGCCGGTCCGGCGCGAAGCCCCGGATGCG
The DNA here is from genome assembly GCA_039794265.1 of Myxococcota bacterium. Lineage (GTDB taxonomy): Bacteria > Myxococcota_A > UBA9160 > UBA9160 > PR03 > CAADGG01. Next base: position 33 of record JBDIVR010000075.1, read on the forward strand.
CAGCCGGCCGGCGTGCAGGCAGCGCTGGTGGTGGAACGCGCACAGCGTCAGGAGGTTCTCCATGTCGTCCGAGCCCTGGTGCGAGCGGAACACCACGTGGTGGTCGTGGAAGCTCATGCGCGACGAGCAGCCCGGCACTGCGCACAGGTAGCCGTCGCGCTCGAACACCGGATCGGGGCGAGGTTTGCTGGGATCGCGCAACGTCCACGTGGCGAGCGCGTGGCCGAGCATCGCCGAGAACGCCTCGCTCTCCGAGACGGGACGGCCCGTTTCGGCGCGCAGCCGCGCGCGGACGGACTCGCGCACGGCGAGGAACAGCGATGCCACCTCCCGGGGTGCGCGCCATTCGAGCCGTTCCGTCGCTTCGACGTCGATGTCCGGCGCACACAGTTGGCGCTCGTCGTCGGGGATCGGATCCCGCGCGCGGGCGGGATCGGCGAGGCAGCGCTCGAACGCCGGTCCGTGCCCCGCGCGCAGCAGCAGCGCGCGCAGGGCGTCGGCCTCGAGCCGGCGCACCGTCACGCGCTCGGCCCATGCGACCCAGCGCCGCCGCCAGTCCGGGGCAGTCACGCAGTCGATGTCGAGCAGCAGCAGCGGCAGCAGGCACTGCGCCTTCGCCCACGACAGGCGGCCGCTGCGGAACGACGCGCGGAGCTCCGGGCACGCGTCGCCGGCGCGCTCGATGCGGAGCAGCGCGCGGGCCTTGCTGGCGGACATGCCGAGCTGCTCGGCCGCGAAGTCGGTGAGCTTCCAGTACGCGGTGTTCCATTCATAGTGCGGGCACGTGACGATTCGGAGCAGCGGGGCGATGGCGGCATCGAGCGTCTGTTCGCGGCGGATCGCGGCGCGGAGGCGGCGATCGAGCTCGAAGGCGTCGGCGTCGTCGAGGCCCGCGAGGAGGGGATCGAGCGCCGAGGAGGCCGAGGCCGGCGCATCCGGCGCCGGAGCGCGCACACATTTGTCGAGCGGGGGTTCGTCGTCGGACACCGGGCGCGCGCAGCGAGAAGTCTCCGCCGGCTCCGGCTCCCCGATCCGCGACGTATCGATCGACACCGCCGACAACGCCTCCGCCGTCACCCATTCGAGCGCCTCGTCCTCGCGCAGGCGCTGGCCGGACACGCGCTCGGCGAACTCGCGCGCGAGCAGCCACTGCTCGTACACGGCGGGCGTACAGTGCAGCGAGACGCGAACGCGCGGCGGATCCGCTTCGGCGTCGAGCGCACCCGCCGCCGGCCCGCGCAGCGCGCGCACCTCGTGCTCGAGCCGGCGGATCGAGAGCCGCCGCGCGCGCTCGATCCAACTCGATTCATCCTCCGGCGTCGCCACGCGCACGAGCAGCCGCACCTTGCTCCACGGCAGCTCGTTCGCCACCAGCGCCCGCTCGAGACCCGGCAGCGTCGCGAACGCGCGGTGCGCGTGCGCGAGATCCTGGAGCTGGCGCGCGGACAGGCCGACGCGTTCGCGCGCGTAGTCGCGGAGCCGCGCGTAACAGAGCCGCTCGATCGCCTGCGTATCGAGTAGCCGCGCGCAGAGTGCCGCGAGCGTCCGGCGCAGCGGACCGCCCGCCGCCGTCAGCTCCGCGAGGCGCGTCTCCGGGCAGAAATGTTCGCGTGCCTCTTGATCCGCGCGCTCACCGCGGGATCCACCCGCGCCGCCGGCATCGAGTCTCATCGCGGCTCAACCTGTCACCCCCCGAGAACACCAAGCACGGTACGCGAACAAAAAGCGAAAGTCAACCCCAAAAAAACGCGCGCCCGCCGGCCCCCCCCAGACTTCAGAGCACGAACGCCGCCCGCACCAACAGCCCCCACATCACGATCCCGATCGCCAGCTTCGCGATCGTCCCGCCGAGCTTCCCGACCGCGGCGCCGAACGCCGCGCGCAGGTTGTGGTTGCGGCCGCGGGCTTCGGGGCCTGTCGCCTCGCCGACGAAGGCGCCGGCGAACGCGCCGAGCATCGCGCCGATCAGCATCCCGAGGATGGGGACCGGGATCAGCGGCGTGAAGAAGATCGCGCCGGCGATGCCGCCGATGATCGCGCCGACCATCCCGCGCCGCGTCCCGCCGCCCATCTTGGTGCCGGCCGCGCCGGCGATCGCCTCGATGATCTCGCCGACGACGGCGAGCCCCGCGCACACGGCCAGCAGCCCCCAGCCGAACGTCACGACCGGGTCGCCCGGCAGCAGCCAGACGTCGACGAGCTCGATGAGGAACGCGATCGCCAGCAGCCCCCACGTGCCGGGCAGCCCCACCACCAGCAGCAGCAGGCAGCCGAGGCCGAGCAGCGCGAAGACGGTCGCCAGCGCGTAGGCCATCCACTCCATCGCCGGGGAAGGCTATCGTTTCCGCCGCCCCGCGCGACGCCCGCCCGAAGGACCCCCCGTGGACATCGTTCTCTACCTGGCCATGCCGCTGTTCCTGGTGCTGCTCGCGCTCGAGTACGCGCTGCTGCGCCGCGCGCAGCGCGCCGGCCGCGACGTCCGCGGCGCGCGCCGCGAGGACACGGCCGCGAGCCTCGCGATGGGCGTCGGCAACGTCCTCGTCTCGGGCAGCTTCAAGGTCGTCCTGCTCGGCGCGTACCTCTGGCTCTACGAGCACCGGATCTTCGATCTCGGCACGGGCCCCGCCGTCTGGGTGCTGCTGTTCTTCGCCGAGGACTTCACGTACTACTGGTGGCACCGCGCGTCGCACGAGGTGCGCTTCCTGTGGGCCGCGCACGTCAACCACCACTCGAGCGAGTACTACAACTACTCGACGGCGCTGCGGCAGTCCTACACCACGCCGTTTACCGTGCCGCTGTTCTACTGGTGGCTGCCGCTGGTCGGCTTCCACCCGCTGATGATCTTCACGCAGATCGCCATCAGCCTGCTGTACCAGTTCTGGATCCACACCGAGACCATCGGCCGGATGCCGCGCTGGTTCGAGGCCGTGTTCAACACGCCGTCGCATCATCGTGTCCACCACGGCGCCAACGTCGAATACCTGGACCGCAACCACGGCGGCATCCTCATCGTCTGGGACCGCCTGTTCGGCAGCTTCGAACCCGAGCGCGCGCGCGTCCGCTACGGCCTCACCAGCAACCTCCACACGTTCAACCCGCTGCGCATCGCGTTCCACGAATGGGCCGCGCTCGGCCGCGACCTCGCGCGCGCCAACACCTGGCGCGCCCGCCTCGGCGCCATCTTCGCCGCGCCGGGCTGGAGCCCCGACGGCAGCACGAAGACCGCTCGCCAGCTGCGCGCCGCACGCGACGCCGAACGGCGTCGCCTCGCCGGCGCCGCGGACGGCCTCGCCCCGGACGCCCCCGGCCTGCCGTCTTGAAGGTCACCGGCCCGTGGTCTCGCGAGCGCATCGACGCGTACCTGGACGACACCGTCATCCCGCTCCGCCTCGCGTGCGCGACGAAGTCCGGCCACCCGCACGTGCTCTCGCTCTGGACCCTGTGGCGCGACGGCGCCCTCTGGTGCGCGAGCGGCCCGGGCGCGCAGGTCCTCCGCTGGCTCCGCGCCGAGCCGCGCTGCGGCTTCGAAGTCGCCCGCGACAGCCCGCCGTACCGGGGAGTCCGCGGCCGCGGCCACGCCACGCTCGACCCGACCCGCGGCCCCGCGCTGCTCGGCGAACTCGTCGACCGCTACCTCGGCACGCGCGACAGCGAGTTCGCCCGCTGGCTGCTCGGCCGCGCGGAGGGCGAGGTCGCGATCCGCATCACGCCGCAGCGCCTCTCGAGCTGGGACTTCACCGAGCGGATGAGTGGGAGCTGATCCGACGCGACGGCGGCACTGCGCGGCCCGCGCCTGCGCTGGTCCGGTCTGGTAGCGTCCAAGGTCACGGGCCCTTAGCTCAGCGGTCAGAGCACCCGGCTCATAACCGGTGTCGTCCCTGGTTCGAATCCAGGAGGGCCCACCCCGCGCTGCTCTGATCCCGCGATTCGATCACGAGATCCCGCACGATCTGGAGAACAGCGTGCTCCGCCGCTGACCTTCAGACGAGTGCGTACCCGAAGCGCACTGCCGCGGCTGCAAGCGGAGCCATGAGCCCCGGTGCTGACAACGGGAGATCCATCGCTGCTGCTGTCGGCAGCGCAGCTCTCGCTCGCTCATAGAACGCGAACGCCGGCTGGTTCGCGTTCATCGACGACGCGTAGCGGAGGCCCTCTACGTTGGGATACGCGACGTAGATCGCGCGCGACCAGGCTCTGGACTTTGCACGCGAACCCGAGTGGATCGCCATCGACGCGCCGGCGCGCGTCGGCCACGCACCCGTCAGGTCAAGGAGGTGTAGGTCCCTGGTCAACTGGAACGCCGCGAGTGCGGGCGAGTCCGCGAAGCGGTCGATCACCCGTGTCTGCTGAAACACCTCGGCGACCGACGTCGGGCCCGAGTCCGAGGCGTACAAGATCGCGCGCCCCCGGTGACGCCTTGTGGGAGACGGATGATGGTCGAAGCGCGCGGTCGTGGGTCCGAACGCGCGGAATTGGTCCAACTGCGAAGGATGCACGCCCGCACGGAAGTAGATTCGCCACAAGACGGCGCCTGTGGGCAAGACATGGATCTCGGGCGCGATCGCGCCCAGCGTGGCCACCGGAGGCGGTTGTGTGAGCCGATCGGCCACGAGCTCGAGCGCTGCCGATCAGAGGCCCGCTGCCAGCTCGGCCACGGCGTCGGGATCGCTCCCGGACTGAAGCCACTGGAGCGGAGTCAGCGCCTTTCCCTGCCCTTCCCTCTCTTCGAGATCGGGATTCGGCGTGTGGAACCAGCGATGGACCGCAACCGGGTTCAGCCCCCGCGGCAGCCGCGGGAAGACGTGCTCGATGCCCGGCACGAGCCCCTTTCGCGCGAATTGGAACGTGGGCAGTCGCCACTCGTCGCCCGCCTTGATCCCATAGAGAGTGCGTTCCGAGAGGCGCTGCCGCACGCGGCTGTCGTTCACGCCAAGCCGCTTCGCCGCTTGTCGCGTCGTCAGGGCCGTCGCGCGAAGGACGGCGTACTCGAACGCGGTTCGAGCAATAGGGTCCTCGAGCCCGAACTCGAGGCGATCGAGCTCGAAGCCGCCGCGCTCGAGCAGTTCGATCTGTTTCGCCTTCAGCTCCTGGCGCGGGTCCGGATACGGAAGTCGGAAGCCGCTCTCGACGAGCGCGACCTTCATGGCGCGAGCAACCTCCTCCTCGGAGGCGTGGACGCCATGGTCTTGGAGGACCTGGAGCACCGTTCCCACGTTCGCACCTCTCGCGTTAGGACGCGTTAGAACCTATCGGATCTCGGGCCTCGGGGCGAGAGTTCGTCTAGGCCCACAGTCCCAAGCCGATCGCAACCGCCTGCCCGCACGGAGTTTCCTGGTCCTGCTGCATGAATCCTCAGCTGGCCCTACAGCCACGGGTGGACGATCGGGTGACGCGGAAGGCCTGGCGGATCGTGACTTCGCCAAGCCCTCACTCCCCCGAGGTCGACGTGTCCTCCTTCGAATCCAGGAGGGCCCACCCGTGACACCGCATCGGCCACCTCGCACCGGATCCTCTCGAGCAGTCGCTGCGCCGTTCCCTCGTCCGTGCTGCGGATCCCGCGGTTCGACCACACGCGCCCGACCGGCCGGAAGTCCAGGTAGAACTCCCTCGCTCCGTCTTCGCCGCGCGTCTGGCTCCGGATACGCCCGAGCTCGCCACGAGTCCACGGGGCTGGCTCTCCGTCCCGCGCCAAGGACGACCATCGCGGATCTGCGCGCCGGGGGGGGGCTAGAATCCACCGCCAGACACGCGGACGCCGCCGACGCGTGCGACGGAGGAGGACCGATGGGCAGAGTGACATGGCCAACCGAAGCCTCGCAAAGCTTCTCGTCGAGAAGTCGTACATCCACGGGGACTTCGTTCTCGCATCGGGCCGTCGCAGCCGGTTCTACTTCGACTGCAAGCTCACGACGTGCTTCGCCGAGGCCATGCCGCTGATCGGCGAAGCGTTCATCCGGGCGTTCCGCGAGGCCGACTCCCACCCCCTCTCCGTCGGAGGCCTGACCAGCGGAGCGGATCCGATCGCGAACGCGGTCGCCTTCCACTCCCTGCATGCGGGACCGACGCTCCAGATGTTCAGTGTCCGCAAGGAGCGGAAGGCGCATGGCACGGGCAAGTGGATCGAAGGGTGCGCTCGGAGCCCCGTCGCCATCGTCGATGACGTCGTGACCAGTGGCGGCTCGGTGATCAAGGCGATCGAGCGTGCCCTCGACGAGGGGCTCGAGATCGCCCACGTCGCCGTTCTGGTCGACCGGGAGGAAGGGGGAATGGAAGCCATTCGCAGGCTTCTTCCCTCCGTGCCCGTCACCGCGATCTTCGAGAAGACGGAGCTCGACGCCCTTCGTGCCCAGGAGCACGGCGACGACTGAGCCGCTGACACTGCGCTGGCGCGACGCCTATCGAGCCCGGGTCGATCTGCAGGACGAAGTCCTCGCTCTCTTCGAGCGGATCGAGATGTCCATCGGGCCGCTGCGGGACGAAGCGATCGTCGAGCTCGTCGACCGGCTCCGGTCGATCGACCGCGCGGTCTTCTTCCGTCGCGGATCACTCCCCGACAGCGGGAGCACCGGCTGCTTTCGCCCCCCAGGGCACGCTCCCCCTGGGTATGGATGATTCAGTCGATACATCGATATGATCGACATGATACAGTTGCATCGATGACTGACGAGTCTCCCGCCCGCTGGCTGCTCTTGATCCATCAGATCCCGCCGAAACCGGCGTATCTGCGGGGGATGTCCCGCCGGCTGTTGATCTTCTCTGAGCGGCGGCTCCGGTGAGTGACGTTAGGCGACGCGCTCTGCAGTCGCCTCCTCGGTCGGCTCGAGAGCAGTGAGGACTCGGATCAGCTTCTGGA
>JBDIVR010000076.1:0-6329 GCA_039794265.1 Myxococcota bacterium
GAGCTCGCGAAGCTGCACTGACCCGCGGCGCTATCTTCGCGGCCATGGTCGAGGCACCCCGCGAGCCGGCGCGGAGCGGATCCGGCGCTCGGCTCGAGACCCGCGGAAGCGCCGTTCTCGGGAGCGTCGTCGCGGGCGCTCTGGGCGCCGGAATCCTCTTGGGACGGCAATTCGCCGTCTCCCCGATGGAGCCTGAGCTGCTGCAGGATTCGGGCGCGCGCGGACGCATCGATGCTCTGTACGAGGACCTGAACGCCGAGCGTTCGGCGCGCTTGGCGCTGGCCGGCGACGTCGCCTCCCTGCGGACGCAGATCGACGGAATCGCGGCGCTCGTGCTCGGAATCGAGTTCGGCGGAGCGGGCGGCGCTGCGGCGGACGCTGCGGCTCGGCCGGCCGGAGAGGCTCCGCAGGAGCCCGGGACGGCCGCGCCGGCGGACGCCTCGGACGCGCACGGCGGCGATGCGGGACCGGATCCCCGTGCTCCGCTCTTCGACGGCGAGGCGCTCACCGCCGCGGGCCTCGACCCCGGCGAGGCGGACCGGCTACGCCAGCGCTGGGAGCGCTACGAACTCGACAAGATCGACCTGAACGACAGGGCTCTGCGCGAGGGCTTCTTCATGACGCCGCAACACCGGGACGAACACAGGGGGATCGACGCCGGCTTCCGAGCGGACCTCGGGGAGGACGGATACGAGGCCTACCTGGTCGCGACGGGCAAGCCCAACCGGGTCGCGCTGCGCGACGTGATCCCCGGGTCGGCCGGCAGCGCGGCGGGGCTGCGGCCCGGCGACGAGATCCTCCGCTACGGCAGCACGCGGGTCTTCTCGGTGCAGGAAGTCCAGCTCGCGACGGCCTCGGGCCAGCGCGGAGAGACGGTCCCGGTCGAGCTGCTGCGCGACGGCGAGCCGATCACCGTGTACGTGCCGCGAGGCCCGCTCGGCGCCGCACTGATCGGCGTCGAGCGGGACCTCGGCGGCACGCGCTGACTGCCGCCGGGCCTCAGCCCTCGCGGCAGCTCAGCGTCCGGGTGCGCGGGACGCAGGCCTCGAGCTCCCCGATCCGGTCGTTGCGCTGGATCGTGGGTCCCTCCTCGAGCAGCACGTCCACCGGGCCGACGGCGACCCCCGTCCCGACGGTCGTCTCGTCGAGCCGCTTCAGCACGATCGTCGAGCGGTACAGGAACGGGCCGCGCGGATCCCGGCGGAAGTTCGCCACCACCAGGCGATTCGAGCTCTTGCACTGGATGTTGCGCCGGCTCCCCTTCACGACACAGCCGGTGATCGTCGCCGTCGCGTCGACATCGGCGCCATCCTGCACGCGGACCGACAGCCCGCCCGCGACGGCCGTCGCCTCGAACCCCGTCTCCGTGTCGTTCGTATTCAGCAGGCCGTTCACCCGGATGTTGCCGTTCGGCCGGCCGCTCGTCGAATGCCGCAACGTCGCCCGGCTCAGCACCAGCGATCCGGGGCTCTCGTCGACGTCGCAGACATCGCCCACGCCGTCGCCATCGAGGTCGGCCTGGTCGCTGTTCGCATCGGCCGGGCAGTTGTCGACGTCGCCGCACACGCCATCGCCGTCGGCATCGTCGTCCGGATCGTTCGGGCACACGTCGCAGGCGTCGCCGATCCCGTCGCCGTCGGCATCCTCCTGACCGGGATTCGCAACGGCCGGGCAGTTGTCGACGTTCGAGCACACGCCGTCGCCGTCGCTGTCGCCTCCGGCCCCCGCGCACGTCACGCACACCGGCTCCTCCGTCGCGAACGGCGTCGCGTCGACGAAGCTACCGGCGGTCGTGTCGCAACCGGGGCTGTTCGCGCCCGTCGCGCAGCCCCAGAAGTTCCCCGTCGCGTCGATCAACGGGAAGCTCGTCACCGCGCTGGCGTCGAGGCCGACGGTGTTGCCGGCGATCACGTTGCTCGCCACCGTGTTCGGCGTGCCGGCCGTCGAGCCGGTGGCCGAGACCGCGTCGATCAGCACGCCCGCACCGGCGCTGCCGGTGATCCGGTTGCAGGTCAGGCTGTTCGAGATGCCGTCGACATAGATCCCGTCCGTCGTCGAACCAGAAACGCGGTTCTGGTCGACGTCGTTGCCGTCGCCGATGACGGCGAGCGGGAAGGCATTCGGGACCGGCACGGCCGGAATGTCGTTGCCCTCGATCCGACCGCCGTTGCCGATCGCGATGAGATCGCAGAAGTTCGCGGACAGCGTGTTGCCGAGCACCTCCACGCCGTCGGCCAGCACCAGGATGCCGGTGGCGCATACGGTCTGCGGCAGATAGTCGTTGTCCTGCACCGTGTTGCCTTCGATCCGCCCGCTCGCGCCAAAGCCGATCTGGATGCCGTTCTGCGCGGCATCGCCGAGTGGAACTGGACCCCGGCCGATCACGGTGTTGGCCTCGATCGCGCACACCGTGGCGCTCTCGTTGCACGTGATGCCGTTCTTGCCGTAGTTCGTGACTTGGCCGTTCGACACCGTGAGATCGGTCGCTCCGCCGGCCCCGCTCTGCGCGAAGATGCCGACCACGCCCTGACAGCCGACCGCGCCGGGCTGCAGCACGTCGCGCACGTCCACGCCGTCGACCGTGCCCGACGCATTGCGATAGAAGACGCCGAAGTAGCTCGGCGCACACGCGTTGAACGCCGCCGTCGAACCGTCGACGGCGAGGTCCTCGATCCGGACGTCCGTCGCGTCGCGCACCAGCACGATGGCCGCCGCTGGGTTGCCGGTCGACAGGCTCGCCGTGTTCGCCACCACCGACGACGGCTCGATCACCGTCGACGCCGCGCCGGCCCCCCGCACCGTCAGAGCCTTCGCGATCTCGACCTGCTCGGGGAACGTTCCCGATCCGACGTGTACCGTTTCCCCGACACACGCCACGTCGACCGCCTTCTGGATCGTCGCGCAGGGGGCGCCCGAGTCGAGACACAGGTTCGCCACGTCACTGCCGGTATCGTCGACGAAGCGATCGCCGCAAGAGTGCCCGACGAGCAGCTCGATTCGATTCTCTTCCGCTCCACCCGTCGTCACGCTGCGCTGGACCCGGGCCGTGATCGTGAACCCCGCGCTGAGGTCGATCCCGACGACGTGCCAGTGGAGGATGCCTCCGCTGGCGCTGAAGCTCCCCGGCACGAGCTCCGTGCCGGCTCCGGTCGTGATCGAGACGTCGGACAACGTGACGGCGCCCGGCGCGCTGCCCCGAACCTGGATCTGCAAGTAGTTGATCGATGGCAGTGCGGCGAGGTCCGCGAGGTCCGCCGGCCGCGTACACGTCGCCGTACGGAGCTGGCTGGCCGTATCGGTGAATTCCGTCTCTAGCGACACGCCAGGCGTGTAGGTGAAGACGACGCCGGTATCGCTCGGGTCGAGTTCCCAGGGCGGCGTTGCCGTCGGGGAGACGGCCGCGCAAATCGTCGCTGTACCCATATCCGCCGCCCGTCCGACGAACGCCGGCTGCTGGCCGGCATTGTTGGCGAGCGCCCGATAGCGAACGCCGAAGAGCGCGCCGGCAGCGGGGCTCGGCAGGCCGGGCGCGACCTGGAGCGCCGCCTCGACTGCACTCGGTGGCACGAGGAGCGCGAGCACGAGCGCCACGAAGGCGAAACGGCGGAAGCGGGTGGCCGCGAAGCCGGCTCCCGCGGTGGCGGAGCCCGCTGCGGTCCGGGCGTGCGGCAAATGAGACGACGGGGTCATGCGGAATCTCCGGGTAGTTGGAAATCGGGGAGGGGCGCCGCCGGGTGGTTGGCCCGGCGGCGCGATCCTGTGCCGGAGACGCACGCGGACGCGCCCGCTCGCGGCCCGCTCAGCCCTCCCTGCAGCTCAGCGTCCGGGTGCGCGGGACGCAGGCCTCGAGCTCCCCGATCCGGTCGTTGCGCTGGATCGTGGGTCCCTCCTCGAGCAGCACGTCCACCGGGCCGACGGCGACCCCCGTCCCGACGGTCGTCTCGTCGAGCCGCTTCAGCACGATCGTCGAGCGGTACAGGAACGGGCCGCGCGGATCCCGGCGGAAGTTCGCCACCACCAGGCGATTCGAGCTCTTGCACTGGATGTTGCGCCGGCTCCCCTTCACGACACAGCCGGTGATCGTCGCCGTCGCGTCGACATCGGCGCCATCCTGCACGCGGACCGACAGCCCGCCCGCGACGGCCGTCGCCTCGAACCCCGTCTCCGTGTCGTTCGTATTCAGCAGGCCGTTCACCCGGATGTTGCCGTTCGGCCGGCCGCTCGTCGAATGCCGCAACGTCGCCCGGCTCAGCACCAGCGATCCGGGGCTCTCGTCGACGTCGCAGACATCGCCCACGCCGTCGCCATCGAGGTCGGCCTGGTCGCTGTTCGCATCGGCCGGGCAGTTGTCGACGTCGCCGCACACGCCATCGCCGTCGGCATCGTCGTCCGGATCGTTCGGGCACACGTCGCAGGCGTCGCCGATCCCGTCGCCGTCGGCATCCTCCTGACCGGGATTCGCAACGGCCGGGCAGTTGTCGACGTTCGAGCACACGCCGTCGCCGTCGCTGTCGCCTCCGGCCCCCGCGCACGTCACGCACACCGGCTCCTCCGTCGCGAACGGCGTCGCGTCGACGAAGCTACCGGCGGTCGTGTCGCAACCGGGGCTGTTCGCGCCCGTCGCGCAGCCCCAGAAGTTCCCCGTCGCGTCGATCAACGGGAAGCTCGTCACCGCGCTGGCGTCGAGGCCGACGGTGTTGCCGGCGATCACGTTGCTCGCCACCGTGTTCGGCGTGCCGGCCGTCGAGCCGGTGGCCGAGACCGCGTCGATCAGCACGCCCGCACCGGCGCTGCCGGTGATCCGGTTGCAGGTCAGGCTGTTCGAGATGCCGTCGACATAGATCCCGTCCGTCGTCGAACCAGAAACGCGGTTCTGGTCGACGTCGTTGCCGTCGCCGATGACGGCGAGCGGGAAGGCATTCGGGACCGGCACGGCCGGAATGTCGTTGCCCTCGATCCGACCGCCGTTGCCGATCGCGATGAGATCGCAGAAGTTCGCGGACAGCGTGTTGCCGAGCACCTCCACGCCGTCGGCCAGCACCAGGATGCCGGTGGCGCATACGGTCTGCGGCAGATAGTCGTTGTCCTGCACCGTGTTGCCTTCGATCCGCCCGCTCGCGCCAAAGCCGATCTGGATGCCGTTCTGCGCGGCATCGCCGAGTGGAACTGGACCCCGGCCGATCACGGTGTTGGCCTCGATCGCGCACACCGTGGCGCTCTCGTTGCACGTGATGCCGTTCTTGCCGTAGTTCGTGACTTGGCCGTTCGACACCGTGAGATCGGTCGCTCCGCCGGCCCCGCTCTGCGCGAAGATGCCGACCACGCCCTGACAGCCGACCGCGCCGGGCTGCAGCACGTCGCGCACGTCCACGCCGTCGACCGTGCCCGACGCATTGCGATAGAAGACGCCGAAGTAGCTCGGCGCACACGCGTTGAACGCCGCCGTCGAACCGTCGACGGCGAGGTCCTCGATCCGGACGTCCGTCGCGTCGCGCACCAGCACGATGGCCGCCGCTGGGTTGCTGGTCGACAGGCTCGCCGTGTTCGCCACCACCGACGACGGCTCGATCACCGTCGACGCCGCGCCGGCCCCCCGCACCGTCAGAGCCTTCGCGATCTCGACCTGCTCGGGATAGGTTCCGGCAGCGACGTCGACGATGTCACCGGGACACGCGACGTCGACTGCATGCTGGATCGTCGCGCACGGGAGACCCGGAGTGCGGCAGGTATTGGGCGCCAGGCCCGGACCGACCGGGAAGAAGTCCGCGCCGGCCGGCGGCAGTGCGACGTGCCGGGTTCCGCAGAGCACTCCGGCCTCGAACTCGATGCTGCCGGAGTAGAAGTCCATCCCCACCGTCATATCGGTGGTTCCGTCGTACTCGAGCGTTCCGGAGAAGAAGAGATCCCCGGTGAGCTCGAAGTTCGAGACGGGGCTGTCTGGCGTGGTGGTCGTGAACCAGTGGATCAGCCCGTCACTCACGAGTACGCCATCGACGTCGATGAGAAATCCGTTCATCGTCGGGACCGGGACGCCGAGCGTCACGGTGACACCGTCCCCCGTCAACGTGACCGGACCGCTGCCACTGGCGACCGTCGTGTCGGCGCCGGAGCCGCCGCGGAACAGGCTGTTGATCACGTCGTTCGCGGGATTCGCCGGCCCGTCCGTCGGGCCGGTGTAGCCGTTGATCGCCCAGGTGACCGACCCGGCCGCGATGCGCCCCGCAATGCTGTTGTTGCCGTTGTCGTAGGCGGTCAGCGTGGGGGCTGGAACGGAGCCATCGGCAGTCGGCGTCGACGGCAGCACCAGGTCGAACCCGAACTGATCCGGA
>JBDIVR010000077.1:0-6190 GCA_039794265.1 Myxococcota bacterium
GCACCGGCGCGCCGAGCGTGTGTCTTCCCGGCTGCGGCGACGGAATCCTCGGCCCCGGCGAAGGCTGCGACGACGGAGCCCTCGCCAACGGCGATGGGTGCAGCGACACCTGTGTCGTCGAGCCCGGCTTCACGTGCACCGGCGAGCCGAGTTCCTGTCAGCCGACCTGCGGGAACGGCACGATCAGCGGCAACGAGCTCTGCGATGACGGGAACTCGATCTCGGGCGACGGCTGCAGCGCGAGTTGCCAGATCGAGACGGGCTTCGTCTGCACAGGCGTGCCGAGCGTGTGCACGAGCGAGTGCGGCAACGGGATCGTTTCCAGCTCCGAGCTGTGCGACGACGGCAACGCGCTCGCCGGCGACGGCTGCACGGCGGATTGCCAGGTCGAGCCGGGCTTCTCGTGCAGCGGCTCGCCGAGTGTCTGCACCGCATCGTGCGGCGACGGTCTCATCACGGGGGGGGACCAGTGCGACGACGGCAACCTCGCCTCGAGCGACGGCTGTAGCGCCTCGTGCCAGGTGGAGCCCGGCTGGACTTGCCTCGGCGCGCCGAGCCAGTGTTTCACGACGTGTGGAGATGGCATCCGCGCCGGAAACGAACAATGTGACGACCGGAACCTGAACCCCGGCGACGGATGCAGCGCGACCTGCGAGATCGAGCTCGGCTGGACCTGTGCGGGGTTCCCGAGCCTGTGCGCCCCCCTGTGCGGCGATGGGATCGTGCTTGAGCTCGAGGAGTGCGATGACGGGAATACCGTCTCGGGCGATTGCTGCTCGGCGACTTGCCGGTTCGAGCCGCTCGGCTCGCAGTGTGCGCCGGACGACAACGTCTGCACCTTCGACATCTGCGACGGCGCCGGGCTGTGCACGCATCCGCCGAACACCGTGCCGTGCGAGGACGGAGACCTCTGTACCGTCGGCGACACGTGCAGCGGCGGTGTCTGCACGGCGGGCGGGCCGCTCGATTGCTCGGACGGGAACCCGTGCACGCAGGACGTCTGCACCGTCGGCGTGTGCACGAACCCCCCGCTCGAGGAGCCTCTGCAGGCGGATTTCCTGCTCGTGCTCGATGCGTCGAAGTCGATGGCGAGGAAGTGGAAGACCTGGCTCGGGCAACAGCTCGGCCTCTTGCCGGACGCGCTCACCGCCGCCGGCATCGATTGGCGGATCGCGATCGTCCGGGCCGGCACCCATGTCAGCCCCAAGCGCGGCCCGATCTTCCCGGACGTGTTCCTGGATTGGACGAGCGATGGCGACACGTTCCGCAGCGCACTGCCGGAACTCGGCCTGAAGCCCCGGCGCCCGGTCGAGGCGTCCTTCGAGGCAGTCGACTGGGGACTCGACCGCTTGAGCTTCCGCCCGAACGCGATCCCGAACCTGATCATCTTCACTGACGAGGACGATGACTCCGCGTCGATCTCGAGTGAACGCCGTGAACCGCCGCCGCTCGGGCCGAGCTGCATCGGGCGTTCGTGTGAGGCCCGCTGGCTCGCGGTACAGAGCCGGATCGATGGGATCGCAGAGCGCCTGATCGAGCGCCGGGTCCAGGCGAACCTCGTGATCCGCAAGCGGGACCGGCCGGCGGCGTTCCAGTTCGGCGATCCGGACTGCACCGTGCTCGACCTCGCCGGCAAGCTCGACCTGGCCGCCACGCTTGCGTGCCTGCGCTCGAACGGGGTGGAGCGCAGCCTGCAGGGCCAGCTCCTCGAAGTCGGACGCTGCGAATCCGGCACGTGCAGCGCCGGGCTCACCGGGAACGACTGCGAGGACGACTTCGACTGCTCCTTGGTCGCGCGGTCGTTCCATATCCCGAGAGTGCGGAAACAGGGAGACGCCTTCTTCCCGGACTTCCTGCGCACCAAGGTCGACGAGCAGCGCTGCGACCCCTGAGAGGGTTGTCGGGAATCGGCCGACGGGTTTCCGAGGCGGGCGGGAAGGCGCACACCTTCCGCCGATGTCCTCGGCGAAGGTCGCCGATGCTTCGATCGGATGCGGCGGGTCGCCTGCGGATTACGGCTCCCGGTGTGCGCCTTCCCGCCCGATGGAGCGCTCGCCGTCGGCCGATTCTCGGCAGCGCTGTCAGCCGCCGGTCGGCGCGTCGCCGCCGAGCGCCTGCTCGACAACGCGCAGGTGCTCGCGGCGCGCCTCGAGCTCTTCGGGCGTCCCCGGCATCTGCACGGCGCGCTTCAGTTTCTCGTGCGCCTCGCGATGGCGGCCGACCTTGTAGTAGGCCCAGCCGAGACTATCGAGCACCTCCGGATCGTCGGGCCACTTCTCGACTGCGCGCTCGAGCAGTTCGAGGCCGCGCGGAATGTCGAGTCCGCGATCGACGAGCTGGAAACCGAGATTGTTGAAGACCGCCGGCTCCTCCGTGCCGTTCCGGACCGCGCCCTCGTACATCTCGCGCGCCTCGTCGTCGCGACCGATGGTCGTCAGCACCATGCCGGCCGTCGACCACGGAACGGGATAGCCGTAGGGCTGGATCTCGATCGAGCGCCGCAGGTGCTCGAGGGCTTCGTCGTAGCGTCGGAAGTGCGCGAACGCGGCGCCCGCGTTGCTGTGCGCCTTGGTGCTGTTCGGGCTCCGCGCGACATCGTGCATGTACAGCGTCCATTGCGTCCGCCAGTTCGGGATCCGCTCGATGCTACGCGCCGCATGGAGCGCGACGACAACGGCGCTCACGCTGATGAAGACGGCGATGCGGCGACGCGGGATCGCATTCGCGAGGTGCCAGACCGCGACGGCGACGAGCAGGCAGAACCCGATCGACGGCAGATAGAGCAGCCGCTCGCCGAGGATCGTACCGATCGGAAGGACGAGGTTCGAGACGATCGAGAACGTGGCCAGCAGGAAGCCGATCGCGAAGAACGCGATCGGCGAACGGCGCAGCGTCGCGAGCCAGCCGACCGCCAGCAGGATCCACGCCGCGAGCGCCACCCACAGGCGCGGATCGGCGAAGATCTGGAAGGTCGGGATCTGCTCGTACGAGTAGTCGTACGCGAGATGTAGCGGGGCCACGAGAAGCCGTCCGTAATGGAGAGACACCCACAGCGCGTTCAGGATTCGCCAGCCGACCGGAAGCCCGAACAGCGGATTGTCGATCGCCATCTCCGGGGGCAGCGTGCGGCCCCCCTCGAGCGCCGCGGTCCGGATCAACAGGTAGCCGGCGGTGACGGCGACGAAGCCCGCGTAGCGCAGGCCGTTCGCGCGCAGCACGGCAAGCAGGCGCGCGCCGAGTGGGCGCGCGGCATCACTCCGAAGGGCCAGATCGAAGAGCGCGAGCACTCCGACCAGCGTGATCGCGCTCTCCTTCGAGAGCAGCGCGAGCGCGTAGCACACGAGACTCGCCGCATAGGAGCGGCGAGTCGACCGCACGCGCTCGCCGACCGGGCCGATGTAGAACAGCGTGGCGAGCAGGAAGAAGGTGGCCGAGAGCAGCTCCGGCCGGCCGAACGAGGCATTGGACGTCACTTCGGTATGGACGGCGTGCACGGCGAACAGCGCAGCCCCCGCCCCCGCGATCCACGCAGAGCCGGTGACACGCCGGAAGAACGACCACGAGAGGCCGGTCACGAGCGCGTGGAGCAGGAGATTCACCAGATGGAAGCCGCGCGGATCGAGATTCCCGAACGCATGGTTCAGTGCGAAGCTCGTCTTCACGAGTGGCCGGTAGAGCCCCGAGACCATCTCCGGCATCCAGTAGTCGCTCTGGAACAGCTGGGGAATGTTGGCGAGGCTGCGGATCGTGGGATCGCGCTTGAGGATGCCGGCGTCGTCCATCGCGAACTCGTTGCGCAAGACGCCGGCGTTGACGGCGAGCGCCAGGAGTACGGCGATGCCGAGACCGGTGGCGGGCCTTGCGTACCAGGCACGAGAATCCGCCGGTGCGCCCGCAGTACGGGGCGCCGGCGGGGCATCGGCGGGGACATCGCTCTCGGCGCTCACGGAAGCCCTCCCTGCGTCTTCACCAGGGCGGCCTCGGACGGCGTCTGCCCGAGTTCCGGCCCGCTCGCGTCGCTGCGCTGCGCCTCGCGCAGGGCCGCCTGCAGCGTGCTCGCTTCCTCGATCCAGCGCGCGAGTTCCCGATCGAGTGCGGCGAGCCGCTCCGCGGACTCCGGAGCCGCCGCCAGGTCGCGCTGCTCACCCGGATCCTCCCGAAGATCGAAGAGCTGCTCCCGGCCGTCGTCGACGTTGCGGATCAACTTGTCGCCATCGGCGCTGCGCAGGGCCTTCCAGTTGCCGGAGAGCGGCACCTCGGAGAGGATGGATTCCGGCGCGGGCGCGCGGACTCCGCGCGCCCGCGCGACGAGACTTTCGCCCTGGACCGGCACGCTACCGCCGGGAACGCCCGCAAGTTCGAGCAGCGTCGGGAGGACGTCGATCAGCGCCACCTGCTCCGCCACGCGGCGCGGTGCGAGCCGACCAGGGAGGCTCACGATCAGCGGCACGCGGAGCTGCTCATCGTACAGCGAGTAGCCGTGGCTTGCCGAGCCGTGGTCGAGGAACTCCGCTCCGTGGTCAGCCGTCAGCACCGTGAGCAGCGGGCGCGTCCGGCGCTGCTCGCGGATGCGCTCGAGGAGCGCGCCGAGCTGCGCATCCGCATACTGGATCTCCCCGTCATAGAGTCCGACCAGGTAGCGCCGATCCTCGTCGTCGAGGCCGGAAACCGGCTGGCCGAGCCGGACGACCGCGCGCGTCGTCTGATCCGGCGTCAGATCGCCGCGATAGTCGGCGACGAATTCTTGTCCGTGCGGGGCGGGGGGATCATAGGGCCAGTGCGGATCGGTGTAGTGCACGAGCAGGAAGAGTGGTTCGTCCGGTGCGCTCGCGAGCCACTCGAACGCGAGCTGGTTGACCTCTTCGGCACGGCGCTCGGCGAACCCGCCGCTCACCGCCGGCAAGGGGGAGTCCGCGAACGAATCGAAACCCTGCGCGAAGCCGAAAGCAGAATGGACCGACGCGTTGGCGGCGAAGGCGGCCGTCCGATAGCCGGCGGCGCGCAGCCGTTCCGCGAGCGTGTAGTTCGTCGGCGCCAGTGATTTCTGGACCCCGGCGACGCCCGGCTTCGGATTTCCGCCGCCGAGCGGGGGCTCGTCTCCGTCGAGTCCATGTACGGTCGGGACCAGCCCGGTCAGCAGCGTCGCGAACGAGGCAGCGGTCCACGGCGCCTGGCTGATCGCCTGCTCGAACACGACGCCACGCGCGGCCACCGCATCGAAGTTCGGCGTCACCGGTCGCTCGTAGCCGTAGGCGCCGACGTGATCCGCGCGCAGGCTGTCGACGACCACGAGGAGGATGTCGGGCGCGGACGCCGGCGCCTGCTGGCGCTCGATCTTCGCATCGGCAAGCAGGAACTGCTCGACACGGGACTGGAAGATCGGCGATCCCGGGGTACTGAGACCGATCGCACGCCGCAGGAAATCCGCGGCGTCCTCGTAGCGGCCCATCTGGAGATACGTCCAACCGAGATTGAAGACCGTATTGGCATCCTGTCGCCGTTGTGCGACTGCGTACTCGAGCAGCTGCGCTCCGCGCTCGAGGTCGATGCCCTGCTTGGCCATCAGCAGGCCGAGGTTGTTCTGGATCGTCGGATCCATCGGCTCGAGCGCCAGCGCCGCTTCGTAGTGTTCGAGAGCCTCGGCGGGACTTCCGGCGCGCTCGAGCGCGGCACCCCAGAACAGGTGCGCGCTGCCAGAGAACTCGGCTCCGAGCGCTTGTGCGCGGCGGAACTGCTCGAGCCCTTCGGCGTCGCGGCGCAGGCTCACGAGCGCCATCGCGTGCGCACTCGCGATTTCCGGGTCCTCTGGTGCGAGTTCGAGCGCGCGCCGATAGTGCTGCTCGGATTCGGGGTACCGCCCGGCCAGCCAGAGCGCTTCCGCATAGCCCGCGTGGGCCGCGCTCGAGCGCGGATCCTTGGCCAGGACGGTCTTGAACTCCCGATCGGCGGCTTCGAAGTTCCTGGCCATCGCTTCGACCCGGCCTGCACCGATCCGCGCGGGCAGATAGTCGGGCGCGTGGATCAGCGCCGTCCGGTAGGCGGCCAGCGCTTCTCCCGCCCGTTCCTCGGCGAGTAGCCGATCGCCTTCCGCCGTCTTCTCCTCTGCCCGCGTCCGGGACTCTGATTGGCAGCCGCCGACCAGGACTACGAACCCGGCGACCAGGAGCGCGCTGGCGAGTTGGGGCCAGCG
>JBDIVR010000078.1:0-6114 GCA_039794265.1 Myxococcota bacterium
CGCTGGCGCCTGAGGGAATGCGAGGAACCCGGGTCCGCCGAGGGGATTTGCCCGATGACCCGATCGTCTGCGCTCGGATCGCTGCTGCTGCGCGCGCTCGCTGGCAGCGGAGTTGCTCTCTCTCTCTCTCTCTCTCTGGCCGCGGGGCCAGCCTTCGCGCAATCAGCGGGAGACCCGGTTCCGGGTGAGCTGCTGGTGAAGTTCCTGCCGGGCCAGGCGCCGGACGGGATGACCTCGGCGCTCGCGGCCGCCGGCGCGGCGCGGGTCCACAGCTTCCTGCCCGCAGGTTCGGCGGTCTCCAGCCACCCGCGCGCCCAGTGGCGTCACGTCGTCTTGACGCCAGAAAGTGACGATACCGAGGCGATGGCCGCGATCGCGGCCGACCCGGCGGTCGAGTCCGTGATCCGCAACGTCTGGTTCGAGGTGTTCGGGCTCCCGAACGACCCGGAATTCTCGTCGCAGTGGGGTCTGCACAACACCGGACAGACGGGTGGCACGCCGGACGCAGACATCGATGCACCGGAGGCCTGGGACGTCGAGACCGGAGATCCGTCGGTCGTGATCGCGATCACCGACGGCGGGATCGACTACACGCATCCGGATCTCGCGGCGAACATGTGGCGCAATCCGGGAGAGATCGAGGGGAACGGCGTCGACGACGACGGCAACGGCATCGCGGACGACGTCTTCGGCGCCGATTTCTCGGAGCCTGTTGCGACGGGCGACCCCCTCGATGATGACACCCTCAGCAGCCACGGAACTCACGTCGCCGGCATTGCCGGTGCCGTCGGAAACAACAGTCTCGGTGTGACGGGGGTGGCTCAGAGAGTACGTCTGATGGCGGTGAAGTGGATCGATTTCGCGGGAAGGGGGACCTGCGCCGAGGCGCTCGACGCGGTCTACTACGCGATCCTCGAGGGAGCCGACGTGATCAACGCGAGTTGGGGAGGGCCGGCTGACGAGTTCAACTGTTCTGCGCTCGAAGACGCGATCCGCGTAGCAGGTTCGCAGAACGTTCTCTTCGTCGCGGCAGCTGGCAATGACGGCACCGACAATGACGTCGTGACGATCCAGCCGGCGAGTTTCCGGCTGGAGAATCTCATCGCAGTCGCGGCGACCGATCGCGACGACGAGCGCGCGGTGTTCAACGAAACGAAGTCGTCGAACTTTGGCGACGAGAGGGTCCAAGTCTCTGCGCCAGGAAAAGAGATCAAAAGCACGATCAATTCCGTCTACGCCATGCTCTTGCAGGCGTTCACGGGGCACGGTGGAGACGGTTTCGGTCCGAACCAGGGCACGTCGATGGCGGCGCCGCACGTGTCGGGCGTTGCCGCCCTGCTGCTGTCTCGGCACCCGAACCTGACGCCGGGAGAGCTGAAGACCGCGATCGTTCTGGGCGGGGATCAGATCGCGAGCCTCCAGGGACAGGTGCTGCAGGGACGGCGGCTGAACGCCGCGGGCGCACTCACGGCTGCGGACAGCGTCGCCGGCAGCGGCGTCGATCTCTGGGTCTGCGACGACGGGATCGACAACGACGGCGACGGGCTCGTCGACTTCCCCGACGATCCGGAGTGCTCCGCGGTGTTCCCGGATGCCTCGGAGGCGACTCCCGGGACCTGCGGACTCGGCTTCGAGCTGGTGTTCCTACTGCCGCTGCTTCTGGCGTTGGACACCCGTCGGCGCTGTCTTCGAGCTGGTCTCGCGTGTGCTGTGAGCCGTCGGACGAGAGGGATCCTCGCTCGACTCTTCCACGCGAGGATCGAGACGCCCAGGCCGGCGGTGGGAACGCCGACCTCTCGAGCCGGAACGCGACGCCGCGCGAGCTTCTGCAGGATCGCAGAAAAGGAGCCTTCCATGACGACGATCATCGGGCAGCGAGGCCGGACGCGCAGTCCGACACTCTCGATCGCCATCGCGGCCGCCGTGCTCATTTGGGCCGCCGCGCCGGCGCTCGCGACGCCCGTGGAGATCTTCGGGGTCGTTCTTTCGCCGGACGGTCCGATCGGGCCCGACGATTCGATCGAGCTGGGGGCACTCTCCGTGGAGGACGGCTTTCCCGTGGACATCTTTCGCAGCGGCGGTAGTCGCACCCTCGAATCCACGCTGACGGTCCTCGAAGAGAGCTTCGAGATTCGTTGGCAGTTCGTTTCGGAGGGCGTACCGCAGAGTGGCATTTTCGAGTCCCAGCCGGTCGGCGGCATCGAGGAGATCGGCCCGCTGGCGCCGGGTACCTACCTCGTCACCATCGAGTGGCAACACATCGGAGATCCCGGCGTCCTGCTCGAGCCCGCGAAGAATCACGGGACCGGCGCGTTTCGCTTCACCGTGGTGCCCGAGCCGGCGCCGGCGGCGCTGCTGATGGCCGGGTTGGCGGCGCTGCTCGCGCGACGTGCAGGTACGAGCCGGGCGCGACACCGTGCCGAGTGACAGCGAGCCGCGGCCGGGGCGTCGCGTCGCCGGCGGCGCCGGGCCGGCGACGCACCTTGCCGCGCACGGAGTCAGATTGCCGTTGACACCGGCGCCGGCCTCGGTCCACTCTCCTCCATAGGAAGAGCGGGTGCCGCCGCCAAGCGCTGGCACCTGTGGGAATGCGAGGAACCCGGGTCCGCCGAGGGGATTCGCCCGATGACCCGATCGCCTGCGTCCGGATCGCTGCTGCTGCGCGCGCTCGCTGGCAGCGGAGTTGCTCTCTCTCTCTCTCTCTCTGCCCGCAGGGCCAGCCTTCGCGCAATCGGCGGGAGACCCGGTTCCGGGTGAGCTGCTGGTGAAGTTCCTGCCGGGCCAGGCGCCGGACGGGATGACCTCGGCGCTCGCGGCCGCCGGCACGACGAAAGTCCGAGGCTTCGTGCCAGAAGACTCGGTGCTCTCCGCACATCCTCTCGCACGGTGGCGACATGTGATACTGGCCCCCGGCACGGACGACGCTGCAGCGATGACAATGATCGCCGCCGACCCCGCTGTCGAGTCGGTGAACCACAACGTGTGGGGAGAAGCGCTCGCACTGCCGAACGACCCGCAGTTTGCGTCGCAGTGGGGGCTCCACAACACCGGACAGGCCGGCGGGACGTCCGACGCCGATATCGACGCGCCCGAGGCCTGGGACGTCGAGACCGGGAATCCGTCTGCCGTGATCGCGATCACCGACACCGGGATCGACTACACACACCCGGATCTCGCGCCGAACATGTGGCGCAATCCCGGTGAGATCGCGGGCAACGGCGTCGACGACGACGGCAACGGCATCGTGGACGACGTCTTCGGTGCGAATTTCGTACTCAGCCCGACTTCGACGGGAGATCCTTTCGACGACAACGGGCACGGGACGCATGTGGCCGGCATTGCCGGCGCGGTGGGCAACAACGGCTTCGGGGTGTCGGGCGTCGCTCAGACCGTGCGGCTGATGGCCGTCAAATGGCTCGGCACAGGATTTCTCGGGATCACCTTCGGAACCTGTGCGGGAGCGACCGATGCGGTGGTCTATGCCACGGTAGAAGGCGCGAACGTGATCAACGCGAGCTGGAGGATACCCCACCCGGGGTGCGCCATGCTGCGCGATGCGATCGATATGGCCGGCTCGCAGAACGTCCTCATCGTTGCCGCTGCTGGCAATGATGGTGCGGACAACGACGTGGCTTCCGTCGAGCCCGCGGCATTTCGAATGCCGCACCTCATCGCAGTCGCGGCGACCGATCGAGACGACCAGCGAGCGATCTTCGATGCACTTCGATCCTCCAACTTCGGCGCCACCCGAGTTCAGGTGGCTGCGCCCGGCAAGGAGATCCTCAGCACACTCCCCGGCGGCAGCTTCGGCCTGCTGAGCGGCACGTCGATGGCCGCGCCGCACGTGTCGGGCGTCGCCGCCTTGCTGCTCTCTCGGCATCCGAACCTGACGCCGGGAGAGCTGAAGACTGCGATCGTTCTGGGCGGGGATCAGATCGCGAGCCTTCAGGGACAGGTGCTGCAGGGACGGCGGTTGAACGCCGCGGGTGCCCTCATCGCTTCGGACAGCGTCGCCGGCAGCGGCAGCGATCTCTGGGTGTGCGACGACGGGCTCGACAACGACGGCGACGGGCTCGTCGACTTCCCCGACGATCCGGAGTGTTCCGCCGTCTTCCCGGACGCGTCGGAGGCGACGCCGGGCACGTGTGGTCTCGGCTTCGAGCTCGCGGTCCTGCTTCCCCTGCTCCTGGCACTCCGTCGTGTCGACCGTCCGCGCCGCGGGCGCGCCGATCGGACGATCCCCCGCCGCACTCGAGAGGAGAGCAACGCGATGGCCTCGCACGCAACGGCACGCAAGACAAGGCATGGGTGGGGAGCGAGTCTTCTCGTCGTCACGCTGCTCGGGGCGCTCCCGGAGAGTGCATCCGCCTTGCCTGTCTTCTTCGTCGTCGCCGAGACCGTGAGCAGCGACTTTCCGTGTGTAGAGTGCGATTCCTTCATTCTTCCTCTCTCGGCCCCGGACGACATCGCCCGGGCGCGCGCCATCATTGCCGGCGAGGCGTTCCCTGCGGGCGTGTTTGCGAAGATCGCTGCGGGCGCGGACGGGATCAACCGCGACATCCTGGCGCCCGGGGAGCCTCTCTGGTCGTGGCACGTGACCGAGTTCTTCCTCTTCTTCGAGGGATTCGTAGACGACCCGGGTCAACCGGTCTTCTTCGGCGGCTCCCCCGGCTTCGTCGCGAGCGACGTCGCGGGCTTGATCGCGTTGAATCCGTTTCCAGGCGAAGAGGGCGCCGGGCTGATCGCCTTCCAAGGCTACACGGTCGTCGCCGAAGTCCCTGAGCCGGGACCGCTGACGCTCGCGCTGGTCGGCTTGGTCGCACTTGCCAGCGCGCGGCGACGATGGACGGGCTGAGCGGGGCGATTCTGTTGCTGCCGCCTCTGTGTCTGCACACCCGTCGGCGTGGACTTCGAACCGGTTTCGCCAGGACGCGGACTGCCAGAAGAGGGCATCGTCGCCCGTTTCGAGCCTCGCGTGGGCGAGCTGAGGCGGCGGGCGATGCGCACGCGCCTCGCGATCCGGACCGCCACGGCGGACGAGCTTTCGCAAGATCGCTGGAGAGGAGAATTCCATGACGACGATCATCGGGCCGCGAGGCCGGACGCGCAGCGCGACACTTTCGATCGGCATCGCGGCTACCGTGCTCATTTGGGCCGCCG
Source organism: Myxococcota bacterium (assembly GCA_039794265.1). GTDB lineage: Bacteria > Myxococcota_A > UBA9160 > UBA9160 > PR03 > CAADGG01. The sequence continues at coordinate 5,161 of JBDIVR010000078.1, forward strand.
CTCCGGCGCTCGCGACGCCTGTGGAGATCTTCGGGGGAGTCTTCTCGCCGGATGGTCCGATCGGGCCCGACGATCCGATCGAGCTGATCGCGATCTCTGTGGAGGACGGCTTTCGCTTGGACGTGTTTAGCCACGGCGGTAATTTCACCTTCGAATCGACGCTGACGGTCCTAGAAGAGAGCTTCGAGATTCGTTGGCAGCTCGTTACGGAGGGCGTACCGCCCAGTGGCGTTCACATTTTCCTGCCCACGCCGGTCGGCGGCATCGAGGAAGTCGGCCCGCTGGCGCCGGGTACCTACGACGTCACCATCGAGTGGCAACACATCGGAGATCCCGGCGTCCTGCTCGATCCCGAGAAGGATCACGGGACCGGCGCGTTCCGCTTCACCGTGGTGCCCGAGCCGGCGCCGGCGGCGCTGCTGATGGCCGGGTTGGCGGCGCTGCTCGTGCGACGTGCAGGTACGAGCCGGGGGCATTAGCGCGCCGAGTGACAGCGAGCCGCGGCCGGGGCGTCGCGTCGCCGGCGGCGCCGGGCCGGCGACTCACCCTTCTGCACACGGAGTCAGATTGCCGTTGACACCGGCGCGGCCCACCGTCCACTCTCCTCCATAGGGAGGTGTGGGTGCCGCCGCCGCCAAGCGCGGGCACCTGAGGGAATGCGAGGAACCCGGGTCCGCTGAGGGGATTTTCCCGATGACCCGATCGTCTGCGCTCGGATCGCTGCTGCTGCGCGCGCTCGCTGGCAGCGGAGTTGCTGTCTCTCTCTCTCTCTGCCCGCGGGGCCCGCCTTCGCGCAATCGGCGGGAGACCCGGTTCCGGGTGAGCTACTGGTGAAGTTCCTGCCGGGCCAGGCGCCGGACGGGATGACCTCGGCGCTCGCGGCCGCCGGCACGACGAAAGTCCGAGGCTTCGTGCCAGAAGACTCGGTGCTCTCCGCACATCCTCTCGCACGGT
>JBDIVR010000079.1:0-6006 GCA_039794265.1 Myxococcota bacterium
TGCCGAGCGTGACGTTGTCGCGCGAGAGGTCGTAGTGCTCGTAGAGGTCCCCGTTCGGGATGCCGTTGGTGTCGACGAAGACCAGCGCCGTCGCGCCGAGCTTCGCCTCGCCCGGCGCGAGGATCGGGATGCTGCCGGTGGTGCAGGCGGCGGAGGCGAGGGCGGTGAGCAGGAGGGCGGCGCACGGGAGAAGGCGGGACCGACACCAGACCGTGACGAACCGATCCGTTCTCCACTCGGACGGAGCGCGGGACGGGAGTTGAGCCTGGACGACGAGTTCGAGCCGGAAACGAGCGTCGGCCCTCACCGTCGGCTCCTTCGGTGCGCAACATCCGTGCTCGGGAATCTGCTCGGCCTCCGCGTGCTGCGGGCGGCCAATAGCGTCGCGCCGAGCGCGACGAGTGCGCCGGTCGTGGGCTCGGGGACGGGAGTGAAGGTGAAGTGCGAAATGATTCCACCCTCGAACACGATCCGTGCGATTGGCTCGTTGGGGTCGAGTCGGACGAAGTGCTCGTCAACGGGCGGGGCGGTTGCGTCGAAGCCTTGAACGTTGAAGCCTTGAAGATCACGCAGGTCCAGGGCGTCCACCGCCTGGATGGGGTCTCCAGCGCTATTGAATGCGGTCGCGCGGCCGCGAGGCGTCTCGGCGGTACCAGAGAAGAAGAGGAACTCGACAGAATCGATAGGATCATCGAATGTCACGGTTCCGATCTCGGTAAAAGTGATGACTGTGTAGGTTGGGAGCGGGGAGAGGGTCAAGCGGATCGCTCCGCCCATCCAGTTCGACCCCATGAACGAGAACTCTCTCGTTCCCCGAGGCGTGACCCCCTCCTCGAGGTCCTGGTTGTCGAAGAAGATCGTGACCGACGTGGCAAGAGCAGCCAGGGGAGCGAGGAGCGCGATCCCGAACACAACCATCACCAATAGGGCTCGTCGATTGCCAGTCATGTGTTTGCGAGTCATGGGTTCACTCTCCATCGGATTGCAGTTCGCGGTCATGGGCCGACGGCCGCGGGACTGCAGACGGCGATCGGATCGCCCTTCGCCGCACGGGCGACGATCAGTACATCCGCGGCGTTCACGACGCCGTCGGTCGGCCTGCGCTTCGCCGGCGCCACGTCGGCCCGCAGGAGCATCTCCGCAGAGGGCGAGAGACTCCCGCCGGCGATCCTCGCCACCAGCAGGACGTCCGCGGCGTCGATCCGCCCGTCGCCGTTCACGTCGCAGGCGCCCCGGCGTAGCAGCTGGTTCTCGAAGAGTTGGTTGGGAACGCGTCCGAAACCAGGGAAAATCAACTGCCCGTCCACCCCGGTCAAGTACAGATCGAGGTCCCCGTCCTGGTCGAGGTCGAGCAGATCCGCGGAGAGCCTCTCGAAGTCGCCGATCGTCGGGAGCAGCGCGGCGGCCCCGAGCGGTGGCGGCGTCGCGTTGTGGAATCCGCCGCTGCCATCGTTCCGGAAGACGACCGCCGCCTCCGCAGCGACTGGCGTGAGCCGAGCGAGGACGAGGTCGACCGATCCGTCGAGGTCGAGATCGCCGAGCTCGACGTCGTACAAGGAGGAGTCACCGCCAACGGACAGATCGAAGACGCTGAAAGTTCCGGGAGTCGTCGGGCTGTTGAGATACACGTGTGCGCCTCCATCCTCGCCGACGAGCACGAAGTCATCGAGCCCGTCTCCGTTCAGATCGGCCGACTCTCCCGAGAAGTCGTTCGCGCTGCCGGCGATGACCTGTCCGGCCGAGAAGACTCCCCCCTGGCTCAGGAACAGCTCGGACGCACCAGTTTCATTGACGGCGACGAGATCCCGGTAGCCGTCTGCATTGGCGTCGAGGAAGAAGACGTCGTGGACCGAGCCGGAGCCGATCGCGAGATCCTGTGCGAGGAAGGTCCGTCCGTTCTGTCCCGACGGTCGGTTGAAGAGAAGGGTCGCGAACCTGTAGCCGCGCTGCGCGACGGCGACGTCGACGAAGCCGTCGTGGTCGACGTCGGTGTGGGCGATGTCGTCCGGCTCGCCTTGGAACGGCTGGGGCGAGGGGAGCCAGGCGTTTGTGTCCTCGACGAAGCGCCCCGGAACGCCGAGGTGGCGGTTCCGCAGGACGCGGATGCGGTCGACGAGGCTCTGCAGGGCTTGGACCAGCTCCGGGAATCCGTCGTTGTCGAGATCGACGAGGTCGGCGTCGTACATCGTGTCCCCATTGATGAACGTGCCGCCGGGCGGGATGACGGTGGCGAAAGCGCCGGACTCCCCCTCGAAATTGGGTTCGAGCGGGATCGACGAGAAGGCGCCGTCGCCCTGATTCGTGCGCAGCACGGAGTGCGTGCCGTTGACTGTGTTGTTCGAGTTGTTGTCGATGAAATCCGGCAGGCCGTCCCCGTCGACGTCGCCGCCCTCGCCGTCCTTGGTGCGGGCGAGGTTGAGGTTCGGATCGCCGAGGACGGTCGAGACGTCGGTTTGGTCGGGCCCGATCTGCGTGCGCTCGCTGAAGGCCGGGAGGAAGCCGTCGAGGCCGGCGAGCACTTGGAAGGGAACCTCGTTGCTCGTGGCCGCCCCCTTCACGATGCGCACGTGCAGCGCGCCGGTGGGGAGCGGCGTCGGGACGCCGGCGACGAGGGCGCCGGCCGGGACGCGGACCTGCACGAAGCCGTCGCGCCACACGTACGGCGTGCCGGCGGCGATCGCGACGGTGCCGTCGGTGAACTCGATGCGGTCGGCGCCGGGCTGGAAGTTGCCGAAGCCGCTGCCGGTGATCGCCAGCAGCTCGTGGACGCGCTGGCGGGCGGGGGTGACGGAGGTGATCGTCTGGGCGTGCGTAGCGCTCGGAAGGAGCGCCGGGACCAACGCCGAGCCGAGCGCAGGCCCGCGATCCAGCTCCGGTCTCGTCCCGCTCAGCAGCGCCATCGCATCCGTCCTTCGCGGGCCTCCGGCCCGCGCTCGGTCAGCAGCCGCTCCGCTCAAGGCACTCCTTGTAGGCCGCGGTGCACTGCTCCATCTCCGGACCCTTCGCATCGACCCGCCACGGCAGCAGCGCCGTGCAGCTCTCGAGCTTGGACGATTCCCCCACGGCTACTGATTCCGCACGGCGAAAAGCTGGAACAGCGCCGTGGCGTCGCCCGGCTCGCGCAGCCGCTCGCTCCCGTCGCGGTCCGTCGCGACGAGTCCGAGCCGGCAACGAGCGTCGGCTCTCATTGCCGGCTCGCTCGCGGCGCAGCGCCCTTGCTCGGGAGCCTGCTCCGCCTCCGCGTGCTGCGGGCGGCCAGCAGCGTCGCGCCGATAGCGACGAGCGCGCCGGCCGCGGGCTCGGGGACGAGGGTGAAGGTGAAGTCGTCGATGAAGCCGCCGGTGAACTCGATCCGCGCGATCGGGGCCTCGAAGTCGAACCTCACGGGCAATCCCCTGAAGGACTGGCCGAGCCGATTGCCCTCGGCATCGAACGCAAACGCTTGGGCGAAGACACCGATATGGTCGAACGCGAACTCCACTGAATCCACCGGGTCGTCGAACGTCACGCTCGCGTGCCCGTGCACGAAGTAGACAAACGGCGAAATCGGAACACCGCTGTGGATCACGCCGCCCGTCCAGTTGGACCCCATGAACGAGAACTCCGTCGTTCCCAGAGGCGTGATTCCCTCCTCGGGGCCCTCGTTGTCGAAGAAGATCGTGACGGACGTGGCCTCGGAGGCACTCGGTGCCATCGCGACGAGCGCGAGCACGGCGAGCCCCCACAGAACGTGCCCTCTCGTCGCCATCTCGCGCCTCCTCTCTGCGTGGCTGCGGCTCTCGGTCATGGAGTGACTGCCGCGGGGCTGCAAACGACGATGGGGTCGCCCTTCGCTGCTCGCGCGACGATCAGCACATCGGCCGCGGTGACGACGCCGTCGGTGGGCCTTCGGTTGGCGGGCGCCGCGTCGGCCCGCAGGAGCAGTTCCGCAGGGGGCGTGAGGCCACCGCCGACGATCCATCTGTGAGCCCGCTCCGCCTCCGCGTGCTGCGAGCGGCCAGCAGCGTCGCGCCGAGCGCAACGAGCGCGCCGGCCCCGGGCTCGGGGACGAGGGTGAAGGTGAAGTTGTGGACGAAGCCGCCACCGAACAAGATCCGGGCGATCGGGGCCTCGAAGTCGAACCTCACGGGCAGTCCCCTGAAGGACTGGCCGAGCAAATTGCCCTCGGCATCGAACGCAAACGCTTGGGCGGGGTCGCCGATATGGTCGAACGCGAACTCCACTGAATCCACCGGGTCGTCGAACGTAACGCTCGCGCTTCCGTGCACGAAATAGACAAACGGCGAAATCGGAGCACCGCTGTGGATCACGCCCCCCGTCCAGTTGGACCCCATGAACGAGAACTCCGTCGTTCCCGGCGTCGTGATTCCCTCCTCGGGGCCCTCGTTGTCGAAGAAGATCGTGACGGACGTGGCCTCGGAGGCACTCGGTGCCATCGCGACGAGCGCGAGCACCGCGAGCCCCCACAGAACGTGCCCTCTCGTCGCCATCTCGCTCCTCCTGTCTTCTCGACTGCGGCTCTCGGTCATGGAGTGACTGCTGTGGGGCTGCAAACGACGATGGGGTCGCCTTTCGCGGCTCGTGCGACGATCAGCACATCGGCCGCGGTGACGACGCCGTCGGTGGGCCTTCGGTTGGCGGGTGCCGCGTCGGCCCGGGCCAGCATTTCGGGCGACGCAGTGAGGCTCCCCCCCGCGATTCGCGCCGCGAGCAGAACATCCGCTGCGTCGATGCGCCCGTCTGCGTTCACATCGCAGCTCCCCCGTTGCAGCAGCTCGTTCTCGAAGAGCTGGTTGGGTGCGCGTCCGAACGGCGTTAGACCCGTAAAGTCCTCGAAGCCCTGGGCATTGGCTCCGGTCAAGTACAGATCGAGATCGCCGTCCTGGTCGAAATCGAGAAGATCTGCGGACAGTCGCTCGAAGGAGCCGATCGTCGGGAGTAAGGCGGTCGCTCCCGCCTGCGTCGCGTTCTGAAAGCTGCCGCTGCCGTCATTCAGCAAGATCACAGCCGTACCCGCCGCGACGTGCGTGATCCGGACGATTCCGATGTCTACCGCGCCATCGAGGTTGAGATCGCCGAGCTCGACGTCGTAGAGTGTCTGGCCCGGCGGCACCGATGGCACGCCGAAATCCACGACGTCGAAGCTCCCGGGCGCCTCGCGGCGGTTCAGATGAACCTGCGCGCTGTCGCTACCCACGAGCACGAAGTCGTCGAGGCCGTCGCTGTTCATATCGGCCGCCTCTCCCGAGTAGGCGCTCGTGCTGCCCTCGATGGTCTGCCCCTGCGCGAAGCTGCCGCCTTGGCTCAGGAACATCACGGAGGGCCCCGTAGTGTTTACCGCTACGACGTCAGGGTACCCATCCGCATTGGCGTCGAGGGAGAAGACGTCGTGCACTTGATTGGATCCGGAGCCAACCGCGAGATCGACCTGCGGCGCGAAGCGCATTCCGCTCTGATTGAACAGCAGGGTGATCAGCGCGACACCTCCTAGGTCCAGCTGCGCTACCGCCACATCGATGAATCCGTCGTGGTTCAAGTCCATGTGGGCGAGATCATCGGGCGAGCCAGCAAAGGCCTGGGACGGAAGCCAGGTACTGGTCACCTCGAGGAAGGCCCCCGCCCCGAGATTGCGCAGAACTCTCAGCCGGCGCGGACTGCCGCCGTGGAGAGCGCCGAACGAGATCTCGGCTCGGACCAACTCCGGCAGCCCGTCGTTGTCGAGATCGACGAGGTCGGCGTCGTAGCTGCCGAGATTCTCGACGAAGGTCCCGCCCGGCGGGATCTGCGTCGCGAAGGGGCCGGCGGCGGGGTCGCTCGCCTCGGCCGCGTCGTTCGGCTCGAGCGCGATCGCGGAGAAGGTGCCGTCGCCCCGGTTGAGGCGCAGCACCGAGTGTGTGCCGTTCGTCTGGTTGCTCGAGTTGTTGTCGATGAGGTCGGGCAGGCCGTCGCCGTCGACGTCGCCGACCTCGCCGTCCTTGGTGCGGGCGAGGTTCAGGTTCGGATTGC
>JBDIVR010000080.1:0-5231 GCA_039794265.1 Myxococcota bacterium
GCGGTCAGCATGCCGTTCACGTTCGCACCGCCGGTTCCGTGGTCCGACTGGGACTTCGGACCTTTCCGGCGGTTCCTTTCGTTCTAGGCGCGGTCGAGACCTGGACCTCGGCACGGGGGGGGGGGGAGATGAGGCGCAAGGGAATGCGACGGGGCCGCGTTCAGCTGCGACGGACCCGGGTGGCCGCGGCCTTGTTGACTCTCGCCTCGCTGGGCTTCGTTCCTGTCTCGGCCCGCGCCGAGGACGAGACGGTCGCAAGCGACCTGCTCGACGGCGGGGAAGCAGATCTGGAGCTGACGGCCGAGGAGGCGCCGCCGGAAGCTCCGAAGGCCAAGCGACCGCCCGCGGCGGTTCGTGAGATCCGCCAGCTCGCGCGCGAGGCCATCGCGCACATGGACAAAGGGGAATACGCCCAGGCGCTGCCGCTGATCGAACAGGCGCTCGCGCGCGCCCCGAAGACTGCCAAGCTCTGGGCGTACAAGGGAACTTGCCTGTTCTACATGGCCCGCGCCGAGGAGGCGATCGTCGCGTTCGACCAGGCACTGGCGCTGCGCAAGGACAGCTACACCGCGCTCGCGGGCAAGGGCCTCGCGCTGCTCGCGCTCGACCGCTGGCAAGAGTCGCAGGTGCCACTGCGAGCCGCGCTCGAGATCAAGCCGAAGCGCCCGCCGCTGTTGCGGTCGCTCGGGATCGCGCAGCTCTACGGAGGGGATCCGGAGGCCGCGCTGGCGTCGTTCCGGCGTGCCATCGAGCTCCTCCCGGGCGTCAGCGGCACGCACGAGCTCGAAGGGGCCGCGCTCTTCCGGCTCGAGCGGTACGAAGAGGCGATCGTCGCGTACGACAAGGCGATCGAACTCGACCCGCTCTCCGATGAAGCCGTCATGAGCAAGGCCTCGTGCCTGGTGAAGCTCGGCCGGCACGAAGAGGCGCTGCCGCTCTACGACCGGGCGCTCGGAATGAATCCTTTGTCCGCTCGCGCGCTCTACAGCAAAGGCGAGGCGCTTCGCCTGTTGGGTCGCAAGGGGGAGAGCCGGAAGCTCCTGCAGAAGGCGATGGCGATCCAGCCGAACCTTCCGGGCGTCCGCGAGAGCCTCGAGGCGCTCGGCCCGGCGCCCAGCGCGAAGCCCCGCTGACCCGACGCACGAGACAGGACCCGGCCCTGTCGTGGATACGAGCCGTTTCCCTTTATGGGTATTCGCTTTCTTTCGCGACTCGGGCGCCGGCTCCCGAGATCCGCAGGCCACCGCTCGAGTTTCCATTTTCGACAATGTTTCCGAATAGTTGAATCGACAGCCGATGCCGCCTGGATCACCTTCTCGAAGCGGTATGCGGCTTGCAGGCCTCCTCCGGTCGGTGGCCAGCGAGGCGCGCCAGGTGAGTGCCTGGCAGTTCGTCGCGGGTACGCCAGCTGTACTGGGTGTCCGCTCGAGTTCGCAGGGATCGGTTTCGGTCCGGTTCGGTCGTTCCCAATGACTCGGCGGCGGTCAGCTCACAAAGGGGAAACGAAGATGAGAAATGGAATGCGACTCGCCCAGATGGCGCTCGCGGTCGGCGCTGCCGGCTTGCTGGCGGTCCCCGCCTGGGCCGGTCAGATCAACCTGGTTTCGCGCAGCACGGCGATCAGCCGCACCGAGAGTGGGAGCATTGCGAGCTCGATCTCCGAGTCGGTTTCTGCTTCGGGGATCGTCCGGAGCAACGTCTCGTCGGGCTCCACGAGCATCACCGAGAGCATCGTGATCTCGGAGACGTTCTCGGCAGCCACCGCCGCGATCTCGGTCGAAGTGTCGCAGGACGGCATCAACTACACGTCGCCGTTCAACAACACGCTGGCCACCGGGTCGCTCGTCCAGAGCGTCACGGTGTCGGGCTCGGCCGGTATCGTGAACGCCGGCGTGTCGGCCGGTGTCGCGAACGTGAGCGTCGCGACCACGGCGATCGTCGATGGCGGCGCCATCCAGTCGATCGTCGGCACGGCGGGCGGCTCGGGTGCGGCCCACGCTGCGGCTCTGCTCGTGGCTCCGGGCTTCGCATTCCAGAACAGCAACGCGAACGCCATTGCGTTGATGGCGTCCGACGCCTTCACTTCGGCGGTCACGGGCTCGCTGACGGGCTCGGCGGACGGCCTCGCTGCGATCGACATCCAGCAGGTCGATCTCAACGAGTTCTCGCCGCACAACAACACCGGTGCGATCGCCTCGATCTCGCAGACGGTCGTTGTGGGCAACGTTCAGGGCATCGTGAACGCCCAGGTGCAGGCCGGCGTCGCCAACGTGAGCGCCAGCCACACGTCGATCGCCTTCACCGGCGACGGCACGGGTGCTCAGGCCGTCATCAGCGCTCCCTAGCGAGCGTTGGTCGGTGGAGGTGCTCTTCGCCGCTCGGCGAAGAGCACCTCTCTGGACCTCCGGAGGCCAGGAGTCGGACCATACGCTCCTGGCCTCCCAGGGTCCTCTGCCGAGAGTTCGAACCGTTCGACAGCTGGAACTTGAGCGTCGAATCAGGGTCCCCCCCCGTGTTTCACCTCCTCCCTCGTAAGCCCCGCCTCGCGCCCCCCGGCGCCTCGGTCGTGCGCCGGCTGTTTCGCGCCGGCGCCTTCGGCGCTCTCGCGGGATTCGCCCTTTCGTCGCTGCCGGGCTCGGCCGGCGCCGGGCCCGCAGGAGAAGACGGGATGCTGCTCACGACCGCGGCCACCGCCAGCGGCTTGGCCGGCGCGGGAAGCAGCGGCATCCGTATGCACGTGAAGGTGAAGAGCCTTTGGGAGATGCGCTGGGAGCACGTGGTCCGGCAGCGCCAGGAGCACTCTTGCGCAGCGGCGGCTACCGCCACGCTGCTGACCCACTTCTTCGGCTTCCCGACCACGGAAGAGGAGATGCTGCAATCCCTCCAGGTCGAAGCGATGCGCGATCAGGGCGGCGCGGATTTCGATCCGACGCTGCTCGGCTACAACCTGCGCCACATCCGAGCCGTCGCGTCGAAGGGGGGCCTTGCCGCAGTGGCCTTCAAGGTGGACCTGCGCAACATCGAGCGCGTGAAGATCCCGGTGATCACGCGCGTGACGATCCGCGGCTGGGACCACTTCGCAGTCTTTCGCGGCGCCCGCGGGGGCCGCGTGTATCTCGCCGATCCGGCGTTCGGCAACACTTCGTACCGGCTCGACGAGTTCGAACGGATCTGGTCCGGCATCATGATGGGCTTCGTCCGGCGCGGCGTGAAGCCGCCGACCGACTACGACCTGTTGTTGCACGAGGTCGACGAGCTGGGGCTCGACTCGAGCGAGATCTCTCGCCGCACGCAGTTCCGGTCGTTCGGCGTGGGCGACCAGCGCGCGTTCTTCTCGGATGTCTCGCTGGCGCCAACGCTTCCGGTCGAGGGTTTGTCGGAAGGACTCGAGTCTGCGCTTCCGAGCGTGATCCAAAATTTCCGGGAGTTCGGAACCGACTTCTCGTTCTGACGAGGAAGAGATCGAAGAGTTCGACGAGCTCGTAGAACTCGGAGGAATGGATGATGCGATTCCGGCATGCAGCGATCCTGACGGCTTGCCTCGCTGGCGCGGCTCCCGCCAGCGCGAACGATCTCGAGCTGTTCGAGGGTCTGATCCCGGGCGAGCCGCTCGAGCAAGAAGAGCTCGGCCAGATCTTCGGCAAGGGCGTGAACCTGAGCTTCCAGCTCGCCGACGGGAGCCTCGTGTCGCTCGACAATGCGACGTTCAGCCCGATCCAGAACCAGACGAGCAGCATTTTCAACACCAGTGGCATTACCAGCACCGTGCCGGTCATCGGGGACAACAACACGGTGAATATCATCGTCGACATCGACCTGCGGTTGAACACGATCGAGATCTTGAATTCTCCGGGTGCAGCGCCGATCTTTTCTGGCAGCGTCGAGGGTGGAGGGGGGCAGGTCCTGGACTTGGGTCAGTAGTCGGCGACCCCCGCCAGGTCGCAGAATCGATCATCGTGGGGCCTCGCAGCTCGACAGGCGTGGCGCCGAGCAGGTTTCGACAACGGTTTCGACAATCGGCTTCCCGATGGGGATGCAGACAAGGAGGGAGAGCAGATGCGCGGATTCTGGATCGCCGGGGTGTCGATGGCACTCGGGCTCTTGTGTGCGGTCTCGGCCCCGAACCCGGCTCGCGCCGGTGACGAGCAGTTCTTCGCCGGCTTGGTGCCGGGCATGCCGCTTCCGGAACAGGCGCTCGGCGACGTCCACGGCCGCGGTGTGTCGACTGGCAGCACGTTCAGCGAGAACAACGAATCGGCCGGGTTCGCGTCGATCGATCTGCGCAAGCTGTTGTCCGAGACGCTGCGCAGCGTCGGGGTGCGGCCGCCGCTGGTCCCCTCGGCAGGCCTCGAGACGCGACCGGACCTCGGAGGCTCGACGGGAGGCGCCAGGTCGTTCGATGCGATGCGCTCCGCCAGCGCGTCGCGCATCTCGCTTCCGACGGGCCTCGGTTCGGTATCGCTACCCCGTACCCCGAGCGTGCCGAGCCTTCCGAATCTCAGCGGGGGAACGTCGTTCGGAGGTTCCTCGAGCGGTTCCTCGCAGTCCTTCAGCCGCTGAAAGGCTAGGCGTCCGTCGATGAAGCAGATCTGCCGACGGACCGCGCTGCTGCTGTTTCTGCTCCTCGCAGTCTCGGTCTCGCTCGGCGGAGCGCCGAACGCGCACGCGGTCGACATTCTCCCGCGTCTCGAGTGCGTCGAGCCCGACGCGCCCGAGCCGGGACTGTCGACCGCGCGTTGGGGGTACCTGAACGCCACCGACGCCCTGCTGATGATCCCAGTCGGGCCGGAGAACCGGTTCACGCCCAGCCCGACTGATCGCGGCCAGCCGACCTTCTTCTCGGTCGGCCGGCAGTTCCACGTGTTCGAGACGATCTTCGAGGGTTCGTCGATCTCGTGGAGGGTCACTGGACCGAACGGGATCACGAACGTCGCGGTCGCGTCCCGCAACAGCCTGCAGCGCTGCCCGCGCTGCGGGGACGCGGTGATCGCGCCGAGCGAGGGCTGCGACGATGGCAACACCGCCGACGGAGACGGGTGCAGTGCGAGCTGCCTGGTCGAGCCCGGCTCGGTCTGCGCCGGCGCCCCGAGTGTGTGTACCTCGTCGTGCGGCGACGGCCGGATCACCGGCAACGAGGAGTGTGACGATTGCGGACGGGCGCCCGGAGACGGTTGCAGTGCGAGCTGCGAGATCGAGCCGGGCTTCACCTGTAGCGGCGAGCCGAGTTCCTG
>JBDIVR010000081.1:0-4977 GCA_039794265.1 Myxococcota bacterium
CGACTGGCGTGAGCCGAGCGAGGACGAGGTCGACCGATCCGTCGAGGTCGAGGTCACCGAGCTCGACGTCGTACAAGGAGGACTCACCGCCTACCGAGAGATCGACGACGCTGAAGCTCCCCGGAGTCGTAGGGCTGTTCAGATACCCGTGCGCGCCTCCCTCCTCGCCGACGAGCACGAAGTCATCGAGCCCGTCTCCGTTCAGATCGGCCGACTCTCCCGAGAAGTCGTTCGCGCTTCCGGCGATGACCTGCCCGGTCGAGAAGGCTCCCCCCTGGCTCAGGAACAGCTCGGACGCACCCGACTGGTTGACGGCGACGAGATCCCGGTAGCCGTCGGCATTGGCGTCGAGGAAGAAGACGTCGTGGACCGAGCCGGAGCCGATCGCGAGATTCTGTGCGAGAAGGGTCCGTCCGTTCTGGCCCGACGGTCGGTTGAGGAGAAGGGTCGCGAACCGGTAGTCGCGCTGCGCGACGGCGACGTCGACGAAGCCGTCGTGGTCGACGTCGGTGTGGGCGATGTCGTCCGGCTCGCCTTGGAACGGCTGCGGCGAGGGCAGCCAGGCGTTCGTGTCCTCGACGAAGCGCCCCGGGATCCCGAGGTGGTGGTTCCGCAGGACGCGGATGCGGTCGACGAGGCTCTGCAGGGCTTGGACCAGCTCCGGGAATCCGTCGTTGTCGAGATCGACGAGGTCAGCGTCGTACATCGTGTCCCCATTGATGAACGTACCGCCCGGCGGGATGATGGTGGCGAAGGTGCCGGACTCTCCCTCGAAATTGGGTTCGAGCGCGATCGCGGAGAAGGTCCCGTCGCCCTGGTTGAGGCGTAGCACCGAGTGCGTGCCGTTGACTGTGTTGATCGAGTTGTTGTCGATGAGGTCCGGGAGTCCGTCGCGGTCGACGTCGCCGACCTCGCCGTCCTTGGTGCGGGCGAGGTTGAGGTTCGGATCGCCGAGGACGGTCGAGACGTCCGTCTGGCCTACGCCGATCTGCGTGCGCTCGCTGAAGGCCGGGAGGAAGCCGTCGAGGCCGGCGAGCACTTGGAAGGAAACCTCGTTGCTCGTGGCCGCCCCCTTCACGATGCGCACGTGCAGCGCGCCGGTGGGGAGCGGCGTCGGGACGCCGGCGACGAGGGCGCCGGCCGGGACGCGGACCTGCACGAAGCCGTCGCGCCACACGTACGGCGTGCCGGCGGCGATCGTGACGGTGCCGTCGCTGAGCTCGACGCGGTCGGCGCCGGGCTGGAAGCTGCCGAAGCCGCTGCCGGCGATCGTCAGTAGCTCGTGGACGCGCTGGCGGGCGGGGGTGACGGACGTGATCGTCTGGGCGTGTGCAGCGCTCGCGAGGAGCACGAGCAGGAGCGCGAGCAGGGGGAGCGGAAGGCCGGGCCGGACCCCAGCCGCGCGCCCAAGCCTTGCCGGGCACGGGCATGCACCTTGTCTCCTCCTCGCCGCCTTCCTCCGCATGGCTCGCATCTCCCGGCTCGGGGGGCGCTCCCGTCGTCAGCAGCCGCTCCGCTCGAGGCACTCCTTGTAGGCCGCGGCGCACTGCTCCGTCTCCGGGCCCTTCGCATCGACCCGCCACGGCAGCAGCGCCGTGCAGCTCTCGAACGCATCCGTGCACGCCTCGACCGCGGCGCGGGAGAGCTGGCGCAACCCTGCGTGCACGCCGTGTCTCTCCCTCGTGACGCTCTTCATCGCCAGCGCTCTTCGCGTGAAGCTCGTGGGCGCTCGGCCCCGCTCCTACTCAGCACGCGACGAGCGGCCAGCAGCGTCGCGCCGAGCGCGACGAGCGCGCCAGCCCCGGGCTCCGGGACGAGGGTGAAGGTGAAGTCGTCGATGAAGCCGCCGGTGAACTCGATCCGCGCGATCGGGGTCTCCGGGTCGAGCTGGACGAAACGGATCGGATCGAACGGATCGCGGAATTCAGTGAGGTTGACTGCATCGACAGATCCGAGCGGATTTCCATCGAAGTCGAACGCAGTCGCCGTGCCGTTCGGCGTCTCCGCGAAGCCGGCGAAGAACGAGAAGACGACCAAGTCGACGGGCTCGTCGAACGTAACGACTCCCTCTCCTGGCGGGTGGGCAATGCGCGAGACACCGTAGCGCGCCGAGAGGATCCCTCCTTCTAGAGAAGGGTCGAACGCCGGACCGATGATCACGCCACCCGTCCAATGCGAGCCCATGAACGAAAAGTCCGTCGTCCCTCGAGCTGTGATCCCCGCCTCCAGTCCGTGATCGCTGAAGAAGATCGTGACCGACGTGGCACGAGAGACCGCGGGAGCGAGGAGCGCAAGTCCGAATGCAGCCGTCACCCACAGGGCGCGTTGATTGCCAGTCATGTGTTTGCCAGTCATGGGTTCACTCTCCACCGGGTTGCGGTTCGCGGCTATGGAACGACTGCCGCGGGGCTGCAGACGGCGATCGGGTCGCCCTTCGCAGCTCGGGCGACGATCAAGACGTCCGCGGCGTTCACGACGCCGTCGGTCGGCCTGCGCTTCGCCGGCGCCACGTCGGCCCGCAGGAGCATCTCCGCAGAGGGCGAGAGACTCCCGCCGGCGATCCTCGCCACCAGCAGGACGTCCGCGGCGTCGATCCGCCCGTCGCCGTTCACGTCGCAGGCGCCCCGGCGTAGCAGCTGGTTCTCGAAGAGTTGGTTGGGAACGCGTCCGAAACCAGGGAAAATCAACTGCCCGTCCACCCCGGTCAAGTACAGATCGAGGTCCCCGTCCTGGTCGAGGTCGAGCAGATCCGCGGAGAGCCTCTCGAAGTCGCCGATCGTCGGGAGCAGCGCGGCGGCCCCGAGCGGTGGCGGCGTCGCGTTGTGGAATCCGCCGCTGCCATCGTTCCGGAAGACGACCGCCGCCTCCGCAGCGACTGGCGTGAGCCGAGCGAGGACGAGGTCGACCGATCCGTCGAGGTCGAGATCGCCGAGCTCGACGTCGTACAAGGAGGAGTCACCGCCAACGGACAGATCGAAGACGCTGAAAGTTCCGGGAGTCGTCGGGCTGTTGAGATACACGTGTGCGCCTCCATCCTCGCCGACGAGCACGAAGTCATCGAGCCCGTCTCCGTTCAGATCGGCCGACTCTCCCGAGAAGTCGTTCGCGCTGCCGGCGATGACCTGTCCGGCCGAGAAGACTCCCCCCTGGCTCAGGAACAGCTCGGACGCACCAGTTTCATTGACGGCGACGAGATCCCGGTAGCCGTCTGCATTGGCGTCGAGGAAGAAGACGTCGTGGACCGAGCCGGAGCCGATCGCGAGATTCTGTGCGAGGAAGGTCCGTCCGTTCGGGCCCGACGGTCGGTTGAAGAGAAGGGTCGCGAATCGGTAATCGCGCTGCGCGACGGCGACGTCGACGAAGCCGTCGTGGTCGACGTCGGTGTGGGCGATGTCGTCCGGCTCGCCTTGGAACGGCTCTGGCGAGGGGAGCCAGGCGTTCGTGTCCTCGACGAACTGACCGGGGACGCCGAGGTAGTGGTTGCGCAGGACGCGGATTCGACGAGTCCGCAAGCCCTGCACGAGCTCGGGTAGCCCGTCGTTGTCGAGGTCGACGAGATCCGCGTCGTAGATCGTGTCGTCGGCCACGACGATGCCGCCCGGTGGAATCACGGTGGCGAAGCTCCCGGTTTCGCCTATCTCGTTCGGCTCGAGCGCAGTTGCGGAGAACGAGCCGTCGCCTTGGTTGATGCGCAGAACCGAGTGGGTCCCCTGGTTGAATACGTTGATCGAGTTGTTGTCGATGAGATCCGGCAGGCCGTCCCCGTCGACGTCGCCGACCTCGCCGTCCTTGGTGCGGGCGAGGTTCAGGTTCGGATTGCCGAGGACGGTCGAGACGTCCGTCTGGCCTACGCCGATCTGCGTGCGCTCGCTGAAGGGCGGGAGGAAGCCGTCGAGGCCGGCGAGCACCTGGAAGGAAACCTCGTTGCTCGTGGCCGCGCCCTTCACGACGCGCACTTGCAGCGCGCCGGTCGGGAGCGGCGTCGGGATGCCGGCGACGAGGGCGCCGGCTGGGACGCGGACCTGCACGAAGCCGTAGCGCCACACGTACGGCGTGCCGGCGGCGATCGCGACGGTGCCGTCGGTGAGCTCGACGCGGTCGGCGCCGGGCGAGAAGCTGCCGAAGCCGCTGCCGGTGATCGCCAGCAGCTCGTGGACGCGCTGGCGGGCGGGGGTGACGGACGTGATCGTCTGGGCGTGCGCGCTGCTGGCGAGGAGCATGAGCAGGAGCAGCGCGAGAGCAAGCCGGACCCCAGCCGCGCGCCCAGGCCGTGCCGGGCACGGGCATGCACCTCGCATCCGCCTCGCCGCCTTCCTCCGCATGGCTCGCATCTCCCGGCTCGAGGGCACATCACATAGTCAGCAGCCGCTCCGCTCGAGGCACTCCTTGTAGGCCGCGGCGCACTGCTCCATCTCCGGGCCCTTCGCATCGACCCGCCACGGCAGCAGCGCCGTGCAGCTCGAGAAGGCATCCGTGCACGCCTCGACCGCGGGGTCGTCGCAGCGCACAGCGGCCGGGGCGTCGCTCGCAGGGGGAGCGGCGGCCTCGCCGTCGGCGGACTGGACGGGGCCCGGGAGGGCCACCCATCCGAGCACCGCGATCCCCGCGAGAGCCATCCGCGTCATCGACCTCTTCATGCCTGCCTCCCCGCGAGCGCCTCGATGCCCGCTCCGGTCCCCGCAGACCCGCAGCAGTGAGACGATCCGCGCACGGCTACTGATTCCGCACGGAGAAGAGCTGGAAGAGCGCCGTGGCGTCGCCCGGCTCGCGCAGCAGCTCGTTTCCGTCGCGGTCCGTCGCGACGAGATCCTCGATCGCGAACTCGCCGGTCTCGAACGGCCCCGTCTTCGCGAACACCACGTCGAGGAACGGCCCGGTGCCGATCGGCGTGTTGCTGGGGTCCGCGTCGCGCAGCGCGAAGCCACTCGGCTCCACCAGCAGCACCCGGGCGGAGGTCGCGTCGATCGGGTCGACCAT
>JBDIVR010000082.1:0-4967 GCA_039794265.1 Myxococcota bacterium
CCAGAAGCTGATCCGAGTCCTCACTGCTCTCGAGCCGACCGAGGAGGCGACTGCAGAGCGCGTCGCCTAACGTCACTCACCGGAGCCGCCGCTCAGAGAAGATCAACAGCCGGCGGGACATCCCCGGCGCTGAACCTGGCCGGGGTAGCATCGCCGCCGATGGACGCTCTCGCTGCGAGCTTCGCGCGCGACGGCTTCGTGCGCGTCCCCGGCCTCCTCGATTCCGGCGATGTCGACCGCTTCGGCGACGCAGTCGACGCCGCCGTGCGCATGCGCACGCAGCGCGATCGCCGCACGCTCGCGGAGAAGTCGCACTACGAGCAGTCGTTCCTGCAGTGCATCAACTTGTGGGAAGACCATCCCGCGGTGCGCGCGTTGACCTTCCACCCGCGCGTCTGCGAGACGGCGGCCCGGCTGCTCGGCGCGTCGCGCATCCGCCTCTGGCACGACCAGGCGCTCTACAAGGAACCCGGCGGCCGCGAGACCGACGCCCACCAGGATCACCCGTACTGGCCGATCGCCGAGACGGACACGCTGACCGCGTGGATCCCGCTGGTGGACGTGGACGAGTCGCTCGGCTGCATGGGCTACGTGCCCGGATCGCACGCCGTCGGTTTGCGGCGCTTCGTGAACATCTTCCTCGGCGAGCCGGAGAAGGTGCTCGAACGGCCGGAACTCGGCGGCCGCGCGCCCGTCTTCGTGCCCGCGCGGCGCGGCGACGTGCTCTTCCATCACGGCCTGACCGTGCACCTCGCTCACGCCAATCGCTCGGACCGCATGCGGCGCGTGCACACCGCGATCTACTTCCGCGACGGGCTGACGCGCGCCACCGCCGGCATCCACCAGTCCGTGGACCGCCAGGGCATCCGGCCGGGCGAGCCGATCACGGGCGATGCGACGCCGATCGCCTGGCCGCGCGCAGCGGGCGATCTGCCCGCGCCGCCGAACGCGCCGATCGACCCGCGTTCGATCGGACACCAGGCCTGGCCGCCGAGCGCGCTCGCGACGTCGTGATCGGGGACTGATCGGGGACGTTCCTTGCGCAGTTTCACATTGCGCACTTCCCTGTCGCGCCTCGCGATCGCTGGGGTGTGCGAGGCGGTGCTATGCGCGGTGGCGCCGGGCTTCCGTCGAGTCGAAGTACGTGAAGGCTCGCCTCGAGTAGGTCCGTGCGGATGCGTGGCGGAGTCGGCAGCGAGCTGGGCGGCGCCGCGCGGGCCGCGCGGGCTGCGCGTCGGCGCGGTGGCGGTGCTCGCGACGGTGGCGCCGACTTGGTCGTCGGCTGTCCGCCGACTGCAAACGGCAAGCGCTTCGGGAGCTTCAGGGAGGCGGCGCTGTTCTTCGTGACCGACGCCGTCGGCAGCACGATCTTCGCGTCCGGACGGACGGGAGCGTGCCCAACCGGTTCCTGTACCGAAGAGTTCCGTGCCGGCTTCCGTCGTGATGTCGAGTGTCGAGCGATCTGGGCGGATCCCGAGCACGCTGATCTGGACCGACCCGCCCACCGCGACGATCGGCGCTGATGACTCCACTCGGAGGGCGTCGAACTCCGAGTGAGCAGAAGCGTCCTGCGCAGCCGTCCACGTCAGCAGAGCGCTCAAGACCGCGACTGCCGCCCGGGGGTTCCTCGCGGCGAACTCCCTTCCGCGGCTCCCTCGTTCTCGCTCGGAAGGACCACTTCGATAATCATTCACGCCGTAGATAGGCAAGCGGGCAACGGGATATCGGGGTCAGGTCTCGAATTGCCACACTTGCCGCCGACGCGCCGTCGCTCCCGCCTACGAAGCTTCGCCGGCGCTTGCGCTGCGGAGTGGCCAGGCCACGGTCCACGAATCGCGCGCGGTTCGCGCTTGCTGACCTCTCCGACTTGGCGGGTGATCTCGGGAGGCCCCCGTCGATCCTCGACGAGGCCTACGTCGAGCGCCGTGAAGCAAAGCTCCTCTCCTAAAGAGACCTTTGGAACGCTCGAGACCCAGTCGCTGGGATGCGCCACGGGCCTGCGTGATGGCACGAAGGCACATTGCCAAGCCCGCGACGGGCACCGCCGCGACATCGCAGGCCTTCTTCGATTCGGTCGCCGCGCTCGATCCGGTCTGCTACGCGAGCTGACGAGCCACCCTGCTGCTGGTGGCGCGTGGAGGCGTGGTAGACTCGAAGGCCTCGCGGGAGGATCGCTCATGAGCATCTCGGCCGTTGGCGTTTTTGCGTTGGCCGTCCTCGCTTTCGTCGTCGCGCCGATCGCCATTTCTGTGGTGCTCCAACGCAACGGCCGAGCTGCCGGCTGGATCCGAAGCCATCCCCACTGGATCTGGGCAGTGTTTGCCCTGTGCTGGGTGTTCCTGCTCATCGATCACCTCGTCGTCGCGGCGGATCGGAGCACTGTGTGGGTGGTGCTCCACTGCGTGGCCATCGCGTTGGGTGTCGTGGGCTTCCTGTTGAGCCGCTCGGAGCGCTCGCGCCCGGCGAGCGGGAGCTCGCTTCAGACGAGGTAGCGGGTGAACGCCCGGCCGATGGCCAGACCCGCGATCGAACCCATCCCGTTTCTGAGCACGAGCACGACGGAGAAGGCAATCGGCTCGCGATCGCGCCGATTCCAACAGCGACGGCCGGGTATGCGCCCCTTTCCTCGATACGAGCGATGGTCGCAACCGCTGCGGATGGGTTGTCGCTGGCGATGGAATCGAGAATCTCTCTCGACTGCCTCGGCGCTGGGCGGCGGCTTCCGTTTCGCTTCCATTCTGGAACCATATTTCCAGCCGGGATCTCGCCTCGGAGGCGGCCCGGTCGGCCCGGAGCCCGTCCGGAAGTGGGAGGCGCCAGATGCCATGGCCACGATGACCCTCGAGAACGTTCCGGACGACCTCTACCGGCGGCTCCAGGCTGCCGCGGCGCGGAATCGGCGCAGCCTCGACAAGGAAGCCATTTTCTCCCTCGAGCGGGCACTGGCAGAAGAGACGATGAGTCCCGCGGCTCTGCTCGCGCGCGTTCTGCAGTGCGACTCCGATTGTTTTGCCTACGACTGCGAGTTCGCAGCCCTCGCGGAGGAGCTCGACGTCCCGCTGGTGACCTCCGACGCCAGGCTCCTCGCCGCCTTCCCACACCGCACGGCGTCGCCGGAGTCTCTCGCCCCCTGACTCCCCGGAGCTGCTTGGCCGCTCATGCGCGAATGTCCCTCCTCGAGCAACGCCAAGCACGGCACCGGCGTCGCGACAGAAGCTCCGCGGATCCTTTGGGTCGAATGGCTCACCTCCCAAGGATCCCGTGTTGCATTCTTTAGGTAGATATCAGCAACCTTGCAAAGCCGGCGTGACATGCCGGCCTTGCAAGCTTGCTGAGCTACCGCTCCTGACCGGTCGCCCAAATTTGGTGCCACGCGGCAAACTCCGCCGGGCGTAGCTGGTAGCGCGCAAAATTGCCTTCATGCAGGCCAAGCAGCTCGCTTTCGGCGATCTCGCGAAACCTCTCACGGTCCGGCGCGTCGATATGTGTCCTGGTCCAGGAGGCGATGTGCGCGGCAGCCGCCTTTCGGTCCATGCCGGCGCGGACGATTTTCGCGACGAGCATGCGCAGGGCGTCGCGGTACTCGAGCCTGAACGGATCGGGCTCGCCGAGCGACTGCCGGACCGCGACATAGCGCGCGGCCGAACGCTCATAGGCCCAGAGGAACACGTCCTCGAGAAGTTCGATCCTGTTCAGCTCATACACGCCGAGCACCGCGTCCGTGTACGCGGAGCGCGGCACATCGGTGAAGGACAGCGGCGCGAAGTTTCGCTTGATGAGGGGGATATTCGCGGAAAGGCGCGAGACGCGTTCGTTGACGTCGTCGAAGGGCTGAAGGTAGGGCAGCTGTACCATGACGAAGAACGCCTGCTCGAACGGGTCCCCGATGGCGGCGGCGCTCGCCAGCACCTGATCGAAACACTCTTCGATGAGCTGCGGAACTTCGAGCGGATGGAAGGCGGACTTCTCGATGCCGACGGGAATGCGCCGCAGCCGGCCCGCCGCCGACTCGTCCGGCAGCAGGTTGTTCGCAAGGATCGCGTGGAGATTGAGGATCGTGTAGCGGTTGAAGCCGATCTCTTCGGCTGTGCCGACCAGAAACTCGATCGCGTCCTTGTGGTTGAGGATCATCTGCGCTTCGAGCCGGTCGCGGCCTTCCGCCTCTTCGCCGAACTCGATGAGGCGCCGCGTGTCGAGCAACGAATAGGTGTTGCCCTCGAGCCGGCTCGAGTTCCAGGACAGGTCGATCAGAAGCCGGTTCAAGATCTGTCTGGCGTAGGTCCCGGCCGGCTGCGCCTCGAAGTCGGGCTTGCCCACCTCGGCAAGATGCGCGCGCTCGGCCGCCGAGAGATAGAAGCTCTCGTTCGGGCGGTAGGAATCCAGAAAGGCCCGGTTGTAACCGACGGGCTTCCGGGCAGCCGCCGGCTGCCGCAGACAGGCGCGGATTTCGTCGCCGGCCGCCGAAACCGGCACGACCGCTCCGCCCTCGCCCTCGGGCGGCGCCGGACCGGCAACCAGCGCGCCGCGGCGCTGGACGGGCGACAGCTGGTACTTCGCCCAGCGGCCCTTGCCCGCCTTGGCGAGGCGGCCTTCGTCGACGAGATGTTTGAGCCGGTATTGCAGGGTGCGGAACGGCACCTCGTCTCCAAGCGCGTCAGCGATGTCGGGCGCGCTCACGCCGCTGGGTCGGCGAGCCACCGCCGCCACGATCGCTTCCAGCTCTTGTTCGGGTATGCGCCGGGGCATCCGTCAACCCCTTTATTGCGTTTATCAGCTATAGGCGCAAGTACACCACGAGTAAGCGCATTTATCAATGTTACACGCAACTAAACTGTCTAGACCGAAGTTCCGGCCCCGCTGGTGAGGTTTGTTGTGGAGTGGCGGGGGGTTGACCTGATCTTGGCTCCAAAAATGTAGCCACTAAATAATGATCTTTGTTCTTGACGACGGGGCCAGTTCTGGGCCAT
>JBDIVR010000083.1:0-4947 GCA_039794265.1 Myxococcota bacterium
AACTTTTCCTCCGGAAAAGTTGACGAACGAACCCGGCCCCTTTCTTGACGGCAGCTACTTCGTCGTCGCGATGCCGCCATCGACCGGCAGGATCACGCCGGTCACGTAGGCGCCGGCGCGCGACGCCAGGAACAGCGCGGCGCCTGCCATGTCCTCGGGTTCGCCGATGCGGCCGAGCGGGCAGCTCGCGCGGATCCCCTCGCCGAACTTCTCGAGCGTCTCCGCCATCATCTTGCTCTCGAACGGTCCCGGTGCGATCGCGTTGACGGTGACCTTCGGCGCGAGTTTGCGCGCGAGCACGCGGGTCAGGTGGTGCACGGCGGCCTTGCTCGACGAGTACGCGTAGGTCTCGAGCAGCGGCACCTGGAGTCCATCGATCGATCCGATGTTGATGACGCGCGCTGGATCCCCGGGCGCGCTGGCGCTCTCGAGGCGAGGCAGCAGGAAGCGAGTCAGGTCGAAGACCGCCTTCACGTTGAGCGCCATCACCTTGTCCCACCCCGCTTCCGGGTAGTCGGCGATCGGAGCGCCCCAGTTGGCGCCGGCGTTGTTCACCAGCACGTGGAGGGCGCTCTCGCGGCTGGCGATCTCGTCGGCGAGCGTGCGGGTGCCGGCCTGGCTCGACAGATCGGCGGTCACGCCGACGGCGTCCCCGTGCTGCGACAGCGCCTTCACCGCGGCGTCCACTTCAGCCTGTTTGCGCGCCGCCACGTACACCCGGGCGCCGCCGGCGACGAGCCCCGTCGCGATCATCTGTCCGATCCCGCGCGAGCCGCCGGTGACCAGCGCCACCTTGCCCCGCACCGAGAACAACTGCCGTACGTCCATCTGGTTCGTCCCCTCGTCGCCGCGCCGATCTCGCACGCCGATCATTCTGCGGTGTCGATTCGCTTCGCGACCGCTCCGGTCGCCTCCTCCCACGCCCGCCGCACGACGAAGTCGCGGTCCAGCCGCACGATACCGGGGATCACGATCGACGTGTAGCCATCGTCTTCCCGGAGTTCTACGGCCGCGAGCGTCTCGTCGAGCGTCCTGCCCGCGGCGGCCATCGGCTGCACCTGCGCCCAGAGTTCGCGCAGGAAACGCTGGAACTGCTCGATGCCGGCACGGTCGGTGACGGCGCCGTGGCCGGGGATCACGCGGTCCCAGCCGTCCATCGCCAGCACACGGTCCAGTGTCGCCGGCCACTCGCGGACCGAGCCGCCGGCCTCGAGATCGATGTTGGGGTAGCGAGCGAGGAACAGCAGATCTCCGAGATGCAGGACCCGATCCTCGACGAAGTGCACCACGAGATCTCCATCGGTGTGGCCGCGGCCGAGGAACGACGAGCGGATCGTCTTGTCCCCGAGCCGGATCTCGTGCATCCCGGTGAAGGTCTCGTTGGGAAGCGAGCCGCGATTCGACAGCCAGAATCCGTCGCTGTCGAACGCCTGCATGAGATCGACAGTCCGCTGCGTCGCGACGATGCGCAGGCCCAGCGGGAAACCCGGATTTCCGTGCGTGTGGTCGTAGTGATAGTGCGTGTTGAGGATCACCTCGACCTCGCGGCCCGTGAGTGCCTCGACGGTCTCGCGGATCCGCTCGCCCTGCATGCGAAACGTCATCGTGTCGACCACCGCGGCACCGCGTTCGCTGCGCAGCACGCCGACGTTGCCACCGAGACCCGACAGCATCCAGACGTCCGGCGTCACGGACTCCGCTTCGAGCGTACGAAGCTGCTGATAGATCCAGATCGCGAAGAGCGCCCCGCCGGCGAGCAGCACGACGGCCGTCCAACCGAGGATCCTCCAACCGACCGGGCGCTTCATCGTTCCCCCTCCCGACGCGATGACTGCGGCGTGGCAGCATAGACGCAGCTCCACGCCAGCGCCGCCCGACGCCGCGATGCGGCGTGAACGGCTCGATCGGATAGCCTCATGCTCTCCGCGCTCGCGCTGCCTGCTCGGCGCTGAGCTTCCCGTTCTGCCCGCCGCCGCCGTCAGGAGGACGTCCCATGGCCCTCGCAAATTTCCTGTTCCGCCGTACCGGAGCGCAGATCGCCGCCGTGCTGTTCGCGACACTCGTCGGCGGCGCTCCGCTCGCAGACGCAGAGGCGCAGACGAGCGCAGCAGGGGATCGCGCCAGCCGCGAGGCTTCCGTACCGCCGACAGCGCCGGAGGATCCCTACGACCGCGGCACGCCGCGCAGCACCGTGGCCGGCTTCCTCAGCGCCGCGCGCGCGGACGACTGGGAGCGAGCGGCGGAGTACCTGGACCTGCGCCACCTCCGGGCTGCCGAACGCGAGCAGCGGGGCCGCGAGCTCGCGCGCGAGCTGAAGCGCGTGCTCGACCGCACGCTGTGGGTCGAACTCGACGAGCTTTCCGAGGATCCGTCCGGCCACAGCGAGGACGGGCTGCCAGCGGGACGCGATCTCGTCGGTCGCATCGAGGCCGTGCAGCCAGCCGTTCCGGTCTACGTGGAACGGGTCCGGCGAGACGATGGTGTGCGGATCTGGAAGATCGCCAGCGCCACGCTGCGCGAGGTACCGGCGTTGTCGGAACAGTTCGGCGATGGGCCGTTGGCGGAGGTGCTGCCCGAGGTCTTCCTCACGTGGCGCTTCCTCGAGGTCCGGCTCTGGCAATGGATCGGCCTTCTCGTGCTGATCGCCGCAGCCCTGCTGGCGAGTGTGATGATCACGTGGGTTGCGACGCGGATCCTCTCCCCGCTGTGGCGCCGCGCGCCGGTGATGCAAGTCGTGATCGCGCCGGCCGCTGCGCTCGTCGGGATCGGCTGCTTCTCCGGATGGCGACTGCTCCTGGGACTCTCCCTGCCCGCGGAGCGCGCCGTCGGCGGCATCATCCGCATCGGTGTGGTGCTGGCGGTCACGTGGATGGGCTTCCGACTGATCAACGCCGCCGAAGGCTTGCTCGCGGGACGCGCAAGCCGGATCGGGAATCCCGCCGCAACGGCGATGCTGGTGATGGGGCGCCGGGCCGCCAAGTCGCTGCTGCTGCTGCTCGCCCTGCTCGCCGTCCTGCAGAATCTCGGCGTCAACATCACCGCGCTCGTCGCCGGCCTCGGCGTCGGCGGCCTGGCCGTCGCGCTGGCGGCGCAGAAGAGCCTCGAGAATCTCTTCGGCGGCGTCACGATCATCGCGGATCAGCCCGTGCGCGTCGGCGACTTCTGCCGCTTCGGAGATCGGGTCGGCACCGTCGAGGACATCGGCCTGCGCTCGACGCGGGTGCGCACGCTGGATCGCACCGTCGTGACGATCCCGAACGCGGAGTTCTCCTCACTCCAGCTCGAGAACTTCGCGCATCGCGACCGCTTCTGGTGGAAACCCCGGCTCGGGCTTCGCTACGAGACGACGCCGGACCAGATGCGCTGGGTACTCGTCGAAGTGCGCAAGCTGCTCTATTCGCACCCGCGTGTCGATCCGGATCCGGCGCGCGTGCGCTTCGTCGGCTTCGGCGACTACTCGCTCGACATCGAGATCTTCGCGTACATCCATGCCGCAGACATGAGCGAGTATCTGGAGATCGGCGAGGACCTGAATCTCCGGATCATGGAGATCGTCGCGAACTCCGGCTCGGGCTTCGCCTTCCCGTCGCAGACGCTGTATCTGGGCAAGGACGATGGACTCGACGCGGAGGCTGCGAAGCGCAGCGAAGCCCAGGTCGCCGAGTGGCGTGCACGCGGCGAGCTGCCGCTCCCCGGCTTCCCGCCCGACCGGATCCGCGAGCTCGGCGGATCGCTCGACTATCCCCCCGAAGGCTCCGCCCTCCGCCGCTCCGGTTGATCGTCAAGAAAGGGGCCGGGTTGGATTCGTCAACTTTTCCTCCGGAAAAGTTGACGAATCCAACCCGGCCCCTTTCTTGACGAGCCTCCTCGGTGTCAGTGGATGCCGGGCGTGGAGACGACCGTCGCGGGATCGATGCCGAGCAGGCGCCACGCATGGTCCCAGAGCTGGTCGGGCGGCACGGCGAAGACGGAGACGGGATCGAGCGGCGCGAGGACCCAGGCGCCCTGGATGAGTTCGGCTTCGAGCTGGCCCGGTCCCCAACCGGCGTAGCCGAGAAAGATGCGCAGTCGCGTCGGGGGCTGCGCAGCGACGATGCGGAGCGCCTCGAGCGAGCCGGCGAAGTGGATGTCCGCGTCGACCGGGTTCGCCCCCGCAACGCCGACGAGCGCCTCGTCGCCTGCAACGACCCAGCCGGTCTCCGGCTGGACCGGCCCTCCCCAATGCAGACCGCGCTCGCGTTCGCCGCGCCACGGGACGCCGAGCGTCTCGCACAGATCCTCGGCGCGGACCTCCGCCGGGCGGTTCAGCACGAAGCCCACGGTGCCGTCCTCGTCGTGGTGCACCAGCAGCACCACGGTGCGGTAGAAGTTCGGATCCGCGAGATCAGGCATCGCCACGAGCAGGGACGGCGCGAGGGTTTCTTTCGAGGTCACGGTACGATCCTAGCCGAGCCGCGTGCGCCCTGACGAGTCTTGCGGAAAAGCGGCGATATCCTGCGCAGATGGATCGGCAGCGCGGCCTGCGTGCGGCGGCTTTCGTGGTGGCGGCAGCGGTCGTCGTCTCGCTGTGGAACCTCGCGCATGGCGCGCTGCATCTCGCGCCGGACGGCGCCGAAGCGCTTGCCCTCGATGCACTCGCAACGGCCGCGCTGTTCGCGCTGCTCGCCGGCGGCGGCGCCTCGCTGAGCCGCCAACCGCTGGCGGTCCGGCTCGGTCTTCGCCGTGGGCGACTCGACAAGCGGACGATCGCGATCACGACACTCGGCCTGCTCGGGCTCTCGCATGCAATGGACGCGCTGCTGACGCTCTCCGGCGTCGGCGAATCCGCGTCGCTCGAGCGCTTCGACACCGCGCTGGCCGGTGCGACACCCGGCGCACTCGCGCTCGCGCTCGCAGCGCTGGCGGTCGGCTCCGCGAGCGCCGAAGAGCTGTTCTTTCGCGGCTTCG
>JBDIVR010000084.1:0-4738 GCA_039794265.1 Myxococcota bacterium
CTCCACGCCCTCTTCGACAAGGCCCGGCAGAGCGCGCCGGCGGTGATGTTCTTCGACGAGCTCGAGGCGCTGGCCGGAAAGCGCCAGTACACCCGCGACGGAGCGGCCTCGAAGCTGGTCAGTCAGTTCCTCTCCGAGATGGACGGCTTCGCGCAGAACAACCACGGCGTCCTCATCCTCGGGGCCACCAACGTGCCGTGGGCCGTGGATCCCGCCTTCCGGCGCCCGGGCCGCTTCGACCGCATGCTCTTCGTGCCTCCGCCCGACCGCGCGGCGCGCGTCGCGATCCTCGAGCTGCTGCTCCGAGACAGACCGGTGGCGGGCGACGCCGACTGCGATCTCCTCTCGAAGAGGACCGGCGGGTTCAGCGGCGCCGACCTCGCGAACCTGGTGGAAGCGGCGAGCGACGAGGCCATCGAGGCGTCGCTCGAGCAAGGGGAGGAGGTGCCGATCGCGCTCTCGCACCTCCGCGACGCGCTCGAGGAGGTGAGGCCGACCACGACCGAGTGGCTGACCACCGCGCGCAACTACGCCCGCTACGCCAACGAGGGCGGGCAGTACGACGAGGTCCTGCGGTTCCTCGAGCGGCACGGGAGGGGCTGACGTGCAGGGCTACCAGATCGTCGACGAGCCACGTCCGGGGGTTTTGTCGCACCTGACCGTCAACCCGTACTGGCCGCTGCTCGGCCTGATGCTCGGCGGCGCCTGGCTCGGGTGGACGTGGTTCGCGTTCAACGCCTTCGCGATCGGCAGCGCTTCGAAGGGCCGCGAGCTCGCGGCCATGGCGCTCGGCGTGGCCGGCTCGGCGGGCATCGTGATCGGCGTCGCGGCCCTGGCGGGCGCGGGCCTCGTCGAGGAGTGGACGATCCCGTACCTCTTGGTGGCGGTCGTCGCCTGGAAGCTCCTCGTGGGCTACTACGTGTACTTCCAGCAGAGCCGCAGCTTCGCCCTGCACGCCTACTTCGGCGGGGTCGAGCGAAGCGGCATGGTGGTCGTCGCGGTCGCGTTCTTCGTGCGGATACGGCTCGTCGACGCCGTGAGCGTGCCCCTGCTCGAGTGGGTGCTGGGATGAGAGTGGCCGGAGGGGGTGGGAGCTTCCTCGAGCGAGCCCAGCGGCAGCTCGCCCTCGGGAACACGCACGGGGCCGTCGAGATCCTGCGGGATGCCCTCTCCTTCGACCCGGATGACGCGAGCGCCCACGCGGTGCTCGCGGCGACCTTGCTGGACCTGCGCCGCACGCACGCCGCCCTGCACGAGGCGAGAGTGGCGCTGTCGCTCGCGCCCGACTCGGACATCACCCACCGGGTCATGTGCAGGGTCCTCATCGCACACCGCAAGCTCCGTCTCGCCGAGGAGCACGTCCAACGTGCGATCGAGCTCGAGCCGGAGGAGTCGTACAACCACCTCGCCGCGAGCCATCTGTACGCGGTCACCGGCAACGTCGCCCGCGAGCGACAGATGCTCGAGGCTGCGCTCGCGCGGGACGCGGACTCACCCGACATCCTGGCCGCGCTCGGGGACCATCACCTGCGGACGGGTGCCGTCGCCGAGGCGCACCGCCTGGCGCACGAGGCCCTGACCGCGGAGCCCGAGCACCACGACGCGCTGGTGCTGATGGGCCGTGTGCACCTCCGGCAGGGTCGGATCGAGGACGCGCGCGAGCATGCCGTCTGGGCCCTCCGGCAGCGCCCCTCCGATCGCGAGGCCCTGACGCTGCTGGCGAGCATCAAGACACGCGAGAGCCTGGCTCTGGGCCTCTGGTGGCGCTTCAACACGTGGATGGGCGAGCTCGGGGACGGCCGCTCCATCCTCGTGCTGCTCGGAGGCTACGTCGTGTACCGCACGCTCGGGATCGCGCTCCGGGACGCGGAGCTCGATGGCCTGGCCACCCTGCTCACCTTCGGCTGGCTCGGCCTCTGCGCCTACACCTGGGTTGCTCCCGGCATGTTCCAGCGGAAGCTCCGCGAGGAGCTGGCCGAAGTCCGCCTACGCGACGACTTCTGAGAGGCGTCGGGCTCGGCTCCACCGCCTCCATCGCGTAGACGAACAGGGCGAGAGCCTCGCTGGCACGGAGAGCCAGCTCCTGCTCGTGATCGCCGCCTTCGGCCTGGCACCGAGCGGTCGGGGCGCGGGCCCACGAGCTCCGACCTTCACGGCAGCTCCGGGCGAGTGGTTGCGCGCTCCGTCGTCTTCGAGCGGCGCGGCGCGATGAAGCGGACGATCGTGTCGACCGTGCGCTCGCCTTCGTCACCGAAGCCGCCGTGCGTGGTCGCCGAGCTCATCTCGCTCGGCGAAGCCCATCCTTGAACCCGCTGCCGGCGCCGCCGCGCCCACGGATCCCAGAACTTCTGCATGCCTGCGATCGGCACGTTTCGTCCGCGTTCGAACGACATCGACAGGAGATAGAGCAGCGATCGCCCGTAGAGAAGGATCGGGCGGCACGTCGGATCGGCTTGCTCCATCACGTCGGTCAGGTGGAACTGACGGTAGATGCCGATGCGGCCGCCGTCCTCCAGGTGCGGTGCGACTTCCCTCTCGAAGTCGTCGAGACGGATCGCCGGAGCCATGAAGTCGACGCTGTCGATCGTCAGCGCCGGCAGCTCCGCGAGCATGCGGTGGATGAGGCGCGCGTGCACGATCGAGCCCGCCGAGTGGCCGACGAGGTGGAGCCGGATGCTCGGCCGGCGTCCCTGCGCGTCGCCCAAGAGTTTCCGGTCGCGCGCCATCGCGAGGAGCTTCCGCACGCCGCTCTCTGGGTTGTCGGCGATCGAGCGCGCGTTCTGCTTCATCTCGTCCCACAGGAACGCACCGGGCTCCGCGAGCGCACGCTCGACGCGCTCGTTCCACCACCTCGGGAGCTGGTCGAGGAGCCCCGCCGTCGGCAGCGCCGCGCCGCGAACGAGATCGGTGAGGCGGCCCTTCAGCGTCGACAGGAGATCGCTCTCCCACATCAGGAAGATCGGAAAGACGCGCGCGCCGTAGAGGCTTCTGATCCACGTCGCCGCCGTCTCCGCGGCGGCCTTCTCGCCGACGAGCCCGCCGTGCGCGTAGATCGCGACGTCGAGCGGCTGTGCCTTGGCGAGACCGAACGCGCGCCGCGCTTCGACCATGTGGATGTCGAGCAGCGCTTCGAGATCGGACTCCTGGGTCCGGAACTCGCCGTGAGAGCTCAAGAGGCCGTTGTTCTCCATGTCGACGACGAACGGCGCGATCTCGTGGTTCCGCAGGCGCTCGTCCCTCGCGAGCATGACGTGCCCGCCGGCGCCGCTCCGGAGCGATGCCGAGGACGCAATCAGCTCGTGCTGGCGAGTCACGACGCCGAGCTGCGCGACCCAGCAGTCCATCGCGTTCGCGAGCCAATCGTCGTACGTCAAGACGGCGAGGCCGCGCGTTCCCCAGCCTTCGCCCCAGCTGTTCAAGACGAGGAAGCCGTCTTCGTCGTAGCCGACGATCGCGAAGGCGTGCCCGCCGTCGTCGATGTCCGCCTTCCGCGCCGGGATGATCCAGTGCTTGCCGCGCGCGGGACGCCGCGCGCCGACGCCCTGGTCCCAGCCCTCGTGACAGACGGCGCTCGCGTAGAGCACGCCGACTTCGTTGAGAGCAACCTGCATGTCGACGACCGAGCGCGTGTCGACACGGTAATACGCGCCCATCGGCCGGCGCGCCGCGTCCGGCCACCAGTCGCGCGCCGGATTCGCCACGGGCTTCGGCATGTCGATGCCGGACCACCGCGCGCGCGAACACGCCCCGTGCTTGTACCAACCCTTGAGCGCGCCGCGGACGCTCGAGCCCTCGTCCGCCTTGTAGCCGGGGAACTCGTCGTAGCGGCGCGCCATCGAGTAGAGCATGAACTCCGACACGTCCGCATCGGCGGCACGGCCCGCGCGACGCAGCAGCGTGTCGATGACGGCGGCGAGTGCGAAGCCGGTGCAGGCGCTCGTCTCGCCTTGATCGCGCACCTTCGGGATCGGAAGGTCCGAGAGCTTCGCCGGCATGCGCGGCGGCGGGGCGATCGCCACCGCCGGCGCGTACAGCCGGTCCCGGAAGTCGAGTCGATCCGGAACGACATTGCGACGCCGGCGCGTGCCCGACGTCCGCGACCCACCCCTGTTCGGCCGTGCCATCGCGACCCTCCCCGAATGAGCCGCTACTATTACCGAGGTATCGCCGACCGCACAACCAGCAGGCCTAGGGGACGGACCTCGGTTTCTCGGTTTTGCTCCACGTAACCACGGCCTCTTCAGGCCCGGAGAGCCGAGAAAGCGCCATTGTCGGGATGCTAGATTGGGGCGGTCGTGGCCAGGGCGTTCGAGCTCACCTTCCGCTCGCCGATCACGACCACCCCGTGCGCCGCCGACGTGCGACGTCGCCGAGCGAGCGAGCTGTTGACCGAGCCGCTCGGAGACGAAGATGATACGGGTGGAGGTGGAGGATGCGCCGGTTCGAAGTCATGGTGTTCGTGGGACTGCTGTTCTCGGTCCTCGCGTGCGAGCCTGGCTCGGACGCAGTCGGATCCGTCACCGAGGCGATCCACGCCGGAGGACCCTACCGGATGACCGGCGCCGGCCGCCTCGGCCGTGGAGGGACCTACCGCTTCGACTCGCTGGCAGGGTAAGCCCCTTACGGACCGCCTAGCGGCGCCGCGTTTCCCGGCGTGCGATCCTCGCAGCGATGCTGCTGTCAGCGTACGTGCTGCGGGAGGTCGTCGGCCGGAGGCGTGACGCGGTGGAGCTCGGCC
>JBDIVR010000085.1:0-4398 GCA_039794265.1 Myxococcota bacterium
CACGCGCCCGCGCACGTCGTTGCGCAAGCAGGCCTGCGCCGTCTGCATCCCGACGGGACCGAGCTTCGACCCATTCCCCTTCTGCCCGTTCTGGAGGCAACGGAGCACGTCGATCCCCTGGGTGCGGGCAAGCTGGAAGCCGAGCTTGTTCATCGTGTCGACGCAGGCGCGCTGGCCGTTCGTCGGCACCGCGACGAAGTCGGTATCGCATGCATCGCCGACGCCATCCGCATCGGCATCGCTCTGACTCGGGTTCGCGACCGCCGGACAGTTGTCGTCGCCGTCGAGGACGGCGTCGAGATCCCGGTCGATGCCGCTGCGCACGCCCGACCCGGTCGGTACCGCCGTGAAGGTCAGCTCCTGGCCCGGAACGGTGGCGAGCGCGAGCAGCTCCGCCTTCGAGAGCGTCGGCGCCGCGCTGCGATCGGCGCGGAAGCGCCCGGTCGCCACCTCGAAGACCCACCCCCTTGCCTCGCCGCCGACCACGCCCTTCACGACGACGTCGCACTCGCGCGAGCTGCCGCCGAGCAGCGCGGAGTCGAACGACGCGACGGCGCGCGCCAACAGCAAGTCGATCCGCGCCTGCACCGGCGCGAGGTTCGTCGCCGTCAGCGTCACCTGCTGGCCGACGATCGGCGCGAGATCCGTGTCGAAGGCCAGCACGAACGCTTCGAGGTCGCGGCGCTGTGCGTCGCCGCCGGGGAAGCTGAAGACCGTCGCGTGGAAGAACCGGAACAGCGTATCGATCGCGCCGTCGTGCAGGAATCCGAAGCCGCGTACCTGATCGCCCTGCGAGGCGAACCCGCTGCCGCCGATGAACGGCACCGACATCATCCCGAACATGCCGACCTTCTGATACGCGTTGCGCAGATGCGGGATCTTCACGATCTGGGACTCGTTCTCGAAGCTCGCGCGGCCGTTGGTGCCGAAGAAGCCGCTCCCCGGATCGAGCGTGTGGCAGAAGTTGCAGTCGCCGATCCCATCCGAGACCGGACCGAAGTAGAAGTTGCGACCGTTCTGCTCCGCCGTCGAGAGCGAGTTGTCGAGCGCCCGGACCGGGTTCGGCGGCAGCACGACGTCGAGCGCGAAGCTGGTGAACGCCTGCATCTCGGCCGTGCTCGGCTGCGCCGCACGCCCGACGAGCCCGGGGAACGCGACGATGAAGTTGTCGAACGACAGCGCCTCGTCGAACGCGTCCTGTCCGAAGAAGCCGTTCGAGCGATCCCCGCGCCAGTGCATCGCGCCGGAGCGCGCGAGGCCACGCAGCGTCTGCGTCGTCATCGGCCCCTTCATCGGATGAAAGTCGTTCACGTTGCCGGTGCCGTTGATGTTCGGGAACGAACCCGCCGCGAACGCCGCCTCCTTCGGGATCGGGTTGAACGTGACCGTCCCGTCCGGATCCCCGAGATCCCACGCCAGCGAGTCGAAGTCGCCGAAGATGTGGCACGACGAACACGACGCCTCGCCATTCGCGGACGTCTCGACGGCGTCATAGAGGAAGGGGCGCCCGGAAACGACGTGGGCCGGCTCCGGATTGTGCAGCGCGTGGCGCTCGAGTTCCGCGCCGCTCGCGAGATCCAGGACCGCAACGCCGTTGTCGAAGCGCGTCGCCACGTACAGCCGCCCGTGCGTCTCGTCGAGCGCGAGCCCGGCCGGTCCGCCGCCCGGCACGTCGAGATGGCCGGGGCTCAGCGCCACCGGATCGAAGCTGTCGTTCTCGAGCGCCGCCGCCGGGAACACCCCCACCTTGTCCGAACCGAACGCCGCGACGTACAGCGTCGTGCCGTCGCTCGAGAACGCCAGATCGAGGGGGGTCGTGAGGCTGTGGTCCTTCACCGACGGATCGAACAGCGGATGGCTGGCGAGGATCGAGTAGTCGAGGTGCTTGTTGAGGTGCCGCGACACCACCGCCGGTCCCCCCGACAGGATCGCGATGCGTGCCTCGGCGAGGTGCCCCTGCACGGTGCTCCCCCCGGCGATCCCGGGGCCCTCGAAGCGCGTGCGGTTGCGCGACTCGAAGTTCGACACGTAGATCTTCCCGTTCGCGGGGTTCACCGCCATGTTGAACAGGATCGTGCCGACGCCGGCGAAGAAACCCGTCTCGGCCAGCGTCGCCACGTCGATCTCGAACACGTCCTTGTCCGGCAGGTGGAAGCGGACGGCCGCGCTCCAGTTCCGCCCGATGCTGTCGCGCCATTCACCGCTCCCCGGATCGAGCTGCACGATCACGCCGACCTCCGGCGCCTGCTGGCCCTGGAAGTTCGTCGCCGGCGGCGCCACGCCGCCCGGGACGGGCGTGCCGTTCACGATGCACGGCGTCGCCGGAGCGAAGCCGTCGCACACGCCGCCTTCGTTGATCGCGGTGCTGCGGTTCCCCGAATGGAATGCAGCGGCGTAGACCTTCGTGCCATCGGGACTCACCGCCAACGCGCGCGGGGTATCGCTGAACAGCGACAGGATCCGCAGCGGCGTGCCGCCGACCGTCGTCCCGAGGTTCGCGGTGTCGAACACCCACACGTCCGCGCGCGGCACACCGGGCGTCGTCAGCTGCGGATCGCCGGCGCCGGGCACCCCCGCAATCGAAGCATGGGTTCGATGCTGCCCCCGATGCGCCGTCGTCACGAACGCGCGGCTCTTTCCGGCACCGGCGAACACCAGATCGCGCGGCTCGTCGCCGACGAGCAGCGTCCGCACCACGCGCCGGGTCGGCACATCGACGACACTGAGGCTGTCCGACAGGTGGTTCACGACCCAGACCTCGTCGTTCGTCCGCGCCGCCACCGCCACCGGCTCGAGCCCGACCGGAACGGAGCCGCTGTGGGTCAGGCCAGCGGGCCCCACGGCGAAGATCTCGAGCCGTCCGTCCGGGATGTTGCACGCGAACAGCAGCGTCCCGTCCGGCGACAGCGCCAGCGGTCGCACCGGGCCGCTCTCGAAGGTGAGGAAGCTCGGCTCGGCGGCGCGGGCCGGCGCGCTGGTGAGGGCGAGAGCGACGAGGGCCACAGCCACCGGCGCGAGGCGGCGTGTTTCTAGGGACATGGAGACTCCTTCCTCACCAGCGCCGAGCCCGGCAGTGGAGCCCACCCGAGCGGCGAATCGGGGGCACTCTCCCACGCTTTGCCCTCGGGAGTCAAGCGCGCGACAACCGGCAGGGACCGGGGGGGCGACGGGACCGGGACCGGAGCGAGAGTGCCGCGGGGGATCGCCTCTTGTACGATTTCGGCTGATGGACCGCGCTGCTTCGGGACACGTCGCTGTCGTTCTCTTTGCGATCGCGCGGTTCGCCGTCCCGCTGCCGGCGGCGGCCGAGAACCCGGTCGTTCGCTTCGCGACGCCCCTCGGTCATTACGACGTCGAGCTGTGCCGCGAGATCTCCTCCCTGTGTCTCGGAGCTGCGCCGGGATCCGTCGAGAACTTCCTGCGCTACGTCGACGATGGCGACTACGCGGGCGCGATCATCCATCGATCCGTCGAGAACTCGGAGGAGGGCCAGACCGTGATCCAGGGTGGCCTGTTCCGGCTCGACGAGCCCGAGGTCGTGCGCGTCGTACCGCAGGATGACCCGATCGCGAACGAGTGGAACCAGCCGAACCGGCGCGGGACGGTCGCATACAGCCGCGTCCCGGGCGTCGTCGACAGCGCCACCAGTCACTGGTTCGTGAACGTTTCCGACAATCTCCAGCTCGACGAAGTCGACTCCGGCTTCACGGTCTTCGGAGTCGTCACCGGCAACGGCATGGACGTCGTCGACGAGATCGCGGCGCTGCCGACTCTCGGACTCGTGATCAAGCGATTCGACGGCGTGTACTTCATTCTCGACTCGCTCCGGCCGCTCTTCGATCCCGTCGACATCGCCGTGTTCTTCTTCGAAGTCCCGTTTCCGCAGGCGTTCTTCGACCGGACCGTCGGGCCGGATGCGCTGCCCCTGCCGCCAGGCCCCGCCGAGGTCGCCGAGGCCTTCATCACGGCCGACGTCACGCGGGTTCCGGAGGCCGATCCGCTGGCGGGCGGTCTCGCCGCCGCGTCCGCGACCGGAGCCCTCGCGCGCAGGCGCCGCCGGCGCGACGGAGCCGGCGTTCGCCCGCGCGAGCCGTCAGCGGGCGCTGCCCACCAGTGATGCGCGGCCGTTTCCATCGAAGCGAACCCGCGGCCGATCCGACTCGTCGACGACGGCCAGGACGCCTTGCGGCGTCGCTTCGCGCCATCGCGTGAGCCATTGCTCGGCGGCCGCGCGCCGCAGCTTCGGATCCACCGCATCCCAGCGTCGATCGACGCGGACTACGAGCAGCCGCGCCAGCTGCTCGTGCGGCGCGGCCGAGACGATTCCGAAGCGCTCGCTCGTCTCGCGCGCGAGCAGCTGGCTCGTGACGTCGCCGGGTTCGACCCAGTGCGCGCGCG
>JBDIVR010000086.1:0-3490 GCA_039794265.1 Myxococcota bacterium
CTGATCCTGGTCGGAAGCTGGGCACGCCCGGACGCGAAGCGAAGGATGCTGATCGAGAAGTGGAAGGCGATGAGCGGCCACGGGCTGCCGCTCGAGGTGATCGCGTGGGAGCGGATGCTGTGGACGTTGTCGGACGAAACGCTCGAGCAGGCCGATCTCGTGCAGCGCATGCTCGGCGGCTTCCTGCAAGACGGCTTCCCGATGTCGGATGACACCTTCCTGCGCCAGTGTGACGCGTGTCTGGGCCACGATGTGACCGACCGCGATGGCAGCGCTCCGCATGCCGCGCTCGTCGTCTGCGGGCAGCAGGACGGGTTGACGCCGCCGCGACTCGCCCGAGAGCTCGCGAGCACGCTTCCCGATTCGCATCTCGTCACGATCCCGAACGCCGCGCACCTCGTGATGGCCGAGGCGGCCAAGCGCTTCAACGAGATCGTGCTCCAGTTCCTCGCCGACGGCCGGGACGCCTGAGAGCCCGCCGCGCGCGGCGGCCATCGGAACGGCGCCAGATGTGATCGCGATCACGCCGCCCGGCACGTGCGGACCCGATTCCCCCGGTCGGGGGGAGCGCGGTGGCACGGCGAGCGTTGCAGGGTGGCCGGACGGCGATGGGGCTGCTCGTTCTGCTATTCGGCGCGGCCGGCGCCCCGGGCGCGTCGGCCGCCGGCCTCGTGGAGTGGACCCTGCACAAGTCCGCCGACGGCGCGCGCCCGGACGGCCGCGAGCAGCAGTACCTGTGGCTGCTGAACCGCGCCCGCCAGGATCCCGCCGCGGAGGGTCAGTTCCTCGCGGTGATCGACGATCCGCTGATTCGGGCGCGCCTGAGCGGCTTCCAGGTGAACCTGAAACTGCTGCGTACGGAGTTCGCGGCGCTCCCCCCGATGCCGCCGGCCGCCTTCGATACGCGTCTGCATGCGGCGGCGCTCGCGCACTCTCTCGACATGATCGCGCGAGACCGGCAGGACCATCTGGGCCAGAGCCAACGCGTCCGGGATGCCGGCTTTCGTGCGCTCCAGCAGCGTGGCAACGCCTATGCCTTCTCCGAGTTCGCGCTCGAAGGCCATGCGGCGTTCAACGTCGACTGGGGCGCCGGCGGCCCCCCCGGAATGCAGCCCGAACGCCCGCATCGCCAGGCGATCATGAGCCTCGGAGGGGCGTTCACGAACGTCGCTGTCGCGGTCGTTCCGGATCTCGAGCGGAGGAACCAGGTGGGACCCTTCGTCGTCACCGGAAACTACGCACAGGCGGACGAAGCGTTCGTGGATCACTACAACCGCTTCGTGGTCGGCACCGTGTGGATGGATCTCGACGGCAACGGTCGCTATGACGCCGGCGAAGGCATCGAAGGCGTCACGGTCCTGCCGAGCCAAGGCCCGTACTACGCGGTGACGGCGGCCGGCGGCGGCTACGCGATCCCGGCGCTGGCGCCCGGAACGATCCAGGTCGACTTCGCTGGCGGAGGCGTGCCGCCGCACTCCCGATCCGTCACGGTCGGTCCGACGAGCGTGCTCGTCGACTACGCGGTGACGGGGCCCCTCACTGCGGTGCCGGAACCCGTCGCCGCCGCGCAGGGCCTGGCGGTCGGCATCGCGCTCGCTGCACTCGCGTGCCGCGGACGCGCGTCCTATCCGCGTCGGCGCGAACCAACGACGGCAAGGCTGATCCCGAACAGCGCGATTGCTCCCGGCTCCGGAATCGGAGCGGTGCGAATCCCCTGGATCTGCAAGTCGAACGAGGCCGGTCCGGCGATCGCAAACGTGATCCCCTCGACCTGCGTCAGGCCCGCCGTGGCGACCAGATCCGCGAGGTTCGCGCTCTGCAGCGCGGACGGAGCCGCGGCTCCCGTCCCCCCGTGGCGGAGATCGCGAAGTCGAACGACGACGTGCCTGCGGCCGACACGACGGTCACCGTCACCAGCGCGCCGAGGTCCGCCCGCGTAGAGGAAACTGGAAGAGCTGACTGGCGCCGCCATCGGTGATGTCCACGACGCCGAAGTCCGAGTAGCTCGAGGTCACGTTCGCGACGACGCCGGGACCGGTGCTGAGCGAGAAGACGTTCGCTGCCGTCCCGTTGGAATCCGCAGACGCGGAACCGAAGCCCGCCGTTCGCTCGAGCGCGATCGTCCGGGTCCCCAGCGAAGCCGCTGCGGTGGTCACATCGCTCTGCGGGTTCGGCGGACCGATGGCGATCGACGAGATCTGAGTGCTGCTGAAGTCGTCGATCTGGAGTGCGGTCGCGGTCAGCGGCGACCGAGAGCAGTTGGTTGCGCATCGGAACGCTCCTTTGATCCTGGAACAGCAGTTGAGTGCCTCCACGCAGGCAACCGCGCGGAGACCTCTGCGACCATGAGCATCTGTTCAGACGCGAGTAGCCCCTGCGCATCCAAAAGGCTCGCCGTGGAGAACGGCTGCGCATGCACGCGCTGGCAACGAACCGGGGGCAAACTCGCTCGGCAGCAGGAACAAGAAGGAAATCTCGCGGCGCAGACCGATTCTGGCATCTGCCGGACCAACGCACGACGGCGGGCACTCGCCGTGCGAGTACCCGCCGTCGTCGTTGCGCGCGGGACCTTCGCTGCGAAGGCTGCCGCTAGGCGCGCCGTCGCGACGAATGCGCGAGACCGGCGAGGCCGAGCCCGACCAGCGCGAGCGTGCCCGGCTCCGGAACGGGAGTCTGGACCGTGCGCAGCACGCCGATCTGCAGGTCGAGCGAAGCCGGCCCGGAGATCAGCAGCGAGATCCCGTCGACGTTCGTCAGATCCGCGCCGCCCACGAGATCCGCAAGCGCCACGTTCCGGAACTGGAACGGATCCCCCGCCCCGGTGCCGGTCCCAGTGATGTTGAAGGTCGCCGACGACGTCGCGCCGCCGGACAGGAAGTTCACTGTCACGACGGCGTCGAGATCCGATCGGACCGAGAGCTCGAGGAATTCGCTGGTGCCGGCTCCTGTGACGTCGGCGAGGCCGAAGCCGCCCCACGTCAACGCCGCGCTGGCGACGACGCCCGGGCCGGTGCTGAGCGAGAACACGCCGGCCTCCGTCATGTTCGCGTCCGCGGACGCGGCCCCGAAGCCTCCGGTGCGCTCCAGGAAGATCTCCCGATCACCCAGGAGGGCCGCCACCGTGTTAAAGGCTTCCCGAGGATTCGGCGGGCCGATCCCGATCGCGACGAGCTGATCGTCTTGGAAGTCATCGAGAAGCAACGCCGACGCGGCGAACGGCGCGCTCAATAGCGCGGTAGCTGCAAACAGGGAAAACAATCGCGTGCGCATGGTTGCGCTCCTTTGTCTCGAGTACGAATGGAAACGGCTTGCGCGGCAGAATGCAGCGTAGAGGCATCGAAGTTCGAATCACCTATCGAGTAGGTGGGCGTGCGAACGGGGTGGGTGGCAGACAAACCGCTCGGCCCAAGTCGATTCATCACCGCGTAGCCCGCTGAGTCATCTCCGCGTAGCCCGCCGAGTCATCACCGCGTAGCCCGCCGAGTCATCA
>JBDIVR010000087.1:0-3322 GCA_039794265.1 Myxococcota bacterium
CTACAGCCATCACCCGAAGCGCGCGCAGAAGGAGTTCGGCCTGCGCTGGCTGACGGCGGAGTTCGAGCCTGGCGACGTCATGATCTTCACGCCGTTCACACTGCACGGATCGCTCGACAACCGGTCGAATCGCTTCCGCATCGCCGTCGATGCGCGCTACCAGCGGGCCGCGGATCCCGTCGACGAACGCTGGGTCGGCGAGAACCCGATCGCGCACTCCGGC
Organism: Myxococcota bacterium; assembly: GCA_039794265.1. Taxonomy (GTDB): domain Bacteria; phylum Myxococcota_A; class UBA9160; order UBA9160; family PR03; genus CAADGG01. The sequence continues at coordinate 224 of JBDIVR010000087.1, forward strand.
GCCCGGTAGCCTTCGGATACCTGCGAGCAGCAACTGGCCACTCGCTCCGAATGCAGGCGGACGTCTGAGACAGGACCCTAGCGCCTGGATGCGGACGTTCGGTCGCGCACGTACTGATAGAAGTCGAGCGTCGTGCGTGCGATGGCATCCGGGGCATACCGTTCGAGACAGTCCGCCCGTGCCTGCCGCGCAAGTCGGACAGCCAGCGCGCGATCGTCGAGCAAGCGAAGCAACTGTGCCGCAAGAGCTCCGGCGTCCTCTGTCCGACAGGTGAGGCCGTTGCGCCCGTCCTCGACGACCTCCTGGAGCCCGCCAGCATCGGTCGAGACGAGCGGGCTCCCGATCGCCATGGCCTCGAGTGCGGCGTACGCGAAGGTCTCGTAGCGCGAGGCCACGACCGTGACTGCTGCCGCGCGACGGAAGCCTGGAATGGCCTCCATGGGCTGCTCGCCCACCCACTCCATTCGATCTCGCCGAGCGCCGAGCCGCTCGCACGCATAGCCGTCGATCTGCCAGGCGCGACCGCGGTCGTCCGAAAGGCCGCGGTCGGGGCCCACGAAGAGCAGACGCGCCTGCGGTCGCTTCTCCAGCACGCGTGCGAAGGCGTCGATCACGGTGTCGCCACCCTTGTGCCGATCGAAACGCCCGATGAAGGCGATGCTCTCCGCATCGCTCCTCTCGGCATTCCAACAGGCCTCTGCCGGTGCGACCACTACAGGGTTCGGAATCACGACGGCATCGGCGAGCGGCAGCTCGAAGTGTTCGCGTGTCCTGCGCAGGACGTCGCGACTGGGCGCGGTGAGGCCGTGAACCTTCAGGAGCGACTCGCCTTCGATCCGGTCGCGGCGCCGGAACGCCGCGTCCAAGGGGACTCCGCGGGCAACGCCGTTCAGGAACCACGGGCCGTGGAGACGAACCACCACCGGCACCGGCCCGCGCCGCGCGATCGGAGCTGCCCAGCCCGCGCTCTCCTCCATCTCGAAGATCTGGATGCGCTCCTCCCGATGGAGGCGAACGAGAACGTTCAGGATCGAACGCGTCAACTCGTACGCAAGCGCCCGATCGGGGCCGACTCGTCCGAGGAGCCGGACCGCGAGGCGTTCGGCCAGCGAATGCGGGCGGGAACCGGGCGCGGCGCTCACGACATCGGGGGGAGGAACGCCGTCGACCGAACGCGCCACCAGCAGGGCTCGCACGCCGGACTTTCGGAAGGCTTCCTGCATCGTCATCGCGTAGGTGGCAATCCCATTGGCGAGTGTCGGCCAGCCAGGTGTCCACAAGGCGACTCTCTCGACCGGCACGGAGTCCGCGGGATCCCTACGCATCGATTCGAGTCCCTCCAGAAGGCGCTCTCGTTGGCAGCGACGAAGCGGTCTCGTATTCTCGCGGGCTCCCGTGGACTCCGAAACCCCGCGCTGCCCGGCTCGAGCCTCGAGCCTTCCGCTGCTGCTGATCGGGACGACCTTCGTAATCGCGACGGCGTGGCTCGCGAGTGTCCTCAACCTGTGGGTCGACGAAGCCTACACGCTGTGGACGATCTCGGGCGATCTCGGCGATGCCCTCTCGCGTACTCTCGACTTCTCGCACCTGCCACCTCTGTACTTCGTGCTGATGTACCTCTGGTCGATCGGCTGGGATTCCCTGCTGCTCGATCGGCTGTTGTCGATCCTTTGCGTGGCCGGAGCACTCGTGGCCGCGTGGGCGTTGTCCCGGCGCGCCTTCCCGCGGCTCCAGCCCGCCCTGCTCCCACTCGTGCTCGCCACGCATCCGCTCGCAATCTGGGCCGCCGTCGAGCTTCGCCTCTATGCACTGACGATCCTGCTCTCGACGCTCTTGCTGCTGCTCTACGAACGGATCTATTGGAGCGAGAAGCCACGCCGCCTCCACCATGACCTGTTGCTCATCGGCGTAGCGACGGCGTCGCTCTATACCCAATTCTTCCTCGGCTACCTGTTGGCCGGGCTCGGCGCAGCACTCGTCGCGACCGGCCGGCGGCGGGGTGCGGCGCGCTATCTGGCCAGCATGACCGCCGTCGCGGTCCTCTGCATCCCGATGTTCGTCCTGACCTCCCGGCAGCTCGGGGATCGCATCCACGATGTCGACGAACCGCCGTCGGTGTCCCGACAGGTCCGGCTCGCGGCGGAACGCATCGAGGCCTACGCATTCCCGGTCCAGGTCGCCATCTTCGAGCAAGGATGGTCCGAGGATCGGATCCGGGTCGCCACGAGAGCCACGCGGGGGCTCGTCGCACTCGCGATCATGACGCTGCTCCTCTCGGTTCGCCGACAGCCGTCGCGCCTGCTCTCGGCTCGAAACGTCGCGTGGGCGACGGTCGTCGCGGTGTACGCCGGCTTCTTCGTGCTCACGATCTCCTTCGGCGGGATCTCGATGGTCTCGCCGAGACATACGATCGCGCTGCTGGTCCCTGTCCTCGCCGGCACGCTCGCCTGGTTCGACGCAGCGCCACGCCGATATCTCGTCCATGCCGTCGTCGCGTTCATGGTTGCAGGCAACCTGGCCGCGTCCTTCCTACGCTTCCAGCCGTTGGCGAAGCGATGCGATTGCGAGCGGGTCGCGTCATGGATCGAAGAGCGTGAAGGGCCCGGGGAGCCGATCCTGGTCTTCTTCGCCGAGGATGCCCTGGCGCTCCGCCACCACTACCAGGGCCTCAACCCGATCGTTCCCGTCCCTGGTGACCCGACGGTCATCTCCGACACCTGGGACCCGCGGCTCTATGTGTTGCGCGATCCGCGGGATGTCGCGCGAGCGCTCGCCGAAGCCGGCCCCGACGCCGAGGCGATCTGGGTCTTCAAGGGCGGGACCGAGCGCGCCTTCGGCTTCGAGTTCGGCCGCGAGCACCTCGAGCGCTATCTCGACGACGGCTGGCGGGAGACCGAACGCCGCGAGTTCTTCGGCGACGTCCTCGTCCGGCGTTTCGAACGCACGCCTGCGGCGGCCGCAACGAGCCGCGACTAGCCCGAAGTTCCGGCCCCGCTGGTGAGGTTTGTTGTGGAGTGGCGGGGGGTTGACCTGATCTTGGCTCCAAAAATGTAGCCACTAAATAATGATCTTTGTTCTTGACGACGGGGCCAGTTCTGG
>JBDIVR010000088.1:0-3128 GCA_039794265.1 Myxococcota bacterium
CTCGGCTCGACCGACCTCGACGAGCTCGACGGCTGGCTCCGCAAGGCGGCCACCGTCGCCTGCGCCGACGAGCTCTTCGACTGAGATGCCCGGCCGCGGCCCGGTGGCGGCCGCCGGCGGACTGGCGGCGGTTTCGCCGATCGGCGGCTCGTAAGGTCGCGGAATCGCGTGCGGGGGTCGCGGCACGCCGCTCGCTCAGGCAGCGGGCATGTCGCTCGCTCGCCGCGTCCGCAGAGGCGTCACCTACCTCCTGAGCCGCCGGACCACCCGGCGCTTCTTCCTGTTCCGTCCGGACGAGGACCGGAAGATGGAGCAGCTCTTCTGGTACTGCCTCGCCGTCGCCGCCGCGAAGCACGGCGTCGTCGTGCACGCGGCGATCCAGCTCAGCAACCATCTTCATCTCGTCGCCACCGACGTGGACGGCGTGCTCCCGGACTTCCTCCAGGACTTCCACCGGATGCTCGCCTGCGCGACCAAGGCGCACCGCGGCTGGCCCGGCGAGGTGCTCGACAAGCACCAGACGAGCGCCGTCGAGCCCGTCACGCGCACGACGCTCGTGGAGCAGCTCGGGTACGTGGTCGCGAACGGCCCGCTGTCGGGGCTGGTCCGCTACGCGCACGAGTGGCCGGGCGCCCTGACGCGCGTCGAGGACATCGGGCGGCGGGTCGTGCGGGTCGAGCGGCCGGACGAGTGGTTCGACGACGAGAACGAGGACTGGCCCGACGAGGCGGAGGTGGAGATCGTGATGCCCGAGGCGCTCGTCGCCGAGCACGGGAGCGCCGACGCGGCGCGCGAGGCCATCGCCGCCGCGGTCCGCCGGCTCGAGCGCGAGGCGTGGGCCGAGGCGAAGCGGCTCGGCAAGAGCTTCCTCGGCGCCGAGCGCGTCGTGCGCGTGCCCATCACGCGTCGCGGGACCAAGTGGGAGCTCTTCGGCGCGCGCAACCCGACGTTCGCGGCGGGCGGAGACGGCGAGGCGGCGCGCGAGGCCGTCGCGAGGCTGCGCGCGTTCCGAGAGGCGTATCACGACGCCCTCACCCGCTGGCGCGCGGGTGAGCGTGACGTGGTCTTCCCGTACGGCACGTGGTGGATGCGAGTCCACCACGCCGCTCGCTGCGAGCCCCCTCCCCCGAGCTGACCACGGCGCCGGTCCCGTGCTTCAGCGTGCTCGTCATCGCGACGAGCACGCATCGGTGCGTCCGCGGTGGGAGACGAGGGGCACGGTTGCAGTGGCGGTGTGCGTCGCGGCGCCGAATCGGCCGCTCCCGACGGCGCCGGCGTGGGATCAGCGCCTCCCCTACCGCCCTCGCGCGCCGCCGCCGCCGGCCCGCGCGAGCAACCTGGAAAACGTGAACGCCCCAACCTGGGTCGGATGCTTCGGATGCTTTCAGTCACCCGGGGGAGGCCGTCGCTGCAGCATCCTGGCCTCCGTGCTGGTGAGTTCGTCACCCGGCCGCAGGCGGCGGAATCTCGACATCCCGCCCGAATGCTCATACACGAAACGATCGTCAACGAATGAAGCTATCTTGAGGCCCCAGCCCTCTCCTACGACGGTCAGGTCGTTGCCGTCCCAGACCGCGGCGTAGCGAGCCAAACCATCGCACTGCGCCTCCGGCCCGCACGGGACAATGTGTGGTATCGCGCCAGATCCAGGATGCATGCACGGGCCGGAGCCACTTGTTGGCGGTACAAACGTTACTACGCCGTCGTAGTACAGAAACTCGTGAACGATTGCCGCGTCATCGCCCACGCGCCTCCACAAACCGGCACGCGGGTTTTCCGACTCGCCGAGGTCCTCCAATGATAGCGTTTGCTCATGCGCACAACGCTCGTCGACTCTGGTCGCGCGTTCTTGTTGATGACGTGGAGATTGGACTGGTTGGGCAGTAGTTACCGTGTCGCGAGTACGCGCACGATCTGCTCCCTGTCCGCCGCAAGCAACCATCACGAGAGCGTGAGTGGCAGCAACAAGCCAGTCCCTCATCGCCCGATCATCTCGACTTGGTATTGTTGCATCAGTTGACGCTCCAGATCGCTCAGTTCCCCCTCAGTCGTGGGAGCTTGCACCCGGTACACTGTCCGGGCAAGCTCAGCTCCTTCGCTTGTGCGCCGGTACACCTTCTCGACCGACCATTCGATGGTAGCCACAACCTCGCCTCGCTGCATCAAATGGCTGCGAAAGTTCCCGACGAAGCTCACCTCTTGAATAGAGCTGTCCCGCTCAAACATCGCTGACGCCGTGGGGTCGATATCGTGCAGAGGCGCGTCGTATGTGATGGAACGGTCCGACGCGTACCACGCTGCCTCGGCCGATCCTCCTCGCGCACCGTAGTAGACATCCTTGTCCCGCGAGTCCACGAACCAGGCTCGACCGCTCTCGTCGTCGAGCGTAGGACGCGCGGCTAGAGTAAGTGGATGTGCAAGACTGACGTTGCTCTCGCTAGTTCCCGCTTGCGTAGTTACCCGCTGCTGCACCGAGCCAAACTGAATCCATCGTGAATCGGCATCGGCTGAGGCTCCGACCACAGCTGCTGAGAACGAGGGCGGAAGCACTTCACTCCCTCCGGCGCCACTCTGGTCAAAGCGAAACCGTGTGCCCTGTCTGAGTATTAGGGTACCTCCGTCGTTCGGGAGAGCAGAAGGCCTATAGAGGTATACGCCAGTTGGAGCTTCCGTTACGGCGCCGTTGTCATTCTTGTATGACGCCAGTGGCTCGCCCGCAGGCGCCCCTGGACGCTGCGAGTCAATCTCCTCGTTGTCCTCCAGTCCAACCGGATCCCGCCCCTGTAGCAAGTTCCCGCCCACATAGTGATACGAGTTCAACGCCTCCCCACCCCCCACCGCATGCACATGCAGCGGGTCAGGCGACGCCCACCGTCCGATCCTCGGGATCAGATACCGCTCCCCAAAGTACACCACCCCGACCTCGTCGTCGGCCTCCTTCCCGGTGAACCCCAGCGGCTCCACCTGCACGCTGTCCGCCTGCTGCGTCCGGTGCGTCTCGCGCGCGCCGTTCGGGTACCAACTGCTCACCTCGAGCAGCTCGCCCGTGTAGATGTCGACCACCGCCGAGCTCGACTGGACGAGGTCCGACAGCGCGTACGTGATCCGTAGATCGGGCTCGAAGTCCG
>JBDIVR010000089.1:0-3119 GCA_039794265.1 Myxococcota bacterium
GCGATCGGCTGCTCGAGTGCGCCGAAGAGCACGCCCCTCGCGGAGACGGCGAGCGTCGGGGATGCGGTCGCGTACCGGGTCGGCCCGTCCGACCAGCTCTCGATCCGAGTGCTGCCGGATCCGCCCATCGACCGCATCGCGCGGGTCCGCCCGGACGGCCGCTTCTCGATGGATCTGATCGGCGACGTGAACGCGGCCGGCCGCACGACCGACGAGATCGCCCGGGAGATCGAGGAACGCATCGCCGAATTCCGACTCACTCCGAGCGTGACGGTCTCTGTGGAGCAGATCCAGAGCACCGCGATCAGCGTGACCGGGGAGGTGACGAGCCCATCGAGCTTCCCGCTCGAGCGCGAGACGCGGCTCTCGGAAGCCGTGGCGATGGCCGGGGGCGCGACGACGCTCGGCGCGACCTCTCGCGTCCGCGTGATCCGCCGCGAGGCGGGCCAGACCGTGATGTACCGGGCCAACCTGGATCACATCCAGCGCGGGGACGCGAGCACCGATTTCATCCTCGAAAAGGGCGATCTCGTCTATGTTCCGGCGGCTGTGCCGGTCGTGGCCGGCTACAAGCTGCGCCGCGCCCTCTATCCGCTCGAGATCCTGCTGCAGACCGTCGCGGGTGCGATTCTCGGGTTCGTGGCAGGCAGCTAGTGTCCTGTCTCAGAAGTCCGCCGTCGGATTCTCGAGGCCTTTCGCTTGGCTTGGAGTGCACCGAGATCGCGTCTCCGGGCCGCGCGCAAGGCGCGCGACCGAGGCATAGCCGTCGCTACGGCGAGGGAGCGCAACGCGGCGAGCGGCCCGGAGACGCGATCGAATGCAGGCGGACTTCTGAGACAGGACACTAGGGTCCGGGCGCCTCGATCGCACGTGGCGCCGCGAGAGGCGGTATGGACGAGTTCGACGAACGAGACGATTCGGAGGGGCTCCCGGCGTTCCTGTCCGATCCGATCGGGATCCTGCGGCGTCGCTGGTTGCTCGTAGCGGTGATCTCCGCGCTCGGTCTCGTCGCCAGCGTGGCGGTCGCGCTGCTCCAGACGCCGCGCTACGCCGCCAAGGCGACGGTGCTGGTGGCGAGCCAGAAGGTGGCCCAGGACTTCGTCCGGCCGACCATCGAGGAGGACCCGTTCGAGCGCGTCAATGCGCTGCTCGGCGAGGTCTTCTCGGTCGACAATCTGAACCAGCTGATCGAGAAGCACGACCTCTACGCGGAGGACCGCGAGAAGGTCTCGCGCGAGTTGTTGGTGGCGCGGATGCGCCGGAACATCCAGGTGGGCCAGGAGGTTCGCGTCGGCTCGCCCGTGCGCTTCGAGCGCGCGCAGATCCTCGGCATCACCTTCACCGGCGATCGACCGGAGGAGGTCGCTGCGGTGGCCAACGACCTCGCGCAGCTGTTCATCGAAGCGGGCATCCGGATGCGCTCCGAGCAGGCGCGGCTCACCACCGAGTTCATGCGGCGCGAGCTGAAGACGGCCGAGGAAGCCCTCCGCGAGCACACGCGGAAGATCGCCGAGTTCCAGGAGGCGCATCGCGGGGAGCTGCCGAACGAGCTGGAAGCCCAGCTGGCCCGGCTCGAGCGCCTCCAGAGCCAGCGCACCTCGTTGGCGATGCAGATCGTCGAAGCCGAGACGCGTCTCGCCACGATCCGTGCCGACTACGGGCGGCGAGGCGACGGGGTCGGCCCCGCAGCGCGCCTCGCGATGCTGCGCTCGGCCTTGGCGCAGGAGCTGTCCGTCAATACCGAAACGCATCCCAACGTCCAGGCGCTGCGACGCCAGATCGCGGCCGCCGAGGGGCAGGTCGGCAGCGGCGGGGGAGCCGGTGAGGGCGGCGTCGTCGTCGCGGTCCAGCGCGAGATCGACCAGCTCCGCCAGCAGCTGGCCGAGACGGATCAGCAGCTCCTCGATCTGGATGCCAAGGTGGCCCGGATTCCGACGCTGGGAGAGGAGTTCTCCTCGCTGCAGCAGCGCGCGACGGTCATCGAGCAGACCTACACCGAGTACATGCGCAAGGTGAAGGAGGCCGAGCTGGCCGAGAGTCTGGAGCGGGCGCAGCAGGGGGCGCGCGTCTCGGTGCTCGATCGAGCCTTCCCGCCGGCCGGACCGGAGCGTTCTCGCTGGAAGCTGGCGGCGGTCGCGTTCGTCGCGTCGCTCGGATTCGCCGGGTTCGCCGCACTGGTCCTCGAGTGGCGGGATCCCGTGCTCAGCACGACCCGTGGAGTCGAAGCGGCGGGCGGCGTCGAGGTGCTCGGTTCGATCCCGCGGATGGCGTAACGCCCCGCGCTCGGGCCGCGCGCGGGAATCTGCGCGGCGGCCGTCCCTGCGAGCCGCGGTTCGTCCGATGAGAGGCACGATGGATGTCGATCTCGCGACCTTGCTGATGCCGCTGGATCTCGCCGCGCTCCGCGAGCAGTTCCGGTCCGCGCGGCCGACGTCGTTCGTCTGCATCGACGATCTGCTCGCACCTGCGTTCGCCGAACGCGTGGCGCGCAGCTACCCGTCCTTCGCCGAGGCACGCCAGGTCGGACGGGAGTTCCGCGCCGTCAACGAGACCGGGAAGGTGCAGGTCACCGATCCGGGACACTTCCCGGATCCTGTGCGCGAGCTCCACGAGCTTCTGGCGAGCGATGCCTGGCTCTCCGTCGTCTCCGAGATCACCGGCATCGACCGGCTTCGGGCGGACCGCGCGCTGCGGGGCGGCGGCATGCATCTCTACGGGAGCGGGGCGCATCTCGACGTCCATGTCGACTTCAATCGCATTCCCGACACGAACCTGTATCGACGCCTCAACATCCTCGTGTTCCTGAACGAGGGCTGGGACGAGAGCTGGGGAGGAGAGTTCGAACTCTGGGACCCCGGCGTTCGCCATCTCCAGCACGCCTTCGCACCGGTCTTCAACCGCTGCGTGATCTTCGCGACCAGCGAGTCGAGCTTCCACGGGGTTCCCGCGGTGCGCTGTCCTCCGAGTCGCAGCCGGAATTCGTTCGCTGCGTACTACTACACCGAGGAGCAGCCGAGCGGCGCCGCCGAGGCCCACACGACGATCTTCCGAGCGCGACCGGACGAGCATCTGAAGGGCGCCCTGTGGATGCCGCTCGAGCGCTGGATGCGTCAGACGCT
>JBDIVR010000090.1:0-2874 GCA_039794265.1 Myxococcota bacterium
ACAGGGCGGTCCCGAACCGCAGACGAGGACCGGGGTGAGGCCGTCGGTGCTCCTGGCCGCCGCCGGGCTGATCCTGGCGGTCGCCGTGATCGGCTACGCGCTCCGTTCGGAGCATCCGGAAGGCTCCGAGGAATCTGCCGCGCTCGAGGCGCAAACCGCTGGAGAGAACGCGGCGCGTTCGGGATCGGCGGCTTCCGAGGCGCCGGGAGCCGGCCTCGGGGTTGGTCGTGGATCCCCGTCCGGGACTGGCGGAGACCTCGCCGCGGGAGGCGACGCAGAGGTCACCCAGGCCTCCGAGGCGCGGGCGCGAGGCCAGGCGCCTCGACCGGGCGAGCCGGGGCGAGCCGAATACATTGCCGCTCAGCGCCATGCGCGCTCGGTCGCCCGCGATGCCCGGAACGCTGCGTCGGGTGGCAGTCCGCGAAGCCTCGAAGAGGCCCGCGCGCTACTCGCGACCCCCGCCGCGAGCAGCGAGGAGCGGATCGAAGCCGTCGACCAGTTGCTCGATCAGGGACTCGAGGGCGAGCCCGATGCTCCCGAGGTTGCCAATGTCCTCGAGTCGCTCCGCGAGGCGGCGCTGGGCTCGAACGTGGACGTGTCCATTGCGGCGATCGAGGCGCTCGGCGAGATCGAGACGCCGGCGAGCACCCAGGCGCTCGGGGACATCCTGGCGTCGAACGCGCCCGAGAGCGTCAAGCTCGCTGCGATCGACGCGATCACGTCGCTGGATACCGCCGGAGCCGCCGTCGCGCTGAGCAACGGGCTGCGCGATGCGAGCCCGGACGTGCGCGACGAGGCCGCCTGGGGCATGTCGTGGGTCGACGACCGAGATCAGTCCGCCCTGTCGGTACTCGTCCAGGCGGCGAACGCAGAGACCGACGAGTCGATCTTCGACACGATGGTCTCTGCCATCGAGGACTACGAGTGAGCGGGGTCAAATCGTTCGGTCGCGATCGGCAGCGCGCCGGTCGGATTCGCCAGTTCTCGGCCGTCTCGGTGGCAATCGCTGCGGGGCTCTCTCTCGGCGCCGGCCTGTTCGGAAGTGGCTGTTCGTCCGGAGAGTCCGAGCAACGGACAGAGACCGGAGACATGGATCGGGAGAAGCTCGTCGAAGCGCTCGCCGAGTCCCTCCGCGCGAAGCGCGCGCCCGGACAGAAGGAGGAGGCGCTCGTCAAGAAGTACGAGCCCGTGCATCCCCCGGAGATCGAGGAACGCCTCGTCGAGATCCGATTCCTCGAGCCCGAGGATCCTCAGACGCTACCGCGCCTCGAAGCCGAGCTGCGCGACGACAACGAGGCGATCCGGATCGAGGCGATCGCGAAGCTCGAGGATATCGGGGGCGACGTCGTACTCCCGCTGCTCGGCGAGCGCCTCGCCGGCGATCCCTCGGTGGCCGCCCGGTTGCGGGCCGTCGAAGCGCTCGATTTCCTCGCCGGGGAGAAGGCGACGGAGCAGCTCTTGCGCGGGCTCGGCGACTCCGACGCCAGCGTGCGAGAAGCCGTCGCCGACGCTCTCGAGTTCCTCGCGACGGCCGATCATGTCGCGGCCCTCGAGAGAGCGCTCGCGAAGGAAGGCGATCGCGAGGTCCAGGACACTCTCCGGGATGCGATCGAGAATGCTTCGCTCCCGGAGGCTGCACCGGCCGCGCCGGAGGAGGCCGACGCGGCTGCCGGTGCGGACCCCGCGACGGGTGCGGTGACGGCGGGCGCCGAAGGTGCGGAGAAGCCCCCCGTGCCATGAGCGCACGGAGGATTTCGCCGTCCGGGGCGCTCACGCTGCTGCTGGTGGCGATCGTCTCGGCCAGCGCCTGGCGGATCGCCAGTCAGAGCCCCGGGATCGATTTCTACCAGTTCTGGCTGGTCGGCCGTGCGCTGATCGACGGAGAAATTGCGGATCCGTACCGCCCGGAGGCGGGATCCAGACTTGCCCAGGTCGGTCGCGAACAGGCGCTCGCAGGCGGTGGCGACCGCCTGCGAGTTGCCGTGCGCGCGCGGCCCGTGATCGAAGTCTTCTCGTCGCCGTTCCTCTACGCCGCCTTCGGCGCCGCCGCGAGCGGTGACTACGAACGCGACTACCGGCGTTTCCAGTTCCTGAGTCTGCTCGCGGCCCTCGGCGCCGTCGTGCTGCTGTGTCGAACGCTCGACTACGGCTGGGTCGGCACCGGGATCGCCGTCGCCTTGCTCGGCGGGCCGTTCGAGCCCTACTCCTCGGATACCGTCGTCGGCAACGTGAACCGGCTCCTGCTGCTCGCGATGGCGCTGTTCCTGGCGCTCGGCCGCAAGCCCGGTGCGCGCTGGCGTGCGGGGCTCGGCGGGATCGTGCTCGGCGCGGCGCTCGCCTTCAAGCCGCTGCTCGCCGTGGCCGCGTTGTGGCTCGGGCTCTCGCGACTCTTCGAGCGGCGCTTCCCGCGGGCGGCCTGGGAAGCGGGAGGGGTGCTGCTCGGCTCGGCGCTGGCGGTGCTGACGACCGTCTGGACCTTCGGTTCGCTCGCGCTGTGGCGCGCGTGGTTCGGTGCCTTCGATCGCCTGTGGTGGGACTTCGAACTGCCGGCGGAGGCAGGCAATTTCTCGCTCACCCAGCTGATGCTGGAGGTCGCGGGACTCGACGTCTCGCTGCTGCTGGCCGCGATCCTCGGCCTCGCGCTGCTCACCGCGCTCCTCGCGAGACTTCGGCACGAGCCTGCGCTCCGGAACGGAGCCGCGCATCCTGCCGCCGTCGACGCGCTCGTTCTCGGAGCCGGCGTGACGGCGACGCTGCTGTTCGGGCGCCTTGCCTGGCAGCACTACGAACTGCTGACCGCGCCGCTGCTGCTGTGTCTGATGCGACCGCGGCCGGTGGCGGCTCCACGCGACTCGGGAATTCTCGCGGCAGCTG
>JBDIVR010000091.1:0-2812 GCA_039794265.1 Myxococcota bacterium
CAGAACTGGCCCCGTCGTCAAGAACAAAGATCATTATTTAGTGGCTACATTTTTGGAGCCAAGATCAGGTCAACCCCCCGCCACTCCACAACAAACCTCACCAGCGGGGCCGGAACTTCGGGCTAGGACAGACAAGCGGGCGATGGAGGCCCGATAACGCCCGAAGTGGCAACTCCCTCGGGGAGGTCGGAGCCTGCTGACTGCTTACAGGCCCTGCGGCCCTGGAGAAGATCGAAGCGCCGCGCGCGCAGCGGTAGCAGCAGCTGCTCGAACAGCACTCGCGACGGCACGCGCAGCGCGCGAGGCGACGACGGGAGACGGATCGTCTCGACCGGCAGCGAGCCCGTGTCGATGCCGTCGAACGCGCCATCGAGACCGAGCAGGGTGAACGCGAATCCCCGAGAGTCCCGGCCGAGCTCCCGCGCCAGGTTGGTCACATAGCTGCGTCCGCCGCCCTCACTGAGCGAGAGCGCGTTCACGAGGATTCGCGGTGTCGGCATCGGGCGGCGGAGCATACCATCCGCCGCCTGCGTTAGGTTCCCGTCGCTCGTGCGCGGCAGAGGAGGAAGCGTTCTGATTCGCGTCGGTCTCGCTCGCGCTCCGTCCGCGGCCAGCGACGGATCCGCCCCGTACGGGGCCGCGGTCGCACCTTGGGAGCCCTCGGCTGCGTTTCCCGAGTGGCCCGGCATCCGCGCGACCGCAGCAGCGAACCCGGCCTTCCACGCCGTCCGCGCCGCGCTCGCGGCGCTCGGTCTCGATTCGTCGCGCTTCGACACGCCCGCATGGAACCCGCTCGCGGATCTGGTCCGCCCGGGTGGCCGCGTGGTGCTCAAACCGAACTTCATCCGCCACTGGAATCCCGCGGACGGCGCCGGCGGCAGCCTCGCGAGCGTCATCACGCACGGCGCCGTCGTCCGCGCGATGGCGGACTACGCCGCGCTCGCGGTCGGACCCGCGGGCAGCGTCGCGATCGCCGAGGCGCCGCAGATGGACTGCGACTTCGCGGCGATCCGGCGCGTCGCGGGCCTCGACGAGATCGCGGCCCGGCACGCAGAGCAGTTCGGCCGTCCGCTCGAGGTGATCGACCTGCGCCGCGAGGCCGTGCGCTTCGAGGACGGAATCATGGCGGAGCGGCAAGCGCTCCCCGGCGATCCGCGCGGCTACCGCGCCGTGGACCTCGGCGCGCACAGCTTCTTCGCGGGCTCCGGTCTCGATCCGGCGCGCTTCCGCGGCGCGGACTACGACCCGGGGCCGACGATCGAACAGCATCGCGGCGGGCGCCATGCGTACCTGCTCTCGGAGACGGTGCTGCAGGCCGATCTCGTCGTGAACCTGCCGAAGCTGAAGACGCACAAGAAAACAGGGATCACGCTCGCGCTGAAGAACCTGGTGGGCATCAACGGCGACAAGAACTGGCTGCCGCACCACAGCCTCGGCTCGCCGGCGGACGGCGGCGACGAGTTCCCGGAGAACCGCTGGATCGATCGCTGGCGCAGCCGCGCCACCGAGATCGCAAGGCCGTGGCTCGCGCGTGGCCGCGGCGTCGCGCTGTTCCGCGCATTCCGGCGCCTCGAGGATGCCGCCCGCGGCGATGCGTTCCCGCGCGCCGGCAACTGGTGGGGCAACCAGACCACCTGGCGCATGTGCCTCGACCTGAATCGCGCGTTCTACTACAGCGACGCCGCCGGGCTGCACCTGGACGCGCCGGCGCCCGTCCGCCGCGTGCTGCACGTGGCCGACGCGCTGCTCGCCGGCGAGGGCGAGGGCCCGCTGGCGCCGCGCGACGTGCCGCTCGGCGTCGTGCTGGCCGCCACGGATCCGGTGGCGCTCGATCTGGCGGCGCTGCGGCTGATGGGCTTCGACCCGGCCGCGGTGCCGACGGCTAGGACAGACAAGCGGGCGATGGAGGCCCGATAACGCCCGAAGTGGCAACTCCCTCGGGGAGGTCGGAGCCTGCTGACTGCTTACAGGCCCTGCGGCCCTGCGCGGCGGCCGGCCCGAACAAGGTCCGCGTGGCGACGACGTGAGCCTCCAGGGAATCTCCAGGGAATAACGAAGCACGAATAACGAATGACGGACAAGATAAAGGTGTCACGAAATAAAGGTGTCAGGTTGAATTATCTCCGGGGTGCGGCGGGGGAGATGAGATGGTCGGGCGACGCAAATAAATCAACCTGACACCTTATTCTGCTTGAACGGGATTGCCGTTCCGATACGAAACGCCAGTCCCGGCTTTATTGGGAATGGTTGGACATCAGGCGGATTGCCTGAATTCGTAATTCCCAATGGACCAATCCCCCGGGGAGCCATCATTAGGAGTGTGCCATGAAACCGTTAGGACCGGATGAAGTTCAACTTGAAGGAAAGTGGGAAAAGGTTGCTGGCAAAGTAATTGCTGACGACACCGCACTCCGGATTAAAGAATTAGTATCGTCTGAATTGACGAAGCTTGCCACATCCAATGGTGGATGGGATGTACTGTACGTTGACAAACGGGACGGGAGGATGTGGGAGTTGACCTACCCGCACAGCGACTGGCACGGCGGTGGTCCGCCATCACTTACACATGTGACGAAAGACTATGTGAAAGCGAAATACGGGCTGTAGGTTCGCATGAAGAGGACCGAAAAGGTGTCAGGTTTGCTCCGTCGCAAACCTCTCCGCTGACACCTACACCAGCAAGTAGGGGGATGTCCCGCCGGCTGTTGATCTTCTCTGAGCGGCGGCTCCGGTGAGTGACGTTAGGCGACGCGCTCTGCAGTCGCCTCCTCGGTCGGCTCGAGAGCAGTGAGGACTCGGATCAGCTTCTGGA
>JBDIVR010000092.1:0-2706 GCA_039794265.1 Myxococcota bacterium
GCCTGACTTGCTCATCCGTGACCACCGGCTGGCCCTCCTGGGCCCGGCAGCCTCGCACGCGGTCAGGTCGCCCGCGGACCGGCAAGACTAGTTGTCGCTGACCGGCAAAAGTAATCGTCGCTGATCAAGCGTCGGCGGAGGCGGCCGGTCAGGCCTCGGGAGTCCGCAGACTCTCGCCGTCGATCGCGATGGTGTGGCAGCGGTGCCGGAGACGGTCGAGCAGCGCCTTGACCATCTGCTTGTTGCCGAGGAAGTCGTACCACTGCTCGTAGTCGAGGTTGGTCGTGATGATCGTGGCCTTCTTGCCGTAGCGCTCCTCCATCAGCTTGAAGAAGATGTTGCTCTGCTCCGGCCGGAGGTTGAGGTAGCCCATCTCGTCGATGAGCAGGAGGTCGACGCGGCTGAGCCGGTTGACGAGCTTGCGCGACGAGAGGTCGGCCAGGCTGCGGTACATCTCGTCGAAGAGGTCCTGGGCCTTGACGAAGAGGCCGCGGTAGCCCGTCTGCAGGGCCTTGAGGAGGATCGCGCTCGCGAGCCCGGTCTTGCCCACCCCGGTCGGGCCGACGAAGACGATGTTCGCCGCCCGCCCGATGAAGTCGAGCTCGGCGAGCTGCTCGATGGTCGGCCGGTGCAGCGTCGGCTGGCGGTCCCACGGAAAGGTATCCAGCGTCCAGCGTTCCGGCAGCCCGGCGCGCCGGATGCGGTAGTCGAGGAAGCGCATCTGCTGGCTCTGGTACTCCTCCCGCAACAGGCGCCTCAAGAAGTCGCTGTAGCTCGGACTGCTCTTCTCGGCGCGCCGCAGCTCGCGCCCCAGGATGGCCCGAATCTGCTTGAGCTTGAGGTTTACGAGCAGCTGCTCGAGGTCGTCATCCATCGTCGTCGTCCTCCTCCGTGTCGTCGGGCCCCGGTTCGACCGGGAGCCGGAAGAAGTCGCCGGCGATGCGACGCAGGACCATCCGCTCGATGCGCTCGAGGTCGACCAGGCCGTGGTCGAGCGCGACGCGCACTGCCCCGATCAGTGCCTCGGTCGGATACTCGAGCCACATCCGGTGCAGCTGCCGCATCGCCCGCGACGCCTGGCCCCCGTGGCGGCGACGCAGCGCATCGGCGAGCCGGCCCAGCTCCTCGCTCGCCGCCCGCAGCGTCGTTTCCTCGCGGGTCGGAGGGGGCGGACGACAGCGCCCGCGCTGCACGCGGTGCTCTTTGAGGAGCGACGCCCGCCGGGCGCCCGGTTCGTGGCGACGGTGCTCGGCCACGAGCTCGTGGCCATCGAAGATCCGCACCCGATCGATCGTTTCGCGGATCTCCACCCGCCGCCCCAGAAGCCCCGCCGGCACCGAGTAGCGGTTGGTGTGCAGGCTCACGTAGCCGTCGACGTCGACCCTGCGGCTGTGCACGTCGTAGACGTCCGGGATGTACAGCGGCAGTGGCTTGAGCCGGCTTCGCTCGATCGCGTGCATCTCGATCGGCACGAAGCCGAGCGAGCGCTTCGGCCGGCGGTTGACCTTGTCGCACCAGGCACGGAGCTGCCGGTTGAGGTCGTCGATGTCCGCGAAGCTGCGCCCCGGGTAGAAGTTGTTCTCGATGTACGAAAAGGGTCGTTCCACCCGGCCCGACCGGTTCGCGTCGCCCACCTCGTGCGCGACGAAGCGGAAGCCGAAGCGTTCGGAAAACGCCGCCATCGCGTCCGCCGGCACCGCGTTCGCTCCACGGCCGCGGGCGATGATCACCGAGCTGTTGTCCAGCATCGCACGCCCCGCGGCGCCGCCCATGTACTGGATCGCTTCAGCCAGAAACACCCGGCACTCGAAGCGCGTCCACCGCGTGTACACCTGGGCAAACAGCACGCGGCTGAAGCACAGCACCAGCGACGCGCACTGCACCGTGCGCATCACGCCGCCGATCCTCACCCGGTGCGGCGAGGTGTCGTGCTGCATCTCCTCGCCGGGCTCGAAGTGGTACTGCCCCGACGGCGTCTTGTCCTTCACCCCGATCCCGTGCCGACGGCAGAAGGCCGTCAGCGTCGCGTACGCCACCTCGATCCCCGACACCTCGAGCTCCTCGACCACACGGACGAGGTTCCCCGCGCACCGTTCGTGAAGATCTTCGACCAGCTCGATGTGCGGTCCGAGCTGCTCCGGGCGCTCGAGACGCGGCACCTCCGCCCGCCCGCTCGCGAGTACCCGCCGGACCGCGTTGCGCGACACCTTCAGCGCCCGCGCGATCGTGCGAAGCCCGTGGCCCTCACGATGCAATCGCAGGATCGCCGTACGTGTCTCGAGATCGAGCATCCCTCTGCGCTCCTTGATCCATGCGCGCGCTCAGCGACGAGAAGCCGTGACGGGCCTCGTCGAAGGCGCGACGCAGTCGGCGTCGACGGGTGCCGTCGACCACATCGAGCACGCCCCCGTCCAGTCGCCGGCTCGCCCGCCAGCACACCGCCGCGATCGTCTCGACGTCTCGGCGTAGTTGCGCCGCCTGCCGATCCAGCTCCTCGTCTCCGCTGCCCCCGGCCGCCTCGTCCTCCGCCTTCAAGTACAGATGCGGGTGCTCGACGATGCGTTGCCGCCCGTCGGCGTCGCTCGTACGCCACGCCATGTAGAGCCGCTCCATCTGCCGCACCGTCGGCGTCGCGCTCCCCAGCCGCTCGACCAGCGTCTCGCACTGCGCGCCGTTGGCGCGCGCCAAAGGCACCAAGTACTTCAT
>JBDIVR010000093.1:0-2522 GCA_039794265.1 Myxococcota bacterium
CGACCACCGTGCGGTCGAGGACGCCGCGCAGGAACAGGTAGCCGTCGTCGGCCATGCGGCGGCGCAGCGCTTCCATGTCGTCGCGGACCGAGCTCGAATCGCGCAGCTCGCCGAAGCGGTCGGGCCTGGTATCGAGCGGAATCCCGAGCGATACGGGGGGAGAGGAGACGCGGGTTTCCGTGAGTTGCATGACGCCCGTTGGCAACCTCCTGCAAGTGTCTCGAGAGATCCGAGCAGATGGAGCAGAAGCGGATCCAATAAACCCCATCGACTCGCCGGACGCCAGCGACACGCCGGTCGGCCCGATCCTTCGCCTCGATCCTTCGGCTGGATCGGGCTCCGGCTACAGGGCTCCGGAGCGCCCCGGCGGGTTCACGGTCGCCGGTGGGCCGCGAGTCGCCCGGGCGACAGGTCCACCGGCGGAACGGGCTGCCTGCAGCTCTCGTTGCTGGCGCCATGGTGAGGAGCCGGGCGCGCGGTAGGATCGCGCGCGCGTTCCTCGCCGCACGCGCCTCCGGCTCACGAAATTCCGGGGTTCGGTCGATTCCGGAGCTTCCGGGTGCGCCGCGCCCGGGCTCGGCTCACGCCCGGGCTCGGTTCAGGTACGGCAACAGCAGGTGATATGCGGAACACGGGCCGATCCCTCCGGAACTCACGCCAACCGAGGGTCGCCCTGGCCGGCCGCGGCGCCATGATTCCGCGACGCTCCATGGGGTTCGCATGAGCGATCCGCTCGTCGTGCGCCCTTCGGGGGAGCTCCGCGCCCGGACGATTCGTGGCTCGATGCTCGAGATCGGCGGCTTCGGCGCGGGTCAGTTCCTGCGCTTCGCCGCCAATCTGGTGATGACGCGGCTGCTCTTCCCCGAAGCGTTCGGCTTGATGGCGCTGGTCTTCGTGCTGATCCAAGGCCTGGAGATGCTGTCGGACGTCGGCCTGCAGGCGAGCGTCATGCAGAACCGCCGAGGTGACGAGCCGGGGTTCCTGAACACCGCGTGGACGATCCAGATCGTCCGCGGCGCCGTGTTGGCGGCGTGCGCCGCCGCGCTGGCGTGGCCCGGCGCCTGGCTCTACGACGAGCCGCAGCTGCGCGCGCTGCTCCCGGTCGCCGCGCTCAATCTGCTGATCTCGGGCTTCAACTCGACGTCGCTGCTGACGCTGCGTCGACGCATCTCGATCGGCAGGATCATGGCGATCGAGCTGTCGGCCCAGGCCGTCAGTACGACCACGATGATCGTCTGGGCGTGGCTGCATCCGACGGTCTGGGCGCTGGTCGGAGCGACGTTGGTGCGATCGGCGCTGGTGCTGGTCGCGAGCCATGCGATTCACAGGGGCCCCCGCAACCGCATCGGTTGGGATGCGGGGGCGGCCGTGTCGCTGTTCCACTTCGGCAAGTGGATCTTTGGCAGCAGCGCGTTGCACTTCGTATCCCGGCAGGCCGACCGCCTGCTGCTCGGCCGCTTCATCGGAATGACGGGTCTCGGAGTCTACTCGATCGCCGTGTTCCTCTCCGAGGCGCTCGCGGACGTCGTCACCCGGGTGACGCACGGCGTGCTGTTCGCGGCGCTGAGCGAAGTGCACCGCCAGGATCGCGCCCGCATCCCGGACGTCTTCTACCGCGCGCGACTTCCGCTCGACGCCGGGATCCAGACTGCGCTCGGCGGGCTGGCGGCGGCCGGCTCGCTGCTCGTCAGCGTGCTCTACGACACGCGCTACGCCGATGCCGGGTGGATCCTGCAGGCGCTTGCTTTTCGCGTTGCGCTCTTCAGCGTACTGACCCCCGCTGAGACGTGTCTCTTCGCGATGGGCCATACCCGCTACGGGTTCTATCGCAGTGTCGCGCGCGCGTTGTGGATCGTCGTCGCCCTGCCGGTCGGTTGGTCGCTGGGGGGGCTGCCGGGCGTCGTCACGGCGGTCGCGCTGTCGGAGCTGCCGGTGCTGCTGGTGATCTGGCCGGCGATCCATCGGCATGGCGTGCTGCGTCTGCGCCGGGAGGCGCTGGCGTTCGGCTTCTTCGCCGTGGGAATGGCGGGGGGGGAGGCACTCGTCCGGATCGTCGCCCGCTACGGGCCGACGTGACACCAGCCGCGCGGTCTCCTCGCGGGCGCGACCCCGAGAGACTGGACCGCCTGCTACGCGCGAACCGGTTCGGTGTCGGTAGATCCGGCGGGGACCGCGACCTCTGCGGCTCGCGCCCGACGCGCTGCCCGGCGCCGCCCGCGCTCCTGGACCGGCAGACCGATCGAGAGGCCGGCCAGCGCGCCGGAGAAGACCAGCGTGATGGCGCCGAGGCCCGAGTTCGGCAGCAAGTCGACGGCGCGGAACGCCACGATCAGCGCCACGGACGAGAACAACGCGTGCACCCGTCGCGAGCGGATCCGGCCGATCGCACGCAGAGCCATCCATACGGGAACGACGGTGAGCGAGAAGCGCGTCAGGAAGCCGAACAAGCCGAAGGTGCCGAGCTCGAGGATCCACAACCCGTCCACCGTGGTCAGGTCGTTGCCCCAATCCGGATCGAAGAC